>CAMPYJ010000032.1 GCA_946998205.1 uncultured Prevotella sp. | reverse complement strand
TTTAGATTCTTTTGTGTTTTTCGTTGTTTAATGATGAGATGTCATGCTGCTTTTTTATTGGTACGCAATATGTTATATCCATTTAATCGGTAAATTTAAGAGTGAAGTAACCAAAGGATGAATAATTTATGGCAGCAAAGGCTATTGTTAAATGAAAGAGCCGTGACGTTTCCGTGTCTGCGGAAAAAGCATGGAGTTTGCCACTCAAGCCCATTGCGTTTGATTGCCAAAGGCATGTTGTTAAGCGCTCAAACTCAACGCCTTTCAATTCAACCATGATTCGATGAAAAAAGCGACTCGAAATAGCGCAACCGAACGTTGCGGACGCGCGAGGGGAGAAAAGCGTCGACGATGCGCTGTCATCAACGACGAAGGGGCGGCATGCTCACCATCCCTTTCGTTTCAGGGAAAGCGAGAATACCGCCCCTCCATCATTATTTTCCTCATTTCTCCCATGCCGCGCTTCGCATTTCCACTTTGAGCGAAGGGTGACGCCTGGGTCACTCACAAACGACGCGGAGTGCGTTCAGGGAGACGGAGCGGGCGTTAGTTGGCCAATTCCGAGATGAATTTCAGGCGCACCAGGCGCAACTCCTCCTTGGTGTATTGGCCGCCCAGCTCATCCATGGCCAGCTTCAGGCCATCCGACTCGCTGTCCAGGAAGTAGTCGTAGATTTCGTCCACGCGGTCTTCGTCCATCACGTCTTCCAGGAAATAGTCGATGTTGATTTTGGTTCCGCTGTACACGATGGCTTCCAGCTCATCGAGCAGTTCGTCGAAGTCGAGCCCCAAGGCATTGGCGATGTCATCGAGTGCCACCTGCAGGTCGATGCTCTGTATGATTTTTATCTTGAGCACGCTCTTCTTGGCCACCGTCCGCACGCGCATCTCTTCGGGTCGTTCGATGTGCTTCTCTTCGCAATGCGCCTTGATGAGTTCGATGAATTTCGGTCCGTACCGCTTGGCCTTGCCGGCTCCCACACCCTGAATCTGTTGCAGTTCTTCCAAGGTGATGGGATAATCGGTGGCCATCTGCTCCAGCGAGGCATCCTGGAAGATGACGTATTTCGGCAGGTTCAGCTTGGCCGACATTTGCTTTCGCAGGTTTTTCAGCATGCTGAAGAGTTCCGGGTCTAACACGCCCGTTCCTCCCTCTGGCGGCTCAGCCTCATCGTAATCGCTGAACACGGTATCCAGCGCGACCATGAACGACACCGGCTTCTTGATGAATTTCCTGCCGGCCGCCGTCACCTTGAGCACTCCGTAGTTCTCAACTTCTTTTTCGATGTATCCCGCTATGAGTCCTTGCCGGATGACGGGGTTCCACATTTTGGAATCCACATCCTCGCCTGCTCCGAACTCTTCCAGCTCATCGTGCTTGTGCGAGGTGATGTCGTCCGTGGGTTTGCCCATGACGAAATCCACGACATAATCCTGTCGGAATTCTTCCTTGAGCGCCACGATGGCCTTGAGAACGACGAGCAGAGCGTCCTTGCCCTCGCGCCGCTCTTTGGGATGCAGGCAGTTGTCGCAGTTGTGGCAGTTGTCCTGCGGATAATTTTCCCCGAAATAGTGCAGCAGCATTTTGCGCCGGCACACGGAAGACTCGGCGTACGCCGCCGTTTCTTGCAGCAGCTGGCGGCCGATGTCCTGCTCTGCCACGGGCTTTCCCTCCATGAACTTCTCCAGCTTCCTGAGGTCTTTCCGCGCGTAGAAAGCCACGCAGATGCCCTCGCCGCCATCCCGGCCGGCGCGTCCCGTCTCCTGATAATATCCCTCCAGGCTCTTCGGAATGTCGTAGTGGATGACGAAGCGCACGTCGGGCTTGTCGATACCCATGCCGAAGGCGATGGTTGCCACGATGACGTCGATGCGCTCCATCAGGAAGTCGTCTTGCGTTTGCGAGCGGGTGGCGCTGTCCAGTCCCGCATGATAAGGCGCCGCCTTGATGTTGTTCGCCTTCAACACCGCCGACAGCTCCTCCACCTTTTTGCGCGACAGACAGTAAATGATGCCGCTCTTGCCCTGGTGCTGACGGATGAACATGATGATCTGTTTGTCTATATCCGACGACTTTTGCCGTATCTCGTAATAAAGGTTCGGGCGATTAAACGAGCTTTTGAACTCGCGTGCGTCCGCGATTCCCAAGCTGCGCTTGATGTCTGTGCGCACCTTGTCGGTGGCGGTTGCCGTCAAGGCAATCACGGGCGCGTCGCCTATCTTGTTGATGGTGGGACGGATGTTTCTGTACTCCGGCCGGAAATCGTGCCCCCACTCAGAAATGCAGTGAGCCTCGTCGATGGCGTAAAAAGATATTTTGACGGTCTTCAAGAACTCTATGTTCTCCTCCTTGTTCAGCGATTCGGGCGCCACGTACAACAACTTGGTGCGCCCTGATCGGACGTCGTCCATGACTTGTTGGATGGCGGCCTTGTTCAAAGACGAGTTGAGGAAATGGGCCACGCCCTCATCTTCGCTGATGCCGTTGATGACGTCCACCTGATTTTTCATCAAGGCGATGAGCGGAGACACCACGATGGCCGTTCCCTCCATGATGAGGGACGGCAGCTGATAGCACAAGCTCTTGCCCCCTCCGGTGGGCATGAGCACGAACGCGCTGTTGCCAGCCAGAAGGTGTTTGATGATGGCTTCTTGTTCGCCTTTGAAAGTGTCAAAGCCGAAATAAAGTTTTAACTTCTCTGTAAGATTAACTTTCTCTGCCATAATGTTTCATTAGTGCCGGCGCGTTCGGCGGAAGCCGCAGCCTTCCCACCGAACAGTCCGGTTTTAGATTGTCGCCATAGCGTTTCACGGTGCCGGCGTTCAAGCCGACTCCAACTTCTGCAGATGAGCCTTGCCGAGCTGCTCTCGGGCGTATTTGAGCGTCACTTGGAAGCTCTTGACGCGTTTGGATGGAATCTCGAACATGGCATCCATCATCACCGACTCCACGATGGAGCGCAAGCCACGCGCGCCTAACTTATACTCAACCGCCTTGTCGACGATGTAATCGAGTGCGTCGTCGTTGAACGTCAGCTTGATTCCGTCCATCTCAAACAGCTTGACGTATTGCTTGACGATCGAGTTTTTGGGCTCCACCAAGATCTTGCGCAAAGCCTCTCTGTCCAAAGGATTCAGATAAGTGAGCACCGGAAGACGGCCGATGATTTCGGGAATCAGCCCGAACGACTTCAAGTCTTGCGGCAAGATATATTTCATCAAGTCGCCCTTGTCGATGTGCCGCACGTTCTGCACCGAGTTATACCCCACCACATGCGTGTTGAGCCGCTGCGCTATCTTGCGCTCGATGCCATCGAAGGCGCCGCCGCAGATAAACAGGATGTTCTTGGTGTCCACGTGGATGTAGTCTTGGTCGGGATGCTTGCGACCGCCTTTTGGCGGCACGTTCACCATGGTTCCCTCGAGCAGCTTTAGAAGTCCCTGCTGCACGCCTTCGCCGCTCACGTCGCGTGTGATGGACGGGTTGTCACTCTTGCGGGCTATCTTGTCAATCTCGTCAATGAACACGATGCCCCGCTCGGCTGCCGGCACGTCGTAATCGGCCACCTGCAACAGTCGCGACAAGATGCTCTCCACGTCCTCACCCAC
Organism: uncultured Prevotella sp.; assembly: GCA_946998205.1. Lineage (GTDB taxonomy): Bacteria > Bacteroidota > Bacteroidia > Bacteroidales > Bacteroidaceae > Prevotella. The sequence continues at coordinate 26,100 of CAMPYJ010000032.1, read as the reverse complement.
ATATCCCGCCTCGGTAAACACCGTCGCATCGACGATGGTGAAAGGCACGTCGAGCAGTCGGGCGATGGTCTTGGCAAGCAGCGTCTTGCCCGTACCCGTAGAGCCCACCATGATGATGTTGCTCTTCTCAATCTCCACGCCGTCGTCGTTCTTGGTCTGCTGCAACCGCTTGTAATGGTTGTACACCGCCACTGACAGATAACGCTTGGCGTCATCCTGCCCGATGATGTACTCATCGAGATAAGCCTTGATGTCTTGTGGCTTGGGAACTTTCTTGAGCTTGAAGGGCTGATCGGCCGCATGCTGTTCCACCTCCGCGTCCAAAGCTCCTGAGGCCACGGCTATCTGGTAGGCCTGCCGGACGCAATCCTCGCAGATATATCCTTCGGCTCCCGTGATGAGCAGCCGCACCTCCTGTTCGTTTCTTCCGCAAAAACTACACTTTTTCTTTATCGTCGGCATCTTTTCCTCTTTGTTGTTTCTTGACCAACACCGTGTCAATCATTCCGTACTCCCTCGCCTGCTCAGCGTCCATCCAGTAGTTCCGGTCAGAGTCGCTGTACACTTTCTCGTACGGCGTGTGCGAGTGATTGGCGATGATGGTGAACAGTTCTTTCTTGTACTTCAATATCTCCCGGGCTTCAATCTCTATGTCGGAAGCCTGTCCCTGCACGCCTCCCAGCGGCTGGTGAATCATCACCCGGCTGTGCGTCAAGGCGCTGCGCTTTCCTTCCTGTCCCGCCACCAGCAGCACGGCCGCCATCGAAGCCGCCATACCTGTACAGATGGTCGCCACATCGGACGAGATGAACTGCATGGTATCATAGATACCCAACCCCGCCGTGACGCTTCCGCCAGGACTGTTGATGTAGATAGAGATGTCCTTGCCGCTGTCTGCGCTGTCGAGATACAACAGTTGCGCTTGCAAGGTGTTGGCCGTATAGTCGTCAATCTCCGTGCCTAAGAAGATGATGCGATCCATCATCAGGCGCGAGAACACGTCCAGCTGCGTCACGTTCAGCTGGCGTTCCTCCAAGATATACGGGTTGAGGTATTGCGCTTGACGCTTGATGACGTCGTCGAGCACCATGCCATTCATTCCCAAGTGCTGGGTGGCGTATTTCCTAAAGTCATTCATTTTGTTCTTATCTTTTCTCATTATAATATAAAAGAGGTTATCGACACTTTTAGAAACCTCGGTTATACAAAGTTAATAAAAAAAAGTCGATAACCTCTTGTTGCAAGAAGTTTTTTTATTAAAAAAACACTACAACAAAAGAACAAAGATTGTTTTGCACAATGAACAACCTTTTCTTAAATGAAAGAGCCGTGATTATACGAAGCCACAAGAATTTTAATAGAGGATTTCATAAAATGCTACAATTTAAATAGATTATCGCAAAATTTAATGTATATTTGCTGTAAATTTGGTGAATAATGAAACTAAACAAGATGAAAGAAATCTTGGATAGCAAGGGTATCTCACAAAATTAGCTGACAAAACAATTAGGTAAGAGTATTTGCGCTGTCAATTGCTCTGATCGAAATAAATATTAACCCGAGTTAGAGAAACATCTTGAAAATCTTAACGATTTTGAAGTTGACCTCAAGGATTTAATTTCCGAAGAGAACAAGAGAATGAAATGAACACATAATTCCCAATCTATATAAATTATGTAGTATAACTTCTGATAATAAAATATTATTTGAATATGGGCATAAGCAAAGAATTAACAGAAGAGGATGTCAAGTACCGTTACATCAGTGAAGCTATCACAAGCAAGGGGTGGTCAAAGGATAGCATATTTATGGAACAGAAGGTTAGGTTTACTGACGGAAAAATCAGCCTTCATGGCAATCTTGTGCATCGAGAGAGACCGAAGTTTGCCGACTATGTGCTTTATGCGAACAAGGCAACGCCCATTGCCATTGTAGAAGCGAAGGACGCCAACCACTCTGTTTCGCATGGATTGCAACAAGCCAAGATCTATGCCCAAATGCTTGATGTGAAGTTTGCCTACAGCTCAAATGGCGAAGGTTTTGCGGAACATGATTTTTTGACAGGCGAGGAACGCACTTTTTCCATGGAAGAGTTTCCTACGAAAGAGGAACTTATCGAAAGATACAAAAGCGAGGCTAACGGTGGCAATGGACTTAATGAGCAAGAGTTGGCTGTCATTGCACAACCTTACTGCACAGGCCAGAATATTTTTCCTCCACGATATTATCAGCGCAATGCCATCAACCGCACAGTCAACGCCATCGCAAAAGGACAGAGTCGAGTGCTCCTCGTTATGGCAACTGGAACGGGCAAGACGTATACTGCCTTTCAGATTGTATGGCGTTTGCTACATAGCAAATTGAAGAAGAAAGTGTTATACCTTGCCGACCGCAACATTTTGGTTGACCAATCCATACAACAGGACTTTAATCCACTGAAAAAGGTAACACATAAGATAGATTACTCAAAAGACAAGAACCACTTGGAGGAATTGAGTTCGTATCAAGTGTTTTTTGCACTCTACCAACAGTTGATTGGGCAGGACGATGCCAAGAATTACCAAGAGCTGTTTCCAAACCCCGATTACTTTGACCTTGTTATCGTTGACGAGTGTCATAGAGGCAGTGCGAAGGATGACAGCAACTGGCGAAATATTTTGGATTACTTCTCCTCAGCTACTCATATTGGCATGACTGCTACCCCGAAAGAAACGAAGTATCAATCGAGCATTGGCTATTTTGGTGAGCCTGCCTATACTTACAGTCTCAAAGAAGGCATAGAAGATGGCTTCCTCGCTCCATTTAAGGTAATCAACATCACGACGAACATCGGTGATGAGTGGAGACCAACAAAAGGACAAAAGGACATACACGGCAACGAGATAGAAGACCGTATCTATAACAACAGCGACTACGACTATAATATTGTAATAGAAGACCGCATTAGGCAGGTGGCGCAAGAAATAACCAACTATTTGAAAAGTACAGACCGCATGGCAAAGACCATCGTGTTCTGTGCGGATGAGACTCATGCGGAACGCATGCGCATGGCTTTGACGAATGCCAACGCTGACATGTGCAAGAAGAATCCCGATTATGTGGTTCGTATAACTGGTAGTGACGAATACGGAAAAAGCAAGTTGGATTACTTTATCTCGGTCGCGGAGAAATATCCTGTCATAGCGACGACAAGTAAGTTGCTGTCTACTGGCGTTGATTGCAAAATGACAAAACTGATTGTCCTTGATCAGCAAATAGGCTCCATGACAGAATTCAAACAGATAATAGGCCGTGGTACCCGTCTTCGTGAAAAGGAGGGAAAGACATATTTCACTGTTATGGACTTCCGCAATGTGACACGATTGTTCGCAGACCCCGAGTGGGACGGACCGATAGAGATAGACCCCAACTATCCGCCCAAAGAAAAAGAACCTACGCCGTATCTACCTCCAAAGGAGGATGAGCCTACAGGCGTGAAAGAACCAGACCCAGCACCACAACTGAAGCCGATAGTTGCCAAGGATGGTTGCCAAGTGATGATTATCAACAAGGTTGTTTCTGTCTATGATACAGATGGCAAGTTGCTTCGTACGGAGAGCGTAACAGACTATACCAAGAAAAGTATCATCGACACATACGCTACGATTGACACGTTCACATCCAAATGGCAAGAAACCAAGAAAAAATCTGACATTGCTGAAATGCTCAAAGAAAGTGGTATTGACCTTGCGGCGTTGAAGCATACAGAAAATATGGATGATGTGGATGATTTCGATTTCATCTGCCATATAGCCTATGGCAAGAAAACACTTACACGGCATGAGCGCGCCGAGCAGGTAAAGAAGCGAGACATCTTCAGTAAGTATGGCGAACAGGCACGAGGCGTGCTTGAAGCCTTATTGGATAAGTATATCAAAGAGGGTATTTCGGAATTGGAAAGTCTTACCGTGCTTGAGAATGACCCTTTCCGCAAATTAGGTTCAAAGTCAAACATCGTGAAATTCTTCGGTGGCAAGCAAGGTTATCTTGATGCCGTGAAGGAATTGGAACAATACATATATAATATAGCATAAATAGAATCTTGTCGATAAGTCAAACGAACAGAGCCAAGCTCGCTTTAGCGATGTCGTGACAAGAAAAGACGCACAAAGAGAAACAACAGATGAGTTTATCAAATTTCGTAAAACGAGTACGCAATATCATGCGCAATGACGCTGGTATCAACGGTGATGCGCAGCGTATTGAGCAAATGGCATGGATGCTGTTTTTGAAAGTCTATGACGAGAAAGAGAACGACTGGGAATTGGACGATGACGATTACAAGTCAATCATTCCTGAGGAATGCCGCTGGCGCAACTGGGCACATGATGATGGCAGCGGCAATGCCTTGACGGGTGATGATTTGCTTTCGTTTGTCAACAACACCTTGTTTGTCAAGCTTAAAAAATTAGAGATAACGCCAGACACTCCAATTCGTCAAGCGATTGTTAAGACAACTTTTGAGGATGCCAACCAGTATATGAAGGATGGCGTTCAGCTCCGCCAAGTGCTCAATGTGATTGACGGATTAAACCTTGGCGACTATGAAGAAAGCCACGCTTTCGGTGAAATATACGAAACCATCTTGAAAGAAATGCAGTCGGCTGGTTCGTCTGGTGAGTTCTACACTCCCAGAGCCTTAACCGAGTTTATGGCAGAAATCGTCAATCCACAGATTGGCGAGAAAATGGCTGACTTCGCTTGTGGTACAGGTGGATTTATTACGAGTTGGCTGGGCGAACTGGATAAAAAGGTAAAGACAGCAGAAGACCGTAAGGAGTACAATCAATCTGTGTTTGGTATCGAGAAAAAACAATTCCCATATATGCTGTGCGTGACAAACCTGTTGCTTCATGGTATTGACACGCCATTGGTGTTTCATGACAATTCGCTTACAAAAGATGTACTCAACTACACAGACGAAGACAAGTTTGATGTGGTGTTGATGAATCCTCCATACGGTGGCAACGAGAAGTCTGACGTCAAGTCGCACTTTCCCTCTGACATGCGCAGTAGCGAGACTGCCGACTTGTTTATGGTACTCATCATGTACCGACTGAAAAAGAATGGGCGCGCGGCGGTTATTGTGCCAGACGGTTTCCTCTTTGGTGCTGACAACACAAAGATTGCCATTAAGACGAAATTGCTTCGAGATTTCAATCTGCACACCATCATCCGTTTGCCGGGCAGCATCTTCGCTCCTTACACATCCATTGCCACAAACATACTGTTCTTCGACAACACCCGCGCAGACGGTGCGCCCGAGGGTTTCTCCACAAAAGACACTTGGTTCTATCGTCTCGACATGCCAGAAGGTTACAAGCACTTCTCCAAGACAAAATCCATGAAATCGGAGCATTGCGACCCTATCCGTGAGTGGTGGAACGACCGCAAGGAGATGATTATCGCCGACGGTGACGAGAAAGCGCGCTGCTATCCGGTACAGGAGCTGATAGATACTGATTGTAACTTCGACTTGTGTAAGTTCCCGAAAGAGGATGAGGAAATCCTACCTCCAGCCGAACTGCTTGCCAATTATTTCAAGAAGCGCAAGGCTCTCGACCATGAGATAGACAAGACCTTGGCAGAGATACAACATATCTTGGGGATTGATGTGAATGTTAACGAATTGTTATAAACGAGAATATAATTATGGAGAATATACTTGATATTATAAAAAACGAAATTTCGCAAGATTATTATCAACAGAAATTTTCTAATGATGGGCAAAGATTTGTTGCATGGTATATGCGCAATATACATTTGTTGGATCAGTGCCAGACAAAAGATGCTGTAACAGATGGGGCTAATGATAAACAAATAGATGCTGTTTACATTGATGAAGATGAGCAAAAAATATATATTGTTCAAGGTAAATATTATCTTGGTGACACAGTTAATGCAGAGACTGTAAGAGAAGTTATTTCCTCTTGGAGCCAGTTTGACAATCGTGCCAAGTTACAAGAAAATGCGAATGAGAAACTGAAAAAGAAAATAGCTGAGATTTCAGAGGCATTAAATGACGATTCTTATTGTCTTTGTTTTGAATTGATAACAACTTCTACATTTTCTGTTGAAGCGGAAAAAGATATTGAGGCATTTCAAATAAAACTGGCAGAAGACGATAACTCTGATATAAATGCTCAGTTTGCCGTTATTGATAGACAGGGATTATTGGATGCTTATAACAGGGTATTAGAGCAAACAAATCCAATACTTAACCATACCATTTCTTTAGAAGAGGGTAAATATCTCATGACCGAACTTAGTTCCACAAAAGTTCTTGTGGCTGCTATGCCGTTAAAGGAATGTATCAAAATTCCTGGCATTAAAGATGGTTCCCTATTTCAAAAAAATGTAAGACAAAGTTTAGGCATCAACAATACTGTAAACAAGAAAATCAAGAGAACAATCAATGACCTTAACAAGTGTCGAGATTTCTTCTTTTTTCATAACGGTATAACTGCCATTTGTAATAAAATGGAAGACCTTAAAAATGGTCAATTCAAGTTCTACGGATTGAATGTCGTTAATGGTTGCCAGTCATTAAATACCATTTTGAGTTGCAGCGAAAATGTAAAGAAATGTGATGACGCCTATGTATTGTTTCGCTTTTACGAAATCCCACAACGTGACCGTGCCGATTCCATAAGCATCAACACGAACACTCAGAGTGCAGTAAAGGCAAGAGATTTGCGAAGCAATAGTAAACAAGTGTTGAAATTAAAGAAGGCATATGAGCAAACATATTCTAATGGATTCTTTGCCACCAAGAGAGGAGAACAAGTACCAGCCAACAAGGACAAGGCTTATACGGTGGAATTGTCTAATTTGGGCAAGGAACTTATGGCTTGGTATATGCAACGCCCAAACTTATCATATGGTGAGACTAAGATTTTCGACAAGTACTTCTCCACATTGTTCAAGAATGAATATCATCCAGAAGATGTTTATGCGTTGAATTTTTGGATGAATAAAATTATGGATTCGTGGATTGTAGAAAATCCATTAGGGCTTGATGAAATACTTCTAACGATGAAGGCTTATGCTCCATACCATCTATTGTTTGCCATTTCAGCTGTTTTTGCCAAGTGTAACAATCAAATTAGCGTCCCTTCCCCTGCGGAATCCTTGCGACTTGCGCAGACTAACAACCTTATTGACACAATTATAGCAATCTCTGTTAATTGCCTAAATAATGCTATCGCATCGGAGTCTCAAAATTGTTTACAAGCCAATAAGACATTCATACCACAAAACTGGGTGAGAAATAAAGCCTGTATTCAAGGTATTCAGTCTGCAATAATTAATTATTTCTCATTCTTGCCTACTATGAACAAACAGATGGCAGACAAACTAAAGAAAAACTTGAAAATGGAACCTCAATACTTTTCGTATAGAGTACAAGCAGATGATTAAATAATGAATGTGTGGATATATAGCAATGGAACAAAATAATTTGACAAACATAAATGATGCTGCCTATCAGAATTTGATTGACAACATAACCACGCTATGGGGTGAGGCGAAGTCAAAAGCCATTACTGCGGTCAATACGGAATTACTTGATGTCAATTGGCAAACAGGAAAGTATATCGTTGAATTTGAACAGGGTGGTAAACAAAGAGCAGAATATGGCAAAAGGTTACTTGTAAACCTTGCAAAGGATTTGACAGCAAGAAATGGAAAAGGTTTTAACCGAACAAACCTTACCTATATGCGTAAGTTATACTTGGCATTCCCAAAATGTGGGACACTGTCCCACAAATTGACATGGAGCCATTATTATGAACTGTTGAAGTGTGATAATGCACTTGAAATGCAGTTCTATTATAAGGAATCCATCAAGGAATGTTGGAAGGTTAGAGAACTGAAAAGACAGATGAAAAGTTGTCTGTTTCAGCGACTTGCACTAAGCACAGACAAGGCTGGAGTTCTTGCTTTGGCTAACGAGGGGCATCAAGTACAAACTCCGCAAGACATCATCCGCGACCCTTTCGTGCTTGAATTTGCAGGACTTCCCAAACAGAAACGCTATAAAGAGGGCGACTTGGAAAAGGCTCTGAAAGACCACATGGAGCAGTTCCTTTTGGAAATGGGACGTGGTTTTGCATTTGTGGGCAGACAATACTCCATGCAGATAGGAAGCCGACAGTTCAAGGTGGATTTGGTGTTCTACCACTGTATCTTGAAATGCTATGTGTTGATTGACCTAAAGCGAGCAGAGATAAAGCATGGTGACGTCGGACAGATGAACCTCTACCTTAACTATTTCAAAACAGAAGTATGTCAACCTGACGATAATCCACCCATTGGCATAGTTTTGGGAGCAAGAAAAGACGAACTTCTGATGGAGTATGCCTTGGAGGGTATAACCAATCAATTGTTTGTGGCACGTTACCAACTCTATTTGCCAAAGCGTGAAGAACTGCAAGCGCAACTTGACAAGTTGTTGGACGAAGTTGAGTAACAACAATAAAATAAGGACATTTCGATTTTATAGCATAATTATGAAAAGTAATATTGGAATACAAATCATTTTGTCTATTGTACTGACTATGTTCAGTGTCAATATAAATGCACAAACGGTTGGATATACATATCGGCCTTTGGCTGCCGAGGGATGCAACATGAAATATAGTGTTGCAAAGCAAGATACGGCATATTACATTATTGCAACCGCAAAGTCAGACAGACTGAATTTCCTAAAAGAATCAACCATGTTGTTGAAAACATTCGATGGTGAAGTTATTAAACTTTATGGTTCTCAGATTGGTAGCGGCTCTGAAACGGCAGGTATTGTCTCTGGCAATATAGTCCTTCCAGTGACAGGAATCAGTTCTACAGCTCAATTCAAGATAAGTCCACAACAATTTGAGTTGTTGAAAAAAGGCGTGGCTAAGATAAGGTTATCTACCATACCTATTGAGCATGAGCGGACATTTGCCAAAGATAAAATAGGCAAGAAACTTTATCAGTTCTTTTTGAAGCAGAAGAATAAGGACAATGATTTCTAACGATAGAAAATTGCAATGAACGGAAAACAATTAAAGAACAGCATATTGCAATGGGCGATACAGGGGAAACTTGTTCCACAAGATCCAAATGATGAGCCAGCAAGCGTATTGCTTGAGAAGATTCGCCAAGAGAAAGAACGCTTAATCAAGGAGAAGAAAATCAAGCGTGACAAAAACGCATCCATTATCTACCGTGGTGACGACAATTCCTATTATGAGAAGATACTCGCCACAGGCGAGGTGAAGTGCATTGACGATGAGATTCCATTTGAGATTCCTGTTGGGTGGGAGTGGTGCAGGCTTAAACATATTTGTTCGATGCAAGCTGGCAAGAATATCTCTGCAAACAAAATCTTCTCAGACAAATCAGATTCTCATCCTTACAGATGTGTTGGTGGAAATGGATTGCGAGGATATACAGAGAACTTTAATTCTCATGGGCATTATTCAATTATTGGCAGACAAGGAGGGTTATGTGGCTGCGTAAACATTGAAAAAGGAAAGTTCTATGCAACAGAGCATGCTGTGGTTGTAGATACATATGAGATTTTATCATCTTTGTTTATGTATTATTTCTTGACCGCGTTAAACCTAAACAAATATGCAACAGCTACGGCTCAACCAGGACTTGCTGTTTCTAACGTATTAGAAGTAATGTGTCCTTTGCCTCCACTCAATGAAGGTGAGCGCATAATCGAGAAATTATCCCTGCTCATACCTTTGATTGAGAATTACAATGTTATTCAAGAAAAACAGGACATACTCAATGACTCCATAAAGGAACAGTTAAAAAAGTCCGTTTTACAAGAAGCAATTCAAGGAAAACTTGTTCCGCAAATTGCCGAAGAAGGAACAGCGCAAGAACTGCTTGAACAGATAAAGGCTGAAAAGGAGAAACTTGTTAAGGAGGGCAAGCTAAAGAAGTCCGCCCTCAATGATTCCGTTATCTTCCGTGGTGACGATAACAGGTATTATGAGCAAGTAGGCAAAAAGTGTTTGGATATAACTGAGCAAATTCCTTTTGAAATTCCTAAGAGTTGGCAATGGATTAGGTTTGATCAAGGTATTTCTTTGTTGTCTGGCAGGGATTTAGAACCCTCACGATACAATGACTTACATCATGGGATACCTTATATTACAGGAGCAAGCAATTTTGTTAATTCAGATTTACTTGTTAATAGATGGACAGATTCACCTATAACAATTTCAGATAAAGGTGATTTACTTCTTACTTGCAAAGGAACAATTGGCTCTATGGCATTCAATAATATTGGACAGATTCATATTGCGAGACAAGTTATGGCTATTACATCTTTTGGTATAGATTTGAAATATATTAAGTGTTTTTTGCAGAGTAATCTTAGTATTCTTGAAAAAAATGCCAATAGTATGATTCCTGGAATCTCACGAAATACTTTGCTTGACATGCCGTTTCCTCTGCCACCAATAAAAGAGCAGCAACGCATTGTTGCCCAAATAGAAAAACTATTTGAGCAACTGCGTTAATTGCTCTATCTTTTGAACAATGCGTTGCTGCTCTTTTAATGGCGGCAAAGGAATATACAACTCTTTTAATCTTTCTTTTCCAAGATTGTAAAATGCAGCCCCAGATTTCTTCGTTATTCCTCGCATCATCTCTATTAGGAACGGACTTTGAAGGAAAAAAGCAATCAACAAAGAATGTGTAAACTCCTGTAAATATGGTCTTATTATAAACACGAAACCGCCAGCACTAACATCATTGTAATCCTTTTCCACAACTGTCATCTTGCCTATATTCTCCAAACTTGTAACAGCTGGAGTAATGATGTAATTTCTTTTGAGAAGTGTATTCTCATTCACAAACTCCTTTGCGACAAATACATCATCATCTTTGAATGTATACTTATTAGGCAGAATATTTCCACCACGCAATATTCTAATGCCTTTTTTATTTGCATTTGCTTGTTCTTTTTTGAAAGATGCACCTGTTTGAATGTCCAACAGGTCCTTTATCTTGCACCAAACCCATGTTTCAGGTATTTGGAATGGCAAAAACTCGTCAATGCAAACAGGGTAGTCAGCTACTTGCTCATAATACCTGTTATCGTCACCACGGAAGATAACGGAATCATTGAGGGCGGACTTCTTTAGCTTGCCCTTTTTCACGAGTTTCAGCTTCTCCGCTTTTATCTGTTGAAGCAATTCTTGGGCTGTGCCTTCGCCTGCAATCTGCGGCACAAGTTTTCCTTGAATTGCTTCTTGCAAAATGGACTTACCTAACTTGTCTTTTATTTCAGAATTAGATTTGTTCAGCAATGCTTGACTACTACTATACTTTTCTATAAATGGCAATAAGGTTCGTATTTTTTTTACAATGTTAAATTGCTCAGAAATAGGAGGTGTCGGAATAAGAACTTCTTTAAGTTTACTCGCTTTTATACCTGCTACAGTTGTACCTGTTTTATAAGAAATCACCGATTCTTGAAAGAGTGGAGACAACATAAAGAACATAAACATATCGTTATTTGTATAACATGGTATATATGCTTGTAGTGTTATAAGTCGTTGCCCCGTACTATACACGTCCAGGTCAGCAATTGCAACATTTCCAAGAGGTGCTTCAGTTGTAAATAAGATATCTTCCTTATGTGATACGCCTCTTGACAATCTATTAGAGTATTCTTCCGAACTAATAAAGTCTTTAATCGTATAATCAAGATATCCCTGCTTTACATTTTTTGCTGTAATCAATGGTATTCCTTTTGATAATTTATGAGGTGTAGCCCCACGATAATCTATAAAATCATACAAGTCACGTATTCTGCACCATTCCCACCCCTTTGGAATCTCAAACGGCACTTCCTCGTCAATGCACTTCACCTCGCCTGTGGCGAGTATCTTCTCATAATAGGAACTCACAGAACACAAAATATGCTTATTTATTAGGACAACTTATGTTTCACTAATAAATAAACGAATAGAAATGGAATTAGAAAAGTTTGAAGAGTTCCTAAGCCAAGGCAATATGGCAAAGAACACCATCTCGGCCTATCTGTATGCCGTGAAGGAGTTTGGTTCTCGACACAAAGAGTTGAACAAGAGAAACTTGTTGGTTTACAAGACTTACTTGATTGAGACCTACAAGCCAAAGACGGTGAACCTGCGTATTCAGGCGATGAACAAGTATCTTGTGTTTGTGGGCAAGGCGAAGCTACACTTGAAGTCGGTCAAGGTGCAGCAGCGTTCTTATTTGGAGAACGTGATCAGCAACGCCGATTACCTCTTTTTGAAGAACAAGTTGAAAGGGGAAGACAACTTGGAGTGGTACTTCGTGGTGCGCTTTTTGGCTGCGACTGGTGCCAGAGTGAGCGAACTTGTGCAAATCAAGATAGAGCATGTGCAAGCGGGCTACTACGACATCTACACCAAGGGTGGCAAGATACGCCGTATCTACATACCCAAGACGCTGCGCATGGAAACGGAGAAGTGGTTGCAAACTGTCAATCGTACAAGTGGCTATCTCTTTCTCAATCGCTTTGGCGAGCGTATCACCACAAGAGGTATATCACAACAGTTGAAAAATCATGCCGTGAAGTATGGCTTGAACGAGAAGGTGGTTTACCCCCACTCGTTCCGCCATCGCTATGCCAAGAATTTCTTGGAGAAATTCAATGACATTGCTCTACTTGCCGACCTCATGGGACATGAAAGCATTGAAACAACACGCATTTATTTGCGAAGAAGTAGTTTGGAACAACAAGAAATTGTTGACAAGGTTATCACTTGGTAAATCAACAATATCATTTAATCAGAAAAGAGTAGAAAGAGACCTGAATCCCTTTCTACTCTATCATGTAAAATATTTTATCTTATAAGGGCGGTTCTATAAATTACCACCGTAAAGTTTTTTTTGTTTGTTGGACAGTTTACGTTTTGTCATCTTGCGGTCTCTTTTTATATAAAACAGGCTGCGCCTCAACAATTCAAACAAGTTTGATTGTATTCGGCTTGCTCCGTTTTTGGTTCAATTTGTTTGTTCGTTCAGTCGTATAGCCCGCTATACTCCTTCACTCACAAACAAATTGACCACAAAAACAGCCTCGCAATCTGACAAAGCTAATTTATAGAACCGCCCATAACATATATGACTGGTTCTATAAACTACCACCGCATATAGTCATTAAATTTTTATGAAATACGTTATTTCTCTTCAAGCATTTTATTAAAGTCGTCAAGTGAAATCTCTTTCTCATTCAATTTCACCGACTTTTTCAAGGCTTGCGTCAGCTTCGAGTCGATGGCGCGGTCTACGAAAGCATCCATGCTCTCTTGCTTTTTCAACAAATCGTTGACGTAATTGTCGATATACTCATCGGGAACATTGCTCATGCCATACTGAGCGAACTGGGCGCGGGCTGCTTCACGCGCAGCTTCCTTGATGTCTTGGTCTTCCACCTTGATGTCATGCGCTTTCACCAACTGCTCTTTAATCAGATGCCAAGTGAGCTGCTTGATGCTCTCGTCATAATTCTTTTCCACAAACGCCTCATCCTTATCGGGATTGTTCTTACGCATGATGCGCTTCAACAGTTCGTCAGGATATTCCAGTTTTCCAACCTTCTGCTCGGCGTAAGCGCGGGTATCCAACAAGAATTTGTAATCGCTGTCGCCCTCGAGCTGCGCTTTCAGTCCCTCGGCTATCTTCTCGCGGAACTGCTTCTCGTCCTTCACGGCATCCTTGCCGTACACGTTGTCAAACAATTCTTGGTTGACGGCATGGTTCTGATAGCGGTTAATTTCAGTAACCTGATAGCTGAAGTCGCCGGTGTAATTCTTCAGTTGCTCCTTGTCTACCTTCAGGAACGAAGCCAATTCCACGTCACTGGCATAAGCCTTGCGAGGATTGAAGGTGATGATGTCGCCCAACTTCGCGCCGTCGAACTTCTTCTTCTCGCCCTCTTCCTTGATGTAGCTGGGCATTAAGACGGCGGCCTCTACCGTCAGGCCCCCTTCCTTGGCGTTGCCCTGCTCATCGAGTTCGCGCAGGTCACCCTTGAGCATGTCATCGCCCTCGAATGTCTCCGCCTTGACGTACTCGCCCATCCGCGCGGCGAACGCGTCTACCTGCCGGTCAATCAGCTTGTCGTCAACCTGTATCTTGTAATAGTCTATCTTGTTCTTGCCATTGAGCTCGATCTTGAACTCAGGAGCCACGGCGATGTCAAACACAAAGGTATAAGGAGCATCTTTCTCAAGATCCACCGCGTCGTGTTCCTCAGAAGCCAAAGGCTCACCCAGCATCTGGATTTTGTTCTCTTTGATATAATCGTAGACCTTCTTGCCAACAAGCTTGTTGATGACGTCCATCTTGACGGCGGGCCCGTACTGACGCTTGACCATTCCCATAGGAACCTGTCCGGGACGGAAACCTGGCATGTTGGCCTTCTTACGATAATCTTTCAATGTCTTCTCGACATCCTCTTTGTAATCAGACTCTTCGACCGTCATGGTCAACCGACCATTAATCTTGTCGGGATTCTCAAATGAAATGTTCATCTTTAATGTTTTGATTTATGATTATTTTCGTTGTTTTCGTATGGATGGCAAAATTACGCATTTTTACCTTAACTACCTAACTTCGCCATGAATTATTTGATTTTTTAACGCAATTGCGGCAAAATAATCATCTATGAATCAGACCGTTATTAATGCATGGTGATTAGCGCGCCAACCCATTGCCCTAACCGCCTTAACCCATTGCATGAAGGGCCTAAAAGACATGCTTTAAGAAACCCGCTTCTTAGTCTATATATGATTGCACCAAATGAGACTGCCAACAAGCCTATCGCAACAGCCGCGAATATGTTACATCTGCTTTTTTGCGCACAAATAACTTTTACGCACAAGTTTCAATTTTCCATTATTTATACTTGTTTTTTATCTTTTTATTAATACTTTTGCAAAATAATGTTCATCATGGCAGCTCAACATGATTTAATATTCTTACACGAACAAAATGCTGATGTGGGCGTTTCTATAAATTAGCTTTGTCAGATTGCGAGGCTCTTTTTGGTGGTCAATTTGTTTGTGAGTGAAGGAGTATAGCGAGCTATACGACTGAACGAACAAGCAAATTGAACCCAAAAAAGACCGCAAGATGACAAAACGTAAACCGTCCAGCATAAATAAAACTTTACGGTGGTAATTTATAGAACCGCCCATGTATAAAAAATGTATTGAAAGCCAAGTGTAACAGGCTGAAAATAATAGTACTAATAAAAAAAAATGTTATGAGAAAAACTTTACTCGCTGCGCTCTCTCTACTTTGTGTAGTTAGTCACGCGCAAACCGTCATTGACTTAAATGACATTTCCTACAAACAAACAAGCGCCGGCACGGTTGAGGTAAGCGAATACCACGGTAAGGCAAACGAGGTGTCTGTTCCGGAAACGATTCAACACGAGGGTAAGCAATTCAAGGTGACGGCCATTGGCGAGCAAGCCTTTTATTGGAAAGATGTTACGTCCATCACCTTGCCTTCTTCTATTGATTCGATAAAACGCAGGGCATTCGCAAGTTCTCAATTAAATGAAATCAATCTACCTGAAGGACTTAAATTCATTGGCCCTTACGCATTCAACTCTTCGAAGATTACCAAGCTCACAACCCCCTCAACTTTGAAGAAAATAAGCAACAGCGCCTTCTTTACATGCCGCATGCTCAAGAACATTGTTTTTAAAGAAGGACTTGAAGAGATTGAAGAGGCTGCGTTCTACAAAAACGAATCGCTGGTTTCTGTGACATTTCCTAAAAGTCTGAAGACAATTGGCAAAACATCTTTTTGTAATTGCGCCAAACTGCCATCCGTATCTTTCCCCGAAGGACTGGTGAGCATCGGAGCCGGCGCCTTCAACGGATGCACTTTGCTTGCAAAGGTTGTTTTGCCTAACACCTTAACTTCTATTGGAGTAGAAGCATTTTTAAAGTGCCGGTCAATGACGACTTTCAATCTCCCCAAGAATCTCGAAGTGCTGGGAACCTCATTTATTTCCATGACTGGCATCAACAGCATCACCGTAGACCCGGGCAACAAACAATTCCATGTCGTGGACGGTGTTCTATATAACACAAAGAACACATTATTGTATGCCATTCCGACGAAAGGAATGAAGGAGTTAAGCGTTCAGAAAAATTGCATTGGTATCTGGGGAGGCGCCTGCTGGGGTTCTGACTTGGAGAAAGTGACACTGCCGGAAGGTCTTTTGGCCATTGACGGCTATGCGTTTGAAGCCACGAACATTTCTGACATTCGGTTTCCAAACAGTCTTACCTTGATTGGAGAGCAGGCATTTGCTGACACGAAATTAACGAAAGTAGTGCTTCCCGAGAACCTCATGTTTATTGAGGACGGAACATTCGCACAATGCAAAGAGCTGGCATCCGTAACCATTCCCTCTGCAGTAGCGACAATTTACAATCACGCCTTTGCAAGATGCAAGAAGCTAACCGAAATCATCTGCTTAGGCTCAACGCCTCCGACATTGGCCCCTTACTCTGAATCGACAGACCATCCATTTTGGGAAATAGGAGAATCTCCAAAACTCTCAGTACCCAAGGGCACGGCCAACGCTTACAAGCTCACAGGTGATTATGAGGACATGAATGTAGTGGAGCAAGAAAACGGCATACTGAAACTTGTGTCTACAAGTCCAAAGAACAAGTCAACCGTGAGCGGGAATAATGCCCTGTCATTTACATATACATTTGCAGAACCTGTAAAGGTCATCAATGAGACCCCAGATGTGACGCTAAGAGAAAAAGGACTTTTATACCGCAACATATTCACGCCTGATGACAGTTGGAAGGTGACGCCGGGCAAAGATAAGAAAAGCATCACCGTGTGGGCAGCCGATTTCGACGGATACACGACATCTTACCATTTTGACGCGAACAAAAATTACTTCGTCGTCTTGCCTGCCAACACGGTAGAATCTGCAACAGGAGACAAGAACGAGCGCATCGTAATCTCACTGATTGGCTCTAACGCTGCCGGCATCGAGCTGCTGAGTCCAACGGAAACCTGTCAAAGAGAAGTTGCGCGCTATAATTTGAGCGGACAACAACTCCATGCTCCGCAAAAAGGTATCAACATCATAAAATATGCTGACGGTACGACACGAAAAATTGTGGTCAGGTAAATTGAATTAGGGTGGTTCTATAAATTATCTTTGGCAGATTGTGAGACTATTTTTGAGGTCAATTTGTTTGTGGGTGAAGGAGTATAGCGAGCTATACGACTGAACGAACAAGCAAGTTGAACCAAAAAAGAGTCCACAACCTGCCAAAGCTAATTTATAGAACCACCTTAAAAGGACTATCGATATGAGAACATCCATGCCATCAGCAAAAGCCGTTATATTTCTCTTGGGATCAGTGGCAATGGAAGAAACAAGAAATGCTTACAAAAAGAAAACATACCAGTTTAAAAGTTGGAAGAATATAAACGAAAATGGAATATAGAAAGGATAAAAGAGAAAAATAGCTTACACACTTTTAAGGACAGTATCGTTGATTATCAGTATTATACGCTCTAAACGGTAGAAAAGTGACAATACGGATTCAGTTTAGATACGAAAAGGTAAAGATTTAACGTTTTTAACCTTCTGCCACACCGAAATTACGAAAATGTGGGCGATGTGGGATGGTTAGTAGTCACTACAAGTGTCTTTTATTGCCACAGTGGTTCGTTTTCCCAACCAGAAGGAAAACCAAGGGCAGCCATATCTACTTCTGGAAACGTAGCAAAAAGTCTGTTCATCTTATCAAGCATATCGTTATTTGGAGATATGATGTCAAGAAAGTACTTGATGATGCACATATCAAAGTACACTTTCAATGGATCTGTCGGCAAGGTAATCCAAGGACGCGACATTCTAATTGGCATGGTAGCACGAATAGAGAATACCCTATTCCATACACGTGCATGATGACAACATGAGTTTCTTGTTACAGTGATAATGGTAAGCCAAGATTCAAAAGGTGCAACTTGCAAGCCAAATGACTGTGCAATACGCTTCTTTATCTTCTTATTCTTGATGTTAGAATAAATATTAGTGATTACACCAAATGGCAATATCTCGGTCAGCATCCATGAAGGTGGATACTGATTGGTATATGTCTCTTTGAAATGGTTGATGAAATCCTCTTTTGTATGGTTCAGTTCATCTTCTATAAGACGTATAGAGCGATTGAACTTGGACGGATTTGAGAAATTGTTGGCATCAGTCATCCAAAAAGGGTTGCCTGTCATTTCCGTTCCAAAGTTCACGATTGCACAACGCACTGCGACCTCTATCTTTTCAATTTCATTGAATAAAAGTAGGCGTAGCTTCTTGTCAAAGCGATACAACATCATAACCTTACCGAAAGATACTCCTCGCTTGAATAGATGTTGCTCCTTAGGAATGGAAAGCAATGGGTACATATAGGCAGACAAACGATAGTAACCGATGTGGGAAAGATAATGCTGGACCTTTTCTTCATCGGCTGTCTCCATACCTCTCGCTTTGAGTAGTTGTACCAACTCTTGGGGTGTGGAATATGTTTTTATGAACGGAATTTTTGTTGCCATATACCTATAAAAACAAAAACGACCCGCACATTTGAGCATCGTTGAGAGGCTTGGCGGGTTCTCGTGCTGCAAAGATACGAATAATCATTGATAATACAAGCTTTTTAGCAAGAAAAACCATGGGGAGGTGGATTTCTTTGACATATTTATATTTAATAATGTAAAATCAGACCTTAAAATCATACTTTACCAACCAAACAAAGTAGTTTTCAAGGTAAAAGTGTTATCTTTGTATCGTCTATACCCATACCGGAAGCCCCGATGGGCAGAGGTTGGGCAGACATATATACATATAAGGCGTAACTGTACGCTTTGGTTTTGATAGTGTAAGAACTTCGCAAACTCTCAACTGCTGGTCAAGAACAAAGCAACGGGAACGCCTCATGAGATGTATAGTATACAGCCATCATTGGATTCGAACGACTCTGTCGTTTGTTGACAAAGTGGGATAATTATATACTTACATCATGCGTGGGGCTTTCGGCGTTGCTCGTTTCGACTGGCAGGGCAATGCGAAGGCCTTTACACTGTGGAACGGGTGACAGGACTGGCTCCACGTTTTTATTTGTATATATACCAACCATTTATTAATCATGCCAATATGGTAGCCGTTGGCAAAAAAGAAGAATAGTTGGTATGAGTAGTATAAAAGTTCCAATCACAAAGACAGACAAAGGCGGTTTCCAAGTAGCCATTGACTTGAACTTATATAGTGAAAAGGCTATCACTGCTACAATTTACAAATACACAGACAAGTTCTTTGTTTATCAGAACACGATGCCAAGTAATGATAAACAAGTCTGTGTGATTTTTGAATCAAAAGACGGTGGACTTGACGAAAATATCGTCAAGCAATTCTGTAATGACTTGATTGACCAACAACTTCGTGAAGTTACAACGGAGAAGTATGGACATATTCGTGATTTGATTGTGGAAGAAGCATTTAAACCTGTGTCAAGATGAAAAAAAATAGTATTACTTATTGTAGCTATATTCTCATTTACAATTATTGCAGCTAATAATTTTCATTTCAAGAAATACAATATAAAAGTAATTGAACAAAGTTTATCAAAACGATTTCGTCAGAAAATCTCAGGATTTAAAGCCGACACTTTGTTTATTACAGAGTTGTGGGCAGGTGGAGTAGGCTTTCATAGACCAGAGGGTCCAACTATACCAAACATAAAAGTTTATCAAACATGTTTGAGAATCAGTTTCATTGTACCCAAAGATGAATATGGAGCAAAATACCGAGCAAATTATTATGTTCCTTTTTCATTTATTAAAGGCACGACTAAAGAATGCTTCATCAAAGATAGTTGGTTAGGTGGCCCTCATATTACAACAATAGGATGTAGATATACACCTGAAGTTTGGTTTGAAAAATTAGTAAATACAATTTGTTATTATCAATGAACAAAAAATATAAAATACTTCCATTTCGCTTCGCTCGATTTAACGAAGAAGAATATCTTCTATCGAATGATGTAGGAGAATATATTTTCCTAAAGAATGACGACTTTCACAAATTCGTCAATGGAGAACTTGACCCTACAAGTGACTTGTTCTATGATATAGAGTCAAAGCAAATAGCCACAACAGACAATGTTGAGGATGTAGTGAAAATGCTTGCAACAAAGTTCAGAACCAAGAAGAGTATCTTGGAGGACTTTACTTCTTTACACATGGTTGTCCCGACTTTGCGCTGCAATTCAAGTTGTATCTATTGTCAGGTAAAAAGACATGAAAGTACTGACCATTCTGCCGATATGACCAAGAAAACGGCAAAGAATATTGTCAAAACTATCTTCATGTCCCCTTCTCCATGTATCAAAATAGAGTTTCAAGGCGGTGACCCATCTACCGATTTTGAAATGGTGAAATATATCATAGAAGAAGCTGAATGGCAAAACTTATTCAAGAAACGTGAATTAGAATTTGTCATCTGCACCAATCTTACTTTGCTCAATGAGAAGATGGTCAAGTATCTAAAGAAACATAATTGTATGATTTCTACATCTTTGGATGGTCCTAAGGATTTGCATGACACTAACAGACCTCTCCAGAATAAAAATCTTGACCACCATGCTATCTTTGAGAAAAATCTACAGATGATTCGTGGTATTTGGGGAGATGACGAATGCGCATCCGCTTTAATGACAACTTCAAAGTATAGCCTTGGAAGATTCAAGGACATCATTGATGAATACATCAGATTAGGTTTCCATAACATATTCCTAAGATCTCTGAATCCTTACGGCTTTGCAAAACAGCATAAGGACAAGATAGCCTATCCGATAGAAGATTTTGTAAAAAACTACAAAGAGGGGTTGGACTATATCATAGAACTCAACAAGAAAGGAACATTCTTTGTTGAGGGGTATGCAGCCTTGCTTCTTCGCAGGATTCTGACTCCTTTTGCGACAGGCTTTGTTGACTTGCAATCTCCTGCAGGTGTTGGCATAGCTGGAGCAATATATGATTATGATGGCAGCGTGTACGTTGCTGACGAAGGAAGAATGATGGCTCGCTTCAAGAACTATTATTTCAGACTTGGCAATGTAAATGAAGACACATATCAAAGTATGTTCAATGGAGAAAAGCTACATGAGATAATCAGTTATGCTTGTAATGAATGCTTGCCGGAGTGCGCAGAATGCGTATTCCAGCCTTACTGTGGTGCAGACCCAGTAAGAAACATGTCAGAGCAAGGAGATGTGGTTGGTCA
The DNA here is from genome assembly GCA_946998205.1 of uncultured Prevotella sp. GTDB lineage: Bacteria > Bacteroidota > Bacteroidia > Bacteroidales > Bacteroidaceae > Prevotella. The sequence continues at coordinate 4,703 of CAMPYJ010000032.1, read as the reverse complement.
TCGTCCTACAAACGAGATGTGTAAGAAGAATAATGCCATTATGCATTATCTCTTTGAACTTCTTCAAAGACATGATCCCGAGATAAATAGAATATTTTGGTCTTGGATAAAATAGTGAGATATGAAACAATTCAATTCGTTATACAACTCTAACGCAGAGGAACTTCTTGGACGAGTAACACTTAGCGGTAAAAATATATTTAACCGTTCAGCATATATCCTTGTGACCAATGAGCAGAATACGCCTAAAGGTTACAAGGCTATCATTTCAGCACATGATTTCTCAGACAAGATATCTACACCATGCATAAAAGTTGACAACATTTCTGGCTTCAACGAAGGTGATGTGATAAACATATCCCCTAATGGAGAGGTGTGTTTTCTATATGAAATCAATTCTGCATCCAATGCAATCTTTGCTACTGCGCGTTGCAATCATCGCTGTATCATGTGTCCTCAACCTCCAGTGCAGCAAGAGAAGGACAGAACTGATTTTAATCTGAATTTGATTAAACTGTTCGATAAGAATACACAAGAAGTCGGAATTACTGGCGGTGAGCCAACTATGATTGGTGACAGATTATTTGAGATTATACGCCAAATTAAAAAATCATGTCCTAAAGCTGCCATAAGCATACTATCCAATGGAGTGAAATTTGCTGATATTGACTACGCTGCAAAGTTAGCAGCTTGCAACCATCATGATTTACAAATAGACATTCCTATCTTTTCAGATATAGCTTCTATCCATAACCATATAGTAGGAGCTAAGACGTTTTACAAAACGGTTCAAGGTTTGTATAATTTGGCACAATTCGGGCAACAGATAGGTTTGAGGGTGGTTATCCACAAACAGACCTATAAGAGATTGCCACAGTTGGCTGATTATATCTATCATAATTTCCCATTTGTCACCCAGGTAGCTTTTATGCAGATGGAAACTACAGGGTTGGCAGAGACGAATTTAAAAGACTTGTGGATAGATCCATATAACTATAATAATGAGCTGAGAGAAGCTGCACTCCTTTTGAACGACAGAGGTATAACGACTTATATCTACAATGCTCAATTATGTGTACTTCCACCAGAATTGCGACCATTTGCAAAGCAATCTATCAGTGAATGGAAAGATGTTTATCTTCCTATTTGTGAAGGATGCGTACTTAAAGGTGAATGTGGAGGCTTCTTCTCGACAAACAATAATAATATAAGTGCACATATCTACAAAATCGAATGTACAGATTCATGTACAGAGTGAATTGTTAACAATATTGTCAAACTTAAAAAACGGAGGTATCAATGAAGAGACTAATGTTTTTGCTTGTTTCGGCATTTATCGCAACAACGAGTTATTGCGCTAACGTTTCTGATAACATCATGAGCGTATTGGGTAATAATGACGAAACAACTCAAATTGAGAAGCAGAAGAACCAGCCTTTGGTCTTGCAGAAAGCCATTGACATGGTGAAGAGTTCTCTTGCGGGGCACTACTCGCATAGTTCTCATTCTTCACACAGTTCTCACAGCTCACACTCGTCTCACTATTCAAGTCGTTACTAAGGATAGTGATTTGCAAGATCATTGCGAGTTGTAAAATAATTTGGGAGGGACGTGTTCGAAATGCGCTCCTCCCTTAATATTTTATCTACTCAAGCCTTTTCTCTTCATTGGCTTCATCATCTTTGTCGCCTATCGCAAGCATCGTTTTATCCATTCTATCCCATCTTCGTCCTTCTCACGTCCCCAGTCTTTGGTGTCGCTACCGCCGCCACCTTGGCTTTCAGCAAAGTTGGCAGCCTCGTTGGTGTAGACAACATACAGGTACATAGCACAATAGATGATTTTGTCACCGTGATTGATGAAGTCCATTGCAAAGCAATCGTCAAATTCGATGGACTTGCAGGAGTTTTTTCTATACCACGAACTTGCATGGTTACTATTGGTTAGCAGCCCCTATCTAAAGAGCCGTGTTATTCAACATTCCATTTGACTCACGGCTCTTTCATTTAACGATGATATATTTTGTTGCTGTAAACAACGCAGAAGAAAGCAACAACGAAATTAAGAAAACACGAAAATGTGCGGGTGACATGAAGAGACCAAAGAACGCCGGCGTTCTGACGAAAACAGCAAAAAGAAATGCAGTGTGATTTTTCTCCGATTTTTTGTCAAAAGTGAAATGATGCAACTATGCTTTTCGTTGCTTTAGACAGAACGAGACGTTCTTTCGTGAAATAGCTTTTGCGGCAATGTTTTTTAGATTCTTTTGCGTTTTTCGTTGTTTAATGATGAGATGTTATGCTGCTTTTTTATTGGAACGCAATATGTTATAGGCCGGTTCTATAAATTACCACCGTAAAGTTTTTTATGTCAGTCTTTTTACGTTTTGTCATCTTGTGGCCTCTTTTTATATAAAACAGGCTGCGCCTCAACAATTCAAACAAGTTTGATTGTATTCGGCTTGCTCCGTTTTTGGTTCAATTTGCTTGTTCGTTCAGTCGTATAGCTCGCTATACTCCTTCACTCACAAACAAATTGACCTCAAAAATAGTCTCACAATCTGTCAAAGCTAATTTATAGAACCACCCTTAAATGAAAGAGCCGTGCATTTAGCTGAGAACGCAGAGCTGCAATGGGGGAATGCTGTTTACCCTTACTCGTTTTCGGCTTGCTTCACTTTCTTGAACAAATCGGAGGCGAACACCAAATCATTCAACTTTTTGTTGTCTGAATTCACGACATCAGCTTTATTCCCCGTCCATTCCACCTTTCCTTTGTAGATGAAAGTGATGTGGTCGCCAATCTCCATGACCGAGTTCATGTCGTGCGTATTGATAATCGTGGTGATGTCAAACTCTTTCGTGATACCCGACAGCAGTTCGTCGATAACCAACGAGGTCTTAGGGTCAAGCCCGGAATTAGGTTCGTCACAAAAAAGATACTTAGGATTCAACACGATGGCGCGGGCAATCGCCACCCGTTTCTGCATGCCGCCCGACAACTCGCCGGGCAACTTCGCTTGCGCGTCCAGAAGGTTGACGCGTTCCAGGCACTCTTGGGCGCGCTTCACACGCTCTCGGTAACTCTTCGTTGAAAACATATCCAAGGGGAACATCACGTTTTCAAGGACGGACAAGGAGTCGAAAAGGGCAGAGTTCTGGAACACCATTCCCATTTCCCGCCTCATCACCACTTGTTCGCGCCTGCTCATGGAGACGAAATCACGACCGTCGTAAAGCACTTGCCCCCGGTCTGGAGCAAGCAAGCCTACGATATTCTTCACCAAGACGGTTTTGCCCGAACCGCTCTGTCCTATGATGAGATTAACCTTGCCGTTCTCAAAAGCGGCATTGACATCCTGCAAGACTTTCTTCTCACCAAATGATTTATATAAGTTTTTTACTTCTATCATCGTCACGTCAAACATTTAACACGCCGGGGGTCATGACACAGGCTCCGGCATCGCGCGGGAAGCTAACTGAGCAGGGGAGTGAGGAACACGTCTGCGAACAACACCAATACGGAGCTGCTCACGACAGCGTTGGTCGACGCCTTGCCGACGGCAACCGCGCCCCCCTCAACAGAAAAGCCGTAATAGGATGAGACACTGGCTATGATAAAGGCAAACACGATGCTCTTAATGATGCTCATCCAGACGAACCACACCTTGAAGGAATATTGCAGCCCCATGGTCAAGTCGGCCGGTGACAGCACCCCGCTGTAAGCGGTGGCATAAGCCCCCGCAACACCTGCCACAGAACTAAGAATCACCAAAAAAGGCATCATGGTGATCAGCCCCACGACCTTGGGCAGGATGAGGTAGCACGCAGGGTTGACGCCCATTATCTCCAACGCGTCAATCTGCTGAGTGGTACGCATCATCCCTATTTCAGAGGCGATGTTCGACCCTATCTTCCCGGCAAGTATCAAACACATAAAGGCACTCGAAAACTCCAACAAGAGAATCTCACGAGTGACATATCCCGTTGTCCAGCGAGGCATCCACGGGCTCTGCACGTTGATTTTCATTTGAATGCAAATAACCGCACCGATGAAAAAAGAAATCAGCAACACAAGCGGAATGGAGTCGACGCCCAACTTCGACATCTCTTTCACATATTGCTTGAAGAACATGCGCATGCGCTCGGGACGACTGAACGTGCGCCCCATCAGCATCAGGTACTTCCCGAACGTTATGAGATATGTTATCAACAGCTTTATAATCATTCTTGATACGAGTTTGGATACCTTTTGCAAAAGTAATTAAATTCATCAACATTCACCCATAAATCCTTTTGTTTTTCTATCAAACAGCCATTAATACCTCCCGCGATTCATCCTTATAACTGGCGCTAAAATAAAGTCAAAACGATAATTGTACACAGTCATATTCACTTATGGGCGGTTCTATAAATTACCACCGTAAAGTTTTTTTGTATGTCAGCCTTTTTACGTTTTGTCATCTTTTGGACCCTTTTTAGGGCGGTTCTATAATCATTGATCACCACGGTTGCGTATGTTCCGCATGGCGTTCATTTCATCCACGCCCTTTAATCCAAATTTGTTTCCTATAATTTGAGGGCGGTTCTATAAATTACCACCGTAAAGTTTTTTATGTTTTGTCATCTTGTGGCCTCTTTTTATATAAAACCTTAATTCCGCAGCATAAATTCTTGTAAGAACTCCAAGTGTCTGAGAAACAA
>CAMPYJ010000031.1 GCA_946998205.1 uncultured Prevotella sp. | reverse complement strand
GGCTGCGCCTCAACAATTCAAACAAGTTTGATTGTATTCGGCTTGCTCCGTTTTGGTTCAATTTTCTTGTCCGTTCAGTCGTATAGCTAGCTATACTCCTGCACTCACAAACAAATTGACCTCAAAAACAGTCTCACAATCTGCCAAAGCTAATTTATAGAACCGCCTTAGAACGTTACCTGAAGCCCAATGTTCACCTGACGGTTTGACGGATATTGTCCGTTGTCTATACCGAGTGCATAAACATATCCGTTGATGATGTCCGGATCGTATCCTTTATATCCCGTCAGCGTCAGCAAGTTCGTTCCGCTCACATAGGCGCGAACCTTCTGTATGTAAATCTTCTTTGTCAGAGCCCGAGGCAGCGTGTAGCCTATCTGGATGTTCTTCAGTCGGAAATATGTGCCGTTTTCCAAAAAGCGGTCGCAATACGCTATGTCATTACTGTTGGCATCCGCCAGCATGCGCGGGTAGGTGTTCGACGGGTGGTCAACCGTCCATGGCGTGACATCATTGGGAATGTTGTCCACGTTGAATTTAAGCAGATTCCTACGCAGGTTGTTGAAAATCTTGTGTCCGAACTTACCTGCCCAGAACATATTTAAGTCAAAGTCCTTATAGGAAAGACTCGCATTGAGTCCCAGTTCGAACTTTGGCAGCGGTGAGCCACACCATGTTCGGTCGTTGGTATCAATCACTCCGTCACCGTTAACGTCAACATATCGCACGTCGCCTGGCTTTGCGTTTGGCTGAATGACCTTCACGGTGCCGTCTTTCAAAGTTGCCGTATTCTCATACACCTCGTCCATAGACTGGAATATCCCGGCGAAAGGAATAAGGTAGAAATCGGATATCGAGCGGCCTACCTCCGTCCTCGTGAACGCCTCCATCTTGAAGGTTTCACCCATTCTCAGGACTTTATTTCTTACCGTCGACAGGTTTGCTGACACAGAATAGTCAACGCCACCAGCCTTATCTCGCCATCCGATACTGACTTCTACGCCCGTGTTACGCATCTCGCCGTAGTTTGTCCATATCGACCCTACCCCCGTGGCCCATGCCTGGGGAAGATTCAGCAACAGGTCGGTGGATTTGGCATAGAACCATTCGAATGTTCCGAAGAGACGGGAGTTAAACATGTTGAAGTCCAAACCTACGTTCGTGGTTGTCTTAGTCTCCCAACCAAGGTTCACGTTAACTATGGACGTCTGCGTGGCTCCCTCCAAAACCGTCTCTCTCTTCGACGGTCCGAAAATGGCATAAAAGCCTTCGTAAGGACCCGAATGGTCGATTGACGGTATGTAGGAATAGTTCCCCAGCGACTGCATGTCACCCACCTTTCCCCAAGAAGTGCGCAGCTTGAGGTTGTCGACCACACCTTTCACGGGCTTCCAGAACTTTTCTTCCGAAATTCTCCAACCCAACGAGAGCGACGGGAAATATCCGCGACGCTTGGAAGGACCGAACTTTGAAGAGCCGTCAGAACGGAAATTGAACTGCAAGAGATACTTTCCGTCATAGTTATAGTCTATACGTCCCAGATACGAAAGCTGCCTGCGTTCCTGCTCGGAACCCGACATCGCATGCTGCGTCTTAGCCAAGTCAATCTGATAAAGTCCTTTCACTTTCTGGTCATAGCCTATGGCCTGCAACCAATGCCAGTTCACGTCCTCCACCGTATGACCTATCAGTGCGGTTACATTATGCTTTCCAAAAGAGTTGTTGTACGTCAGCGTGTTCTCCACGACCGTAGTTATCCTTTGGTCGCGATTGTCGTCAAGAGCATTGACGAAGTGTGTTTCCACTGAGTTAAGGCGCATCGTATAGCCATGGTCAAAGTTCTTATGGCGCCCGAACCAAGCATCCACGCCACCGTTGAACTTATATGTGAAGTGCTTAAAAAGTGTGAGTTCCACGAATGCGTTGGCAATAACCCTGTCGTTCACCGTCAGGTTATTGTATCTTGCTTGGCGCGCTATGGGGTTCTCCGTGTATGTCGGGAACGTGTTAGAGCCGTACCCAAACAGGTTGTCGCGCATCTCCAAATCTGTCGCGTCCGGATTTCCCCACGCACTTCCATATACAGGTATCACCGAAGGCATTGCCAAAGCGTTCCAGAATCCGGAAGCCGTCGTCGCATGATTCGTGGTGTGCTGGAATGTAGCATTCTCACCAATCTTCAACGCGGCATTCTCACCCATGTAATATGTCGCGTCGGTATTCATTCTTGAAGTGAAGCGTTGATACTCCGGACCGTCAATCACCCCGGTCTGATCCATATATCCCGCTCCAACAGCCATGTTCACCTTGTCCGACCCTTGCGCATACATCAGGTCGTAATCCTGCGTGAATCCCTGCTGGAAAACGGCTTTCTGCCAATCGGAATTAGGAATACGCCTCCCCCGCATACTTACCGCGTACGACGCAGCCGGCCAATCTCTGTTTGCGTTAAGATAAGCCTGCTCGTTATATTTCATGAAGTCTGTGGAGTTCATCATCTCTATTTTCTTCGGCATATCAGATACTGACCAGGTGGCAGACACGTCGAGTGACGGCTGCCCCTTCTTGCCTTTTTTCGTCGTGATGAGTATTACTCCGTTGGCACCTCTTGCACCATAGATGGCGGCGGCCGAAGCATCTTTAAGCACCTGCATGGTTTCTATCTCGTTAGGGTTGAGATGGTTCACGTCGTTCACAATCATGCCGTCAAGCACATAGAGCGGCCCCACGGTGTTAAACGATCCTGTCCCACGAATCTGAACTTTCGACATGCCCCCCGGAGCAGAGGTCGTCGACACCGAAACTCCCGGCACCTGCCCTTGCAGCATTTCGTAGATATTGGTCGCGGCTGTCTTTTTCGCCTCTTTCATGTCTACCACCGCCACGGCTCCCGTAAGGTCGGCCTTCTTCTGCGTGCCGTACCCTATGGCTACCACTTCGTCGAGAGTGTTACTCATTGGCGTCAAGGAGACGTTCACTACCGTCTGGCCGTTGACGTTAACCAAAGCAGGCTGATAGCCCACATAAGAGAATTGTAACGATGCTTTCTTGGGTACGGTAATGGAATAGTTTCCGTCTACATCCGTCACGGTCCCCACCCGAGCATTGCCTTGAACAACTACGCTGACACCAATCAGCGGCTCGTTGTAGCCGGCATCCGTCACCTTACCGGTCACCGTCACATCTTGCGCATGAGAAGAGGTGACAAAAACCAGCTGTAACAGCAATGCCGCAAGCAAACTTAATAAAGATTTACTTTCCATCAATTTAGTAGTTTAATATTTGTTTTTAGTTATTAGTTGATATCGCAAACCCATGGTATGCATATGACCCTGCGCTCAGAGCCTCATTTAAGTGTTTCCGCAAAATACAATCGCAAAAATAACAAAAAAACAATAAACAAATACTAAAACGCAAAAAATATTTTTCTAAAGGCACAACTCTTTCATTTAAGGCTGGTTCTATAAATTAGCTTTGTTAGATTTTGAGCTTATTTTTGAGCTCAAAATGCAAGAGAGTGAAGGAGTGTAGCGAGCTACACGACTGAACGAACTTACATTTTGAACCAAAAACGGAGCAAGCCGAATACAATCAAACTTGTTTGAATTGTTGAGGCGCAGCCTGTTTTATATAAAAAGAGACTACAAGATGACAAAACGTAAAAAGACTGACGTAAAAAACTTTACGGTGCTAATTTATAGAACCACCCTATAACATATTTCGTACCAATAAAAAGCAGCATGACATCTCATCATTAAACAACGAAAAACACACAAGAATCTAAAAAACATTGCCGCAAAAACTATTTCACGAAAGAACGTCCCGTTCTGTCTAAAGAAACGAAAAACATGGTTGCAGCATTTCACTTTTGACAAAGAGTCGGAGAAAAATCACAATGTGTTTCTTTTCGCTGTTTTCGTCAGAACGTCTACGTTCTTTGATTTCTTCATATCACTTGCGTATTTTCGTTTTTCTGCTTTCGTTGTTGATTTCTTCTACGTTGTTTACAGCAACAAAATATACCACTGTTAAATGAAAGAGCCGTGCACTGCGTAAACAACTTTTTTTACAAAATGTTTGGCACATTAGAAAAAACGCCGTATCTTTGCACCCGAAATAAAGCCCAGATGGCGGAATAGGTAGACGCGCTGGTCTCAAACACCAGTGGGGCAACCCATCCCGGTTCGAGCCCGGGTCTGGGTACAAATAACGGCTGATACTCTATGAGTTGTCAGCCGTTATTATTTTACTGGGTAGCCAAAGGGTATAAACAAACGACAACACCCCTGCATTTTATCCCCCTCTCTTTGAATACTTTTGCAAGCAAATGTCTGCTTCCTAACGGGTTATTCTATCTTGTATGGTCATTGTGAATTTAATAATGTAATCATTTTTTGTTTATGATCAAGGTTAGTTTTAAGCGAATAGAGGCTGCTACGTTCAGTTACGCCAACAAACAAAATTCTGTCTGATTTCTGGCAAACCCATTTATTCCTCATCATTGCTGTGTCATTTGACTGACGTGTTGCATTGCTTACAGAAACTATTAATAGCCGATTTTGGGCTAACGCTACTTGTAATTCCTTGGGAATAACTTTATACATTCGCCGGGCAAGAACAAGAATAATCGGTTGGTTGCCTTTCATCAGGAAGTGAAGCACGTCTTGTTCCAATTTACTGTTAAATCCACTGATGATACACTCTCCCCTACTACGCATCTCTGTAGCCCAATCATACACCCGCAATACCTCCTCAGAAGCGATATTGCCCGATGCGAGGAATGCCGTCTTTTGCAGTTTCAGCAATTCCTGATTACCCAAATATTGTGAATGGACTATCATTGATTATTCTCTTCGTTATCTTTCTTCTTTTTATTCTTCTTTCGTGGTGCGATACGCTTCAGGTCTTGGTCGAGCTGCTTGATGCTGTCAAAATGTTCTATCTGTCGTTGTTGTTCTTTGTAAGCAATATATTCCTTTGTAGCTTTGGCTACTGCCGCTTCGTGAGAAATGGTGCCAGCATGCTCAAGAATATTCTTCTCGTTCATGGTGAGTACAAGTCGAAGTTTCTGCACCCAGTCGCTCATGTACATTGGTTTTTCAGCTAATGCTTGCGCCTCAGCATAGGCAAGGAACTGTTCTACGATAAGTTTTAGTTGACCAATCTCTTTCTCATTCAGGTAGTTTTTACCAATCAAGACATCATTCTTGGTAACTTTTCCTTCTTTTTCCGTGGAAGTAAGTCCCATCATTGGCAGTGACGCATTGGCACGATAGTACATGAGTTCTGCAGCTGTCTTCCCGCTGACAGCCCAAAGCAGTTTATTCTGTACTTCCTTGAAGAAAGCCAATGTCATTTCAGCCGATGGATTATAGTCGATGCTTGTTGCATATATATCCTTTATCTGCTGATAAAAAACCTTCTCAGATAGACGTATCTCACGAATACGGTCTAAGAGTTCCTTAAAATAATTGTAAGACGAACCTGTTTTGAATCGCTCGTCATTCAATGCAAAGCCTTTGATAATATATTCTCTTAGCCGCTGAGTAGCCCAGATGCGGAACTGTGTGCCTTGCTGCGACTTCACCCGATATCCTACCGAGATGATTACGTCAAGATTATAATAATCCACCTGATAAGTTTTTCCATCCGTTGCAGTTGTTGCATAATTTGCAACAACTGAAGGAGCTTGCAATTCTCCTTCCTCAAATATATTCTTAATATGTCGTGAAATGGTAGATTTGTCACGTCCAAATAAGATTGCCATTTGGTCTAATGACAGCCACACGGTTTCCTTTTCAAACCGAACATCTATCTTTATCTTTCCATCTGCCGACTGGTAGATGAGCATGTTGTCGTTTGCTTCCATTATACTTTTATTAAATTATTGTTCCTCTCAGTAAATACTTTACCTTCATTAAATAGGAGTGTCGGATCTTCTATTACCATTTTTGGACATTTCTAAACAATTTATCGTCAATAAGTTATATAAAGAAAACGCTTCGTAAATGAGAAAATAAAGTAGAAGATTGGACCACTTTTGGACATTTCTATTGTGAGTTTACTCATAATTTACTTATCTCTTTTAGTTATGAATTCTTTCACTGTTTCGGGGAGTCCTTCGTATAAGGACTCTATCTCTTTTGGTTCGGTAATCATACGCTCTGTGATGATATTCAAAAGCCGCATAAGCATTGTAGCGGTTCCTTTATCATCAACATCAAACGAAATCACACCAGGGTGAACTGCCTTATTACCAACTACACGTACAACATCTAATGCCTGTTGGACAGATTGTGGCAGTCCTTTCTTAACAAGCGATCCTATGTTCTTGTTTATATCTCTGTCGGTCTCTCCCAATTCGTTGCATAATCTGTCTATCGCCAATCGCAATAATGCACAGGCTGCTCTTGGTGATTTATTGTAAATGGTTCCTGCTTCGTTATATAGCTGCTTCACGCTTTCTGGCATATCAACGTTAGGATCCTCTGCAACGATGTCTGGATAAATGTAATCATCATTTATCCAGATTATCTTCTTTCCACAGTTCACACATCTTGCAATGAAAAGTTGGTTTAAATATTCACGATATCCCACTCTTTGAGCAAAAAATTGAACATCTTCATCATGTCTATGCCAACTAAATTTCATTAAGGATAGCGTATGACAATGCGGACACGTAAATGCGTCCTTATCACGTGCCGGAGTTACATATTTCTTATTCATATTCCTTTGTATTAGTTATTCTTCGCTTTAATTCGTCGCCCATACGATATTTAATGTCGTAGTTGATGATAAAATCCAACTCTTCTTCGGTGAAGCCGTAATGACGGGCAAGAACTTTGTCTATCTCGTCAATGATGGGTTTAGAAAGTTTCTTCTTGTAAACATACGATTCAACAATTCCTCTTGTTTTGCTATTGACAACTAATATGTTCTTCTTTTTATTCATATCCTCCTCGAGGGATAATGACAATTCTATTAATGACTTGTTAATATCATATGTCAATCTAAAAGAGAATATCATATAATCTTTTAAATTAAACATATCAAAATTCAGAGAATAATACCACCAAAATAGGTTAGAGTTTAAAGCAGCCATATAAAAATGAGCCATATTGTCATCCTTAAAATAATTATCTTTATTACTTAATGATAAGGTATTAAAGCCATTATTTAAGAATATTATCCAATATCTTATTCCTGCTGTTCTATAACTAATTTTCGTATTCTCATTTTTTAAAGAGGATAAATAACAACTAACAGTATTATGTATGATAAATTTATTATAAATAGAACCTTCTATATTTGAAGAGGTTCTCCATATGCTACCATTATTATATGAAGGGAAATAATATATTGATTTAAATAAAAGGTTTCTATTATCAGAATGCCATCTTTTAATAGAAGTACTTTGTATTCGTATATTATTGTTTCTTCTAATAATAAATATTGTCAATCGTTGTTCTACACCTTCAAATAATTTTGCAGGTCGTATCTCATAATGGCTAAAATAAACATATCCCATATGACAAATAATATCTCTTATTATTTGCATCTTATTATTTGAGGAAATAGTTAAAGGTACTATAAAACTTATATTATCAGTATTTCTTGCCATAATACAAATTCTTCAATAGCCAATTATAATTCGTCTGTCCACAACAAATCATCAACTCTCACTCCCAATATCTTTGCCAGCTGGATGAACATTTCAACATTGGGCTGGGCAACATTGGTTACCCACTTGGATATAACGGCAGGGTCTTTGTCAAGGATTTCTGCCAGTTGTTTATTTGTCATACCTTTTTCGGCAAGTACCACCTTTAGGCGATTGATTTTCTTCCGTTCCATGCTTATGTAACTTGATTACGCCATAAAGTTATTCATTATTTCTTAAAGCACATGCTTTTTCAAGCAAAAAACAGTCTTCCTCAATCAAAAAAATGTTTTTCAATTCATTTTTCATCTTAAAGGTTCAATTCCGGCAAACTATTTATCGTCTCATTTTTCAACTTGTCCACCGCCAGAGTGTATTTCTATGTGTGCTTTAATCCGCTATGCCCTAAAAGACTTGCAACGATCTTGATGTTAGCCCCGTTGTTGAGGATGTTCACAGCAAAGCTGTGGCGAGCACAATGCCAACTAATGTGTTTGTTGATACCTGCACGTTTTACCCCTCGTTTAACAGATTTGCTGCAACTCTCATATGAAGGTAGGTTGAAGATAAGTCGGGGCTATAAAAAACTTTACGGGGTGATTTATAAAACCGCCCTTAAACGAAAGAGCTGTGTCGAGTTGCTGTTTCCCCATATCTTAGCATGAACAAGGCGAGACGGTCTCTCCGTTTTCTTTACAACAGTCCTTTCATAATTCTCGCCAAATTCATGACATCCTTGGTTGCCCGCAAATATCGCAAGCATTTGGCGGATTCTTATCATTCACTATGTCAACGAGTTATGCGAAAAAAGCGATTTCTACCATCCTTTTTCCGTTGATTCTTCAGTCGAATAACAGCCCTTTTGTCGTGCAAATGCAATGTTGTAGGGGGGCAAAGGCATGCCAGCAGACTGCCAAAGTGCTACATGTTGCGGCGTTAACTCAATGCCATGACGGTGGCATGGGCGTGTTGAGCGTTCCGAACACGGTCGCCTTGCTTGTTTTTCTCGCTCGTTTTTTCTATTTCATGAAAAGCGGAATGCCGTTTTTTTGTCATATTATTTAACTCAAGTTTCGGATTTAGAATTCAAGCAGTTTGAGCATACTCTCTAAGTGCAGCCAATCTCTTGTCATTTTCAATAATTTGGATGGTCAGTTCATCGGAGTCAGCACCAATGAGTTCTGAAACGACGGCTACCACCTCTATTATGATTGCCCATATCTTTTCAACCTCCGTCAGTTCGTGAACTCCGAGATACATGTCACCGAACAGTCCTCCTATGGTGTCATAGTCGAGTGTTCTTTTTAGGGCGGTTCTAAAAACCATCATCATGAGAAATTATCTACTTTCACTCCTCGTTGCTCTTTTGGCGGTCACGGGTAGTCTTCCAGTGGCAGCACAAGAGGCTTATGCCGTATTAACATCCGACTCTACGCTCACTTTCTATTTTGACAATCAGCGTGCCACCCATCAGAATTATGAACGCATCTACGACATGCCCAAACCTGGAGAACCTCCCGCTTGGGCAGGTAATTATAATGAACTCCAGACAAAAATCAAGCACGCCGTGTTCGACACCTCCTTTTTCAGGTTCCGACCAACCAGCACCCGCTCCTGGTTCTCATATTGCATCAGTTTGCAGGACATCAAAGGCATACGAAACCTTAACTCCGAAAACGTCACCGACATGGGCGGCATGTTCTCGGGATGCGAGGCATTGACATCGCTCGACCTGAGCAAATTCAATACTTCAAACGTCATCGACTTGAGTAGAATGTTTTCTGACTGCACTTCCCTGATCACTATTTTCTGCAACAATGACTGGAATGCTGGTTACAAAGATGGATTTGATATGTTTAGGGCGGTTCTATAAATTAGCTTTGTCAGATTGCGAGGCTGTTTTTGTGGTCAATTTGTTTGTGAGTGAAGGAGTATAGCGGGCTATACGACTGAACGAACAAACAAATTGAACCAAAAAAGAGACCGCAAGATGACAAAACGTAAACTATCCAACATACAAAAAACTTTACGGCGGTAATTTATAGAACCGCCCTTTAATAACTGTACGCAGCTGAAAGGTACCAACACTTCGTACAACGCAAACAAAACGGGCATTGAGATGGCTAACCCCACCACGGGTTACTTCACAAGCAAGACCACAGGTATTGACCATTGAAGACTAACAACCAGGCTGGCGATGGCAAAGCATACGACCTCAGCGGCCGTCATGTGAACGAGAGCTACAAAGGTATCGTCATTAAGAACGGAAAGAAATATATTCAGAAATAGAAGTTCTATCCCAACCTAACAAAACACTCCACTCCACCCTCCTATAGGAGAGAGGGAGTGGAGTGTTTTCGAATAGTTACAAACAACGACTGGAGATAAATTTCGGAAGCATCACACCATTGCCCGGATGTGTCTCAGAACGTAATAAATCTCGCCCCTATGGGTGACACCGATTATCCTTAAGGCTGGTTCTATAAATTACCACCGCATATAGTCATTAAATCTTTATGAAATACGTTTTGTTATCTTTTGGCTTCTTTTTGGTTCAAAAATAAGCTCAAAACCTAACAAAGCTAATTTATAGAACCAGCCTTAATTCAGTAGGGGGTAAGTAAATTCTTCTAAGAAACAACCATCGTAGGAGAGAAATGCGAAGGGTGTCGTCAGTCTGGTTCTCTCGAAAGCTTTGAGTTCCTCACAACGGGAGATGTATGGGGCGATGCGCTCGGCATTGTCGTGTGCAAATTCCGCAAGTCGCATCATGGCTCGGTATTGTCGCGAAGCAGGACGCACGGAAGGGTTGCTAAGGTCGTGATATACCCCGATGGTGCCGTCCCACCCTTTCTCATACCACGAATCCTGCGGGATAAAAGCC
The DNA here is from genome assembly GCA_946998205.1 of uncultured Prevotella sp. Taxonomy (GTDB): domain Bacteria; phylum Bacteroidota; class Bacteroidia; order Bacteroidales; family Bacteroidaceae; genus Prevotella. The sequence goes on along the minus strand of CAMPYJ010000031.1, from coordinate 19,778 downwards.
AGGGCGTAAAGGCTTTTCTGCTTCAACGAGAAGTCTGTCGAGCGCGCACTCTCTTCCAACAGGTTGATGGCATGGCCCACGAAGTCCATGTTGCCCGTCTTAGTGCTGTCTTGCGCAGAGCTGAGGCCATACTGCGTGAGCCACCAGCAGTCGCCCAAATAACTGGCCTGATAATAGAGCGAGGCCAGTTCGTAGGCCTTTTCGAGACGCTGCTCCGATGGCCGCATGTTGCGATAGAGATGCTGCGCAGCAAGAATACGACGGCAAAACTCTACTTTCCGGTTTGTGGTAAGCAGGGGCATGTAACCCTCAAACTCGTCCCCCACTTTCTGTTTGGTCAGCCACCGCTCCGTCTCATAGCTGCGATGACGGACATAAGGCACGATGTTCTGGGTATTGAGAAAGGCCATACTCACCTTTTCAAGATAGGGAATAGCCTCGGCAAACATCCCTCGTGCCATGAGTTTGGTGCCGATCAGGTCGTTGTAATAATCGGCATCGCGATAGCATTTACCCCACACATAGCGTTGCAAAGCATCCTTGGGCTTCTTGCTGAGGAAACGGGCGTAATGCTTGAGCTGCTCCACATTAACGCTGTCGAGAGCCTCGAAATACTCGCCCAAATAGTCTGAGTTCCATGGCTTGTCGGCAGCCTTGAAGTCAGGATGTCGCCAGTTGGGCATACCCCCAATGTGATTGGACTCGTTATCCATCATGCAAAGCATCGCCATGGCCATCGTGCGGTCGCCCGATTTGAAATAGCGGGGCACCAATCCGTTGTACACGATGCGTTCTTTCACGTCACGATAATGGTCGTCGGTCAGCACACTGTCGGTTATATCCAGCTTCGACTTGGCATCGAGCCACTGCAATTCGGCCGCCATCCATTGGCGATACTTCCTTTTCATCGGCTCCACAAACACCGAGTTGGCCGCGAAGATGGCGCGCGCATTGTCCTTCATGCGGGGCGTTCCGTTGAGGGTGAGCGCTTTGGCGAGGTCGATTTTAGCCTGTTGATAGTCGCCCATTTGGTGCTCCAGACAACCTATGGCCGACATCCACAGGCAGGGCGTACGGCTCTTTCCACTGGCCACCACCCTACGGGCAAAATCGATAAACTGCCGAGCTTCGGGCTTATAGATGGGCTGTGCACCTATCTCCCTAATCCAGTTCACCTTGTCGGAATCCTCCGGATAAACTTCTTTCGAGAGCCATTCGTTGGCATAGACATCCTGCGTTTCCTGCAAGTTGTTCACAAAGTCCTGCACAAGATAGAGCAACGTGGGCGAATTGGGATTTTCGGCAAACACCTTGCTGATACCGGCAAGGTTGCGATAGTTGCGCACGCTGTATTGCAAACTTGCAAAGTCTTCCTGCGCAGCATAGATTTCCACAGCCTCACGACGTTGACCAAGGCGCAGGAGACAACCCGCATAGAGGTTTTGCATCAGGTCTCGGTAGACGCTTTGTGGCAGTTTTTGCCCCTGCCGCATCCAACAGTTCATGGCCTCGCGATATTGTTTCAGGGCGAAATGCGTGCGCATCACCATCAGCATATATTGCGCTCGAAACCTTCTTCCCTTGTATTTTCGGGCCTCTGCCTGAAGTTCTCGCATGGTGGCCTGGCTCTGGGCAATTTTCTCCTTCGACGGATATTCCCAAGCGTCGTAAAAGACAGAGGCATCGATGTAGGAATTGAGCAACCTCAGGTAGCCCATCATCTCGGTGTCTCCCCTGCGCTTGGCCACATCCATTACCACCTCCCGGCTCCACCGATAGGAAGAAAAACGGGGATCGTTGCCGACATATTTGTTCCAAAACACCTCGGTCTCGGTTGCGAAACGATCTCCCATCAAGCTGCGATGAAACACGCTGAAAAGGTAATAGTTGTGAGTAGGCCCCTCAAATGCGCATGCCATCGCGCCGAGACAGGGCATCAGAGACAGAATCAGGGTAACTAATCCTGTCCGAAAATTAATGCTGCTGATAGATATTTTCATAGTCGTTGGGAGTAAAACGGTTGATATTCTTGTTGTTGAGATGATAGAGTATCACCTCACTGTTGGCATCCGGGCGCAGACTGTCCACAGCCCGCCGGGCCGCCATGATGTCGTCAAGTTCCGGCTGGCGCGTGGCTACGCTGTCGCCCTGCAATATGGGAAAATCGTCATCACCATGCATAATGCCCACATATTTGCCATCGCGGAACAGCACGCGCCATGTGAATAGCGGGTAAGCAACGTTGAGAGGCAATTTGTATCGGGGCAGACTGTGCAGATAAGGTCTCACGTCTTTCATGTCGAGAATGGGCTTGTGGACAGAGAGTTGGGTGAAATCGCCGGTGTTGTACATCATCAGGGTACCCTTGTCCACAGGTGGAACTTCGAGCGACAACTGGTGCAGACGGATGGTAGCCGACAGTGTCAACCTATGCTCATGGCAGATATCGCGCATACGTCGGAGCATACTGAAATAGCGTTTCTGCGTGCTCATAGTCCAGTCGCAGTCTATCTGGATTTCCCTGATGCCCTTGATGTCGTGCGTTTCGTTCATCTGTAGAATACGGCGAAACACTTGGTCGGCTATGTCATCAATGCTTCCCGCTTGGAAACGATTGACGATAAACACCACTGGCACAATCTCCACACCTTGCGGCAGGGTGTCGGCAAAGGCGATTGTGGCATTGGGCATGGGGTGCATCTCGTCGTCTGGTGTCACGTCGAAGTATCTGACGTAGAGTTTTTTCACATGGTGCATGCGAAGGAAGACACGCTCGGAAGAATCAAGTCGGAAAGTGGTGCGCCAGTAATACATGCTGCGAGTGGCAACTTCGTTTGGTTGTCTGCCACCACAAGCTGCAAGGAGCAAAATACAAAAGAGTGATATCCAAAGTTTAGTCATTCTCCGAAATTTTTGAATAAAGGGCGGTTCTATAAATTAGCTTTGTCAGATTGCGAGGCCGTTTTTGTGGTCAATTTGTTTGTGAGTGAAGGAGTATAGCGAGCTATACGACTGAACGAACAAACAAATTGAACCAAAAAGAGACCGCAAGATGACAAAACGTAAACTGTCCAACATACATAAAACTTTACGGCGGTAATTTATAGAACCGCCTTAAAATTATAAAAAAATTGACTAACAACAAAAACAATGAGAACAAATATTGGCAAGGAAGGCAAAAAATATCATCTTCAAGCCAGAACACACAAGTCGCGGCATGATGGATTCCTTTTCAGCCGGCACTTTTATACGCTTTTCCTCGTTCGTTTCCCAATCTTTTTCGTAAATTTGCACATTATAATATAAACGTTTATCATAACGACATGTCATTAAAATGTGGTATTGTAGGGTTGCCAAACGTGGGCAAGTCTACCCTGTTCAACTGCTTGTCGAGTGCCAAGGCACAGGCAGCAAATTTTCCTTTTTGTACGATTGAGCCCAACGTGGGCGTGATAACGGTACCCGATGAACGGCTCACCAAACTGGCGGAGATCGTGCATCCGGGACGCATCGTGCCTGCCACATGCGAGATAGTAGATATTGCAGGATTGGTAAAGGGAGCGTCCAAAGGCGAAGGCTTGGGCAACAAATTCTTGGGAAACATACGCGAATGTGATGCGCTGATACACGTTATCCGCTGTTTCGACGATGACAACGTGGTACGAGAGGGCGGTATGGCGGTGAATCCCGTCAGTGACAAAGAGGTGATTGACACGGAATTGCAACTCAAAGACTTGGAAACCATCGAGGCACAACTATCCAAACAACAAAAAATAGCTGCTTCGGGCAACAAGGAAGCCAAGACGCTTGTTACCGTATTAGAAGCCTACAAGGAGGTGCTGGAGCAAGGAAAGAACGCACGGACGGTGTCGTTCGACACCAAAGAGGAAGAGGAGGCAGCGCACAACCTGTTTCTGCTGACCACCAAGCCCGTACTGTATGTATGCAATGTGGACGAGGCAAGTGCCAAAGAGGGCAACGCTTATAGTGCCCAAATAGAGAAAATAGCCCAAGAAGAGGGCGCCGAAGCCATGGTGATCGCCGCCAAGACAGAAGAGGATATTGCGTCTTTGGAGACCTATGAGGACAAGCAAATGTTTTTAGAAGAGTTGGGATTGACCGAAAGTGGCGTGAACCGCCTCATCAAAAAGGCTTATTCGCTGCTCAACCTGCAAACCTTCATCACGGCTGGCGAAATGGAAGTAAAAGCTTGGACGTACCATAAAGGCTGGAAAGCGCCACAATGCGCCGGCGTCATCCATACCGATTTCGAGAAAGGTTTTATCCGGGCAGAGGTCATCAAATACGATGATTACGTCAAATATGGCAGCGAAAGTGCCGTCCGTGAAGCTGGAAAATTAGGTGTCGAAGGCAAGGAATACGTGGTGCAAGACGGTGACATCATGCACTTTAGATTTAATGTTTAACAATCGACAATTGGGCTAATAAGCCTGATTAGGCGAATTAGCCCAATAAGCCCAATAACAAAACAATATGACAGACCACCTACTTTATATCCTGTGGAATCCTGATTTAGAGATATTCCGCATCGGCAATTTTGCCATTCGTTGGTATTCAACCTGCTGGTTGATAGGTCTTGCACTGGCATACTTCATCGTGAAATGGCTGTATAAAGACCAAAAGGTGAAGGATGCGTATTTCGACCCGCTGTTTATGTATTGCTTTTTGGGCATTTTAATCGGTGCCCGATTGGGACACTGCCTGTTCTATCAGCCCGAATACTTTTTGTCTTCGTGGACGCATGTCGTTGAAATGTTCCTGCCTATCCACCAAATGGCAGACGGCTCATGGAAGTTTACGGGCTACGAGGGATTGGCTTCGCACGGCGGCACCCTCGGTTTAATGATAGCCCTCTACCTGTATTATCGGCGTACCCACATGAACTTGTGGCATGTGCTCGACGACATTGCCATCGCTACCCCTATCACCGCGTGCTTTATCCGCTTGGGCAACCTCATGAACAGCGAGATTATCGGCACGCCAACCCATGTGCCTTGGGCTTTTATCTTTGAGCGGGTAGACATGACACCACGCCACCCAGGACAGTTGTACGAGGCGATTGCCTACTTTTTCTTCTTCTTCGTCATGCTGCATTTCTACAAGCGAACCTCCAAAAAGGTGGGTACCGGCTTTTATTTCGGCTTGTGTCTCACCCTCATTTTCACGTTCCGCTTCTTCATAGAATACACCAAAGACATACAAGTAGACTTCGAATCGGGCATGATTTTCAACATGGGACAACTGCTGAGCATTCCTTTCATCATTCTTGGCATTGCCTGCATGAGGGGTGGAAAATGGATGAAAAAGTTGGGAGCGAAATGATATTTTCGTCCCTACGCTAAGACTTACTACGGCATTCACCCTGCTTTGAAAGAAGTAAGGTGGGTGCTGATGAACAAAATAACGATTAACAAACCTTTTATTCATGACTAACAAAACCTTTACCTTATTGGCGTTCTTAGCCTTGAGTAGTGCTTGCATGGCACAAAATAGAGTGGAAAAAGAACTTTCCTCATGGCAATTCTCCCGCAATGGCGATGCGTGGCAATCGGTGACGGTGCCACACGACTGGGCCATCAAAGGACCGTTTGACGAGCAGTTGGACCGGCAATTCCTGGGTATCGCGCAAGACGGGCAACACACTCCTATATGGCACACGGGACGTTCGGGCGGACTGCCTTGGTTGGGACGTGGCGAATATCGCACCACCATCAACATACGCGACCTCGATGCACGCACAGAACTTTATTTCGATGGTGCCATGAGCGAGCCTGTCGTCTATGTCAATGGCACGGAAGCGGGTCGGTGGGCGTATGGATACAACGCTTTTCGCATTGATATAACGCCCTACTTAAAACAGGGGGACAATGAGATACTGGTCAAGCTGCACAACCTGGAGGAGAGCAGCAGATGGTATCCGGGAGCTGGACTATATCGCCCCGTAACGCTGATTACGACCAATAAAACCCATATAGACCCTTGGCAAACGTATTTCCGCACCCTCTCCGTTTCGCAACAGGGAGCGGAGATTGCCGTGAATGCACAAACCAAAGGACTCAAAGAAAACGACAAGCTCAAGACGCACATTATCCTAAGAGACAAAGACGGTAGGACGGTTGCACAGAACACTGTGGAAAACGATGCAAAAGGGGATGTGGCGACGATGCTGAACATCAAGAATCCGCAACTCTGGAGTCCCGAACATCCCTATCTCTACACGTTACAAATCAGCGTGAAACGAGGCGGCAAACCCCTGGACGCCACCACTCAACGAGTGGGAATCCGCACCATAGCCATTACGAAAGAACACGGTTTTCAGCTCAACGGCATCACGCGAAAGCTCAAAGGCGTATGCCTGCACCACGATTTGGGACCGCTTGGCGCCGCCGCCAACAAGGCAGCCATGATCAGGCAGATACGCATCATGAAAGACATGGGTGTAGACGCCATCCGTACCTCACACAACATGCCTTCGCAAATGCAAATGCAGGTGTGCGACTCCATGGGGATGATGGTCATGGCAGAGAGCTTTGATGCCTGGAAAGAGCCGAAGGTGAAAAACGGCTACAACAGGTTTTACGACGAATGGTGGCGCAAAGACCTTACCAACCTTATCCTCGGACATCGCAACCACCCCTGCATCGTGATGTGGAGCATCGGCAACGAGATACCCGAGCAAGACAACCGGCAGGGCACGGAGCGCGCCAAAGCCATGGTGGCGCTTTGTCACAGCCTCGACTCCACGCGCACCGTCACTTGCGGTGTGAACAGTCCAAGCGGAAGCATCCAAAGCGGTTTCTATGCCGTCACAGACGTGCCGGGGTTTAATTACCATCTGCCCCTTTACGAAAAACTCATCCACAAGTTACAGCAAGGGTTCCTGTTAGGTTCGGAAACATCGTCAGCGGTAAGCTCGAGAGGGGTATACAAATTCCCCGTAGAAGAGAAGAACATGGCCACCTACGCCGACGGACAATGCTCATCGTACGATGTGGAGAAGGTGAGCTGGGGCAGTTTCCCCGATGAAGACTTTGCCAAACAAGACGACCTGCCTTACACGATTGGCCAATTTGTGTGGACGGGCATCGATTACATCGGCGAACCCACTCCTTATTACAGCTATTGGCCCTCTCGAAGCAGCTACTTTGCACCGGTCGACTTGGCAGGCTTGCCCAAAGACCGCTATTACCTGTATCGCTCGGTGTGGAACACTTCCTCGCCTACCCTGCACCTCCTGCCGCATTGGACATGGCCCGGACGAGAGGGAAAGATAACGCCCGTGTACTGTTATACGAGTTATCCCGAGGCTGAACTCTTTGTCAATGGCAAGAGTCAAGGACGCATCAAGAAGAACAAGGCATCCAAACTGGACCGCTACCGCTTGCGCTGGAACAACGTTGTGTATGAGCCGGGCGAACTGAAGGTGGTGGCTTACGACGAAAAGGGCAAGGAGGCAGCTCAGCAAACCATTCACACAGCCGGTGCGCCTCATGCACTCAAGATAGAAGTAGACAAGCAACAGCTCGCAAACGACGGCAAAGACTTGCTGTATTACACCATCAGTATGGTAGACAAAGACGGCAACCTCTGTCCCGATGCCAACGACCTGTTGGTCTTCGAAGTGTCCGGTGCTGCCCGCTTCAAGGCCGTCTGCAATGGCGACGCCACGTCGTTAGAGCCTTTCCACCTACCCAACATGCACCTTTTCCACGGCAAATTGGTGGTAACAGTGCAAAGCAACGGACTGAAAGGACAGGTGCATTTAACCGTCAAAGCCCCTCAATTAGGAATCAGCGCACAGCACACACTATAAATGAAACAAAGAGATTGTTAAGGAAGGGGGGTCCTATTTCACCCCTCTTACTCCTATATCTAAAAATGACGCAGTGCGTTTGGGGCGCACTGCGTCATTATTGTTATGCATAAAAATCACCGCTTTGCGAATAAAGCTTGATTTATTCGAAGAGATGTGATTGAACAGTGCAAAATTACATATAATCGACGGACAAAACAAACAATAGTTAATTAAAATTTTTCTAAATTCACTTCGGACGCAGGATAGTTCTATAAATTTATGCGTGATTTTCCATAGACCATCCACCAACATCACTTTTGCAAAAATAAGCTATACTACTGACATTCTGCATTTTACAAACATCATCACATCCTATTTGTCCACCAAACATCTACCATGCGAGACAAGGTGATAAGATTATCATTAAATTTGCATTGACTAAAATCAGTCGTGAGGGGAATCAGCTGCCCCCCCCCAAAAAAAAATAAATAATATGGTATAACCATTAACAAATTAAATCTATATGAAAAACTTATCGGAACTATTTAAAATCACCACGCGACGTTACCGATGGCTGTCAGTGCTTTTCGCGTCTCTTTGCGTCACCGTGAGTATGGCGCAAACATCACGCATCAGCGGTACCGTTGTTGACCAGGAACATGAGCCTGTCATTGGAGTGACGGTAACAGAAAGTGGCACGCAAAACGCCGCCGTCACAGACCTCAGCGGCCGTTTTAACATCAACGTTCACCAAGGTTCCAGGCTAACCTTCAGCTATGTAGGCTTCAAGACCATCAGCGCCAAGGCAGCGAACGGCATGCAAATCATCATGCAAGAAGAGAGCAACATGCTTTCAGAGGTGGTGACCATCGGCTATGGCAGCGTGAAACGCCGCGACGTCACCACGGCCGTTTCGACCGTTTCGACCAAAGACTTGGACACGCGCCCCATCGTGTCCGCGGTGACTGCCATGCAAGGCAAGGCAGCCGGCCTGCTTGTATCGCAAGCCAATGGCAAACCGGGCTCCACGCCAACGATAAGAGTGCGCGGCACCACTTCGCTCAATGGTTCGAACAGCCCACTCTATGTAGTTGACGGTGTACCCCTGACAGACATAGAGTTCCTTTCGCCAGCTGACATTGACAACATTCAGGTACTCAAGGATGCCTCCTCGGCCGCCATATATGGCTCGCGCGCAGCTAACGGCGTTATCATCATTACCACGAAGCAAGGCCGAAAAGGCATGGCCAAAGTGAGCCTGAACGCACATTGCGCCTTCAACAAAGCGCGCGATAACCGCAAGCCGCTCAATGCCAGACAGTACAAAGACCTGATGGACGATATAGGCATTGTTAAACTGCCCGACAATCTTACCGACCAGACCAACTGGGCCGATGAGATATATAGAACCGGAACCATGCAAGACTATCAGCTCAGCGTCACCAACGGCAATGACAAATTGCGATACTACCTGTCGGGAGGCTTCACCGGTGAGAAAGGCATCCTTAAGATGTCTGATTTCAAGCGCTACAATTTCCGCGCATCCATTGAGAACGACATACGTTCATGGCTGCGTGTCAACGCCAATGTAGCTTATTCTGATTATATTTCCCGCGGAACAGACATCATATCGGGTCAAGGTGCCAATCGCGGTGGCGTCATTACAGCCGTGATTAACACCCCAACCTATGCACCCGTGTGGGATTCGGAACATCCCGGGCAATTCTACAATAACTTTTTTGGTGCTAATGTCAGCAGTCCGATAGAGAGCCTCTCCCGCACGAAGGGCAATAACAATCATCAAAACCGCCTCATCGCCACCGGCAAGGCGACCATCAACTTCATGCCCGAGCTTAATTTCGTCTCGTCCGTCACCTTCGACCGCACGCAGGGTCACGTCTACAACTTTCTTGACCCGCATGAAACCCAGTATGGACGCGACACTCATGGTAATGGATATGACGCGCGCTCGATACACTCCGTATGGATAATCGACAATGTGCTGAGCTTTAAAAAAAGCATTAACAATCATGGGTTTGACGTCATGGCGGGCTCATCTTATACAAAAAGCGAATGGAGTCAGAACCACATTGAAGGCGACCACTACGCCAACAATTTGGTGAAAACCCTCAATGCCGCCAACCACATAGGCATCAATGGGGCGGGCAGCGACGCCTCCGACTGGGCCATCATGTCATATTTTGGTCGTTTGCAATACAACTTTGAAGACACATACATGCTCACAGCCAACGTACGCGCCGACGGAAGTTCCAAACTCGCTCCCGGGCATCGGTGGGGATGCTTTCCTTCTTTCTCCGCAGCATGGCGCCTTTCCAACGAGAACTTCATGAAGAAAATCAGTTGGATAGACGACTTTAAAATACGAGGCGGATGGGGACAGACGGGTAATCAAAGTGGCGTTGGCGATTATGGCTATTTGGCCCGCTATGGCTTCAGTCGGTTAGATTGGACGAAAACCGAGAACGTGAACGCCGTGCCCGTGGTGGTGCAACGGTCACTGTCATCACCCGAGTTGACATGGGAGGCTACCACGCAGACCAACGTAGGCTTTGACCTAACCGTTCTTAAAAACCGGCTCACCGTTTATGCCGACTATTATTATAAGAAAACCACCGACATGCTCATGCGTATCGCATTGCCAGCGGGTAGCGCACCGGTATCCGAGCTTATCTATAACGGAGGTACGATGGTGAACAAGGGACTTGAGCTCAGCGTTAATTCCAAGAATTTCGTAGGTGAGTTCAAATGGGATACGGATTTCAACATCTCCTTTAACCGAAACGAGCTGGAAAGTCTTAAACTTACACAAGTATATAATACGGCTAAAACCATAGAGCATGTAGATGACTATGTAGTGCGGAACACGCCCGGACGACCTCTCGGCTCTTTTTATGGCTATATCGCCAAAGGGGTTGACAAAGAGACTGGCGACATGATATACGAGGATGTGAACAAGGACGGAAAAATCAACTCTTCAGACCGAACGTATATCGGAGACCCTAATCCCGACTTTATATTTGGGTTGACCAACTCTTTCCAATGGAAGGGGTTTAGCCTAAGCATTTTGCTTCAAGGTAGTGTTGGCAACGACGTATACAACGTGGCACGAATGGAGACCGAAGGCATGTACGATGCTAAAAACCAAAGTACGAAAGTACTGCGCCGTTGGCGAAAACCCGGCCAGACAACGGATGTGCCACGCGCCAAATGGAACATCAAGAACTCCACTTACTTCGTTGAGGACGGAAGCTATGTGCGATTGAGAGACATTTCTTTAGCTTACGAACTTCCGAAAAGCCTTATCCGGCACATGGGTATCACGAGACTGCAACCTTACGTCTCGGCCACTAACCTTATAACGATTACCCGTTATTCGGGTATGGATCCTGAAACGAACCAATATGGAAACAGCGGTGCGGTACAAGGCATGGACTGGGGTTCCTACCCTATGTGCCGGTCGTTTGTCGTTGGCCTTAGAGCTGAGTTTTAAATAACGAACAACAAATCATATAGACGGAAAAAACATGAACAACATATATTCCACGACCATCGCCGCCCTCTTTGCGGCCTCCTTGACCTTCACGGCATGCTCTCTCGACTATGAGCCCGTATCCGAGCTTTCCGAGCTTACGCAGGGTAGCCAAACCGACACCACGACGGCCGTACTCAAAGATAAGTCGGCGGCACAAGACCAGCTTAAAACGCTTTACGAGAAATTACGCAACCGTCAGGAGCATTGGCACATGGACTTAAATGTCATTGGCGACGTACATTCTGACAACGCGTATGGCGGAACCACAGGTGCCGAAGTAACTCCGTACGAGCAAAATGCAGTAGACCCATCGCACAAGAATCTATCACGCGACTGGGACAGGTATCTTGATGACATCGCAGCCGCCAACGTGCTCATAAACGGACTTGATCAATTACATGCCAAAGGACAGATAAGCGAAACCGAATACCACAGCATGCAAGCTCAAGGTAAAATATTCCGCGCCATGGTCATGTTCAGCATGGCGCGCATTTGGGGTGCGTTCCCGGTTATCACAAAAGTGGCAAAAACCATCACCGCGGCCAATATAGAGAAAGTGTACCCCACTTATTTTCCACCGAAGAGCGATGCGAAAACCTGCTACGAACTGATCGTGTCCGACTTTAAATATGGTTTGAAGTATGCTCCCGACTTCAACACGTCAGACCGCACGCGCATGAGCAAGACCGTTGCGGCCGCTTGGCTGGCCAAGGTATATGCCGAACAGACGCTGCAAGACTACAACAAAGTGGTGCAATACGCAGACATGGTAATAAACACGCCGGGACTAAAGCTTGAGCCTAAGTTCGAGACATTATGGGGATGGAACGATAAGAAAAAAGACTGCGTGAAGCGTAACACGTCAGAAAGCATCTTGGAAGTTCAATATTTTACCGGAAGCACTAACTGGGAGAGCTGGATGTATGGGCGGAGCCTTGAGAATTACGATTTCTTTTTCAACTGGGCCAAGTGGGTGACACCCTCACGTGACCTCATAGCTGATTTTGAACGAGAGGGTGACACCGAACGCCTAAACCAAACAGTGGTGTACTATAATTGCACATGGAGCAACTATTATCCGGCCAACCACTATCCGTTCATGTACAAATTACGCTCTGGCCTGAATAACGTCTACAAGTTGAGATTGGCCGACATCATCCTCATGAAGGCCGAGGCCGAGGCTTATTTGGGTAATCTTCAGCAGGCTGTGACCCTCGTCAACCAAATTAGGCATCGGGCCAAGTTAGCCCCACTTGCCGCCGACAAAACCGCCACGAGCCAGGCTGTCAAGGATGCCGTGCTGCATGAACGTCGCCTGGAACTTGCCTTTGAGGGAGAACGGTGGTTTGACCTTGTGCGCACCAAACGTGTAGAAGAGTTCATGAACGGCATCAACAAGCGCGACAAGGGCAGGCTGCCACAGCTATACCCGTTTAACGAATACTCTTACAGACTTCCCATTCCGCAAACCGCATTGGACAAGAATGACAATCTAAAACAAAATCCAGGCTATTAAACACGACATAGCGCATGATAAACGCGGTTTAATAAAAAATACATGACATCTATGAAAATAAGAATGTGTCATATCTTTAATGGCAGTATATTGGTGATGCTGACGCTTCCGATGCTCGGCTCATGCAAGTCGAATGATGATTTCACGCACCCTGATTATCCACAGCCTAAAGAGTTAACGCTACACACGCTGCCCAAGGGTGACGAGGTGAAAATGTTCACTACCACTGCAAATGGAGCATATAGACTTAAGCAAACCGTCACCAACAGGATGTCGGGGACCAGCACGACACCTGTCACGCTGAGACTAAACGCCAAGGAAAAGTATCAAACTATCGACGGCTTTGGGTTCGCTCTCACTTATTCTACATGCTATAACCTTCTTAAGATGACTGCCGCCGACCGCCATGCCTTGCTTCAGCGCATTTACTCCAAAGACAAAGGCTATGGCGTGAGCTATGCTCGCATGAGCATTGGTTGCAGTGATTTTTCAAGCACGGAATACACGTTGTGCGACAAGAAGGGCATTGAAAATTTCGCTTTACACACAGATGAGACCAATTACATCATACCCATACTCAAAGAGATTCTATCCATCAACCCTGATTTGAAAATCATTGGCTCTCCTTGGACATGCCCAAGGTGGATGAAGGTGGAGAACATGCTCTCACTCAATCCTAAAAACTCATGGACAAACGGGCATCTCAATCCCGCGTGCCGACCTGTTTATGCAGAATACTTCGTACGTTTCGTCAGTGCGATGAAAAAGCAGGGTGTCCCCGTCTATGCCGTCACTCCACAAAACGAGCCGCTCAACCGTGGAAACTGCGCGTCGCTGTACATGCCTTGGGACGAAGAGGCTCCGTTCGTGAAAGAACTGGCTGGCGCGTTCAAGAAAAACGGATTGAAGACCAAAATCTACGTCTATGACCATAATTACAACTATGGTTTGGGAAACAACGACTATCCTGTCAAGGTTTATAATGCGCTGGGCAACAAGTATGAGGGTTCTGAATTGGTGGTGGGCGCAGCCTATCACGACTATGGCGGCACGCCGGCCGAACTCGAGGACATCCATGCGAAAGCCCCTGACAAAGAGCTGATCTTTTCTGAGAGTAGCATAGGCACATGGAACTGGGGGCGTGATTTGTCCAAAAGGCTCATCGCTGACATGAGAAACATCACCCTCGGCACCGTAAACCGGCAATGCCGCGCTGTCATCGTTTGGAACCTCATGCTCGACACCCACATGGGACCCAACCTTGACGGGGGGTGCCAGACGTGCTTTGGCGCCATCGACATAGATCCAAAAGACTACAAAACGCTGTCATACAATTCACACTACTACATCATCACGCACGCCTCATTAGCTGCTCAGGCCGGCGCCACAAGGGTGGGCGGAACGCTCTCTTCCAACGTGAAAGGACTCGCTTACAGCTTGTTTTTCAATCCAGACGACACATATGGGGCATTACTTTGCAACGATGGTGAAGACGAATTGAACCTTACCATAGACGACGGCAAACACCATTTCTCCGTCTGCGTACCGCGCAAGGCCGTGGTAACATGCAGATGGCGTAGATAACGACAAGCCCGCTCATGATGAAAACAAACTATTTCAAATATATATTCTTATTGATTTGGCAATGAAACGATTCGTACACATTGCCGTATGGAGACGCGCGATTCGCACGTCAGTCAAACAAATGCGAGATTGAGGGTTACATCTTTTTTGTCATATAAGCCCAATATTGTTTTATCCGCAATTATGGCGAAAGGCAGGGTGCGTGATGCATCTTGCCTTTTTTAGTAGTATCTCGAGAAATAAATGACGTGTGGGCATCCCCATGGAAACCACCCATGCGGAAAAACGGTCACTGGTTGACAGTAGGGATGACAGCTCTATCATTCGCTTTTCATGCCAAGCTGTTTTACTTTCGTTTCAAAATCGCAGCGGTTACCTATCGCGTTGTTCTTGATTTGGGCACGGTAGTTATAGATGGTGTTCACCGAATAATGCAGAAAGTCGGCTATCTTGCTGCTGTCATCAATCCCCAACCGTATTAAGGCAAACACGCGTAGAGGTGTGGTAAGTTTCTTGCCGGAAACAATCTTGATGCGGTTTTCCGGTCGCAGAAGATTGTTGAAATCGCTTACGAAGTTGGGGAAAAGCGTGAGAAACACCTCGTCGAAGTTTTGAAAGAGCTCATCAATCTCCCGGTTCTTGATGTCAGCCGATTTGGAAAGCGTGAAAACCTCATCGTACTTGTGGTTGAGCATGAGTTTGTTGACGTGCTTGCGAAACGATTCCATCTTGTCAATATACAACGAACAAATACCTATGAAGCGGCCGATGTATGCCTCTTTCACCCGATTGCTTTCATTGAGCTGTCGGTTTGTCTCGTTGAGCCGGCTGTTGGTGTGGGATAGTTTGCGATTGCTGTCATCCAACGTCTTGTTCAAGTCCGACAGCCTACCGTTCAGTTTTGCCAAC
Source organism: uncultured Prevotella sp. (assembly GCA_946998205.1). GTDB lineage: Bacteria > Bacteroidota > Bacteroidia > Bacteroidales > Bacteroidaceae > Prevotella. The sequence goes on along the minus strand of CAMPYJ010000031.1, from coordinate 4,400 downwards.
TCCTCATTGTTTTTCGTCAGAACATTTTGTGCTTCTGCCAATTTGCGGCGTTGTTTGTTGAGGTAATAAAGCAGACCTACGAGTGCGAAAGCAAGAGCGCTGACAAGTACCGCGAAAAATCTCAATTTGTTGTTTTTCCTTTCAGCTTGTTTTTGGTAATTATGGTCAATCACGCTCAGAATGGGAGATATTTGCCACGATCTGACACGAGTGCCAAATGTCTGTGCGCATTCCCATGCGAACGATATATATCGGTACGGCCGGTCTTTCTGTCCTTCTCTCGACAGCGTGTCGGCCAATGTCCACAGTGCTGCCTGGTCCATGATGGCATGGCGGGTGTCGCAGAGAGCCGACACGACAAGCCAATGCTTGGCTTTTTCGAGTTCACCCATATGGGCGTAGATGCAGTATCTGTACCATGCTACAATGGCGTATTCGTCGCTGGCCGCGTCTGTCTGCCGCAATTGAAGATTGTTAAGGCGCAGGGCTTCCTGATAGCGGGCGGCCGCCAAGAGGTCGTTTATCCTTCGTTCCAGACATTTGGGATGCCATTTTTCCATCACCAAGTACATAGAGTCACGGTACGCACCCATGAGATGGAAGTAGGCTTGCCGCATCTCCGGCATTGTCGTGTACGACGCCAACTCTCCGTATAAATGGTTGTAGGCGGTAAAGAGAGCAGCCCTCCCCCGTCGGTCCAAATCATCACGGCTCACTTGACCGAGTACGGAAAGAGCCTCGTTGTAAAGTCCGGCGCGCGAACATTGATAGGCCATCTGCGACTGGTAGAAACCCTCCAACCGCTTATTTTTCATTCTGAAAGCCATGCCTACACACTTCTTGATGTAAACCATCGCAGAATCGTTGATGTAAGGCGCGTATTCTTTATATATGTCATATGTGAGACCCAGGCGGCCCCTTGCGTCTCGCATGTGTCGCAGTTGGAACCTAAGCCTTTTGATGCGCATCTCACGTTGGGCTGTAAAATGGCTCGAAGAGTCAATGGCATGGTCTAATCTGCCATACAAACGCTCAAGGTCGTCACTTGCAACCGCCGCACGCACTTTCACCGGCAACAAACAGGCCACGGACAGCACGGCAGCTAAAACTAATCGGTAAGATATTCGTATATGGAATAACATGACTTGCATGATTATGGTTCTGCGTTTATTCTCTCTGCGGGTTGTCATGGCCAAGAATTCCCGTCATTGTTCATAATCCTGAAATGAAGCAAATGCGCGTCTGCCGGCGTGTTTTCTTTGCGAAGAAGAACAAATCATCCGACATGTCTCAAAGACCGGTTGTGCCGTTCAAGGCCATGTACGTTTCCAACGGCGGCCTACGGCCGTCTTATCCCAGACAAGCCAGCATTGCACCCTCCCGACAGATTCCGTTCCTACGCCCCGGCGCACCCGACCGGAAAGAAGCTGTTGACATTCAAAACGGCTACTCAGCTCCAATGATTTTCTTAATCTCGCTGAGCTTGTTCAACGCCTCCATGGGCGTAAGGTTATTGATGTCAAGTCCGAGTATCTCGTCGCGCACCTGACACAGCACGGGGTCGTCCAGCTGGAAGAAGCTCAACTGCATGCCTTCCCTGTTCTCTTCCAAGCGTTTCACGTTGGGCTTGCCCACCGAACCCACCTGACTGTTGTCCGACTCCAATTGCCGTAAAATCTCGTTAGAGCGTTTTACGATGCTCCGGGGCATGCCCGCAATCTCAGCCACATGAATGCCGAAGCTGTGTTCCGAGCCGCCACGCTCCAACTTACGCATGAAGATAACCTTGCCATCTGCCTCTTTCACGCTCACGTTGTAATTGTGAATCCTCGGGAAATGTTTCTCCATTTCGTTCAATTCATGATAGTGTGTGGCAAAAAGCGTGCGCGCCTGCGACTTGGGGTGCTCGTGCAGATACTCCACGATGGCCCAGGCAATGGAGATGCCGTCATAGGTTGACGTTCCCCTGCCCAACTCATCGAAGAGCACCAGCGAACGATTGGTGACGTTGTTCAGAATGTCTGCCGCCTCGGTCATCTCCACCATGAAGGTCGATTCACCCAAGGAGATGTTGTCAGAAGCCCCCACGCGTGTGAAAATTTTATCCACCAAACCTATCTTCGCACTCTCCGCTGGCACGAAACACCCTACCTGCGCCAACAATACTATCAATGCCGTTTGGCGCAACAGTGCCGACTTTCCAGCCATGTTGGGTCCTGTAATCATCATGACCTGCTGTTTCTCAGTATCTAAGTAGATGTCGTTAGGCACGTAAGTCTCGCCTAAGGGCAGCTGCATCTCGATGACTGGGTGACGACCTTGCTTGATGTCAAGCACGTCGGAGGCGTCTACTTGCGGCCGCACATACTGGTTTTCCTCCGCCACCTGCGCAAAACCAAGCAGACAATCTAAATGGGCTATCAGGTTGGCATCAAGCTGTATCTGCGGAATGTACGGCTGCATGTCGACAATGAGTTCACGAAACAGCTTGTCCTCTAACATCATGATGCGCTCGTCCGCCCCCAATATTTTCTCCTCATAAGCCTTCAGTTCCTCGGTAATGTAGCGTTCAGCCTGTGCCAGTGTTTGCTTGCGAACCCAATTCTCAGGCACTTTGTCCTTATACATGTTGCGCACCTCGAGGTAGTACCCAAACACGTTGTTATATCCCACCTTCAGCGATGCGATGCCTGTCCGTTCCACCTCACGCTCTTGTATCTGTATCAGATAATCTTTACCGTTGCGCGATATTTGTCGCAGCTCGTCAAGTTCGGTATCGTAGCCATCGGCTATCACCCCACCCTTGTTCACCAACAGGGGCGGATCGGGTTGTATCTCATGTTCAATGCGGTCGCGAATGGTCTCGCAAAGCTGCAACTGTTCGCCAATTCTCCGCAAACTCTCGTTCGACGCTTTCATGCAGGCAGCCTTCACGGGTTGCAGGGCTTGCAGCGCATTCTTCAGCTGTACCACCTCTCGAGGCGACACTCTGCCCACGGCCACCTTTGAGATAATGCGCTCAAGGTCGCCTATGCGCTGAAACTGCTCACCCACCAACTGACGGAAATCGGGGTCTTTGAAGAAGTAATCTACTACATCCAAGCGTTGTTGAATGAGCGTTACGTCCTTCAACGGAAACACCATCCAGCGGCGGAGCATGCGTCCTCCCATGGGCGTGATGGTCTTGTCGATGACGTTCAGCAACGACCGTCCTCCCTCCTGCATGGTGTCAATCAGCTCGAGCGAATGAATGGTAAACTTGTCCAACCGCACATAGCGTTCTTCTTCGATGCGGGCAAGCGACGTGATGTGCCCGATATGCGTGTGTTGGGTAATCTCCAGATACTGCAAAATGGCTCCCGAAGCCACGATGCCACTTTTCATGTGCTCTACACCAAAGCCTTTCAGCGATTTGGTGCCAAAGTGTTTCAGCAATCGTTGCCGTGCGCTCTGCTCGGTGAACACCCAGTCTTCCAATTCAAAGACACAGTATTTGGTGCCGAAATGGGTGTCAAAATCGCGCTTGTCGTTGCGGTCGTACAGCACCTCTTTGGGTGCGAAGCTGCCCAAGAGTTTCTCCACATAATCATAAGTACCCTCACCTGTGAGAAATTCACCTGTTGAAATATCTAAAAAACTCACGCCGCAGGCCGCCTTACCAAAATGCACCGCTGCCAAGAAGTTGTTTTCCTTGTAGTTCAACACGTTGTCACCCATGGCCACGCCCGGCGTCACCAGCTCGGTGATACCGCGCTTCACCATCTTGTCAGTGGCAGAGAGGCCCTTCTTGCCTTTCAGCTCCTCACGTTTTTTCTTAGGGTCTTCCAGCTGGTCGCAAATAGCCACGCGCTTGCCTGCCCTGATCAGTTTGGGCAGATAGGTATCAAGGGCGTGGTGCGGAAAACCAGCCATGGCCGTTTCACCGCTATTGCCCCCGTTGTTTCTCTTCGTGAGCGTGATGCCCAAGATGCGCGAACCCTCAATGGCGTCATCGCCATACGTTTCATAAAAGTCGCCACACCGAAAGAGCAACAGCGCATCGGGGTGCTGCCGCTTCATACTGAAAAACTGTTTCATCATCGGTGTAAGACCTTTATCTTTCTGTGCCATCGGGGTACGTTTCTATTGAACTTACAAAGTTATCAAAAAACGATAGTAGGGCAAAATTATTGATGGCCATTTTTAATGAGCGATTGTTTTTTCGACACCACGTTTCTCTACCGACCATAGAACGGGTTGTGTGAAAAATGTTTTCTTTTTTTTTTTGGAAAGTTAACATATTATCCGTTCCGCCATTTATTGCGTACCTTCGCTTGCGGAAAAGAGCCGTACACGCTTACAAAAGATAAAGGGCGGTTCTATAAATTACCGCCGTAAAGTTTTTTGTATGTTGGACAGTT
>CAMPYJ010000030.1 GCA_946998205.1 uncultured Prevotella sp. | reverse complement strand
ATAAGAGGGGCCTCTCCCCCAACCCCTCCCCAAAAGGGAGGGGAGTAGTTACCTTCTTTTAACAGAGAGGTTGACTGGGGAGACTTAATCAATAATTATCAAAACAAGGAATAATAAGTAAGAAAATCCTCATCACCTACAACCAACGAGTCTAATCACTCCCCTCCCTTTTGGGGAGGGGTAAGGGGGAGAGGCTTTTTTTGGGGGTGAGAGGCTTTTTAACACCAAAATGTATATGAACAACGTATTTGTATATTGTGAGACAGAAGGCACAACCGTTGCCGAGGTATCTCAAGAGCTGCTCACCAAAGGGCGCACGCTGGCCAACCAACTGGGTGTTGAGCTGCACGCCCTGGCAGTGGGCACGGGCATCAAGGGCAACGTAGAAGACCAGATACTGCCTTATGGCGTTGATAAATTGTTTGTCTTCGACGGAGAAGGATTGTATCCTTATACGTCGGCACCACACACGGACATCATGGTTAAACTGTTCCAGGCAGAGCAACCGCAGATATGCCTGATGGGTGCGACGGTAATCGGCCGCGACCTGGGACCGCGCGTGTCGTCATCGCTCACCAGTGGGCTGACGGCTGATTGCACGCAACTGGAGATTGGCGACTACGACGACCGTAAAGCCAAAAAGCACTATGACAATTTGCTTTACCAGATCAGACCCGCCTTCGGCGGCAACATCGTGGCCACCATCGTCAACCCTGACCATCGTCCACAGATGGCCACCGTTCGTTCGGGGGTGATGAAGAAAGCGCTGTATGAGGGTAAGGCGAGAGGCGAGGTGGTGTATCCCGCGGTAACGGAATACGTCGGCCCCGAGGCGTATGTCGTCAAGGTGCTGGAACGACATGTAGAGGAAGCCAAGCACAACCTAAAGGGCGCGCCCATCGTTGTGGCAGGCGGCTACGGCGTAGGAAGCAAAGGGGTTTTCGACCTTTTATACGAATTGGCCGACGTGTTACACGGTGAGGTGGGCGCCAGTCGAGCGGCTGTTGACGCCGGATGGATAGAGAAAGACCGCCAGATTGGGCAAACGGGCGTGACGGTGCATCCCAAGGTGTACATCGCATGCGGCATCTCCGGACAGATTCAGCATGTGGCCGGCATGCAAGACGCGGGCATCATCATATCCATCAACACCGATGCCGACGCACCCATCAATCAGTTGGCCGACTATGTCATCACCGGAACGGTGGAGGAAGTGGTGCCCAAGATGATTAAATATTATAAGGAGAACAGCAAATAAATCAAGAGGGGCCTCTCCCCCGACCCCTCACTTTTTGAGGAGGGGTAAGGGGGAGAGGCTGATTATCAAACTATGTCCAATTACTATACTGACCATCCGGAGATTGAATTTCACTTAGATCATCCGTTGATGAAGCGAATCGTTGAGCTCAAGGAGCGCAACTACCAAGACAAAGAGCACCATGATGATGCTCCGGTAAATTACGATGACGCCATCGAGAACTACAAACGTATTCTCGAAATCACAGGCGACGTGGCGGCAAACATCATCGAACCCAACTCGGAAGACGTGGATAAAGAAGGTCCGCATCTTGAGAATGGGCGCATGAAGTATGCCAGCAAAACGCTTGACAACATCAAGGCCACAAGGCAGGCGGGCCTGTGGGGCGTATCGATGCCACGGCGTTATGGCGGACTGAACCTGCCCAACGTCACCTTTTCGATGATGTCGGAGATGATAGCCGCGGCAGATGCGGGCTTTCAGAACATCTGGTCGCTGCAGTCGTGCATCGACACACTGTATGAATTCGGCTCGGACGAACAGCGTGAGAAGTACATCCCGCGCGTTTGCCAGGGTGCCACCATGTCGATGGATCTTACCGAACCCGACGCCGGCTCTGACCTTCAGCATGTGATGCTCAAGGCCACCTACGATGAGAAAGAAGACTGCTGGCGGCTGAACGGCGTGAAACGCTTCATCACCAACGGCGACTCGGACATCCACCTGGTGCTGGCACGGTCGGAAGAAGGCACGAAAGACGGGCGAGGACTGTCCATGTTCATCTACGACAAACGCGATGGCGGGGTGGATGTGCGCCACATTGAGAACAAACTGGGTATCCATGGCTCGCCAACCTGTGAGCTGGTGTACAAGAATGCCAAAGCCGAACTGTGCGGAAGCACGCGCATGGGACTCATCAAGTACGTCATGGCACTGATGAATGGCGCGCGCCTGGGCATCGCAGCGCAGTCGGTTGGCGTTGAACAAGAGGCATACAACGAGGCTTTGGCATACGCCAAGGAGCGTCGGCAGTTTGGACAAGCCATCATAGAGTTCCCTGCCGTGTACGACATGCTGTCGCGCATGAAGGCCAAACTCGACGCTGGCCGTTCCTTGCTGTACCAAACGGCAAGGTATGTTGACATCTATAAAGCGCTTGAGGACATTCAGCGAGAGCGGAAACTCGCGCCCGAAGAGCGTGCTGAGATGAAGAAGTACACACGTCTGGCAGACGCGTTCACGCCCGTAGCCAAGGGAATGAATTCGGAATACGCCAACCAAAACGCCTATGACGCCATCAGCATACACGGAGGTTCGGGCTTCATTATGGCCTATAAGTGCCAGCGTTTGTTCCGCGACGCACGCATCTTCTCCATCTACGAGGGAACGACACAGCTGCAGGTGGTAGCCGCCATACGTTACATCATGAACGGTACCTATCTCAACATCATGAAAGAAATGCTCGGCAATGAGGTTGAAGACGCATGGAAGCCTTCATACGAACGACTGAAAGTGCTGGCTCAGCAGTACGAGGAAGCTGTCAACATGGTGAAAGAGGCAGACAACCAGGAGCTGCAAGACTTCTTGGCTCGTCGACTATACGACATGACTGCCAACCTCTTAATGTCAGTATTGCTCATTGATGATGCATCACGTTCACCCGAATTGTTCGGCAAGAGCGCGCGCGTCTACATGCGGCAAGCGGAGGAAAAGAATACAGGACACTACACGTTCATCAAGAACTTCCGCGCTGAAGACTTGAACAACTATCGCACCATGGAGCAAGTAGCTGAGTAAAACCGGTTCTTGATTGCAAGAAGACAATGGCTGTTCGCATCTATTCCGAACAGCCATTTGTCATTCATCCATCATGCCTTGAACGCTTCTCGCACCGGGCATGTTCCGGCACACGGCTCATTTTGCCGGTTTTTTTTGCAGTAGGACTCAACAATTCAAATCGCAGGCTGCAAAATGGGCCATGCAAACGCCATCGGACAATCGTAAAACTCAGCGGGATCTTCTTTGCCATATCTTCCAACCACTCCAGAGACACCATACGCAAGCCACGCCCATGAGGAAGATGTAAAATAGAGACGCCATGCCCAAAAAGGTAAAGATGCGTCCTGTGTGCACTTCTATGCAAACATTGCGTAATGACATGGGCAGCGTTGTCATGCTGTCGGGCATGCGAAGGCGAGAATTACCTTTCTTAAAATCCACGACCATGTCAGCATCGTCCAAGTCTGATGAAAAGCCTGCAATGGCGTGACTTCCAAAAGGACTCCCACTGACAGACTGCACCTTTTGATGCGTGAAATAGTCGGTGACGGACTGATGCGCTCTATCCCATACATACATGCCGCTGAACGAACCTATCAGCCATGTGTTGCGATGAGTGAGTTGTTCGACATTGATGCCCATGACGCTCACAGGAGGCTGCACCTTCTCTCTTTGCGGTGTGTCGCCCAAATGGCGAAGAGAATAGAAACCGTCCGACGTACACAACAGCCAGTCGGCTTTATTCTCATCATACCGCAGCGAACGCAGACAGCCATTCCATGGGTTGTCGCTGTCCATGGAAGAAAAAGGTATGGGCGGTATTTTGCCAGAGGCTATGGCGATGAGCGCAGGCGGACGTAGCATCCAGCCCGTAATGGTCAGCAACAACAGAAAGAACATCGCACCTCGTCCCAACTTGTTGTGCCATGTTATCAGTCCTCGCTTCGTACGTTTTGCTAACGATGAACGGGAACGAGGCGCAAAAGAATAATATACACCTGAGATGGAGAGAAACAAGAGGATTAGTCCCACCGCATCGACAAAGAGCTTGCCAGCCATACCAAACAGTCCGCCTCCATGAAGAAGCCATATCGTTCGGAAGAGCGAAACCTTCCCTTGGTCTTTGTCTGTTTTCGTCAAGGTAATTTTTTGGAAGTCGTGGTAAGGAAAGCGAGACAGATAAACGTAAGACCGCCCCGTGATGATGAGCGAGTCGCCCTTCTGCGTAATATCGCTCAACTTTTCATGCTTACCTTGAAGGATATCAACTTGTTCCCATACGCTATGGTTGTTCAAACGATATAAATGACGTTGGCTCATGGCGTATAGACTGCCATTGGGCATGACCGCCATTCCACGAATGTTTCTCAGATCGGCACATTTGGGCAGTCCGCGGTTAAAGTCGGTTATCGTGTCGGTATCCTTCTCTTTCGCCCAAATGCCAGCGTTGCCATATATCAACACCTTGTTTCTCCATTTCTGCGTACCACGAAGCAATCCTTGGTTCCACTGACTGTATCGATATTCTGAGGGTAACAGCGTCCTACTGATATCGATGTCTTGAAACAACTTGGCGTGATTGAGTACTATTCCCGAGAGACAAAAGAGTATGACGAACGGAGCTAAGATAATTCCTAACCATTTATGTTGCCGTCTCCATGTTGTTTTCTTCATTCCAACTCCTTTCATCATTGCTCAACTCTCTTTCGTTGTTTGCCTTTGAGCCAAAGATAAACACCCAACAAAATAAACGCCATGAGGATGACAAGCATTTGCCATGCGTGTTTCTCTGGCTCTACCCAAAACTCTTGAAAGAAGTTCATCCTTCCCAATATTTCCACAGGTGTCCAAAAGATGATGACGGTGGCGATAGCCATTCGTATGTTTGCGCCCCATGCAGCGATGTGCAGTTGGTGGCGAAACATGAAGATAGACCCCACGAGACACCCCACTCCCACGAGGAACGTTACGGGATGATGATCACCGAGGAAAGTCTTGTCGTAGCAGAACATGAGCAGCAAGTACATTGCCCAAAGAATCATGTTCAACTCCATGAACGTGACGATACTTGTGTGGCGTGTCATGGGTTGCACCACCACAACCTTGCGTTTGCTTCGGAAACATACCTTTTGTATCCATGTAATCAGGTCGCAGCCGTTCTTTGTGCTGAACACATACATGGTCATCACCATCATCCACAAGCCAAACGAGGCAGGCATAATGAGGTATTCGGGCTTTGTCACCACTACTCCATTCTCTATCTCTGGCTGAACGCCATAGCGTCGGGCATAATACAGGAAGAGGAACTCCACCCAACCCGTCCAGAAAAGCAGTCCACCGAAGAGTCCCCACAGCGTTTGTCGGGTATCGCCCTTCACAAACACACCAACGATAACCATGATGAGACCTGCCAAGCCCATCATAAAACCAGCAACGTGCATGGCTCCTTCACTCATGAACTTCTCCATCAATATCATCAGCGCATGACCTAAGGGCATGGCGAAAAGCACCAATAAAAATGAGGCGATGGTGCGCCACCAGTAGTATTCTCTTACTTTCTTATCCATATTATTGAGGTATGTTATGATTGATTGATGCTGCGTATGGTCTGCCGTATCAGCGTGATGAGCTTTTGTGTTCCTAATCCAGACCGTTCTCCCGCCATCTTGATGGTAGCCTTTTTCAGAATTAATTTTCCCAATGCCGTTTGCAACATCTTAAAAGGTGCGTATTGCTGAGCCAAGGCTTCCTTGAGACCGGGATATTGCGAGAAAAGATCTTTGAGCATCGTGTCTTCGGTAATCTCTGTCACCTGTTTGTTGTTATCTTTCCCTGCTTCCACAGAGTCTGTCATCGTAGCGGTGGGCGGTGGTGTGGCAGACTTCTTTTCTTCGTCTGCCCATGTGAGAAGTGTCTGCGACCCAGTGAGCGAGCGGATGCGAGTACAGTCTTGCATCACTTCAAGGATGCCCCTGAAAGTACCCTGCTTGTCTCTCACAGCATAGTAAGTGATATAGATAAACAGGTTGGGCTTGTTAATCCAAAATTCCGCCTTGCTCTGTTCGCCACTTCGCATCTTTTCCACAATTTCACGAACGATGTGTACGCTCTTGCGCGGATGGCAGTTTTCTACCTTTCGCCCTATCACGTTTTTAGAGCGAGGGAATATGCGGTGGTCGGTGTCTGAATAGAATTGCACCAGTTCATCTTCATTGACAAACGAGATGTCGAAAGGCAAATGCTGGTAGATGAGATTGATTTGCTCGAGCGTGAGCTTGCCTGTTGTCACGTCTAACGGTTGGTCGTGTTTCACGGCGTAGCCATACTTCGCCAGCAGCGATTGCAGTTCTTGGGCAAAGCCGTCGGCAGGGCGAATGTTATCTTTCTTCTCTGTCTTTGCCACGTCGATAAAGGCAAAACCTATCTCTTGGTCTCCACTCTTCATTTCCTCAAACTCCTCTTCGTTAATCAAGGCGAGCGAGGTTGGATAGAGGATGGCCTCTTCTTTGTCCATCAAGTCGCGGAGATAGGGTATCAGTTCTTTCACTTGCGCGATAAAAGCCTCTTCATCGTTGGCTTCAAGCAATGGTCTCAACTTCTTCACGCTGTTGGAAATCATGTCGTCAAAGGTCCACATGGTGACGGTGGGACGGTCAAACCCTTTCTTCTCAAGAATCGGATAGAGTTGATTTTGCTTTCGGGTATAGTGTATGAGGTAGGCAGAGGCTTTGTCTAACAGTTCCAGCCACTGATTCTTAATCACAGGATACTGCACCAAGTCTTCTGCGGCATTCAGTATGCTGCGCATCTCCTCATTCTCGCGATAGTAGTGACGGATGGGATGATCATCAGGCAAGGTTGGAATGCTGTAATCCATCATCTCCTCCAGCAGCTTGTTGAGTTCGGAAAGATTCTCTTTGAAACATTCCTCCGGATTTTCTTCCGTCATCGTCTGTTCCATCAAGGCGTAATGATAAGGGCGCAGCTTACCCACTTTTTCTTTCAGTTGTCGTTTGGCTTCCTCAAGCGAAATAGCGCCAAGAGCGTATTGCTGCTTGATGGTAGCCAAATATTGCAGGCGTTCTATCTCTATCTTAGGCAAGTGCCGCTGCATTTCGCATATATTCTTGTTCATAAGAATTGTATTTTCAGATTTACAATATAACGAGCAAACGTAAGTTTTATTTCAGGGTGATTCTATAAATGTGGCGAAAGAGTAGATGAAGAGTAAAAGAAGCATTCATCCTGAGCGAATGGAGCGGTCTTTTACGGCACCATGGGGGAATATGGGTGAACGACGGCCGACTGCGCCCGCATACGTTAACAAACCTTTAGTTTGTTAAACCGATTCGTTTTCTTTTACAAATCAAAATCGTGAAACAGATGAAACGCGGGTGGTGTTTTAGACGTTCATGACCTTAAAGCCACCATCTTGCACTACATGGTCACGAAACAAGACGGCCATCATCATGCTTTTGCCGTGCAAGATGCATGCTTTTGCAACCCCACACACATGCTTTTACCGTCCAATTTGCATCATACAGATAGCTTATTTGCATAAAAAAAGTGAATTTTAATCCCAAAAAACTGGCCTTTCAAATGCGTTTTAAATTTAAGATTCGCATAACACATTAATAATCATCATGATGCTAAAACAACCTTATAACTCGCATATTTTCACGCTTGAACCTGTTGAGCATAGAAAACGTCAGGCATTTATGTTAAAAACGCACCGTGACAGAATCCATTTCGCCAGAGAGCGAGTCGTTTGACATGGAAAACAATGATGGCGTTCCCTGACGAAAAGTCCTTGCGCAATCAGCGGTTATCCTGGGCACACCACTCTCTGTATGACGTTGTAAAACAAGGCCGCAGTTGACACCGTCACCACATTTCACGAAAAATCAGCCAACCGCAGGACAGCCATCCTGTGAGCCGAAAGCTTGGCCGCATGAGACAAAGGGCGAAGGCACATGGTGCATCATGCCCGGCGCGCTTTTATTTTTTTGGCGGTTCTATAAAGGGTGGTTCTATAAATTACCGCCCTTTTACGATACTCCAGCTTAACCATCACCGGATAGTGGTCGGAAGGCAAGCGATGTACATACTGACGGAAGTTCAACTCCCGCGGCGCAGCGCCTTCCTTGCTTACCTCACGGCTGTTTCCCTCAGTCCAATAGCCATTGGTCAAGATGCCATATTGGTTCACTTGAAACCTGTTGGAAACAAAAACGTGGTCGATGCGACTGTCGGTCATCAAGGAAGGGTTGAAACCCTGGAACGTTCCATTCTCTGCAAAGCGCATTCTGGCGGCGGTGTATGAATCCTTCAGGAGGCCCGACTGGGTGAAGATTTGATAAATCTCATCATGCTGATCAACGTTAAAGTCGCCGGTGAGAATGACAGGCGCATTGCTGCCCGCAATCTCTTTGATTTTCCTTACAACCAGTTTGGCAGCCTCCCTGCGGGCCACTACGCCCACATGATCCATGTGAAGATTGAAGAAATAAAACTTCAACCCGGTCTTCACGTCCCTGAACTCCCCCCAGGTACAGATGCGGATGCAGGCCGCGTCCCAGCCCAAAGCGGGCTTGTCCGGTGTTTCATTCAACCAGAAGTTGCCGTAGTCCAGACGCTTGAGCTTGTCTTTCTTGTAAAATACGGCCGAATACTCACCAGCCTCTTTACCATCGTCACGCCCAACGCCGATGCAATCGTATCCGTCCAGCCCCCGCTTCAAATCGCGCAGCTGCCCCACGAGCACCTCTTGCGTGCCGAAAATATCGGGCTGCTCAAAATTCATCATGTCGCATATCACCTGGCATCGCTTGGGCCATGCGTTGCCATCCTTGCGGTCGTCGGGATTGTCATAGCGAATGTTGTAGGTTCCTACGAACAGGTGTTGTGAACTTACGCATAGCGTTACTGCCAGAAACAGGAGTGTGAGTGTGTACTTTTTCATTGTCCAAGTGTTTAAAAGATTATTTTCTAAGTGGTACAAAAGTAGAGATTATTCATGGAAACGGCAAGGCGTTTAACGCATTTTCACCCGAAAATCAAGCATGCGGCAACATCGCAAAGCATTCAACATGTTACTGTCGCAGTTGATGTATTGCCGCCGTCAGTCTGCCACGACAGTCTGTCTTTACGATTTGCCGCAGAGCGCAGCCGTCACCAGGCTAATCTCTTCAAACGTAACGTCGGGCGCGCAGAGAGCCTTGATGGCCGTCTTTCCGTTGTCGAGCCCCACCTTCTCAATGACCTGCCGGATGTTTTGAAGGTGTTTCCCGTCTATCAATTGCAGCAACTCAATGTCGCCTTGCCGGACAAAATGGCCCAGATGCGTGTATATGGTGCTGACGGCCAGCTGCCGTTCAGCCGCTATTTGAGCAGGCGACAGGCCACTCTTGTAAAGTCGGAAGGTGACGTCTTTCGTTTTCTCTTTCGCCTTTTTCGGTGCCTTCTGCGCCTTCGAGCGGCTTTTGGCATGCGGTGTGAGCTCGTCCATGGCCGCCAAGAGCGCTTCTTGCTTGGCCTTGAGGTAGCCTTGGGCGGTAAACCCGTTTTGAACGACGTACCCGAGCAAGAACGTTTTGGCCAGATACTGCTCGCGCAAATCAGCGAGACAGGTGTTCAGACGGCGCACGGCCAGCTTGTTGTTCGACGTGACATCCTGCGACTGCTCAAGGACATCACCCAGATACTGCTTCAACGTCTTGCGGAAATAGCCGGCTCCCGCCACCACTCTTTCCAGGAATTGAGGGTCACGCAGCTGCGCTGCCGTCAACCGGCCGATATGCGACGTCCACCTGTATGCGATGACGTTCACCTTGTCTTGCAAGGCCTTGACGGTAGACTTGTGTATCAGCGTGAGCTTTGGATAGGCGTGAAAGAACTCGATGAACAGGCGGCACAGCATGTCTTCGGCCCGCCATAGGTCTAAGAAACTGAAGAGTTCGATGAGCTGATGACGCTCGTACTCATCCTTGAGCTGGGGCAATTGCTCGATGCTTCTCTGCGCCTCATCCTCCTGCTGGCGGATGTACGACGCGACACGTTCATCGTTCATCACCGCACGCGCGGGGATGGGCGACGCCAAGACCAATCCTTCCAGACTTCTACAACGGCTCAAAGCCACATACACCTGTCCTGAGGCAAACGACGAAGCGGCGTCGATGATGGCATGATCGAAAGTGAGTCCCTGACTCTTGTGGATGGTGATGGCCCATGCCAGGCGCAGGGGATATTGGCTGAAGGTGCCTTGTACCTTGGGTTCTATCTCCTTGGTCTGCTCATTGATCTGGTAGGTGGTGTTCTCCCACGTCTGTCTTTCCACTAAGATAGACTGTTCATCGCCTGGGCAGAGCACTTCAACATGGTCATCATCCAGATACACGACACGACCGATGCGGCCGTTGTAATACCGCCGTTCCAACGAACCGTCGTTCTTGATGAACATCACCTGAGCGCCAACTTTTAAGGTGAGCGACTCGCTGGTGGGGTAAGAGTACTCTGGGAAGTTGCCTTCGACGGTGGCTTTGTATTGATACGTTTTGGTGACGAGGCTGTTCAGCTCGCGGCTGTTGTAGCTGTCGGCCATGCTGTTGTGCGTGGTCAGCAGGATGTATCCATCGTCCTGCCGGGGACGGAACGTTGGGTCGCAGCTGCTGTTGAGCAAGTCAAGGTCATGCTGTGTCAACTGATTGTCGCGCAAATGGTTGAGGATGTTCAAGAAAGCCGAATCCTGCTGTCGGTACACCTTTTGCAACTGCAGGGTGACATAGGGCGTTTGTTGCAGGGCATGGCTGCCAAAGAAATAAGGCGTGTCATAGTATGGGCGCAGCAACTCCTCATCGGCAGGCGTGACGACGGGTGTCAACTGTTGCAAGTCGCCAATCATCAACAGCTGCACACCGCCAAACGGTCGGTCGCGTTGACGATACCTTCTGAGCACCGCGTCAATGGCATCGAGCAGGTCACTGCGCACCATACTGATTTCATCGATGACGAGCATGTCGAGCGTACGGATGATTTTGCGCTTCTCCCTGCCAAAATCATATCGATTTTGCACCACGGCATTGGGCACGAAGGGTGACAACGGCAGCTGAAAGAATGAGTGGATGGTGACGCCTCCGGCATTGATGGCAGCCACACCCGTGGGCGCAACCACCACCATACGCTTGTTGCTGCGCTCCTTTACCCTTTTCAAGAATGTGGTTTTACCTGTTCCCGCCTTTCCCGTGAGGAAGATGCACTGGGCGGTATGTTCAACGAATTCCCACGCAAGTTCCAGTTCTCTGTTCTGTTCCATTGTCATTTTTCTACTTTGGCCGCATGCGGCATGATGCCTGCGAATGTTACAAAGGTACGCAAAAAAGCAGTAACGGACAAGCACATCCCGCCCATTATCATCACAAGACCCATGGACAATCTTGCTGAGACAAACGAGTTGAGCGCGAGAAAACAGCCGCGAGAGACCATCACGGCAGATGTTAATATAGTTTACAAGTATGACAAAATAATAAAAATAATGACAAAGACGCTCTTTTCTGCATTTTTATCAGTATATTTGCATATAGAATGTTTCACTAAATAATTAAAGAATATGATTTCAAACACATTGCAAGAAGCTTTAAACAATCAGATTGTTGAAGAGATTTTTTCAGCCAATCTATATCTTTCCATGTCTTTCTACTTAGAGAAAGAGGGCTTTGACGGTTTCTCCAACTGGATGAAAAGACAATCGGAAGAGGAGATGGACCACGCCTTCCAGATGGCGAACTACATCATCAAGCGCGGCGGTGAGGCCATCGTCAACCAGATACCCGCGGTAAAGCAAACGTGGACCAGCCCGCTGGATGCCTTCGAAGACGCTTACAAGCACGAATGCCACATCAGCGAACTGATTAACGCCTTGCTTGACAAGGCTGTGAAAGAGAACGACAAGGCCACCGAGGATTTCCTCTGGCAGTTTGTGCGCGAGCAGGTGGAAGAAGAAGCTACCGCCAGCAGTATCGTAGACCGTATCAAGCGTATGGGCGACACGGCCATCTTCAACCTTGACCAACAATACGGCTCACGCGTGAAGTAAGTCTTACAAACATAAGGTAAAGCAGAAGAGATTATCAGTCCTGCGTAGGGATGATAATCTCTTTTTCTGTCACTTGACTGTGGCTCCGCATGCCACACCAACAGTGTGAAAACCGAAATCACCAACGAATGAAGAAAAAAAACGACATGGGATGCAGCCCCTTCTCACTGGCCTTGCTGCGCTGGTTCAGCGAGAACGGGCGCAGTCTGCCATGGCGTGAGACAACCAACCCATACGCCATCTGGGTTAGTGAGGTAATCTTGCAGCAGACGCGCATACGGCAAGGCTGGGCTTACTGGGAGCGTTTCATGGCTCGTTTCCCGAAAGTGGAAGATTTGGCGGCGGCTTCCGAGGACGAGGTGCTGCGTCTATGGCAGGGACTGGGCTATTACAGCAGGGCGCGAAACTTGCACCATGCCGCCAGACAGGTGGTGGAGTTGGGACATTTTCCCAACACGATGGATGGGCTGAAGACCCTGAAAGGCGTGGGCGACTATACGGCCGCGGCCATCGGTTCGATAGCCTTCGGACTGCCTGTGGCGGTAGTTGACGGCAACGTGTATCGGGTGTTGGCACGTCATTACGGCATCCCTACGCCCGTCAACACCACTGAAGGAAAAAAAGAATTTGCCGCTTTGGCTCAATCGTTGTTGCCCACAGGTGAGCCGTCGGCCTACAACCAGGCCATCATGGACTTCGGTGCGATACAGTGTACGCCCGCATCGCCTCGCTGCCCGACATGCCCTTTGACGGAAACATGCGCGGCTCTGCGGACAGGCAGGGTTGAGGAACTGCCTGTCAAACTGAAGACTTTGAAAATTAAGACGCGCCAATTGGTATATGTGTATGTGCGCTGGCAAGGAAAAACAGCCATTCATCGCCGAGCGGCCGGTGACATCTGGCAGGGCTTGTGGGAACCTTTGTTATATGAAAACGAAGATCTGCCCAACTTCCCCGGACAGTTTTTGCTGCTGAAAAAAGGTGTGAAGCACGTGCTGACGCATCGCGTCTTGCAGGCTGACTTTTACCTTTTGGAAGCCAATGAACAACCGGAATTACCAGATGATTACATCTGGGTGGAAGAAAGCGAGCTGGATCAGTATGCCTTGCCACGCCTCATCGAACTACTGTTGGAGTCTCTTCCCGGCAACGACACATAATCATGAAGCCGAAACGGCAGTGTCCATCTTGAGCTCTTCTACCTGCTTGACGAGCTTCGTCCTGTTTTTTCCCCTCACAAAACCTATGCGGACCACGCGGCCATAGCCTGCGCTACCCATTACCTTCAAAGGCCGTTTCTTGCCAAAGAACAAGGTGTCGCGCCGCGAGGGGTAAGAGATGAGTTGTAGTTTGTCACGGGTTGAGCCTTCACCGATAATGAAGATGTCAACGCTGTCTTTCGCTTTCGACATTTTTTCTTTTTGCTGTTGTTTCAAAACGGCCGTGTCGATTGGCTCGAAGACCTCGGCTGCTACCGTGTCACCCAAATCTTGTGAAGGCGCAAACTTGCAAGAAGTGGAGAATCCTAAGACGAATAGGAAGGCGGGAAAAAAGAGTAATAGTTTTTTCATTTGATAAGAATGTGCAGGATAGAGCATGTTTCAGCATCCGCAAACAAGAACAAGCGCAAAGATAAAAAATAAATTCCGGATACGATGAAGTATCCAGAATTTTATTGGACACATAACCAGTCTGGTCGTTTCTTCGCATGAGTTCGCTTGACGAATGGGACTTTTTGCTGGCATCGGGCGCAAAGTCTGACATTCCTCATGCCATTCATTCCGTCCTCGGCTTTTTCCATTTCGACGACAAGACCATGCAAACAGGAAAGGACAGGTATTCCGCAAAGCCTGCTGACGTTTGCCGTCTCACGACACAGTGCACGCAACGAACAGTCAGACAGCCAGCCCGCTGAACTGGCGCAGCTGCCCGACGGCTTAGTCTCATGGATGACATTTTCACAGCCACGCCTATATAATTCATTTTTAATCCCTATCTTTGCCGTACAAAAGAGACACGCATGACCGTGTAAACAAACAGGGTTGCCGCGCCATGCATGCCGACTTAAAACAACAGACGCATGAAGACAGTCAAACCAAAAAAGAACTTAGGGCAGCACTTCCTTACCGACCTGAGCATTGCCAAGCGCATTGCCGACACCGTGGACGCATGCCCACACATCCCAATCTTGGAGATAGGACCCGGCATGGGCGTGCTGACGCAATACTTAGTGGAGAAGCCTCGGGAAGTGAAAGCGGTCGAGATAGACCGCGAGTCGGTGACTTATCTCAAGGAGAACTTTCCCAAACTGCGTGACAACATCATCGGACAGGACTTCCTGCGCATGGATCTTCAACAGGCGTTCAATGGACGGCAGTTCGTATTGACAGGCAACTATCCGTATGACATCTCCTCCCAAATCTTCTTCAAGATGCTCGATTACAAAGACCTCATCCCCTGCTGCACCGGCATGATACAGCGCGAAGTGGCACAACGCATCGCCTCACAGCCCGGCAACAAGGCGTATGGCATCCTGTCGGTATTGATACAAGCGTGGTATCATGTGGAATATCTGTTCACGGTAGACGAACATGTGTTCAATCCGCCACCCAAAGTGAAGAGTGCGGTCATACGCATGACGCGAAACGAAGTGCGCGACCTGGGCTGCGATGAGACGTTCTTCAAGCGAGTTGTCAAAGCTGTTTTCAACCAGCGCCGCAAGATGTTGCGGGTTAGTCTGCGGCAGCTGTTCCCGGGCGAGGGTGCGTCAGCTGGATTCTATGCGGGAGAACTGATGACCAACCGACCCGAACAACTGACAGTGGCACAGTTCGTAGCATTGACAAACCGGGTGGAAGCCGAGCTGAAGCGACTTCGCCATCAGGGATAACGATGAGCCAAAAAGCCTTCAACCAGCCACGAAGGGAAGCCCCCCTGACTGAAGGAAGCCGACAACGCCACACCTGCCCCGACCCATGACCGTCAACAAATTCCGGCAAACAGTTGCGTATTTCCCTGCAATTCCGTATTTTTGTACAACACTAACACTAATGCAAGAAAAGATATGATTGACGTAAAATCTACATTAAAAAGCGCTGAAGAGCGCATGCAGATGGCTACCATGTTTTTAGAAGAACAGCTGAACCGCATTCGTGCGGGCCGCGCGAACGTAGCTATCTTGGAAGGAGTGATGGTCAACTCGTACGGTTCCATGGTTCCGCTCAACCAAGTGGCCAACGTTTCGGTACCCGACGCGCGCACCATCGCCATCAAGCCGTGGGACAGGAAGGCCATTCGGGACATCGAAAAGGCCATCATGGATTCTGACGTGGGCATCACACCAGAGAACAACGGAGAGATTATCCGCCTGGGAATCCCACAGCCTACCGAGGAGCGTCGTCGGGATTTGGTGAAACAGTGCAACAAGATTGGCGAGAAATCAAAGATAGAAGTGCGCAACGTGCGCTCTGAAATCAAAGACAAACTCAAGAAAGCCATCAAAGACGGACTGCCTGAAGATGCGGAAAAGGACGCCGAGAACGACTTGCAGAAGATTCACGACAAGTTCATCAAGCAGATAGACAGCCTGCTGGATGACAAGACAAAAGAAATCATGACGGTGTAGGAAAGTTGAGTTGATGAGTTTGTAAGTTGATGAGCTGATGAGTTTATAAGTTTGTGAGTTTATGAGTTTGTAAGTTGATCAGTTTATTTCGTCACAAACCACTCATCCCTCTGATTACCCACTCTTTTATGAAGAAAAATAAAGATGAAAGTCACAAGACTATCCAACCGCATAAAAGTCTATCCACTCCCCTCTCTTTTGGAGAGGGGCTGGGGGTGAGGCTTTAAATTCCATCCATCCATGCACGGCCTCATTATCAAGAACACAGGAAGCTGGTACACCGTCAAGACCGATGACGGGCGCATCGTAGAAAGCAAGGTGAAGGGTAACTTTCGATTGAAAGGTATCCGCAGCACCAGTCCCGTGGCGGTGGGCGACTATGTAGACATCATCATGAACGCCGAGGGAACGGCACTAATCAGCGCCATTAACGACCGCAAGAACTACATCATACGCAAAGCATCCAACCTCTCCAAGCAAAGCCAAATCATCGCAGCCAACCTCGACCTGGCCCTACTCGTCATCACCATCAAGCAACCGGAAACATCCACTACGTTCATCGACCGATTCCTCGCCGGGGCTGAAGCCTATCGGGTACCCGTGGTGTTGGTGTTCAACAAGACCGACTTGCTCAACGATGACGAACGCCGCTACCAACAACAAATGGTAGAACTGTACGAAACCATCGGCTATCAGTGTGTGGAAATATCGGCCGAGACGGGCATGGGCATCACGCAGCTGCAAACACTTCTGAGACAAAAGGTAACGCTGGTCAGTGGGAACAGCGGCGTTGGCAAGTCAACGCTCATCAACGCCATCATCCCACACGCCGAACAGCGTACGGCCGAAATCAGCAATGCGCACGGCACAGGCATGCACACCACCACGTTCAGCGAGATGATAGAACTGGCTGAGGGTGGCTACCTGATTGATACACCGGGCATCAAAGGATTCGGAACCTTTGACATCGAGCGAGAAGAACTGACAAGCTATTTCAAGGAAATCTTCAAATTTTCAAAAGATTGCAGATTCAACAACTGCACGCACACCCACGAGCCTGGCTGCGCGGTGATACAAGCTGTTGAGAATCATTACATCTCCGCAAGCCGCTATCAGAGTTATCTCAATATGTTGGAAGATAAGGATGACGGCAAATACCGCGCGGCCTATTAGCATAAAGCCATCCGGAAAGGCTACTCACGCGCGGCCCTGTGAAAGGTGATGGCACTCGCACGGAGCGCCATCCCTACTGCACGAGAAAAGCAAGACGGCTTTATCTGTACTTTCCTTTAGGCTGAATCTATCTGTCAGTCTTATTGATTTCCGACTTGTTCTATCATAAAAAGAAATCAAAAGATGACAAACATAAATTATATCTGTTACTATATATTTATGGTAACGGTTTACCGTCTCCTCTTTTCATATTTTTTTGCTTGTCGATGCGGTTATGCCAAGTAAGCATTTACCATCCAAACCGCTTTTTCCTGACCTACCAAGAAGTCGTCCATTAAAGCAATAGTCACTTCATCGTTGGCCTCTTCGGCTGCTGCAATAATGGCACGTTCTTGAGCAATCAGTGCTTTTAACGTGTCTAAAATTAGTTGCATGCCATCAGTATCGGTAACCTTGTCGTTCTGCTCTTGCAAAGAAGCCGCTTTTAGCAGTTCGCTGAAGCGATTTTCTGGTTTACTGTCTAATTGCAGCAAACGTTCTGCAACGCTGTCAATCTTTTCAGCCGTATCGTTGTATTGCTTCTCATATTCTGCATGAAGCTGAAAGAAGCCCTTGCCTTGCACATTCCAATGTAAGCCTCGTAAGTTCATATAGTAAACATGCAAATCGGCAAGCAATTGATTTAATCCCTTAACCACTCCGTTAACTTTGTTCTCGTTTAATCCTGTAATCATTAAATTTTTCATGTTTCTTTTGTTTTTTATAGTGATACAATTTAGTTAATAGTGTTTACTACTGAAGCCCTTGTGTAATAAACACATAAAAATAAATAGATTTCTTTTTTAGTTTTTCCATAATCATGCAACAGAGCATGATATTGAAGTTCTATAACGAAATATTGAATAAGCCGTCATATTACGCCCCTAATCCTGTCGTCAAAGGCCGAAAGAGCAGCTTTGGCACCTTCGCCCATGGCGATCATGATTTGTTTATAAGGTACGTTGGTCACGTCACCAGCGGCATAAACACCAGGAACGGACGTCCTACAATAGTTGTCCACCTCTATCTCGTGACGTTGATTTAACGGAAGTGCCTCACGGAAAGGGTCGGCGTTGGCAGCCAATCCAATCTGTACAAAGATGCCGTCTACCGCTATGTCACGTTCTTCATCGTTGTTGCGGTTCTTCACGCGGATGGCTGTTACTTTCTGTCCGTCACCCACAATAGCCGTTGTTTGTGCCATGGTGAATATTTCCACGTTATCCAAGCTCTTCGCTTTTTCTTGTAAAACGGTGTCAGCTCGCAAGGTCTCGCCAAATTCAAGCAAGGTTACCTGTTTGCAGATGCCTGCTAAATCGATAGCCGCTTCTACGCCAGAGTTACCTCCTCCGACCACTGCCACATGCTTGTTCTTATAGAAAGGACCGTCGCAGTGGGGACAGAAGTGTACGCCATGCCCCATATATTTAGCCTCGTCTTGTACGTTGAGCTTTCTCCAACTTGCGCCTGTGGCAATGATGACCGCAGGTGAGATGAATATTTCACCGCCTTTTACATGTACCTGTTTTAGTTTTTCATCGAACAACACCTTGTCAACCCTTCTGTTGTCAAACACGTCTATGGGGTATTCCTTGAGATGTGCGAGGAGATTGTCGGCCATCTTCGCTCCTGTTGTCTTGGGAACGGATATGAAGTTTTCTATGCCAACCGTATCTTTCACCTGTCCACCGATGCGGCTTGCCACGACAGCCACCCGCAAACCCTTGCGTGCGGAATAAATAGCTGCCGACGCTCCAGCAGGACCACCTCCCACAACTACGACATCGTAACGGCGTTCCACCGGCTCTTGGTTCCCATCCTCTTCGCTACCAATCACGTCTTCTAATTTGGTGAGCAGCTCTCCCAAGCTGCCTCGTCCAATGTGCAATAACTCTCCGTTGGCATATACCGTTGGCACAGCTTGAATGTTCAGGCGTTCTACCTCGTCTTGAAACAGGGCGCCATCTATCATTTCGTGCGTGATTCTGGTGCTGGTCAGCGCCATGACGTTCAACGCCTGTACCACGTCGGGACAGTTGGTGCAGGTTAACGAGACGTATGTTTGCAGTTTGATGTTTCCCTTGAGACGCTGGATGCGCTTGCAAATCGCATCATCGGGCAGGTTTTTGCCCTTGCCGTCGGCATTTAGGACAGCCAAAAGAAGTGACGTGAACTCGTGACCGTTGGGTATGCCACGAAACATAACGCCCGTTTCTTCATCGTCTTTCAGCAGGGAGAACTGGATTGTCATGTCATCGGTCTCCACAAATTGTGCCTTAAAAAGCCGGGATGTTGAGACAAAGTCGTTGATGAATTCTTTTAGTTCTGCGGCCTTTTCATGTTGCGGATGCGCCGTTACTTTAAAGGTATATTGATGGGTTAAGTCTTTGAAGACATCTTTAACCTGTTGTAGGATGGTTGTATCTAACATTATGTTATAACTTATTATGTGAGGGTAGTTTGTTTTTCTTTGCGTTTCTTGCGGAAATGCAAAAGGAATAAAAAAAGGTAGCTGGAGAAAACAACGACGATACTTGGTTCGCAGGCATTTTCTTTCAGCTACCGGTCAAGTTTGGTTCTTGTATCTTTTTACAGTTTTCCTACCAGGTCGATGCTTGGTTTCAGCGTCTCTTCGCCCTGCTTCCACTTAGCCGGACACACTTCACCGGGGTGAGATTCCACAAACTGTGCTGCTGATACCTTGCGTACCAACTCGTCGGCGTTGCGGCCAATGCTGTTGTCTTGAATCTCTGCAACCTTTATCTTGCCCTCTGGATCTACCAGGAAAGTACCGCGATAAGCTACACCTTCATCCTCTTTGTAAACGCCAAAGCCTTTTGCCAACACGGCCAATGGGTCAGCAAGCATGGTGTAGTTAATCTTCTTAATGCTGTCAGATGTGTCGTGCCATGCTTTGTGTACAAAGTGGGTGTCACAACTTACGGAGAACACCTCCACGCCCATCTTCTTTAATTCTTCGTACTTGCCTGCCAAGTCTACCAATTCTGTAGGACAAACAAAAGTGAAGTCGGCCGGGTAGAAGAAGAAGATGGCCCATTTGCCCTTGATGTCTTCGTTAGAAACCGTCTTGAACTCTCCTTGTTGAAATGCCTGAACCTTAAACTCAGGTACTTGTGCATTGATTATTGATTCCATCTGTATCGTGTTTATTAAATTGTTATGTATCGCAACGAATGCATGACCCGTCGCTTGTAATAATTACAAAGTTAGCGATAAATTGCTGAAAACAAGCAACCAACTGCTGAAACAGCGTGAATTATAACCATAATTATAATATCTACTCCTGACTTAACATTTTTCAACAGTTTATTCCTCCTTACTCGCTGCCCCCTCTCGCTTTTAGAAGGATAAAGGGTGGCGCAGGCTGAAACCGCAGCGTCCGCACCCTCGCTAACGGAACGACTCGAAACGGCAACACTAACGGCACAGGAAGGCACGTCGCAACATTCGGTGGGAAGAGGTAACGGGCAAAAGTAAACGGCCCTGCCACGCGGTGACAATCGTGAGCGGGACAAAAAAAGGGGATGGAAGACATGACCACTGGAAACGTCGTGATAAACGCGCAGCGACTGACAAACAACGAAATATCTTGACAAGCCTTCTGAATACTCGCATATTTGCAACCAAAGGAGGGACTGACCGGAAAAACGCATATTTTGAGCGTTTTCGTATCTCGCTATCATATAAGATGTTACTGATTACCGTCAGGCTTCAATCTTCAACAGCATTGCGTTTCTTCATCAAAAGCATGCTGATTGACCCTCAACCTCAATGCTTTTACACGGCTATTGCATGTTAATATTGGGGACAAATTATGCAAACAGAAAGCTAAAACGCATGCAATGAGCGCATTTATCACCCGCTTCGTGCTTATCAACGCGTCATGACAAGCTGACAAGCACCTTGTATTTTTCTATTTCACAACTTGTAAATTTTGAAATAAGTCAACAATCGCGCGAATCTCAGGCTCAACTCCACACGCTGCGCATAATGCCCCTTGGAGCAGGAAGCAGGCATGACAACGGGAACACCGGATGCCACGCGTGCGAAGGATTCAAGGGCATTTGCGGATGCTATCCAAGAAAAAACCTGGCTTGAACAAATTCAAACCAGGCTTTATATAAACAATTTACTCAGCGACTACCTCAAAAGCTTACCTATGCCCGACGGAAATTTACGGGAAAACGGATGAGTGCGAAGCTGCTGTTTCACATGCTCAAGAACGGCCTGCTTGTACCTTTCGTCTGGAGTAGCAGACATGCCGAATTTGAGAACGGCACCCTTGGCCGGCTTTGGAGTGTACTCAAGCAATAACGGATTAAAGAGAAGAGCTGCCGGACCCACATAGCTATCCTGAGATACCTCAGCAGAAGAGAAAGCAAGGAAGCACAATGTGTTTGCATCAAACTCGGCCGACGGATCCTTGGTCAACTGTTTGATAAAGTC
The DNA here is from genome assembly GCA_946998205.1 of uncultured Prevotella sp. GTDB lineage: Bacteria > Bacteroidota > Bacteroidia > Bacteroidales > Bacteroidaceae > Prevotella. The sequence continues at coordinate 9,433 of CAMPYJ010000030.1, read as the reverse complement.
ATCATTAAAATTGTTGTCACCCAAGAAAGACACCGCACCATTAAATTTCTCATTGTAACTAAAGGCGCCTGAAATACTAAACTTGGATTCTGGTGATGCGAAAAGGTACATCACATGGTTTTCTTCAAACGAACTCTGATATAATCTATCCATGACACCAGACACCATATGGTATTTACCTTGTAACACACCCAAGGGTTCACCTGCGTTGATGAAGTAACTCAACGAGGCTTCGTCAAACGTAATCGGTAACGTCCAGTTGGCTTTAGGGAAATCGATAACCAACCGGCCGTCCACTTCTTTCAACACCACCTCAAGCGTCATACGCACCTCTTCCAAGTCTTTCGTACTTGCATTAACCTGATTGAGATCGAAACCAGAAAGAAGGTATTGCTTGTTGACGATGTCCTTCTTCTCACCCTGACACACATTGACGGAGTCGGTATGAGAACCATAGGTGTACTTGATGAAGCCAGACCGGATGCGTCCCGACTTGTTTTCAGACAGCTTGATGGTGATGGCCTCGTCGTTGATGCTTGCCTCAGCCCAATCAAGCCCCTTGATGGAGAGAACAGACCCTTCGTTTTTCACCGGTACGGTGATGGTTCCGGCGGCGTCGTTGTGAACGATGCGGGTGCTCTCACCACAATATTTGAACGCGATTCCGCGTTGTTGAACGGTAACCTGTGCGGAATCGTTGCCACACTTCACGGTCAAGAGCGCCGAACGTCCTTCCAACTTGGTGTTTTTCTTAACGCTCACGTCAACCTTGTTGCCGTTGACGACAGCCGAAGCCCATTGAGCATCAACAGACACCGTTGCCGCTGAAGGCGCTTCAAACACCAGCGTACCGGTACCGGCAGCCGCCGAGAACACAAGGTTAGAACTGAGTACCTTGACAGTAGACGCGCGGGAATACTCGCTGCCCACTTGATTATCATCGTCGCTACATGCGCTAAAAGCCAGTGCAAAGGCCGCAAGTAGCACGAAACTATATATTTTTTTCATGTTGCTTTATTTATTTTTCAATCATTTTGATAGATGCCGGTATGGAAGAGCGCATTGCCTGAGCCATTCTTCCTTCCAATGCAGAGAAACGCTTGGCAGGCTGTCCCTTGTCCTTCATCTTGACAATGATGGGTGACTCGAACCAGTAGAGAAGACCAGCCATCTCTTTCAACGTCTTTGGCTGTTCCACCTGAGAAGCAAAGAGTAGCAGACCATCGATGGGGTAACCGTTAACCTTTCCTCCGAAGACGGCAAAGGTACCAAGCTTCTCGTTATGCTGGAACGGTGCTGACATGTAGGCATGGGCGTCCCAGGTAGCCTGACTTCCCCCGTCTAACAAGAAGGCGGCAATCAGGTTCATACTTGCGTTGAGCTGACCAAGGAATCCGCCCTGCACTTTCAACGAGCCGGTAGCCTGGTCAAAGGACACGGGGATGCTGTAAGGCTTCTTTTTCTTTGGATCCACGAAAACAAACTTCACATCCTTTCCTGACGCAGACAGCGATGCCGCAGTATACACTTGATTTCCATCCTTGTCCTTATAGGTGAATGCATAGTTGCCTGCAATATCGCGAAGCTCGCATTGTGTCACCACGAATGACGATTTGTAATTACCATTCACAACAACGACTTCGGCAGAACGAACGTCGCCAGTGGTGTTTGGAGTCATGCTAACCGTGAGGTCGTTGCCATTGGTCGTCACGCTCACCCAGTCGGCATCCGTAGCAAACTTAAACTCACCCAGCTTGGGAATGTTGCGATAGGTACGGCTGAAGGCCTCATCGTCCGAGCCGATACTCTTCACCGCATCCACGACTATCTGCGGATTCTGCCATCCCTTGGACATGTCTACTTTGTCGGCGGTCAACGAGAGTTTGTCCTTCGAGAAGGTCAGTTCCGACAACGATACGCCGTTGACAGTGAGCGGCTTGTACAGCCGCAACCCTTTGTCGGTATAGTTGTAGGCCGTTTCAAGGGCGCCGGTAGCCGTTACGATGGTAAGCTGTCGGGCAGCTGCATCAAATTCAAAATGAGCCTTCTTGCCGCCAACGGTTCCGTCAGAACCGATGAGTTTGAAGTTGTCGCCCACGTCAACCACTTTTTTCTGGTAAGCCGCAGCGCTCTCTTTCAGGCGATGCATGTACATCACATTCTGTGAGCGCTTGCCATGGAACTTGATGGCATCCTGTCCGATGCTGTCGATGACGAACTCAAAGTCACCACCGTAAGCCTCGTACAGCTTGGAGGAAGGCGTCGCGAAGAAGTGCATCATCGGACTGTAAGTGTCAAAAGACAACTCCGGCCCGTTGTTTGTCTTCATCGCATACAAACACTTCTCCTTCTGATCCGGATTAACCTCGGATCTCACTTCCGCCTCGTCTTTGGTAAACTTCAACGTATAGGTGAAGCCGCCATACTTGCGGTTTGTCTCAGGATAATATTCAAGTACCCAGCCATTCTCAGAACTCATCAACACGCGCTGTGCCTCATTCAGGTAGTTTTCCATACGGGCGGCTGATGACTCGTCAAACACATCCTCCTGATCTTTCAAGCACGACTGGAACAGCAGCGCCGGAAAAAGCAAGGACAAGCCTGTCAATATTTTATTTGTTTTCATCATGATGGTCTCCTTTTACTTTACTATTTTCAAATCGGTCAAGTTCACATAGCCATTGATGACATCAGCCTCACGACGCAGAATCTCATCGCGAAGCGCATCAATATCAATGTTGAATTCATCACGCATGTACACCCGTACCATCTCCAGCTTCTTGGCAATGTGTCCGGCACCGGGGGCTTTCTCACCTGTCTTAGGATCCTTGGCAGCCTCTGCCATCCACTTTGCCCACTGTTCCGGGGTGTTGGTGATGTACATGGACAACATCTCGGCAAAGTCTTCACGAGCCTCCATCTGCGAGTAAGCCGTGATGAAGCCACGCTGCAGATAGCCCGTCACTCCTTCCTTTGAGCTCCATGCGTCTCCGATATACAGATTTCCGTTCACCTTCTGAAACTCAGCCGTGTAGCTCTTCGTCTGATTCAAAATGTGCGTGAACTCGTGATGAATGGTACGCAGATAAAATGTGTTCAAATTTTCAACCGTTGTAGAAAGTTTATTCAAATGATTTGTTCCGGCCAAGAATATTTTCTTTCCGCCTTCAGCTGTACCTAAGATCATGGTACCGTTGTTGCGATACTCAAACTCGCCCGTCGCATAGAACAGCTTGGGGAAGAATGTTCTGGTGAAATCCACACCCGCCACTTGGTCGTAAGCATCGACACAAGCATACTTCACGATGTGCGCCAGCTTAACAGCCTGCTGATAATCGGCAGGAACATTATAATAGTTCAAGTCGGTCTCATTGTGCTCATACCGATACTTGAACACGATATTATAAGGATCGGTGAAGTTAGCCTTGATCCATTTGTCGAAGTCGGTCTGCTTTACGTTTGAGTCAACGATGACACTTTCCGCCTCGAGTTTGTCCTCTGAACAGGAGCCAAACCCTAAGCATACCAGGCAAAGCGACGCGCATACTATATATTTTTTCATATACATATTCGTTTTATATTGATTATATTAACGTGGATTAGCCTCAACACCTGCTTGGCGGATGTCCAACGGTATCTGTACCGCACGGCGAGGATCATCCTTTTTCAGAACATCCGTCAGTTTTTCAGGCTTTCCGTCAGCACCCATGGTACGGCGAACGATTTCGATACCGTAACGCTTCACGTCAAACCAACGCAAGCCCTGATGGAGAGTTTCCATACGACGGAAGCCCAACACACACTGCAACATCGTTTCCTGCACGGATCCTTCCGCGTCAATGGCGAATGCCGGATGCAGATGTTTCTTCACGGTCGACGCCATCTTCGAGGCATCATCGTAAGAATAAGGAACCGATTGATAGAATTTTTGTATATTTTTCGGTGTCAATGTCACATCAGTTTGCACGATATTGTGCATCCAAATATCAAGGTCGGCCGCTGCCTTATCGTATTGTTTGAGCATGACGTAAGCCTCTGCGCGGTTCAGCAACACTTCGTCTGTGGAGAACACAACGTTCACCGTGTGGGGAATACCGATTCCCGAAACGGGGTCTTTCATTTCAAACAGGTAAGGCAACTTCCAAATTTGCACTACGTCAAAGTTGTTTCCTCTGCTCGAAAACGGCTGATAATAGTATCCACCCTGGCCCCATACATTGGTTGCCCCAAAGTCTTCGTTGCTGGAAACGTATGCGCCATGTGCGTAACGCTTGAAGAAAACATACGGACCAAAGTACACACCGGCGCTTGAAGCATGTGCGTTAATCATCAAGTTGGCTGCGACGTCCGCCGCAACATAATGCTGCGAGATAGCTTTGACGTCAGAGGTCATCTCACCCATGGCCTTCCAGTCACGCAGAGTTGATGCCGGATTGCTGCCCAAACACAAGTCAGCATACTTCACGGCCTCGTTCCATTTCTCGTAATAGAGATAGAAACGGGTAGCGAAGGCGTATGCCGCCCGCTTGTTGAAGTGGTACTTAGGCACGGTGTAATTGTCCGTCACGAGGGGAAGCGCCTCTTTCAAGTCTTGCTCGATGCGCGCATACACCTCAGCAACGGTTCCGCGGCTGTGTTTGTCAGTGAAGTTTTCCACCTTGTCAGAGTAATATATGCCCAACGCCTTGCTGTCCTTACTGTAGTTCATGCAGAACTCGTTTACCAGCAAGAAGTGTGCGTAAGCCCGGCAAAGCAGAGCCTCTGCCTTGGAGGTCTGCAGCGCTGTTGTCTTGGCGCCCCCCATCTTTTCGATGGATGCCAGTGCCTGATTGGCGGCTGCGATGGCGTCGTAACAAGAACGCCACAGGTTCAAGGGAGACTCAGTGTCACCCTCTGTCACGTCTTTCCAGAAGTATACCTGGTCGCCAAAGCGGTTACCGTTTGGATTTTTGTCGCCATAATAGTCAGCATTGTCCGACATCGTCTCGTTGATCAACATGTTAGAGAAATGAGGATAGGCTGACACCAATAGATTGGCCACTTTCTTCTCGGTGTCGATGGTTGTACGGTTATCCGGCATGGTGTCCAGGTAATCGTCACACGAAGACAAAGTCAGGGCCGAGAATGTCAAGGCCAGTGCTGTGTATGTTATTTTTGTTATATTCATCTTTGCTGTATTTTAGAGTCCTAATCTAAGTGTGAGTGTGAACTGCTTGGGTACCGGTACGGCCACACCACCCGTGTTAAAGAATTCAGGATCCTGCCCGTTCAGCTTGCTGTCTGCATAGAGCAAGAAGAGATTGGTGGCCTGAAGCTTCAGTGAGAGCGTGTTTACGTTGAGGAACTTGCGCACGCTGTTTGGGAAATCATAGCCCAAAGACAATTCCTTCATGCGGATGAAGTCACCCTTTGCGACACGCGCGTCCGAATAGTTGTATGCGTTGTAAGCATAAGAAAGGTTTCTGTCGAACCTGTTCTGCTGCGCGCTTGCTATCACGGGAACGCTGGTCTTGCGCTCATCTCCCGACACTTCCCAGCGGTTACGGAACTCCTTAGGCATAGACGAGAGGTCGTCATATTCGTTGGAGAACACCGGATCCAGGCGCACCACGTTACCGAACGAGTAGGTCACGAACACGTTCAACGTCCAGTTCTTGTATTTAAAGATGTTGCCCAGCGAGCCCACGTCAGTAGGTTCGGCAGACCCCTCATATTTCAAGAAGTTCAACTTTTTCGGATCACGTTCCTGGAAGTAGATGCCCGTTGTGGTGATGTTGCCGTTCTGGTCGAGGAACGTTGGCAGTCCCTCGCGGTTCAATCCACGGAATGGAACAGAGAACACCGAGCGAACGGGATAGCCCTTCTTGGCAAAACCTGTTCCCTGAACCATGTCAATGATGCGGGACAGTGCGTTGAGTTCGGTAATCTCGTTGTGCGAATGCGAGTAGATCAGGTTGGTGGTCCAAGTAAAGTCCGCCGTCTTGATGTTAGTGGTAGAGAGCGTGAACTCCATACCATTCGACTTCATCGACGCCACATTGGCAAACTGTGGTCCATACAACTCGGTGTTGGCGATGCCAATCAAGTCGTAGTTGTTACGCCAATAGAAGTCGGCACTCAGGTTGATGCGGTTCTTCAGGAAACCTAAATCGAAACCAAAGTTAAGCTCGTGCTTTTTCTCATAGGTCAACTCTGGATTACCCAACACTTGGTCCAATCCCGATTCCTGCACGTTGGCGAAGGGTCGCCATGGGTTAGAGCTGCGGAAGATAGGCAGGGCGTTGGTGATGGCAGGGCGGTCACCGGTCAGCGAGTAGCTCACACGGAACGTGCTGTGTGTCAACACATCCTTGAACAAGCCCTCGTACCAACTTTCCTCATGTGCGTTCCAAGCGCCCGAAAGGTTCCATGTAGGCATCCAGCGAGCACTGGTAGCCTTGCCCAGATAGTTGGTACCTTCGTAGCGAACGGTACCCGTCAACTGATAACGTCCTTTATAAGAATAGGTACCCGTACCAAAGAAAGCGGCACTGCGGATGTGGGTATTGTCCATCTTAAAATAATCAGAACCATTTTCCTGACCTTTTTTGAAAACCTGGTATGCATACAGTGGCACCTCACCTTGGCTGTATTGCAAACCCCAACCGCGGAACCAAGTAGACTTACGGTCAACGAAGTTGGTTTCCATACCTCCGTAGAGGTTCACGATGTGCGTGTCGTTGAACACGTCGTTGTAGCTGGCCGAGAGACGAGAGTCCCAACCAAAGAACCTGTTATCGGTACGTTCGTAGATACCACCGTAAGGCAATACGGATATGGGCAGCGCATAGATATTGTCCGGATCTTTGTACAAGAAGGGGTTCTTGTCACGAATGGCAGCCGTAGGCATGGCGCGGTAAGCCATGGCCTGGTTCGATTCGTCCAGGATGTTATGTTCTTGAGAGGTTGAAGAACTCTTTGCCGACCCCAACAGGGTAATCTTCAATTTCTGAATAGGCCTGTAGTCGATGCTGGCCTGCACACGGAAATCGGACACATGCAAATCCATATAGTTGTTATCCAACTCATGGAAGATGTTGAACGGTGCATAGTTGCGAGTGTAATATGCATTTGGGTCCAACGTACGCGAGGTGTTCAACGCATAAGAATATGGGTTGATGTCGAAGTCGCGCTTCACCTCACCAGTCACCAAGTCAACGTCGGAGTTCAACGTTCCCGGTGCCTGTTGCTTACGGTACGAGGCATTTCCAATCAAATTGATGTCGAAATGCTTGTTAAGGTTGTAAGTGGTGTTGATGTTGGCCGTATAGCGCTGCACCTTACTCTGCCTGGTCCATCCCGGGTCAAACATGGCAGAGAGTGACGCATAGTATTGCGATTTCTCGGTACCACCCGAAATACTCACCGAATGGTTGTGCATGATGGCCGTTGAGAACAGGTCTTTGAACCAGTTAGTGTTTCGGAACTCGGCCGCGCGCAGATAGGCGTTCTTCGCCTTCTCCGTATTGGCCAGGGCGAACTGTCCGGTCTTTGCATCGTACTCCGACAGCATCTGATACATCTTACCATACACGCCACTGTTCATGGCGTTGGCCGTTTCGGCATAGTTCAAGAAGCCCTTCTTCTCCAACTCGCGGTAAATGGCCATCTGGTCTTGCGAATTCATGATGTTGAAGGTGCTGTATGTAGGTTTCAGTCGCATGGTGTACTCACCGGTATAACTGATGTGCGACTGTCCGGCCTTACCCTTCTTTGTGGTGATGACGATGACGCCAGCCATCGCGCGCGCACCATAAATAGAGGTGGCGGAGCCGTCTTTCAATATCTGGAAGCTCTCAATGTCGTCTGAGTTCAGTCCGGCAATGGCCGATGAAATCAGCGTGTTGGCATCTCCCGATGACAAATCTTCTGCCGAAACATCCACCACGTCCTCCATAATCACGCCGTCTACCACCCACAAGGGCTTTGAGCTACCGTGAATAGAGGTGGCGCCACGCACGCGAATCTTGGGCGCCGTACCAAACGTACCTGACACGTTCTGAACGCTGACGCCGGCAGCGCGGCCCTCCAGCGAGCGGCTGATGTCGGCCATACCGCTAATCTTCGCATCTTTGGCGTTGATTTTCGTAGCGGCTCCAGAAAACAATCTTTTGTCTGTACTGGTCATACCCGTAACGACCACTTCGTCCAAAACCAACTTACGGTCGTGCCTCATCGTCACCTTCATTCCATTCTTCGCCTTCAGCGTCTGAGTTTCCATACCCACATAGCTGAACACTACTGTGGTGCCTTCTGCGGCGTTCAAGGTGAAGTGGCCATCAACGTCGGTGACCGTCCCACCGACGGTAGTACCTTTGATCAGCACTGACGCACCAACGACGGGCTCACCGTCATCACCGGAGATTACGGTTCCAGTAATTTTGGTTTGGGCGAAGACCATTCCTATGCATAGGAACAGACCGACCAATACCATACCAAGTCTTTTCTCCATACTTTCTCTCATTCGTTAAAAAATAATGATTTACTAAAATGAATTGCAAAGTTAGTACAATTTAACAAGAAATGCAAGAATAATTTGGAGAAAGTAGAAGAAATAATGCAAAATAAAGAATAAACCAACAAAAGTCTCGCTTTTCCCATTTTCCAACTTACAGAATGAAACCACGCCAAGCGAACCTATCCAACCAACATGTTACCAATTTATCACGCTTGTTGATGAATATTGGGCGGTTCTATAATGAGTTTGCTTTTGCCCTTGCAGGGCGTACACCATAACACCCGTTTACCCAGGTCGTTGCCCTGGGCTATAAGCTTTTGGGCTTTCAGCCCGTATCTTTTCCATATCGTGTTCCATAGAATAGGCTGAGTACTATGTCCTCGTCTTTTCACCCATCCATCACGAACTCGTATATTACGGATTAACCGTATGTATGAACCGAACCGTGTGACGAAACGATGACACAAAAAAACGCATGTACAAGCTCATGGAAACGTGCCTACGCAACGTCGCGCCCATCGCTCAAAACGCACGGAAACAGGCGGCTAACCGTATGAAAAACAGTACGATGTGATTTCTCATTCAAAGTCCATGCCATTGCAAGCTAAAGTCTACACTTTTGGCCACCAAACTCAATGCAATCAATCGCCAAACTCAATGCGATTGATGCGGAGGGGCAAAAAGCCTCGTGTAACACAGGAATGACGTCGTGCGTTTTACATTACTGGGCGGTTCAACAAATCACCACCGTAAAGTTTTTTATGGGCGGTTCTGTAAATTAGCTTTCAAAGCTAATTTAGGGTGGTTCTATAAATTAGCTTTGACAGATTGTGAGACTATTTTTGAGGTCAATTTGTTTGTGAGTGAAGGAGTATAGCGAACTATACGACTGAACGAACAAGCAAATTGAACCAAAAACGGAGCAAGCCGAATACA
>CAMPYJ010000029.1 GCA_946998205.1 uncultured Prevotella sp. | reverse complement strand
GACACCTCAACATATAAAATTTTCTCACAAGAAAAAATACTGCGGAATTAAGGTTCTAAAAGAATGTAGGTATTTTTGCACTTGTCGAAAGGGATTCACCAGTGTACGTTACGGACGTAGGGAGTAGGGTGTTTTCAAACTCCATAACTCGCTGGCTGATACCTTTCTTTTCTGTCTTGAAAAAGCTCTTTGCGCTTAGGTTCCCTTTTTTTTGTGCCACACACCTCGGTCAGATTGTAAAGTCCATTTCCTGCATCTTTCAAGAAAAAGGAAACTGCCTCAGCTTTCTCAGCAATACCGTCCGCCTCGTCTATCATGCGTTGTGCCTCCGCTTCCATCTTCTTGGCATTCTCCCTGCCGCTGATACGGCTCAGCGCTTCGCTGGCAACGGCGTCCTCATCGGCCGAAATAGAACGATAGTTCGGGTCGTTCAGCACTTCATCCCAAATGGGGGTGCCTTTCAGCAAGTTCTTCACGCGCTGCCATCCTTTCTCATTGCGCTGCCGCATGGCACCAGCCCAAAGATGGGTGTACTCGTGAATCGGTGTGTTGGGATTGATGCCGTCCTTGGTCAGAAATATCTTCCCGTCAGCGGTCCAGCCATAAACCTTGCCACTGTCGGTTTGTCCATCGCTTGCCGTAGGAACGTTTACCTCTTTCACTTCAGCAAGACCGGTATTGTCCGTATACGCTCCACTGTATAAGGCTTGCTTGATGCTCTTCAATATCTCCACCAATGGCTTGCCATCGGCACGGCGCAACTTGATGGCATTGTAGTAAAACTCCGTAACATGGACGTGGCCGTCATTGGAAATGCCCTTGTTTTCTTTCGGGGTAACGACAATACTGATGCCTTCCGCTTCATCGTGTGCGTCAAAGGTAGACACCTTGGCATTGTGATTGCTCAATCGTATGGTAACTGTCTTGCCGCTCTTGGTTTCAAAACTTGCGTATTCACTCGCACTGCCTTGTCGCTTCGCACCTAAAGCCTTGGAAACGTCACCGATAAATGTATTAGGTTTGTTTCCCTTAGAAATTTCGTATTCTTTGACAAGATTATCCAAGTCATTTAGTACCTTTGCACCGTCAGCACTTGAAACGACAGTTTGATGATCCTGATTATCAGGGGAGGCGGTTTCGAGTGTTGATTTCTTTTTACCACCCATTCGCATAAACTGAACGTGGTCTGTTGTTTCCAAAGCTTCCTCGTTGGCGGATTCTGCCTTGGCTTCGTTCCTGCCCAGCATCTCACTTGCCACCTCGTCACTAACTACCTCCACGCTTATCCCGGCGTTACCCAGCGCATCCAGCACGGCATTGGTAGCCAATTGCTTTGCCGCCGTGTCGTTGCGCAACTCATCAGCACCCTGTTGTTTCTCTATTCTGCCAGTGCGTAGCCAGTCATCGAATTTAACGGCTGCATCAACAGTCTTAAAATGTAGCTCGGCGGAATCTCCAAAAACACTTGCTCTTTCTTCTTCGCTAACCTTACTGTTGTACTCATCCGACAAATCTTCCCACTTCTGCCAACCGCTGTTCGTCTTATTGTCAATATCGTCGGAATAGTCGTAAACGGCTGTTTGGTATGAACGGTCGGTAATAATGTCAGGAACAATCGTCGCAACAGACAGCCTTGAGGGTTTACCATCAATAAGTAAAGAAACGGTCAAATTTTCAGAATCAAAACTTGCCGAGTCTACAATGGTACGCTTAGCACTATCCGTATCTACCGCAAAATCACCGTAAAAATTGACCTCGCCACCTATTTAATATATAATATAATAATTAAATATTAATATATAAATATATATATATTGACGACGACGACGACAACGCGCGTATACACGCGTACATACGCACATACGCACATACGCACATACGCTCGTACGCGTGCGTACGCACATGCGCGCACGAGCGAGCAGGAAAGAAAAACCAACAAAAAGAAAATCAGCGTTAATGCCCTTGCGCCTCGAAAGCTCAAAAGCCCTTTCCCTTTGTCCGCTCGTACACCGCCTCCCTGTCCGTGTCCACATTTTTGATACGAAACTGCACGGCACACCTGTTCGGAATGGTGGCTGGCAGTTGCGGAACAAGACGTGAGATAACCTCATCGGTATTCGAGAACCCAACATCCGACACCTCGGCAAGCACCTGCCCCCGGAAGTATGCCCTTGCATATATCATGTATTTGGGTGCTACTCTGAATGTATCAGTCTTCGCTTCGTCAACACCATGTGCACATCCTTGCTTGCTCTTGGCCGTGGAGAAGAAGATAAAATCAATTACTTTCTTGTTCAACTCCCATGCAGGCGTGAAGTCCAATTTGATGTATCCTCTCGTAACCGCATGCCCATTGCTGTGGTTCATGGCAAAAGCCACCTCGTCAATGGTCGCCCCGCAGTCATTCTGCGCCACCGTCCCCCATGTATGCCTGAAAGTGTACGCCGAAAACCACTCCTCTTTTGGCATGCCCATGCTCTCGCACACCTTACGAAGCCCAATGTTTACGTTCGCATTGAAGCTGTCGCTTGAGGTCAGCCTACGATGGAAGTCAAACAAGTATGGGTCATTCTCTTCAGCCTTGTACTTCTCAAACAATGGCAAAAGAATAGGCTCAACACGCATTTCTATGTAAGCCTCATCACGCCTTGCCTTGCGCGTCTTCGCCCTCCGATAACAGATACGGCCGTCCCTGTAGTCCTCCTTGCGCAGCTCGTAGAGGTCTATCGTATTGATACCAGCAAGGCAGAGCATCATCTTCGCCACGTCACGCCCAAACTCCGGCAAAGGACTTTTCATCTTGCTCTCAGGAAGCGGCGCCGAGAAAAACTCACGGCACAGCTCCGGACTGATGGCAAGCTTCTCCGTCTTGTCTGATGATGGTATCCTTACCTTCTGCCAAGGATTGGTCTTAATGCGAATAAGTCCGTTGTCATAATCGTTGTATTCCATGACGGCAGCCTTAAACACCTGTCGCATGCAAACGGGATACATCTCCTTGGCCCGTTTCGTCTGCTCCAAGCTCTGTATCCACCTGTTCACGGTGGGAGAGGTAAGTTCGTCAAACATCACCTTCGTTGTTCCACAGAAACGCTCAAGGTGCTGGAGTGCCAACTGGTAATTGCGCGCGTTGCGTTCCTGCCCACGGTCTATCATCCTTCCTATGTGCATCCGCACGTATTCACTAAAGCACAACTCGCTGTCAGCCGTCCGCAGATATTCCATCACCTGTCGTACCGTCCACCTCGCCGTGTCCTTCCTGTTCATCTTGTCATTGTACTCGATGATGAGGCTGGAGCAGTATTGCAGCACGTACGGGTCTGTTATCTCTCTCGTTTTGCTCAATCCCTTGCTCGTTACATACTTGTCGGTTGCAATGTAACCAACCTTCACACCCACGCCCACGCGGATGTACACCTGCCAGAAGCCATCCTTACGAGGCCTTCTGACCACTGCCTTGAATATTGCCATAATCGTCTGTCGTTTATAAATTCTTTCATATCGTTGGTAAGTCTGTGGTAAGTCCCCTTTCCGCCCATGGTGTAAGTTTTGGTAAGTTTTGTTGTTCAAAAGTACACGGAAAGTGTGTACAAATGTGTACACCTCCCTTTACGAAATTAGGCCATAACCCCTGTTTTACCAAGGAGTTACAGCCTAATCGCTTGTATATTAAACACTTGTGTTTTACTCTTCCACTGCTGCCTGCGCCGCCGCCAAACGGGCGATAGGTACTCTGAATGGTGAACAACTAACGTAGTTAAGACCTACTCGATGGCAGAATTTAACAGAAGACGGCTCACCACCATGCTCACCACAAATGCCGCACATGAGATTTTTGCGAGTAGAGCGTCCTTTTTCTACGGCCATTTTAATAAGTTGTCCAACGCCGTCTTGGTCTAATACTTGGAACGGATCTACCTTTAATATTTTCTGCTCCAAATAGACGGGCAGGAAACTTGCGATGTCATCTCGACTATACCCAAACGTCATTTGAGTAAGGTCGTTCGTTCCAAAGCTAAAGTACTCTGCGCGTTCAGCTATCAAGTCAGCTGTAAGTGCAGCCCGAGGGATTTCAATCATCGTTCCTACATGGAAAGGTATTTCTATTCCCTCTTCTTCAAACAGTTGTTTTGCCGTGTCTCTGATTACTTTTTCTTGCACGTCAAACTCTTTCACGATGCCGATTAGTGGCACCATGATTTCTGGACGAGGGTTATATCCTTCTTTTTTCAATTGAATGGCGGCGCCCAAGATCGCTTTTGTCTGCATAGCGGTTATCTCTGGATAGGTGTTGCCCAGACGGCAGCCACGATGACCCAACATTGGGTTAGCCTCACTTAAGCTGTTCACTCGTTTCTGGATTTGCTGTACGCTGACACCCATATCCTTGGCCATGGTTTCTTGTCCAGCCAAGTCATGAGGAACAAATTCGTGCAGCGGTGGATCCAACAGGCGGATGTTCACGGGATAGCCGTCCATGGCTTTCAGTATGCCATAGAAGTCTTGTCTCTGATAGGGCAGGAGCTTTTCGAGAGCTTTTTCACGACCTTCTTTGGTGTCAGCTAAGATCATTTCCCTCATGGCTTTAATCTTCTCATTCTCAAAGAACATGTGTTCTGTGCGGCAAAGTCCAATGCCGACTGCACCAAAATTACGTGCGACTTCAGCGTCATGTGGCGTGTCTGCATTGGTACGCACAACCAGTTTGGTATATTTGTCGCAAAGTTTCATCAGTTCTGCAAAGTCGCCGGTAACCTCAGCCGGACGAGTTTCCACTTCACCTTGATAAATTTCACCTGTTGATCCATTGATAGAAATGTAGTCACCCTCATGGAGAATGATGCCGTCTATTTCTACCGTTCGGTCTTTATAGTTCACGCTAATGGCGCCAGCGCCCGACACACAACATTTACCCATTCCTCTTGCGACAACGGCAGCGTGTGACGTCATTCCTCCTCGAGCTGTCAGGATGCCTTCTGCGGCAGACATGCCAGCCAAGTCTTCCGGAGAAGTTTCCATGCGAACCATGACTACTTGATGCCCACCTTCGTGCCATTTGACGGCATCGTCTGCAAAAAATACGATTTGTCCGCATGCGGCACCTGGTGAGGCTGGTAATCCTCTGGTGAGCACTTTGGCTCTGCTGAGTGCAATCTTATCAAACACAGGGTGCAATAGTTCATCCAGCTTATTAGGCTCGCAGCGCATAAGAGCCGTTTTTTCATCAATTTCTCCTTCATGCAGCAAATCCATGGCAATCTTGACCATTGCGGTACCTGTGCGTTTTCCGTTTCTGGTTTGCAAAAACCACAGCTTGCCCTCTTGTACCGTGAATTCCATGTCTTGCATGTCATGGTAATGTTTTTCCAACTTGTCTTGAATGCTGTTCAGCTGCTCATAGATTTCCGGCATGGCTTCTTCCATGGAAGGATATTTTGACTTGCGCACCTCTTCACTGATGTTCTGCTGCTTGGCCCATCTGATACTTCCTTCTTTGGTGATTTGTTGCGGTGTTCTGATGCCTGCGACGACGTCCTCACCTTGCGCATTGACCAAATATTCTCCATTGAAGCGGTTCTCACCTGTTGCTGCATCGCGGGAGAAGCACACGCCTGTGGCAGAGGTTTCACCCATGTTGCCAAACACCATAGCCATGACAGAAACGGCCGTACCCCATTCTGCGGGTATGCCTTCCATCTTGCGATACAAGATAGCCCTCTCGTTCATCCAGCTGTCAAACACAGAACAAATGGCTCCCCAAAGCTGATCCATGGGGTCGGTAGGAAAATCTTTTCCTGTTTGTTTCTTAATGGCATCCTTAAATCGAACAACCAATGTCTTGAGGTCATCAACGTTCATCTCGTTGTCAAGTTTCACTCCACGTTTTGCCTTAACATCCATGATGATTGCTTCAAATGGGTCGATGTCATCTTTGTTCGCCGGTTTCATTCCGAGAACAACGTCACCGTACATTTGTACAAAGCGACGGTAGCTGTCATAAGCAAAACGTTCATTTCCGGTTTTCTTCACCAAGCCTTCCACGACATTGTCATTCAGTCCCAGGTTCAAGATAGTATCCATCATTCCTGGCATTGAGGCGCGTGCGCCTGAGCGTACAGACAGCAACAGCGGATTGGAAGCATCTCCGAACCTTGAGTTCATCAAAGTCTCGATGTGCTTGACAGCTTGTTCAACGTCTTCTTTCAAGAGTTTGACAACCTCGTCTTTTCCTTTGTCAAAATATTCATTACAAACATCTGTCGTAATGGTGAAACCAGGAGGAACCGGAACTCCTATCAAATTCATTTCCGCAAGGTTAGCACCTTTACCTCCAAGCAGATTTCTCATGTCTGCTTTACCTTCAGCTTTTCCATTGCCGAAAGTATAAACTCTTTTTACATCCATACCGTAATGTTTTCTCTTAATTTGTTTATTTTATGTTTTTGCAAATATAACATTATTTTGTAACCTTGCAAAATATTTATACAAAAAAGTGCAATGTATACATTGCATTTTTAATATTGGAAAATATGGAACGTGGCATTAACGCCGCCTTGTTTGGCATTGAGACTGTTGACGGCATGCCAGAAGATTACGAAACATGTGATTTGGACGGTCTGCTTTTCAGCCAAACAAACCGCGGCGGGTGAAAATAACGGATAGTTGGCTCATTTTCCGCACAACCTGAGAAATAACTCTTTGCAAGTGCTTTCTATCAAGTCAAGCGCATATTCAAAATCCTGTTCCCCTCCATAATAAGGATCTGGTACTATATCAACGTTCGGCTTGTCTTTGAGGTAACTTGCCAGCATCTCAACCTTCTGCGCATCTTCTTCGGTAGTTGCCATAGCTGTGAGCATACGTTTGTTTTCGTAATCCATCACATAGATGTGATCAAATTTTGCAAAATCATCCGCACCAAACTGGCGAGCGCGGCTGTCAAAGCGATACCCTCGTTGTTCGCCATGTTTCCTCATTCTATGGTCGGGTAGTTGCCCGATGTGCCAATCTCCAATGCCTGCTGAGTCGATGACGAATTCATTTTCCATGCCAGCAGCCTTGACAATGGATTTCATCACGCCCTCTGCCGCCGGACTTCTGCAAATGTTGCCTAAACACACGAACAACAATCTTCGTTTCTTCTTACTCATTTTCGCTTTCTTCTGTAATGTCCAACAAATCGGTCTTGACCATGGGAATCGGTTGGTTAGTGCTTTCTTTCACCCCTAAGTCTTTCAGTTCATTGGCTTTCTGCACGATGCTCTGCCGACCCGTGTAAGCCTTGTTGTAAGCTTCCCCGTAGTCTTTATGGAGCGTGTCTATGTCCTTACCTATCCTGTCAAATCGTTTGATGAATTCGCCTACTCGTTTCAACAATTCTTCAGCCAAGGTGAAGACCTTCTTTTGGTTTTCGGTTTGTGCATATTGTCTCCATGCTATCTGAATCATACGCAATATGGCCATTAAGTTTTGTTGGCTGGTGATGAACACCTGTTTGTCAAAAGCCTCGCCCCATATCTTTGGTTCCGTGTCTAAAGCCAGTTGCAAAGCTCCTTCGTTTGGTACGAACATGATGACGAAATCAATGGCTTTTCGTGGCGAATGCACATATTTGCCATAGTCTTTCTTGGCGAGACTGGTGGCCTGTGCTCGAATGCTGCTCACCAAGTCGGCTGCGAACTTTTTCTTGAGAGCTTCTTCTTCAGTGTTTACATATTGGTAATAGGCATCAATAGACATTTTGGAATCAATGATGACGTCTTCATTATTGGGGTAGTGTAGAATGACATCAGGGATCATCCGTCTTCCAGTGTCGTCATTTTTAATCACATTTCCCTTTTCATCCGTTAATGTATGCTGGATGTCATAATCGATGCCGACCTTGTAACCTTGACTTTCCAGAATGTCTGTCAGTATGCGTTCACCCCAATTGCCTTGCGCCTTGTTCCCGCCTCTAATTACATTGGTCAGTCGAGTTGCGGTGGATTCAATCTTCTGTGTTTGCAAACTCATTTCTCTGAGTTGTTGTGACAGCGAGGCGGTATTCTTGGACGTTTCTGTATTTGTGTGCTGAATGGCTTGTTGCAATTGCTCGATGTTCATCTTAAGTGGCTTTGTCAGATGTTCCATCGACTCGTTGTTGGTTGTCTTCAGCCTTTCCGAAGTCTGTTCTAAGATGCGGGTTGCCAAATTTGAGAATTGCTCTTGAACGGTTTTCTGTTGTTGCTCAAATTGCTCGCGGCGCATTTCTGTCTCTTTCGAATGCGATGCTTGTTCGGATTCCAACTGTGTGGTTACTCGCTCCAGCTCAAGCTTGATGGTTATCAACTGTTGCTGTTGTTCTGCTTGCTCACACTGAAGTCGGTCACGTTCTGCTTGCAACTGTGTGCCAATTTCTTGTTCGTGCGCCAATTGCTGATTAGACAAGACGTTTTTGGTCTCCAGTTTTTTCAACTTTCCGCTTAACAAGAAAAAGACGATGATTGCTCCAACGGCGAAACCAAAGGATAAGTATATGAATTCCATGCTGCAAAGATAATTGATTTGAGATGCATTTCAAAGCGTTGACGACATTTTATTTTCGCACCCAATTCAAACGCATTCTTCGATACAACAACCATTGCATGCTTCCTCTCAAACCTAAATACACGATGAGAGCCAACCACAGAGCATGGTTACCCAAGCTGCTTTGGAGGGCGAGGAACAGTGCGAAGAAGGAGAGGGCTGATACGACAGAAGATGCCAGCATGCTTCTCGTGGCCGTGAGACCAATAAAGATTCCGTCATAAATAAAGGCCGACATGCTGACAAGGGGAATCAGCACGGCCCACCAGAAATATGGTCCTGCAGATTGCACGACAACGTCTTCGTCGGTCAACAGCAGCAGGAAACCATTGCCTCCAACCGCATAGAGCAGCGTGAACGCCACAGACATGATGGCTCCCCATGCGAACAGGCTACGATAGACCCTGTCAAATGCCAGCTTGTTCACTGCACTATAATACTTTCCGCTGAGGGCCTCTCCGGCGTAAGCAAATCCATCCATGACGTAAGAGAACAGGGTGAACAAGGTCATCAATAGCGTATTGACCGACAGGACGATGGCTCCTTGCCTCGATCCGGCTGAAATGAAAAAGAAATTAACACCAACCAAGAAAAGCGTTCGTATGAAAATATCCCGGTTGACGGCAAAGAATCGAACCATCGTACTTCGCTTAAACAAGTGGTCTTTCCATTTATATTCAACCATCCTGCCGTAATACCGCTTCCAACAGTACAAGGCAAGTAGGAAACCAGTCCACTGCGCCGTCAAGGTTCCTAACGCTACACCTTGTATCTTCATGCCAAATCCAAAAACGAAGGTCATGCTTGCAACGATATTCATGACGTTTTGAAAGATGGATACCAACATGGGAAGTCGCGTGTTTTGCATGCCGATAAACCATCCTGTCAGTCCGTATAGCCCCAACATGGCAGGCGCGCCCCAAATGCAAATGGAAAAATAGCTCGCAGCCTGTTCGGCAACTTGGTCTGTGGGGTGCATGATGGTCAACGCCAACCACCGAATGGGAAACTGGAAGATGATGAAAATCAATGAAATCGACGTACTGATGGTCAACGAGCGAACCAACATCCTCATGGCTTCGGTCAAGTTGCGCCCGCCTAAGGCCTGAGATGTCATGCCGCTGGTGCCCATCCGCAAGAATCCAAAGAGCCAATACAGCACATTGAAAATCATGGTGCCAATGGCGATAGCTCCGATATATATCACATCACCCATGTGACCGACAATGGTTAGGTCGATGATGCCTAATAATGGAACGGTGATGTTTGATATGATGGATGGCAACGCCAACTTAAACACTTGCTTCATAATTGTTGCCTAAGACAATGCAAATATACTGATTTTTATCATGATACTTGGCCGGTGTCCGTATAAAAAGAGAGGGCGAAAAGATTCTTTATTTACAGTCTGGTGACTTGTTTCACCCCTTTCACCGTTTGTAATTTCTTGATCAAGGCATCCAGTCTCGTCACGTCATCCAATTGAACCGAAAGGTTACCGCTGAACAATCCGTCGTGTGAATCGATATTGATGGAACGCATCACTATTCTCTCTTCTTTGGATAGAATGCTGGTAATGTTGTTGACTATTCCTATATCGTCATTGCCTATGATGCGCAGTACGATGGTGTACAGAGCCCCATTTTGTCCGCTCCATCGGGCTTTCACCATTCGATAACCGAATCTCTTCCTCATTTCCGGCGCGTTGGGACAATCTTTCCTGTGTATTTTGATGCCTCCACTGACCGTTACAAACCCGAATACGTCGTCACCGTAGATGGGGTGACAGCATTGGGCCAACGTGTAATCAATGCCCTTCAGGTTCTTGTCGATGACCAACACGTCTGATTGGTTGGACGTTTGTCCGTCAGTGTGTTCCAAACTGAACTCGTCGGCACGTTGAACTGCCTTCAGGGTGTTCACGTTCAATTCTTTGTCACGCAGTTCCACATACCTGTCAATGATGTCGTTAGGATCAAGTTTCTCGTCAGCTATTTGTTTGTAAAAGTCAGAAACTTCCTTGTATCCCATCTTCTTCACCAGGTGATTCATGATGGTTTCGTCCAGTTCCACCTTCTTGTTCTTGAACCGACGCTCCAATAATTCCTTGGCATAAAGCCCGTCTTTCACTTGGGTTTCTTTCAACGCCAGGCGTATCTTTGCTTTCGCCTTGCTGGTCTTGACGATTTTCAGCCAACTCTGGTTCGGTTTTTGGTTGCTTTGCGTCAATATCTCAACCGTGTCGCCCGACTTCAGTTGTTCCCTGATAGGAACATTCTTGCTGTTGATGCGCGCGCCAACACATTTGCTACCTACGTCAGAGTGGATGTAATAAGCAAAGTCCAAGACCGTAGCCCCTCGGGGAAACTTCTTGATCTCACCTTTTGGCGTGAACACATATACCTCGTCTTCGTAAAGATCCAGTTTGAACTGATCCATTACTTGCAAGTCATCGCCCGCTTCTAAAGCTGTTCTTATGCTGGCCAGCCATTCGTCGATGTTGCCCTGACTCTTGATGCCTTTATATCGCCAATGCGCAGCCAACCCCCGCTCTGCAATCTCGTCCATTCGCTCGGTACGTATCTGTACCTCAACCCATTTGCTCTCTGGTCCCAAAACGGTGATGTGCAGACTCTCATATCCATTGGATTTTGGAACCGAAAGCCAGTCGCGCAATCGTTTTGGGTTGGGTTGGTACATGTCCGTGATGATGGAGTAGACCTGCCAGCATAGCATCTTTTCTTTCTCCAAAGGCGCGTCCAAGATGATACGTATGGCAAAAAGATCATAGATACCCTCGAAGTTGCATTTCTGCTTTTTCATCTTCTGCCATATAGAATGAATGCTCTTGGTGCGTCCCTTCATCTGAAATTTCAACCCGGCGTCTTCCAGCTTTTTCCGAATGGGGTTGATGAAGCTCGCGATATAACTGTCACGAGCCTTTTTCGTCGCGTTGAGTTTATCCTTAATCATGTAATAAGCGTCATGCTCAAGATACTTCAAACTCAGGTCTTCCAGTTCGCTTTTCAGTTGATAAAGTCCCAATTTATGGGCCAATGGCGCATACAAATAGCTTGCCTCCTCGCTTACCTGTCGCTTTGCCTCCACGTTCTCCGCGTCTCTGATATGGCGCATCAAGTTCACGCGGTCAGCAATCATAATCAGGATGACACGCATGTCCTCGGCGAAGGTGAGAAGCAGATTCCTGAAATTCTCACTTTCTACCACAGGATTCTTGCTGTACAGCGCATTAATTCTTACAAGGCCGCGAATGATATGCGCCACCACCTCACCGTATTTGGCGCTAACGTCACGGATATCCAAGTGGCCGTTGACCACACTTTGATACAGCAAGATGGCAATCACGCCATCCCTTTTCAGGCCGATCTCGTTGACGGCAATTTCTGCGGTCTGCATGGAGTTCAGCACCGGATTCAACCCGAAGGCATCCCTTGTAATCTGGCCATTCTCCAGAGACGTCTTCAGCTGCGTCTTGAGATTTTCTTCATCGTTGTCCAGGAATGATTCGCCAATAGCTTGCTTGATGCGATTGAATATGGCTATGTATTCGGATTGTTCCGACGCAAGGAATTCAAACTTTGTATCCATCTATTTGCCTTAAAGTACATGTGCAAAGATAATATTTTTATTGCAAACCAATGTGTATTTCATGAAAAGTAACTATCTTTGTGTCAAATACGCAAACAGATGCTTATTATCCTTCAGCTAATTTTATAAAGAACGTAATATGACACAGCAGGATCTTCAACAAATTTCTCAAAAAGGTATTACCGAAGAACAAATCTATCGGCAGTTGGAAGACATCAAAAATGGTTTCCCGTTTCTTAAAATCAAGGCGGCAGCCTGTGTCGGGCATGGCGTTGTCTTGTTGGACGAAGTGCAAAAAAAACATTATGTAGAGTTGTGGAACCAGTACAAACAGGGAGACAGCCGCATCGTGAAGTTCGTACCAGCTTCGGGCGCTGCCAGTCGCATGTTCAAAAATCTCTATGCTTTCCTGCATGCCGACTATACGGTTCCGACGACAGATTTCGAAAAAGAGTTCTTCAGCAACATCAAGAAATTTGCTTTTTTCGATGAACTTACTGAGATATGCGAACGAAACGATGGTGAGAAGGTGGCCAGGCTCATCGCTCAAGGAAAATATAAAGCGGTGGTGGAAAACCTGTTGGAGCCGAAAGGTCTCAACTATGGAAATCTTCCCAAGGGACTGTTGTTGTTCCATGAGTATGAAGATGCGCCACGCACGCCCATGGAGGAACATCTGGCAGAAGCAGCCTTGTATGCCAGCTGTCATGGTGAATCTTACATTCATTTCACGGTGTCACACCAGCATTTGGAGCTGTTCAAGCAGCGGGTAGAAAAGGTCGTCAACAGATTCACAAAGCGATACAAGGTACAATTCCATGTGTCGTTCTCAGAACAAAAGCCCAGTACCGACACCATCGCTGCGAACATGGATGACACACCGTTCAGAAATGATGACGGAACCTTGCTCTTCAGACCGGCAGGTCATGGAGCCTTGATTGAAAACCTCAATGACATTGATGCTGATGTTGTTTTCATTAAAAACATCGACAACGTTGTTCCAGACCGGCTGAAAACCGACACCGTTACCTACAAGCAAGTGATTGGCGGGATGTTGATAGAGCTTCAGAAGAAATGTTTCAAATACTTGCGCCTGTTGGACAGCGGTAAGTTCACACATGATGAGTTGGAAGAAATCATACGTTTCGTACAGCGCGACCTGATGTGCCGCAATGAGCAGTTGAAGCATATGGAGGATGCTGTTCTCATCCCTTATCTTCATGGAAAATTAAACCGCCCGCTGCGCGTGTGCGGCATGGTTAGAAATGTGGGTGAACCGGGCGGAGGTCCTTTCATCGTTTGTGGTAAAGACGGTGCTACCAGTCCGCAAATCCTTGAGTCCAGTCAGATAGACAAGAGCAATGAGCAATATGTCAAGATGTTCAACGAGGGAACGCATTTCAATCCGGTGGATTTGGTTTGCGCTTTGAATGATTATCAGGGACACCCATTCAACTTGCCCGATTTCGTAGACAAGGAAACAGGTTTCATCTCTACTAAAAGTAAAGATGGTAAAGAATTGAAAGCATTAGAGTTACCGGGGTTGTGGAATGGAGCCATGAGCAATTGGAACACGGTGTTCGTAGAGGTGCCATTGTCCACGTTCAACCCCGTGAAAACCGTGAACGATTTGTTGAGAGAGCAGCATCAACCCTAACCTTACGCGCTGCCGTCACCATTTTAGAGGCACTACTATTCATGAACGCTGTCGTTTTGTGAGCTCGTTTTTTGCGGTCAATTTGTTTTTGTGTGAAGGAGTATAGCAAGCTATGTGACAGACTGAACAGGCGGATTGAACAAAAAAAAGGCCGTTGGATGACAAGACGTAAGCCGGCCGGCACGAAAAACCTTACGGCGGTAATTCGCAGAGGTGTCCTTAAGTCTGTGGTTGCACCCCTGCAAAGGCGCACGCTGAGCCTTGAGTACGTCAAGACTCAGCGAGCGCTTTTTGCTTTGAATGCGTTGAGCGAAGATTGCCACACAAAGCGGTTTTTCTCTTCCGAAGGCGTTCAAAACCCATGCGGCCGGTAACGTTTGATACAAAAGACGGATGATGGAGCCACTCCATATATTAAGGAGCGGAATGAAACTCAAATGCAGATGATTTTTTGCGTTCATCAGTCAAATACCTAAATGATATGATTGCGTTATTCATAAATAATTTGTATTTTTGCAAACTGTACATAATCATGAAGGTATTACAATGAAAGTTCATAAGATGTATGAGGCTGATGATAAGCTCATCTCTATCATCGCAGACAATTACAGCATATTGCAAAGCCTTGGCTCGTTTGGCATTAGTCTCGGTTTTGGTGACAAGACAGTTCGTGAGATTTGTGAAGATGAGCATGTAGACACCTATACTTTTTTGGCCATCGTTAACCTCACCATTAATGGGTATCGTGACAACGACGACGTGGAGCGGTTGTGCATACCTACCCTGATAAAATACCTGCGTGCCAGCCATTCTTATTACCTCGACTTCCAACTGCCTTTCATCCGAAAAGAATTGGAGGGAGCCCTGGATGAAAATGACAATCTGGCACGGCTCATCATCAAGATTTACGACGAATACGCGCACACCATCCGAAACCACATGCGCTATGAAGAAAAGAACGTGTTCCCCTACGTCAACGATTTGCTGAACAACAAGGCCAATGAGAGCTATGATATCGAAACTTATTCAAAACATCATGGTCAAACAGACCTTAAGCTGAAAGAACTCAAGAACATCATCATCAAGTATTTACCCTCAGATGGCTTGAGGAACAACCAGCTTACGGCGACGCTCTACGACCTCTACAATTGCGAACAATGGCTAACGTTGCACGCATTGGTCGAGGACGAAATCTTCACACCGGCCATCCGTTATTTGGAACGTCAGTTAAGGAAAAATGACGTCTCCGTAAAGATCTCATCCATGATCAACCACACACCGCAAAACCAGGAGGCGTTGAGCGATAGGGAGAAGGATGTGGTGGTTAGTTTGGTACAGGGCATGACGAATAAAGAAATTGCCGAGCATCTGTGCATTTCCATCAACACGGTCATCACACACCGCCGTAACATTGCCCGAAAGCTGCAGATACATTCGCCGGCAGGCCTTACCATTTATGCCATTGTCACCAACCTCGTGGACATCAGCAGCGTGAACTTATAGGCGCATCGTGGGGCGTGTGGCTCAGCATGGGTTGCGGGGTGTTGCCGTGTAAGACATTTACGACCGTCAACATAAACCAGACAGCGGCAAATATAGCAATATTTCTTTTTTTTTTAGACGTTGAGGCGCATGACCAAACGCAATGCCTTTGATGTACAAACTCTTGGAGATTGAAGCGCAAAGTCAACGTAATTGAACGCCAAACCCATTGCGCTTGTGTTTCAACCCAGTTAACCATTGTCTTACGATATGCTGCGAATGCGGTTGTCAAGGGCCTTCCTGATGGGAAAAATTCCTTGCAGCAGGCAATTGAAACCACGACGTACGCCAAGCAAGTAACAAGTTTTTTGTGTCAGATTTTTTACGTTTTGTCATCTTGTGGATTCCTTTTGGTTCAATTTGCTTGTTCGTTCAGTCGTATAGCTCGCTATACTCCTTCACTCACAAACACATTGACCTCAAAAATAGTCTCGCAATCTGTCAAAGCTAATTTATAAAACCGCCCTTAAAATAATAGAAAAAAACATTAATATAAAAAGAGAATTCCTCAAAATTCTAAGATAATGTATATCTTTGCATAATGGAGAGAAACCGACCCTGTGCGTCCATGGGGAGGGGTAGACCTCGGAAAGCAAATGAAATTACATTGTCGACATCACGTCACTTGTTCCATATAGTGATTCCATATATAATAATGTGAAGAGATTTTTTTGTTTCCTGCTCATAGTCATGACCTTCGTCTGTGCGGCTCACGCTCAGATTACTGGCGAGATAGTAGACGGTGACGGATATGCCATTCCATATGCCAGTGTGATGTATAAAGGCCACCATGTTGCTGTCGTCAGTGACATGGAAGGCAGATTCAGCATAACCCGACACGAAGGGTGGGTGTTGACATTCAGTTCCGTGGGCTATAAGCAGCAGTCTGTGAAGATAGATGCCGGTACAGGGACACATCTGAACATCGTTTTAAAGGAAGATGCCAAGCGTTTGAGTGAAGTGGTGGTGAGGAGTAAGCGCGGTCGTTATTCGCGTAAGAACAATCCCGCCGTGGAACTGATGCGGCGGGTGATCGCAGCCAAGAAGAAAAGTAACCTGGACAATCATCCTTATTACCAGTATAACAAGTATCAGAAGCTGACCTTGTCTCTGAATGACATCAAGACAGAGGACATGGAAAGCGGCAGGCTGAGCAAGTCGCAGTGTCTGCTGGACCAAATTGAAACCAGCAGTTATAACAACAAGTTGGTGCTGCCCGTCTCCATAGACGAGACGGTAACTCAGCACGTTTACCGCAAAGAGCCGAAGACGGAGCGAGACATCGTCATGGGGCAGCAAAGTCAGGGCATCAACAAGATGTTACAGACGGGTGATGCCCTGAACGTGATTTTGAAGGATGTCTTCGCGAACGTCGACATCTATGACGACTACGTTCGGCTGCTTCAACATCCCTTCGTGAGTCCCATTGGGCGCACGGCAATTTCTTTTTATCGCTATTACATCGAAGACACGGTGTATGTGGGGCGTGACTTGTGCTACCATCTACAGTTTATTCCCAACAACCAACAAGACTTTGGATTCCGCGGAGAGCTGTATGTCCTGGCCGATTCGACCTTGCATGTGAAGAAATGCAAGTTGACCATGCCGAAGAAAAGTGACGTCAACTTTGTCGATGACCTGCATGTAGATCAAGAATACACCAGGCTTGATAACGGTGAGTGGGTGCTGACCAAGGATGACATGTGGGCGGAACTGTCACTGACGAGTTTCCTTGCGAAAGCACTGGTCGTGCGAAATACCCGCATGAGCGACTATGCCTTTGACGAATTGCCCAACAAGATATTCAAGGGAAGGGCCAAGGTGCGGCACGAGGCCGATGCCATGGTTCGGGATGAGGACTTCTGGAACCGTTATCGCGCGGTGGAGTTGACGAAGGGTGAATCGTCTATGAATGCTTTCGTGCATCGCATGGAGCAATCGAAAAACTTCAAGTGGCTGCTGGTGGGCATCAAAGCGCTTGGTGAAAATTATGTGGAGACAGGCAACGGCCAGCATGAGAGCAAGTTCGACATCGGACCTGTCAACACGCTTGTATCGAGCAACTTTGTGGACGGCTTGCGTTTCCGGCTCAGTGGTAGAACGATGGCCGCACTCAATCCGCATCTGTTTTGGAAAGGCTATGTGGCATACGGCACACGGTCGCGCAAGACCTATTACGGTACAGAGGTGACCTATGCCTTGAACAAAAAGAAAAACTCTCCGTTTGAGTTTCCGCAACGCAATCTGGTCTTTGAGACCGCTTATGACGTGATGTCTCCGGCCGATAAGTTCTTGATACACAATAAAGACAATGCCTTTATGGCCTTCAAGACGCAGAAGGTGGAACAGATGTACTTCTATAACCGCCAGAAGCTGTCGTTCATTTATGAAACAGACTGGGGATTCAGTGTGAACACTTCAGTCAAGGCCGAGAGCAATGAGGTGGCCGGTGACTTGCACTTCATGCGCATGAGTGATCGTCGGGAGACATTCAAGATAAGAACCGCTGAGCTACAACTCGGCTTGCGCTATTGTCCCGGACAGACATTCATGAACACCAAGCAGAAAAGAGTGCCCATCAACTTGGATAGTCCTGAGTTCAAGGCAAGTCATACCATGGGGCTGAAAAACATTCTGGGAGGACAATATACGATGAATTTTACGGAAGTGGCTCTTTACAAGAGGCAATGGCTTGGCAGCTGGGGCTATCTTGATGGGTTTGTCAATTTGGGAGCCCAGTGGGACAAGGTGCCTTTCCCTTTGTTGATCATGCCACCGGTGAACCTTTCCTACTTTGAACACCCCGAGACGTTTTCCATGATGCGTAACATGGAATTTCTGACAGACCGCTATGCGTTCTGGTCCCTGTCATGGGACATGAATGGCAAATTGCTGAATCGCATCCCTCTGGTCAAGCGTCTTAAGTGGCGTGAGTATGTGGCTTTCAAGGGCATGTTTGGCACATTGACGGATAAGAACAATCCCTCTTTGCAACGCAACCAGGCCGATGGCCTGCTGTTTGCCTTTCCGGAAGGGACGTACGTCATGGACAAGAACGTGCCCTACATGGAAGTGGTGGCAGGAGTTCACAACGTTTTCAACTTCTTTGGAGTAGACTTCATTCACCGCATCAACTACAATGGGCATCCCCATGCCAAAAAGAACGGAGTGAGGTTCAGCTTCAAAATGAGTTTCTGAGAGATCGGTGGCGCGCTATTGAACAAGGGTGATTCCCCACAGATGAGTCGCTTGTTGGTTGACTACCATGAGATAAACAGTAAGACTTGATAAAATGCTGTAACATGAGAAAAATAAAGAATCCCTGGATAGGAGTTGAGAAGTACAACTGCTATGGCTGTTGCCCAGACAATGTGATGGGCTTGAAGATGGAGTTTTACGAAGATGGCGACGACATCATCTCATTCTGGAATCCTCAAGCGCATGACCAAGGGTGGGTAGGAACCATCCATGGCGGCATACTCAGTACGCTTATCGATGAGATAGCGGGGTGGGTGGTCATGCGAAAATTACAGACCACAGGCATGACCAGCAAACTGGAAGTGCGCTATAAGCATCCCATTGCCACGACGGAACCCCAATTGACCATACGCGCTCACATACATGAGCGTCGGCGCAACCTGGTGTTCATCTGTGCGACTATCGAGAATGGACAGGGTGAGACATGCGTTGAAGGGACGGCCGTTTATTCCGTATTTGATGGAAAGCGAGCCAAAGCAATGGGATTCCGCAGTTGTGAACTGGAAGACGAACAGCTGCTTTCCATGTAGACAGTATCCTGTTTGCTGGATTGTTCAACCTAACGGAAGTTGAAAGTAGATACATGAAGATACTCATCGCCGACAAGCAAGACATTACGCGCGCGGGACTGATGTATGTGTTGGATGGCATGGCGTTGAGCAATCGTCAGTGCGTAGAAGACAAAGCCGAACTCATAGCAGTTCTCATGAAGTCGGGCCATGCGTTGGTTATCCTCGATTACACCCTTTTTAATGTAAACGGAGCCACAGAGTTGTTGGTGCTTAGTCAACGTTTCACGCATGTGCGATGGATACTGTTCAGCGATGAATTGAGCAGCGAGTTTGTGCGTAGCGTGCTTGTCAACAGCAATCGAATCAGCATTGTCATGAAAGACTCTTCCTTGCAGGAACTGACAGATGCCATTCGATATGCCTTAAACGACAAGCGTTTTATTTGTCAACACATGACAGAGGAGCTGCTCGTGCCTGCTCCACGGCAAGAAGAACGCATCCCGTTGACCCCAACCGAAATAGAAGTGCTGAAAGATATCGCACGAGGCATGACAACCCGTGAGATTGCAGAGAAGCGCTTTTCAAGCTTTCATACCATTAACACTCATAGGAAAAACATTTTCAGAAAATTGCAAGTCAATAACATTCATGAAGCCATTAAATATGCACTGCGTGCCGGTTTGGTAGATCCGGCTGAGTATTATATATAGGAATCTACGGTGAGCCATCTTTACCATTGTACCAAACAGACTGGCAGACGTTTCGGTGTATCGGAGAAAGGCAGGAACGGAAATGAAGCCTGCATCACTGATGGGAGGAAAATCGCATACGGTTGCTGCAGGTTAAACGTAAAGGTGATTGCCGTCACCTCTGTATTGTCAAAATGACCAATATCGTTTAATTTTGTGTTTTTTATGGTTCAAAAGCGTCATCGTTCGGAAAAAATGTTGTAATTTAGCAAGGTGAAATAAACATGCAAAACGTCACAGAGCGAATTTAAATGCGCATCTGAACGATTTTAAACAGAATTAAGCATTATATTCATAATAACAAATTAATGGACGAAAATCAGACAATTGATCATGACAGGATCATGAAGATTAACATTGAGGAAGAAATGAAGTCGTCATACATCGATTATTCGATGTCCGTGATTGTGGCTCGTGCGCTTCCTGATGTACGTGATGGTTTCAAGCCCGTGCACCGCCGTATATTATACGGTATGCTGGGTATTGGCAATACGAGTGACAAGCCGTATAAGAAATGTGCCCGTGTGGTAGGTGAGGTGCTTGGTAAGTATCATCCGCACGGTGACAGTTCTGTTTATGGTGCGTTGGTGCGTTTGGCGCAAGACTGGAATATGCGTTACACGCTCGTAGACGGGCAAGGCAACTTTGGCAGTGTTGACGGCGACTCTGCCGCTGCCATGCGTTATACCGAATGTAGACTGTCGAAGATGGGTGAGCATGTCATGGACGACCTGGAGAAGGACACCGTGGACATGGTTAACAACTTTGACGACACTTTGCAGGAGCCAACGGTCATGCCGACCAGGATACCAAACCTGCTTGTAAACGGCGGAAATGGTATTGCCGTGGGTATGGCGACAAACATGCCAACTCATAATCTTCGTGAAGTGATAGATGGCTGTTGCGCATATATCGACAACCCTGACATCGAGCTGGATGAACTGATGAAACACATACAGGCTCCCGACTTCCCGACCGGAGCTTATATCTATGGGCTGCAGGGCGTGAAGGACGCGTATGAAACCGGTCGCGGGCGAATCATCATCAGAGCAAAAGCTGAAATCGAAAGTGACGAGAGCCATGATAAGATTGTCGTCACAGAAATTCCATACGGAGTCAACAAACAGCAGCTCATCGAATACATAGCAGCTCTTGTGAAAGAAGGTAAGTTGGATGGTATTTCAAACGTTAACGATGAATCGGGGCGGCAGGGAATGCGTATCGTCATTGACATCAAGAGGGATGCCAATGCCAATGTCATCTTGAACAAATTGTTTAAGATGACGGCTTTGCAAAGTTCGTTCTCGGTCAACAACATCGCCCTGGTCAAAGGTCGTCCGCGCCTGTTGAGCTTGAAAGAATGCGTGAAGTTCTTTGTAGAGCATCGCCATGACGTAACCATCCGCAGGACCAAGTTTGAGTTGAAGAAAGCGCAAGAACGCGCCCATATCTTGGAAGGCTTGATTATTGCATGCGACAATATTGACGAAGTGGTTCACATCATCCGTGGCAGTAAGACACCGTCGGAGGCTCAAACCAATTTGGAAAAGCGGTTTGACCTGGATAATCTGCAGAGTAAGGCCATTGTTGACATGCGTCTGTCTCAGTTGACAGGACTTCGCATGGATCAGTTGCATGCAGAATATGAAGAGCTGGAAAAACTTATCGCTTATTTGGAAAACATTCTTTCTGATCCCGAACTTTGCAAAAAGGTAATGAAAGATGAATTGAACGAGGTGAAGGAGAAATACGGAGATGACCGCCGCACGAGGATTATTCCCGATGAGCACGAGTTCAATGCGGAGGATTTCTACCCGAATGATCCTGTTGTTATAACCGTGAGCCATCTTGGGTATATCAAGCGAACCCCGTTGTCAGACTTCCGTGAACAAGCACGGGGTGGCGTTGGTTCAAAGGGAGCCAAACATCGTGATCAAGACTTTACGGAGTTCATCTATCCTGCAACGATGCACCAAACCATGCTGTTCTTCACCAAGAAGGGACGATGCTACTGGCTCAAGTGCTATAACATTCCAGAGGGAGCCAAGGACGCTAAGGGTCGTGCAATCCAGAATTTGCTCAACATTGAGAGTGACGATGCCATCAATGCCATCCTGCGCCTGAGGGGACTGGACGACGTTGAGTTCATTAATTCGCACTACGTCATCTTCGCAACCAAGAACGGTACCGTGAAGAAAACAAGTCTTGAGGCTTATTCCCGCCCACGCACCAATGGTGTCATCGCCATCAATATTTCGGAAGGGGACGAGGTGGTTGACGTAAGATTGACCAATGGTGAAAACGAACTCATCATGGCTAACCGCAACGGTAGGGCAGTGCGCTTCGATGAGAGTACCGTTCGTACCATGGGACGTACAGCGACTGGCGTGCGTGGAATGATACTGGATGATGGAGACGATGCCGTTGTTGGAATGATCGTTGTAAATGACCCTGTTAACGAAACGGTCATGGTAGTCAGTGAAAACGGTTATGGCAAGCGCTCTTTGGTAGAGGATTACAGAAAGACCAATCGTGGCGGCAAAGGTGTCAAGACCTTGAGTATTACCGATAAGACGGGACGTCTGGTTGCAATTAAGAACGTCACAGATGACAATGATTTGATGATAATCAACAAGAGTGGCATCACTATTAGGTTGGCGGTTTCAGAATGTCGTGTGATGGGACGTGCCACACAAGGCGTCCGGTTGATTAATCTGACAAAGAAGAATGACGTGATTGCCAGTGTGTGTAAAACCATGAGCTCAGAGCTGGAAGCTTCTTTTGAAGAAGACAGCAACGAGGAAGCAGGACAGTCTCATGATGAGACGGAAAATGTCTTACCTTCTGATGTACACAAGTCTATAGGTGAAGATATTCCATTGGTAAATTTTGATGACGAGACGGAGAGCGGCGAATGATATAAACCTTTTAAAAATAACGAAATTATGAAAAAATTAATGTTGATGGCTTTGATGGCACTGGGTGCCTCATCGTCTTTTGCCGGCGCCAGCGATGCGCTAAAGGCTATCATGTCTGCTAAAACATTTGTTGAAGCAGAGAACTTGGTCAAGTCAAATTTGTCACAATTGGCAAATAACGAAGAAAAAGCAAAAGCTTATAACAAGTTAGTTGACCTTGCCATGCAAAAAGTGGACAAGGAACAGGCTGTCATTGACAAGAACATGCTTAGTCAACAGCTCAAACAAGGTGAACAGCAAAAGTATGATACCGCGGGATATTATGACGCACTCTACGATGCGATAAACGCAGGTATCGAAGCAGACACATACGACATGATGCCCAATGCGAAAGGAAAGATAAAACCTAAGTTCCATAAGGCCAATCAAAATCGTTTGTACAACATACGCATTCAGCTGATTAACGCCGGACAGGATGCCAGTACAAAAAACAATCAGCAGGGAGCTTTGAAAAACTTCGGTCTGTATGTATCTTCGTCTCAAGCCAATTTATTCAAGGATGTCACCAACAAACCTGCTTATGATAAATACCTGGGTGAGGTGGCGCGTGTGGCAGCTGTTTACGCATTCCAGAATAAGAAGATTGATTTGGCAAATCAATATGCAGATATAGCTCTGCAGGATACGGCAAAGGATGTACATAAAGACGCATTAAATTTGAAGTCATATCTCATCACGCAAGGCCTAACTTCCAGGTCTGACTCTTTGAAAGCGATTGAAAGTTTGAAAGAACTGTATGTAAGAGAAAAAGGTAACGGGCAAGTGTTCAGTTCATTGTGTGCCATGTACAACAACATGAACAATAAAGAAGAGTTGAGCAAATTGATTACATCAAAACTGCAGGAAACTCCAAATGATTTCAACGCATTAATGATGAATGCTCAAATCGCAATGAATGCTCATCAGTGGGATGAAGCTATTAAGGGCTATAAGAAAGCTATCGCAGTGAACGACAAGGATGCACTCGTATATACCTATCTTGCGTACTGTATTAATTCAAAAGCGCAGGATTTGAATAATCCCGCTGAACAAAAGAATCTTTATACAGAATCAGTTGGCTATCTTGAAAAGGCTCGTAGTCTTGATCCCGACAGAAGTCGTGCAAAATGGAGCTATCCTCTTTATCAGTGCTATTACTCGCTCTACGGATCTAAAGACAGTAGAACGAAAGAAATGGAGAATTTGAACAAATAAGCAGTACGGCTAAAAAACTTAACGTGGAGGATGTGTCGTGTGACATTTCCTCCACGTTTTTAATTGTCTGCAAAACCAATTATTGTCCTTTGCAAATAATGTTAAGTTTAGTGAGAAAAATGTAGTGGATATTAACTTTTTCCGTATATTTGCAGAAATAAAAGTTTAATATTCAGAAATAGTTCGTCTCGATAGTGAATGCGTCAATCCACCAAAGATGTTATTTGAAGAATAGGTAATTTAAAATATTCGGCCAAAATGAAAAGATTGTTCCATATCTTCTTTCTTTTTTTCTTTCTACTTACAATTGTTATTAATGTTCAGGCGCAGAGAAAAGAAATATCTCAGGCCAGACAGTGGGTTAAACATGGCATTAATCTGGATAAAGCAGAGAATTCCATGACAGGTTTATTGAAGGACACCACGAACAGAAATAACAAGAAAATATGGTTAACTCTGTTTGAGGCGGTCAAGACGCAGTATGCACAGGGGAATGAAAAGCTGTATTTGAAGCAAAACTACGATACAGCCAAATTGTTCTCATTGGGAAAGAAAATGTTTGATGTCTTGCAAGCATTTGATTCTGTTGATGCGAAACCCAACAGAAAAGGAGTTATTAAAATAGAATACAGGGATGAACATGCGCAGTTCTTAAACCAAATCAGACCGAATCTTTTCAACGGCGGAGCCTATTTCATGCTGAAGCATAAGTATCAAGAAGCTTATAACATGTATGACGCATACATCAATTGCGCATACCAACCTTTGTTCAAGAAATATAACTACATGAAGTGTGACAAGTTGATACCCGAAGCTTCCTATTGGGCTGCCTACAATGCCTACAAGCTCAAGAACTACCAAGCGACCTTGAAACACACTCCCCTGGCGTTGAGGGATACGACCCATTACGTTTACATGCTGCAATATCTGGCGCAAACGTATAAGGAAATGAACGACACAACCTTGTACCTGAAGACTTTGGAGCAAGGTTTCTCTTCACATCCTGAGTTTCCATTCTTCTTTCCACGGCTGGTAGACTATTATGTGCAGAACCATCACCTTGAGCGAGCGCTGCATGTCATCAATCAAGCCTTATCCGTCGACAGCACCAATCAAATCTATCGCTTTGCTAAAAGTACGGTTTTGTTGAATATGGGGCAATATGACGAATGTATAAAAATATGTGATAGGTTGATTGCGGAAAACGACAGCATGGTAGAACCTTATTTCAATGCGGGACTGGCCTATTTTAACCAGGCGGTAGTTTTGGATAAGGAGATGCGAGTGTCTAAACAGCATAGACAAATGATTTTGAACGATTATCGAAAGGCTTTGCCCTATCTCGAACGATACAGACAACTGGCTCCTGACATGAAAGATCGTTGGAGCCGCCCACTCTATACCATTTACCTGAATCTGAATATGGGTAAGGAGTTTGATGAGATTGATAAAATCATTAACGTAAAGAAGGGATGAACATGAATGTCAACGCCAACTTAAACAAGCTGGGGATTGATGAATTAAGCCCCATGCAGCAAGAGGCTTCCCGGCTCATATTGAGAGACCCTTCCGACGTCGTCATCCTGTCTCCTACTGGGTCGGGCAAAACATTGGCTTATTTACTGCCGGTGATTCAAAAAATAAATCCTTCAAGCGATACGTTGCAAGCCGTGGTCATTGTGCCGAACAGAGAGTTGGCTCTCCAGTCTTCAAGTATCTTGAAGGCTTTGTCCACGCCCGTACGTTCTTACGCTTGTTATGGCGGTCGGCCAGCTATGGATGAACACAAACAGTTGAAACGGATACAGCCTCAAATTATATTTGCCACACCAGGCCGACTCAACGATCATCTTTGCAAAGGAAACATCGTCACAAATTCCACACAATATGTTGTGATAGACGAGTTTGACAAATGTCTTGAAATGGGCTTCCAGAATGAGATGAAAGAGGTTTTGGCGCAATTGCATGCGGTCAAGCAACGAATACTCCTCTCGGCTACAGACGCAGACTCCATCCCAGAATTTGTCAACGTAAAGCGCTTGCGGCGTTTGGATTATTTGGATGAGGGCAATGCCACGAAGCAGATTCAAATCTTTGCCGTATCCAGTCCTGATAAAGACAAATTAGCAACTTTGTCCAAGCTGTTGCTCACTTTTGGCAATCAAAGTAGTATCGTCTTTGTCAATCACCGAGACAGTGCCGAGCGTATTCATGAATATTTGCAGAACAATCGGTTTTCCTCCACGGTCTTCCATGGCGGTCTTGACCAAAAGCAGCGTGAAACTTCACTCTATCAATTTTCCAATGGTTCCGTCAATGTCTTGGTCAGTACCGATTTGGCCTCTCGTGGACTTGACATTCCTGATGTCAGTAATATTGTTCATTATCATTTGCCAGAACATGAAGATGGCTTCATACACCGAATAGGAAGAACGGCGCGATGGGATAAAAAGGGAAAGAGTTTTCTCATCATTGGACCAACCGAAAGCATTCCAGAATTTATCGCTTCTGACATAACGTTCCTCGATTTTCCCGAACAACTTCCGTCGCGTCCCATGGAATCTAAAATGGCTACATTGTACATTGGCAAAGGAAAGAAAAACAAAATCAGCAAGATGGATGTTGTAGGATTCTTGTGCAAGACATGCGGATTGGCACCTGCGGAAATAGGACGTATCGACGTCAAAGACTATTATGTGTATGTGGCTGTGGTTAGAAATAAATTGCAACAAGTAATCCAAATGGCAAAAGGGAAAAAAATCAAGGGTGTAAGAACTGTCGTGGAACCCATAGTATGAAATCTACTGATTTTTTGAAAAAAAGGATGAGAGTGTGTGTTTATTCAAAATAAAATTGTATTTTAGCCGCATATATATGGCATCTCGTTTATGTTGGAAGATAATTTACATTTTACACCTAACCAATAAACAAAATGGAAAAATACAATTTTAATGCAGGTCCATCAATCCTTCCTCGTGAAGTTATTGAAAATACGGCTAAGCAAATTCTCAACTTTAACGGCAGTGGGCTTTCTTTGATGGAGATTAGTCATCGTGCAAAAGACTTTCAGATAGTTGTTGATGAGGCTGTGGCTTTAATGAAAGAGTTGTTACAGATACCGGAAGGCTATGCTGTTCTCTTTTTAGGTGGCGGCGCATCATTGCAGTTCCACATGGTTCCCAACAACTTCTTTATGAAGAAGGCTGCCTACCTGAACACAGGTACATGGGCAAAGAAAGCCATGAAAGAAGCAAAGTTCTTCGGAGAGGTAGTAGAAGTGGCTTCATCTGCAGACAAGAACTATTCTTATCTTCCTAAAGGATGGAGCGTACCTGAGGATTGTGATTATTTTCACATTACTTCAAACAATACCATCTACGGTACAGAGATACGTAAAGACTTGGATGTAAAGGTGCCACTCATCGCGGATATGTCGTCAGATATATTTAGTCGTCCGGTTGATGTTTCCAAATATGCATGTATCTACGGTGGAGCACAGAAGAACTTGGCTATGGCTGGTGTTACATTCGTTATCGTTAAGGAAGACATGTTAGGCAAGACCGGACGTGAAATACCAACGATGTTGGATTATCGCACACACATCGAGAAGGGTTCTATGTTCAACACTCCTCCTGTTGTACCTATCTATTCAGCTCTAGAAACATTGCGTTGGATTAAGAAGAACGGTGGTGTAGAGGCAATGGATAAGTTGGCTCACCAAAGAGCAGACTTGTTATATGCTGAGATTGACAGAAACAAACTGTTCAAGGGTACTGTTGCTAAAGAAGATCGCTCGTTGATGAACATCTGCTTTGTCATGAACGATGAATACAAAGAACTTGAAAAACCATTCTTCGAGTTTGCTACCGAACGTGGCATGGTTGGTATCAAGGGACACCGTTCTGTCGGAGGTTTCCGTGCAAGTTGCTACAACGCCATGAGTGTTGATGGTGTGAAGGCACTGATCGCTTGCATGAAGGAATTCGAAGACAAACATTAATCAATCACAAACTACACACTAGTTATGATTTACGAATAGGCTAAAATAAGGAAATTAAGTGAGCTTAATGATTCAGTTTGCCCGATTCAACCTTATTTTAGCCTGTTTGTTAATCAATTCATGCGTAATCACTTCCTATTGTGGTTACATACTTAATTAACCCATTCAATATTTTGAACAAATGAAAGTACTTATTGCTACGGAAAAACCTTTTAATGCAAAGGCAGTTGAGGCTGTTAAAAAAGAGTTGGAGAGCCAGAATCATTGCGTTAAACTGTTAGAAAAATACACTTCTACCGATGAACTCAAAGAAGCTGTTAAAGATGCAGAGGCTATGATTGTTCGTTCTGATAAAATAACGAAAGAAATCCTTGATGCTGCTCCAAAACTCAAAGTTGTTGTTCGCGCTGGTGCTGGTTACGATTCTATTGACGCCGCTTATGCCAAAGAAAAAGGTGTTGTGGTAGAAAATACCCCAGGTCAGAACTCTAATGCAGTAGCCGAATTGGTATTTGGCTTGTTGATTTATATGTGCCGTAGCTGCTTCTCTGGAAAATCAGGTTGTGAGCTGAAAGGTAAGAAATTAGGTATCTTGGCTTTTGGCAACATTGGTCGTCATGTAGCTCGCATCGCTAATGGTTTTGGCATGGAGGTATATGGCTTCAGCCGTTCGCATGCAGAGAATCCTAAAAAAGAAGATGGTGTTCAGTTTGTGGCTACCAAAGAAGAGCTGTTCAAGCAGTGTGATATTGTCAGTGTACACCTTCCTGCCAATGAACATACAAAACAAAGTATTGGTTACGATGTTGTTAACTTGATGAGGAAGGGTGGCATTTTGGTAAATACTGCTCGCAAGGAAGTTATCAACGAACCAGAGTTGCTGCGTTTAATGGGTGAACGTGATGATCTTAAATTTGTGACAGACATCAAGCCAGACGCTGATGCTGAATTTGCAAAGTTCGAGGGTCGCTACTTTTCTACTCCTAAGAAGATGGGAGCGCAGACAGCAGAAGCCAACGCCAATGCAGGAATTGCAGCCGCACGGCAAATCAACGCTTATTTCAAAGATGGTTGCACAAAATTTCAAGTCAACAAGTAAACGCCATGGTAACAATAAAACCATTTAAGGGCATCCGACCTCCAAAAGATTTGGTCGAAGCGGTTGAGTCACGTCCATACGATGTATTGGATTCTGATGAGGCAAGGGAAGAAACCGGAGATAATGAGAAGAGCCTGTACCACATAATCAAACCGGAAATTGACTTCAAACCTGGCACTTCCGAGTATGACCCATGTGTGTATGAGCAGGCAGCCAAGAACTTCAAGAAGTTTCAAGACGCAGGCTGGCTTCAACAAGACGAGCACGAAAATTACTATATCTACGCCCAAACCATGAATGGTAAAACACAGTATGGATTGGTAGTAGGGGCCTATTGTGAAGATTATCTCAACGGAGTTATTAAGAAGCACGAACTAACCCGTAAAGATAAGGAGGAAGACAGAATGAAGCATGTACGCGTATGTGACGCCAACATAGAACCTGTTTTCTTTGCTTATCCCGACAATCCGGCACTTATGGCGTTGATTGAGCGATATGCTGCTGAAAAGCCTGAATACGATTTCATCGCTCCCGTTGACGGTTTCAGGCATCAATTCTGGATCATCTCCGATGCCAAGGATATTGAAACGATTACAGCAGAATTTAAGGAGATGCCAGCTTTGTATATCGCTGACGGTCATCACCGTTCCGCAGCAGCTGCATTGGTTGGTGTAGAGAAATCAAAAGCCAATCCCAATCACGTCGGTCGTGAGGAATATAACTATTTCATGGCTGTTTGTTTCCCAGCGTCTCAGTTAACCATTTTAGATTATAATAGAGTGGTGAGGGATTTGAACGGAATGTCATCAGAAGAGTTCTTAAAGGCTTTGGAGAAAAACTTTGATGTCACAGAGAAAGGCTCGACAAGTTACAAGCCACGGCGGTTGCATGAATTTTCTTTGTATCTGGACGGAAAATGGTATAGCTTGAAAGCGAAACCAGGTACATACGACGACAACGACCCGATAGGTGTGTTGGATGTAGACATTTCTTCTCGATTGATTCTCGATGAATTGCTCGGGATCAAGGACCTGCGCTCTGACAAGCGTATTGATTTCGTTGGTGGCTTGCGTGGTTTGAAAGAGCTTGAGCGTCGGGTAGACAATGGAGAGATGAAGATGGCACTGGCTCTTTATCCCGTTTCCATGCAGCAAATTATGGACATTGCAGATTCCGGCAAAATCATGCCGCCGAAAGCCACCTGGTTTGA
This sequence comes from uncultured Prevotella sp., assembly GCA_946998205.1. Classification (GTDB taxonomy): domain Bacteria; phylum Bacteroidota; class Bacteroidia; order Bacteroidales; family Bacteroidaceae; genus Prevotella. Next base: position 782 of record CAMPYJ010000029.1, on the reverse strand, counting down.
ACCCAAGCTGCGTAGTGGATTGGTAATACACAAGTTGTCATGAAGTCTGACGAATACAAGACGATAACACAAAAAATAGGCGAGGGATTTTACTCTGAGAAGCGGAGTAAATTCTTCGCCTATGCGCACCATGTAACGTCAGAAGACGAAATTAAATCAATCCTGCTGGCGTACAAGAAAAAATACTATGACGCCCGCCACTGCTGTTATGCGTACATGCTGGGAGCGGCCAGAAGCGTTTTCCGTGCGAATGACGACGGTGAACCTTCCGGCACCGCAGGAAAACCTATCTTGGGACAAATTAACGCTCACGAGTTGACTGATGTCTTGATTGTCGTAATCCGCTATTTCGGTGGTGTCAAGCTCGGTACCAGTGGACTGATTGTCGCCTACCGCACAGTTGCTGCTGCGGCCATTGAGACATCGCAGACCGAAGTAAGATTGGTAGAAGAAAACGTCACCTACACATTTGCCTATCCCATGATGAATCAGGTGATGAGAATCGTGAAAGAGATGCAGCCTCGAATCGTTTCACAAGAGTTTGGCAACACTTGCAGTATCACGTTGGCCATTCGTCAATCAGAGACCGAACGATTGAAAAACGCACTTCGAAAGCTGTCGTTTGAATGAGGTACAAGCCCATCGGCTACTATGATAAACCCGGTGACTCGACCTCTGCTGGCTTTGGTCGTCACATTCCTATGTTTTTTTCAAGGGTGGTTCTATAAATTAGCTTTGACAGATTGTGAGACTATTTTTTGAGGTCAATTTGTTTGTGAGTG
>CAMPYJ010000028.1 GCA_946998205.1 uncultured Prevotella sp. | reverse complement strand
TAAACTGTCCAACATACAAAAAACTTTACGGCGGTAATTTATAGAACCGCCCTATATAATAAGAAATAAACAAAAACAACCATAAAAGATGAATTTCAATAAATTCTTAAAATCATTGTTCGGCGACAAGTCAAGCCGAGACATGCGTCTGATACAACCGCTCGTGGAGACGGTGAAGAAGGCCTATCCCGACATCAAGAAACTGAGCAACGACGAACTGCGCGCCAAGACCAAGGAGATACAGAAGTACGTGCAAGACTCCGCCAAAGAACAAAAAGACAAGATCACCGAACTGAAGGCCAAGATTGAAGAAACTGCCATCGATGAGCGCGAACCCATCTTCGAAGAGATAGACAAATTGGAGAAAGAGGCGCTGGAGATTTACGAGAAAGCCCTGAACGAGGTGATGCCCACGGCGTTCAGCATCGTCAAGGACACCGCACGGAGATTTGCCGAAAACGAAGAGGTGGTGGTAACGGCCAACGACTTCGACCGCGAGCTGGCCGCCGACCCTGGCAAGGACTTCGTGACCATCGACGGCGACAAGGCCATCTACCACAACCACTGGACGGCCGGCGGAAACGACCTGAAGTGGGAAATGGTACACTACGACGTTCAGCTCTTCGGTGGTATCGCCCTGCACCAAGGTAAGATAGCCGAGATGGCTACGGGTGAGGGTAAAACGCTGGTGGCCACCCTACCCGTTTTCCTCAACGCCTTAACGGGTAACGGCGTGCACGTTGTTACCGTGAACGACTATCTGGCTAAGCGTGACTCTGAGTGGATGGGGCCGCTCTACGAGTTCAATGGCTTGAGCGTTGACTGCATCGACAAGCACCGCCCTAACTCACCAGAACGCCGCAAGGCTTATCTGGCCGACATCACGTTCGGCACCAACAACGAGTTTGGTTTCGACTATCTGCGCGACAACATGGCCGTTTCACCCGACGACTTGGTGCAGCGCGCACACAACTACGCCATCGTCGACGAGGTAGACTCGGTGTTGATTGACGACGCTCGTACCCCATTGATTATCAGCGGTCCCGTTCCAAAAGGTGACGACCAGATGTTTGAAGAATATCAACCGCTGGTTGAACGACTGGTTGACGTGCAACGAAAACTGGCCACACAGTTCTTGGCAGAGGCCAAACAGCTGATTTCGGAGGGCCAGGCAGCCAAAGACCAGAAGAAGACCGAGGAGGGATTCCTGGCCTTATACCGTTCATACAAGTCGCTTCCGAAGAACAAGCCTCTCATCAAATACCTGTCGGAAGAGGGCATCAAGGCTGGCATGCTCAAGACCGAAGAGTACTACATGCAGAACAACAACCGCGAAATGCCGAAGGCCGTGGAGCCGTTGTACTTCGTGGTGGACGAGAAACTCAACAGCTGTGACCTCACGGACAAGGGTACCGAATGGCTCTCCAAGCAGGTGAACGACCACGAACTCTTCGTACTGCCCGACATCACCGCCGAGCTTTCAGCATTGGAAAACGAGACTTCGCTCTCTGACCAGGAGCGGTTGGACAAGAAAGACGAAATGCTGACCCACTATGCCGTGCAGAGTGAGCGCGTGCACACCTTGCAACAGCTGCTGAAGGCGTACACCATGTTCAACAAAGACGATGAGTATGTGGTGATCGACGGTGAGGTGAAAATCGTTGACGAGCAGACCGGACGTATCATGGAAGGCCGCCGTTGGAGCGACGGACTGCACCAAGCCGTGGAGGCGAAGGAACATGTGAGGGTGGAAGCTGCCACGCAGACCTTCGCCACCATCACCTTGCAGAACTACTTCCGCATGTACCACAAGTTGGCTGGCATGACGGGTACCGCCTCAACCGAAGCGGGAGAGTTCTGGGACATCTACAAGCTGGACGTGGTGGAGATACCGACCAACCGCCCCGTACAGCGCAACGACATGAACGACCGCGTGTACAAGACGGCGCGCGAGAAGTATGCTGCCGTGATTGAAGAGATTGAAGAAATGCGCAACAGCGGACGTCCGTGCTTGGTAGGTACTACGTCTGTCGAGATTTCTGAGTTGCTCAGCAAGATGCTGAACATGCGGAAAATACCGCACAACGTGCTGAACGCCAAGCTGCACCAAAAGGAAGCCGACATCGTGGCACAGGCCGGACAGTCGGTGAACGGCCTCGGTGCTGTGACCATCGCCACCAACATGGCCGGCCGTGGTACCGACATCAAGCTGTCGCCCGAAGTGAAAGCGGCCGGAGGTTTGGCCATCATCGGTACCGAACGCCACGAAAGCCGCCGGGTAGACCGCCAGTTGCGAGGTCGTGCAGGCCGTCAGGGCGACCCGGGTAGTTCGGTATTCTACGTCAGTCTGGAAGACAAGCTGATGCGACTGTTCGGTTCTGAGCGCATCTCCTCGGTGATGGATCGTCTGGGATTCAAGGATGGAGAACGCATAGAGAGCCCGATGATTTCGAGAAGCATCGAGCGCGCGCAGAAGAAAGTGGAAGAGAACAACTTCGGTATTCGTAAGCATTTGCTGGAATACGATGACGTGATGAACAAGCAGCGCACCGTGATTTACGAGAAACGGCGCCACGCGCTGATGGGCGAACGTATCGGCATGGACATCGCAAACGTCATTTGGGACCGGTGTGTCAACATCATCAACTCGAATGATTATGTGGGTTGCAAGGAAGACTTCTTGAAGAACTTGGCGATGGAATGTCCTTTCACCGAAGAAGAATTCAACGCCGGCAATCCCGAAGATTTGGCCGAACGTGCCTTCCAAGATGCCATGGCGGCTTTCAAGCGCAAGACCGAACGGATACAAGCGGTTGCCTGGCCGGTCATCAAGCAGGTGCAGGAGGAACAGGGCGAGCGCTTTGAGCGAATTGCCGTGCCCATAACCGACGGAAAGCGCGTGTACCAGGTGTCATGCAACCTTAAAGAAGCCTACGACACGGAAGGGAAAGACGTGGTGAAACAGTTCGAGAAGAGCATCGTTCTGCACATCATTGACGAGAATTGGAAAGAGAACCTGCGGCAATTGGACGAACTGCGACACAGCGTGCAGAACGCTTCGTACGAGCAGAAAGACCCTCTGCTGATCTTCAAGCTGGAGAGTGCGAAGCTTTGGGACAGCATGATTAACGACATGAACAACCAAACGACGAGCATCTTGATGCGCGGTCAGATTCCTGAAATGCAACAGGAGGAGGTTCGTGAGGCTGCCCCGGCACAGAGAAGTCAACGCTATAACGAGCAGAAAGATGACCTGACAGACCCCGGTCAGGCCGCAGCAGCCCATCAAGACACGCGCGAACAGGCACAACAGGTGAACCGTACGCCGTACATCAAGGACAAGATGCCGCGCCCAAACGACCCTTGTCCCTGCGGCAGCGGCAAGAAATTCAAGAACTGCCACGGCAGAAATCTTCGATAAACATTGACGGATGAAAATGATAGATGGTTGGAATCGCTCACAAACACACCAGAAATGGGCGCACAACCGTCTATCATTTTTTTTGATTCATTTGCACCCATGAACATTCAAATCAACAACTTAAAGAAGGCTTTTGGCGAGAAAATTGCCGTTGACATCCCCAACTTCGTGATTCATGACGGCGACATTCTCGGACTGGTAGGTAACAATGGAGCCGGAAAAACCACGCTGTTCAGACTGCTGCTCGACCTGCTGAAGGCCGATGAGGGGCAGGTTTTGCTCAGTTTCGGACACACCGACCCGCATCAGGAGCCTGCGTCAGAAACCCCAGTAACCGTCACAACGGCTGCTGAAGCATTCGCGGCAGACCCTTCCCAGTCGGAAGAATGGAAGAAACATACGGGAGCCTACATCGACGAGGGATTCCTCATCGACTTTCTGACGCCGGAAGAATACTTTGAATTCATTGCCAAAGTGAATCACGTTGACAAGCAACGTCTATCCGCTTTCTTGGACTCGCTGTCCAAATTCACGAATGGAGAGATACTCGGTCAGAAGAAATTGATTCGCGACTTCTCTGCCGGGAACAAACAAAAAATCGGTATCATCTCCGCACTCATCGCACAACCAAAGCTGCTGATTCTTGATGAGCCTTTCAATTTCCTGGATCCTTCAAGCCAGAACTTCTTGAAACGCCTGCTGCTGAACTATCATCAGACAACGGGAGCCACCATCCTCGTGAGCAGTCACAACCTGCAACACACGGTGGAAATATCCAACCGCGTGGCGCTGATGGAGAGGGGTTCCATCATCAAGGACTTGCCCAACATCCACGGACAGGCTGAAAAAGAACTGGAAGATTATTTCAATGGGACGCGGGATGCAGCCGAATGAACACGAAAAACGCTGGTCATGTGATGTGCGAACGAACGTATGCTTGACGTAAATAAGCTGCAAGCCGGCAGACACAGGCAATGATGACGTACATGAGTGCCAACTGCCAAAGGTTGACGTGAATGCCTTCTACACTCGCTCCCGGCCAGGATGCGAGGAAGGAAAGATAATGATTGAGCACCCGGGTCATCCATGCTAGCGCGACAGCCACGACATTTTGCAACAACGGGGCAAAGGACAAGGCGAACAATAGACAGGAGGTATAGAGGATGAGGACGGTAAGAGGGATGGCCAACAGATTGGTTAGGAGGAAATAACACGAAAAACGGCCGAAATAATAGGCCACCAACGGAGCCGTTCCTATCTGTGCCGCCAACGACACGGCCATCATTCCCCACAACTTTCCCACAACGGCAGACCTGGAGAGGATGGTTTCCGGCATCCAACGCTCAATGGGTTGATAAAGCAACAGAATGGCTGCGACAGCCATGAAAGACAGTTGAAAGCCCACATCCCATAAGCTCAGCGGATGCAGCAGCAACATCACGATGGCCGTAAGTGACAGGGCATTGAGCGACATCTTATCGCGGTTGAGCAGCGACACCAATGAATAAACGCTGATCATGACGGCCGAACGCATGACACTCGATGACATTCCCGTTAAAAACACGTAGACCCAAACGGTCAACACCACGAAAGCAAGACTGAAAACACGTCGCAACCCTCGCCCACCCAGCACCAAGACGAGCAATCCATAGATGATGCTAAGATGCAAGCCAGACAGGGCCAACACATGAGAGGCGCCCGAAATGGAAAAGATTTCCTTGGTCTGTTTGGACAAAAACGACTTTTCTCCCAATGTCATCGCAGCCAAAACGGCATAATCTTGATCATCAAAACCATTGGAAGCATATATACTCAGCAGTTTTTCCCGCAACCTTTGCGCCTTCAAACGCAACCGCTCGAAACGGGGCATATGCGTCAAATCAAGCTGACATTGCGCCCAATCACGATGATAAATGAACGTCTGCGCCCGATAACCCCGTATCGCCATCCAGCGTTGATAATTGAAATGAGTGGCAGAGGGGTAACTCCGAATAGGCTGAAAGGCCGAACGAAACCTGATTCCATCGCCCACTTTCAACGCCTCATAACGCCTCTCAACGGTATCGCGCAATATCGACGCCAGCACTTTTTGGCCGGACAAGGGACCGGAAAGGACATACAAATCACACTGAACCACCTTGCCTCTCACCTTTGGAGCGGTCATCACGACGGCTTCAGACACATGTTCCTCCTTGGGAACGGACACGGACAGCCGCTCATCCTGCATGGTAATGAGCACAATGCCAAAGCAAGTCACGCAGAAAAGGAAAGCCACTCCCTGCGCCGTTTTACACCGGTAGCACGCGAATGCGATTAACAAGGCCGATGAAGCGATGACCAGCCACAGCCATGTTGGCACGACAAACCCGAAAGAGTCGCCTGCGGCAATACCTGCAATCAATGCTAAGGCAACCCTGAAAAGGGGATAAAGTTGCAACCAATCACGCACTTTCATTCATCAACGCCCATCAAATTGATTCATAGTTGTCTTGAGATTATTCATAATCATCAATCACGCGATTGGTGAAATCCATCATGGGTTGAGCCGCCTTGAACAGCTCTGTCATGGGCTCCATCCAGCCATCGCCCTCAAAGAAGTCATCTTCAACCCGATGCCAGCAAGCATAATCCTTCATTCGAAGATAGTCAATAAACTCATAATCGGCCGGAAACCCCTTGGGACAGGTCTTCAGTCGGCTGATTCCAAAGCCCTTGTCAGATGCCTGTTCGTCACTCCACGAGCCTTGATTGGCATAACCGAAGAAATGAACAAACTTGCCATTCTCCACACACTTACGCCATTCGTCAATGTTGCCCATAATCTCATTGCGGCAAGAGGTCAAGATATGGGTGGGCAACCAATAAGCTCCGGCCGACAACAGGCAATGGCCTGGCTGCAAATGGATGTAGTAACCCGCATGCAACGACTTACGACCTTTGGCGCTGACGTATGCGCCAAAATGCCTTTTATAGGGCGATTTGTCGGGCGAGAACCGCGTGTCACGATTAAAACGGAAGCACGCTTCCTTGGCTGTCACATGCGATACGGAGGCATCAAACTTAGAGATAGCTGCGATAGCGCAATCCACTCCCTCCTCAAAATCGCTGCGACAAGCCAGATATTCGTCTTTATGGGCTTGATACCACTCACGATTATTATTCTTGGCAATGCGCTCTAAATATGTTAAGATGCGTTGGACGTTCATGTAATCGATGTTTTGAAGATGTACGATGCTAATTTCAAAGATGTTTTAGGCAAGTTTGGAAGATGCCAACCGCTTGGGACAAATCTGCTCAAACTGGCACTTTTCACACTTGGGACGCTGACTTTGACAGATGTATCTGCCATGCAAAAGCAGCCAATGGTGCGCGCTCGACACATCCTCTTCAGGGATGTATTTCATCAATTCAAGCTCAACTTTCAAGGGAGTGTCGGCCTTCAGCGGCACCAACCCCATGCGACGGCTCACTCTGTAGACGTGAGTGTCAACGGCAATCCTTGCTTTTCCATACCAAACGGCCTGCACCACGTTGGCCGTCTTGCGCCCCACGCCGGGCAACTTCACCAAATCGGCGGTATTGTCTGGCACTTCTCCGCCGAAATCGCTTACCAACATTCGCGCCATCTCCACCAAATGTCGTGACTTGGCGTTGGGATAACTCACGCTGCGCACATACTCCAACACCTCTTCGGGCGTTGCCTGTGCCATGGAACGTGCGTCAGGATAACGCAAAAATAAAGCCGGTGTCACCTGATTGATACGCTTATCGGTGCATTGTGCGCTTAACAACGTGGCGACCAACAGCTGGAAAGCCGACCCAAACTCAAGCTCGGTAGTGACGACGGGCGATGTTTTTCTGAAATAATTGAGAATATATTGATATCTTTCTTTTCGTGTCATATCACAAAAATACGAAACATTTCGCAATTCACCAAGCCCTGGAAGCGTTTTCACACACCATGGCATCAAGGTTATGGGATAAAAAAATGTGACCAAACTCAAGTGTCTCACCGAATTTGGCCACATTCTTTTATAATTTAATAAGCTTAATAAACATCCCCATGTTTAATCTCTTCTTTCGTAATCTTCTTGCTATCCATGGCATGCCATACATAAACGATATAAGCAAGGACGAACGGAATGAAGAGTGAGACAACGGCCATGGTGCGCAGGGTGAATTCACTGCTGCAGCTGTTCATGATGGTCAGTGAACTCTGCAGGTCGGCATTGGAGGGATAATAAGCCGTACCGTTCCAACCAGCGATGAGCAACAGAACAAGAACAACCAAGACTACACCGATGCCTGCCGGCCAAATTCCTTTGATATAGGTGTTACTCAAAACGGTCTTGACAATTCCGAACAGCAGCAACACCACACCAACCAGCAACACGACAGCAAGATACCACATGTCTAAAAGGTTGTGCAGATACTTCATCGGCGCCATGAAAATCACGCCGGTGGCTGAGTCATAGGCGAAACCATCCTTCAATAAGGTTCTGATCAAGAACGGAAGGAACAGCAACAAGAATGCACAAGTGTTGTAAATAAGATGCTTACGGCTGCGGGCGCGCAGCGTTTCATCAGCCACGTTATTGATGATGTAGAGCAAACCCAATATGCGGGCCAGGAAGAACACGGCCAAGCCCAGCACTACATTCCATATATCCAGCAACGCATCCAAGCCATGACTGTAATTGGCCCACCTGCTGATCACCGGTGCCATGCCGTTGGTGATGTTGATTTTATCTACCAAGAAGTTGGAACCGTTGAAGAACGTCGCGACGGCACCACCCAACAAGACGGGCCCCAAGACGCCATTGGCAACCAAGCACCATTGGAAAGTCTTCACGCCCAAGATGTTTCCCAACTTGTTTTGAAACTCATAACTCACCGCCTGAACGACAAACGAGAAGAGAATAATCATCCACAACCAGTAAGCGCCACCGAAGCTGGTACTGTAAAACAAAGGGAAAGAAGCGAAGAAGGCGCCGCCAAAGGTGACCAGCGTCGTGAAGGTGGTTTCCCACTTGCGGCCCGTACTGTTGACAACCATCCTGCGTTCCTGCTCGGTCTTGCCCAGGTTGAACACCAAAGAGTTAGCACCCTGAACAAACATCAAGAATACCAGTAAGGCTCCTAACAAAGAAACAAGAAACCACCAGTAATGTTGTAAAAAACTATATGTAATCATTGTATTACCTTTCTTATTTATAATTCAACCTGATTTGACACTTCACTATTCTCAGGACCTTTCTTAATAGCCTTGCAAAGAATGTTAATCTCAACAGCCAACATGGCGGTGAAGAGAATCAAGAATATAAAGAAGGTGACAATAACCGAACCCGGTTTAATGTCAGACACAGCAACCCACGTCGGCAACATGTCCTGGATGGTCCAGGGTTGACGGCCAAGCTCTGCCACGAGCCAGCCTGATTCAGAGGCCAGGTAAGCGCATGGCAACAGCACGATGCCCGAAATCAACAACCAGCGATGTTTGATGATGTCTTTCTTGTAAACGAAGAACAGCGAACAGATAAAGAACAAAATCAACAACATGCCGATGCCAACCATCACTCTGAATGCCCAGAAGTTCACTGGAATAAACGGAACAACTTGGTGGGGTGATTTTACATAGCCATAACCAAAATAAGTCATGTTGTCTTTCAAAATCTGCTTGGTGGCCTCATCCTTCTTACCTGAGCGATAATCCTGCAGCGCCGCGATGGCCATTCTGCCCCGTTTCATTTTTTCGGCTACCGACATCACCTTCGTCCCGTCAGGCTTGGTGTAGCCGTTGAGAATGTCATTCACGCCGGCCACATACCCGCTGGCGTCTGGCGAGGCCAATAATGACAAGCCATAAGGCACGGCCATCTTCACCGGAGGCTCAGGCTGATGGGCGTAATCGGGCTGCCTGAACGGATTGACGGCGGCAAAGAGCGTCAACCCCTGCGCATATCCACCGTTGTAAAGAGCTTCCATCGAGGCCAGTTTCATTGGCTGAACCTTGCCGACCTCAATGGCTGAGCTGTGACCGTTGAACGACGTCAACACCACAGCAGCCAAACCAAAGATGCTACCTATCTTCATGCTCTCCACGGCCAACTTGCACTCACGCTTCTTGAGTAAGTACCAACTGCTTACGGCTACGGTGAACACGGCCCCGATAATCCATGACGAGGTCACGGTATGACAGAACTTGTCAACGGCAAAGGGCGACAAGGCCACGTCTAAGAACGAGTTCATCTCAAAGCGCATGGTGTCGGGATTAAACTCCTGGCCAACGGGCAGCTGCATCCAAGCGTTAGCTACCAAAATCCACCATGCCGAGATGGTGGCCCCCAACCCCGTGAGCCATGTAGAAGCAAGGTGGAAACCGGGCGACACCTTCTTCCATCCAAAGAACATCACAGCCACGAAGGTAGACTCCATGAAGAACGCGATGATGCCCTCGACGGCCAGCGGAGCGCCGAAGATGTCGCCCACGAACCACGAGTAGTTGCTCCAGTTGGTGCCAAATTCAAATTCCAAGATGATGCCCGTGGCCACGCCCATGGCGAAGTTGATGCCAAACAGCTTTTGCCAAAAACGAGCCGCGTCCCTCCAAAAAGGCTTGCGGGTGCGATAGTAGCAAGTTTCCATGATTCCCATGACGACGGCAAGACCCAGCGTCAATGGAACAAAAAGCCAGTGATAAATGGCTGTCAAAGCAAATTGGGCACGCGACCAGTCAATCGTCTGTGCCGAAATGTCTAATAACAGATGGTGCATAATGTAATGTATTTAATGAATGTTACGTTTAATCATCTCGGTGGACACGAAATCAGCTTCCTTTCCCTTCTGAGCTTTCTGCCTGATGAAGTCAGGAAAGAAGAACGCCTTCAGAATGGCGAACATGATGAAGAGTTTTATCAGGATGACAACCCACAGCGTCTTGCCTATGGTCATGTGCTTGAAACCGTCATAGTACAAATCAAACGTCCGGTAAATAAAGCTGTTCTTATTCATAGTAAAACAATTTTCAGGCCGTAAAGGTAATAAAATATATGTAAAGTTGTACTTTTTAGTAAAAAAAATCATCCGCAATGTTGGACGGGCCAAAATCAAGCCGACGCGCATACGTGATTTTTCTTGACAACGCACCTCCAAATCCAGGACGTTTTCGCAAACGGAGCTACCATTGCCGGCAAATACGGCAAGCATGAGACACTTTCGTATATCATTACGACACAACCACTTACGAGTGCACGCACGCCACAACGCCGCTTCACTTACGGTTTTCAATGCCAAAAGCATGGCTTTCAGGCGGCAAAAGGCATGCTGTTGGCGCACTGCATGCATGCTTTCGGCACGCCGAAGCATGCAGATGGCGAGACAAAAGCGGGCGTCAGGACACACGAAGCAGGCGTTTCAGCGTGAAAAATCGGATTTTCATCCCAAACCGCAGCCGGCACATATCCGCCACGCCAGTCGGTTTTTTCCAGATGAGAAGTTTACAAGTGGCGTTTCAAGGGCATAAAACGATGAAAATACCTTACAAATCCACATACGGCCCCTCAGCGCAGACACAGCGGCGAAAGACGTCAGCACGCCACCCGTCCACCAACGCGCGCACTTGCGCGGCGGCGAACGAACCACCGCTGACGATGAAAAGCACGAGACGCAAGCCATCAGAACCGCCCTATTAACAAAGCTAATTAGTCTCAAAAAACATTAAAAACGAGTGGAATGCAACCTCGCGTTTTGCTTTTATTTTGCAATTTAAGAATAAATATGTAAATTTGCATCAACATTAATCAAGTTTACCTATGAAGAAAAAGGTAGTCATTCCGATAGTCGTTTTCATCATCTTGCTCATCGCGGGCATCGCGTACCTTGCCTACAACCTGAGCCGGCAGCAACGGCAGAACAAGGAGATGCAAGAGCTGGCCGAGCTGGACAAGCAGGAAATGGAAAACGAATACCGGCGATTTGCCGATCAATATAGTGAGATGAAGACACAAATCAGCAACGATTCCATTGTCTCCCAGCTCACCAAAGAACAGGAAAAGACCGAGCGGCTCTTGAACGAACTGAAGCGAGTAAAGAGCGACGACGCCCGCGAGATTGCCCGGCTGAAGAAAGAACTGGGCACCGTGCGCGCCGTGCTGCGCAGCTATGTGCTGGAAATCGACTCGCTGAACCGCCTGAACAAAAACCTGACCAAGGAAAACACCCGCATCAAGGGAGAATACGAGGCCGCCAGCCGGCAGATAGAGGGGCTGAACACCGAAAAGGCAAGCCTGTCTGAGAAAGTGGCCATCGCCGCGCAGCTGGACGCCATCGACATAAACCTGTCATTCCGCGACAAGCGGGGCAAGGCAACCCGGCGGATGAAGAAGGCCAAGACCCTGCAGGTGGATTTCAGCATCGCGAAAAACGTCACCGCCACCAACGGCACGCGTACGCTGTATGTGCGCATCACTTCACCAACGGGAACCGTGCTGGGCGGAGCCGGTACTTTCCCATACGAGAACAAGAATTTGCAGGCTACTGCGAAAAAAACCGTGGAATACGGCGGCAAGCAAACCAACGTCACGGTATACTGGAACATAGACCAGGCCATGGTGCCCGGCACATATCAGGTAAGCATCTTTGCAGATGGCAACATGATAGGATCACGAAGTTTTACTTTTGATTAGAAGTTGAGATAATCGGAGATGAACAGACTTTATACCATATTCGTTCTGATGGGCACGCTGCTGCCTGCTCACGCGCAGACAACGCTGTCGCTTGACAGTTGCAGGGCCATGGCCTTACGCAACAACAAGCAGCTGAACGTAGCCAAGCTCCAACAAGACGTGGCCAGGAACATGCGGAAATCCATGAGGACGAAATACCTGCCGAGAATCGACGCGACAGGCGGATACGAATTCGTAAGCAAGGAAATCTCACTGCTCAGCAACCAAAAGAAAGCCGAGCTCGCCAACCTCGGCACCAGCGTCAGCAACGGCCTGGGTACCAGCGTGACCTCCATGGTAGGCGCACTGGTACGGCAAGGGACAATCAGCCCGCAGACGGCGCTGCAGCTGGGCGCGCTGATGGGAAACCTGGGGAGCACCATCACCCAAGCCGGAAACGCCATAGGAAACGGCATCAACGAGGCCTTGAAGACCGACACCCGGCAGGTATGGGCGGGAGCGGTGACGGTAAAACAGCCCATCTACATGGGAGGAGCCATCATCGCAGCCAACAACATCGCCGACATCAGCGAGCGGATGGCCGCCAACAACCTGTCGCGCCACACGCAAGCCACCCTCTACGACATAGACAACGCATACTGGCTGGTGGTGTCGCTCAGACAAAAACAGAAACTGGCCGACAGCTACCAGAAGCTCGTCAAGAAGCTCTGCTCCGACGTCCACAAGATGATTGAGCAGGGAGTGGCCACGCGCGCGGACGGCCTGAAGGTAGACGTGAAGGTGAACGAGGCCGACATGCTGGTGACACAGGCCGAAAACGGCGTCGCACTGGCCAAGATGCTGCTCTGCCAGCTCTGCGGCCTGCCCTTGGACGAGAACATCCAACTGGCAGACGAAAACGCCGAACTGCTGAACGTGGAAACGGCCCGTGAGACCAGCCGGACGGTTGACGTGGCCACCACCCGGCCCGAATTGCGACTGCTGCAAAACGCCGTCGACATCAGCAGGCAGAAAACACGGCTCACGCGCGCGGCCTATCTGCCGCACGTGGCACTCGCCGGAGGATATTTCATCTCGAACCCAAACATGTACGACGGCTTTCAGAGAAAGTTCGCCGGAGCGTGGAACGTGGGAGTAATCGTACAGGTACCTGTGTGGAACTGGCTTGAGGGTGCCTACAAAGTGCGCGCCGCCAAGACGGCCACCAGCATCGCCGAGCTCACCATGAGCGACGCGCGTGAAAAGATAGAACTGCAAATCGCACAAAGCAGATTCAAGGTGAAAGAGGCCGGGAAAAACCTGTCCATGGCCATGAAAAGCGTCGCGAGCGCCGAAGAGAACCTGCGCAGCGCCAACTTAGGATTCAAGGAGGGGGTCATAGAATCGACGGACGTCATGGCGGCGCAGACAGCCTGGCAGAAAGCCCAAACCCAAAAAATAGAAGCAGAAGTAGAAGTTAAATTAGCCCAAGTAAACCTCAGCAAGGCGCTTGGCATCTTACAACAATAACATCATGTCGGCAAAATCACAACATAACAACATTTTACTGGCGGTCATCGGATTCGCCGCAGTTGTCATCATAGTGGCCATCATCGGTTTTTTCACTTTGGGAAAGAGACACGAGGTCGTTCAAGGCGAGGTTGAAGTGTCAGAATACCGCGTGTCAAGCAAACTGCCCGGCCGCATCCTGGAGCTAAGGGTCAAAGAGGGCGATTATGTACGGGTGGGCGACACGCTGGCCATCCTCGCGGCTCCCGAGGTAAACGCGCAGGAGACAGCCGCCGTGGCCCAGCAACAGGCCGCCGCCGCCATGAGCGACATGGCAGACCACGGAGCCAGGAAAGAGCAGATACAAGGGGCGTACCAATTGTGGCAACAGGCTTTAGCGGCGGCAGACATCGCACAGAAGTCGTACCAACGCGTGCAAAACCTTTACGACCAAGGGGTGATGAGCGCGCAAAAGCGCGACGAGGCCTTTGCCGGATACAAGGCCCGCGAGGCACAAGTGAAGGCTGCCAAGAGCCAGTATGACATGGCCAAGAACGGTGCCCGGGAAGAAGAGAGACGCGCCGCGAGGAAACAGGCACAGGCTGCCGAGGGAGTCGCCGACGTGGTTAAGTCGCTGCTGAGGGAAACCGTACAGGTGTCAAACGTAGAGGGCGAGGTCAGCAGCGTGTATCCAAGGGAAGGCGAACTGGTGGGAGCCGGCTCACCCATCATGAGCATCTCGGTGATGAAAGACCTTTGGGGCACTTTCAACGTACGCGAAGACCAGCTAAAAGGCATGAAGGTGGGTGACACGTTCAAGGCATACGCACCGGCATTCAACAAAGAAATCAATATGAAGGTGTTCTACATCAAGGACGAGGGGTCGTACGCCGTGTGGAAAGCCACCAAGACCAACGGCCAATACGACTTGAAGACGTTCGAGGTGAAAGCGCGCCCGACCCGTAAATTCGAGGGGCTGCGTCCGGGTATGTCGCTCATCATCCGAGAATCGTGAGCCTGGCATCACCCTCCGGCGGGTGTTTTATTCCATCTGCTCACGGCTGAAGCAAGCCATCATGAGAACAAGGCGTCCCCCCATGGCTCTCCGGCACGACGGTCATCCACATAGGATTCATCACATAGTTACGGCTGGTTCTATAAATTACCACCGCACATAGTCATTAAATGTTTATGAAATACGTTTTGTTATCTTTTGGCTTCTTTTTGGTTCAAAATGTAAGTTCGTTCAGTCGTGTAGCTCGCTACACTCCTTCACTCTCTTGCATTTTGACCTCAAAAATAAGCTCAAAATCTAACAAAGCTAATTTATAGAACCAGCCTTACATGATAAAGAAAATTATACAGATTGCCTGTCGCGAATGTGGAATATTGGCACACAATCCCATCTACGGATTCTGCATGGTGATATTCCCCATCCTGGTCATCTTCTTTTTTACATCCTTGATGAATGATGGCCAACCCGTGAAGATGCCCGTCGGCGTGGTTGACCAGGACAACACGGCCACCTCGCGCAAGCTGATTCGTAATCTTGACTCCTACCAGACGAGCCGCGTCGCGGCACACTACCCCAACGTGAACGAAGCACGACAGGCAATACAACGCAACGAGATCTACGCCTTCCTGCTCATTCCGAAAGGCACCACTGACGGCTTGGCCGCCGCGCGTCGGCCAAAAATATCTTTCTATTACAGCAGCGTGTCCATCGTGGCTGGCTCCACGCTGTACAAAGACCTGAAAACCATCGCGGCGCTCGGTTCGGCAGGTGTCGCCTACGCCAAACTGTCGGCCATGGGGAAGACCAATGACGAGATTAGAACGTTCCTGCAGCCCATCGCCATAGACCTGCACATGATTAACAACCCATTGGCCAACTACGACGTTTACCTCTCCACGACCATGATTCCGGGAGTGCTGCTCATCTTCATCTTCCTCATCTCCGCCTACTCCATCGGTACGGAACTCAAGTTCAAGGAGTCGAGAAAATGGCTGTCCATGGCCGACAACAACATCTTCGTGGCCATGGCGGGAAAGATGCTTCCGCAAACCATCATCTTCCTAACCGTTTTCTACGCCTTTGAGTTCTACATCTACCATGTGCTGGGATTCCCGCACCCGGGCGGTGTCTTTCCCATCCTGTTGCTCGGACTGCTCACGGTGCTTGCCGGACAAGGCTTCGGCATCTTCGCTTTCGGCCTGATACCCTCACTGCGCATGTCCATGAGCGTATGCTCGCTCTGGGCCATGCTGGGCTTCACGGCCAGCGGCGCCACATACCCGGTGTTCTCCATGAGTCCGATGATCGAGGCGGTGGCACAGCTTTTCCCCCTCAGGCACTACTACATGATTTACCAGCAGTGCATCTTCAACGGCTTTCCGCTGACAGACGCATGGGTCAACCTACTGGCACTGTGCGTCTTCATCATACTGCCGGCATTCACCATGCGCAACATCAAGCGAGCCATGCTCACCTATGTGTACATCCCCTGACGGGCCGTAAGACAAACGACGCGGACCAGTAGGGTAAGCAGACAAGAGACAAGAAAAAATGAACGAAAGTTTCTTCCAGAGAATCAAAGAAGGCATCCAGGACATGTGTTACATCTGGGCAAAGGAGATACGCTCTTCAGTGAACGATGAGGGCGTGCTGATTTTCTGCATCCTGGTGCCACTACTCTATCCTCTCATCTATTCATGGGCATACACGAACGAAGTGACGCGCGAGGTGCCCGTCGCTGTCGTTGACTGCTCCAAGACACAACTCAGCCGGCAGTTCATCCGTTCGGTAGACGCGTCACCCGGCACCGAGGTGACATGCCACGCCAACAGTTTGGACGAAGCGCGCGGGCTGGTGGCCCGGCAGGTGGTGCGCGGCGTCTTGTACTTCCCCGCTGATTTCTCTGACAAGCTGTACCGGGGGGAGCAGTCTCACGTCAGCGTTTACTGCGACATGAGCCTGATGCTCACCTACAAGGCTATATATCAAACCGCACAGGAGGTGGCCGGCATGCTGAACGCCAAGCTGCAGCTGCGACAGGCGGGCGGATACACCAACAGGGATGATGAGGTTACGGCGCAGCCACTGGCCGTGGACGAGGTTCAGATATTCAACTCGACGGGCGGATACGGCAACGCGCTCATCCCCGCCGTACTGATGATGATCATTCAGCAAACGCTGCTGCTGGGCATAGGACTGGCCGCCGGAACGGCCAGAGAGAACAATCGCTACAAAGAACTGGTACCCATCAGCCGGCATTACAATGGCATATTCCGCATCATCATGGGCAAATCCATGGCTTACTTCATGCTCTATGCGGTGGTCGGGGCCTACCTGTCCTTGATAGTACCCAAGCTCTTCGGATATACCAACCTCGCATCGGGAGCCGCACTGGTGGGCCTGCTCGTTCCATACATCCTGGCTTGCATCTTCTTCGGAATGACCCTGTCGTGCATGGTGCGCTACCGCGAGAACGTCATCCTGCTGGTTATCTTCACGTCGGTGCCGCTGTTGTTCATGACAGGCATATCATGGCCCCAGAACAACATACCCGGGATATGGCGAGGCGTGGCCTGCCTGTTTCCGTCTACCTTCGGCGTCAGGGGATTCACGCGCATCAACGGCATGGGAGCCACGCTGGCCGACATAGAGACAGAGTACCAAGCATTATGGATACAGGTACTGGTGTATTTCACGCTCACCTATCTGGTTTACCGCTACCAAATCATCCACAGCCGCACTCGCGCGCTGGAACGCATCGCACGACTGAAACAGATTGCGAAAGAGACGATAGCGAGAAAAGACAGGCTGACCAAAGAAGAATCCGAACAATAATAAGAGGTAAGACACCGCAGGACCTCATCTCCAACTTCTTCACATAAACTGAAGTCACATTTTTTAAACCTTTAAGCCCGCACGTTTCAATAGTTTTTGCTTATCTTTGCAAAAAATAGGCTGGCACGTTGACCGTCAATGAGTTTTTTTTGCCAACAAATTGCATGACAAGCAAAGACAGGACAGCCTATCGATAGGAAGCAAAGTAATTATTCATCATTACACCAATGAAACAATTCAGATTAGTGGACAATGTGGTTGGATGGGTAGCCTTCGTCGTGGCGGCCATCACCTACTGTCTTACCGTAGAGCCGACAGCCAGCTTCTGGGACTGTCCGGAGTTCATCACCACAGGTTACAAACTGGAAGTGGGGCATCCGCCGGGGGCGCCATTCTTCATGCTCACGGCCAACCTCTTCTCACATTTCGCGAGCGACCCCTCCAAGGTAGCCGTCATGGTCAACACGATGAGTGCGTTGCTGGGCGCCGCCGGAGTGCTGTTCCTGTTCTGGACCATCACGCACCTCACGCGCAAACTCATCCTGAAAGACTGGAGCGAACTCACCAGGAGCAAACTCATCACCATAGAAGCCTCCGGACTGGTTGGCTCGCTGATTTATTGTTACTGCGACACGGCATGGTTCTCGGCCGTCGAGGGTGAGGTATACGCCTACTCATCGGCATTTACCGCTGTCGTGTTCTGGCTCATCCTGAAATGGGAAGACCACGCCGACGAACCCCACAGCGACCGCTGGCTGTTGCTCATCGCCTACATGACGGGGCTCTCCATCGGCGTGCACCTGCTTAACCTGCTGTGCATCCCGGCCATCGTGCTGGTGTTTGTGTACCGCAAGTTCCCCAACATCGAGGTCAAGGGCTCACTCATCGCCCTGCTCGTGTCGTTCTTCGTGGTGGCCGGCGTGCTGTACGGTCTCATCCCAGGCATTATCACCGTGGGCGGATGGTTCGAGCTTTTCTTCGTCAACACGCTCGGCATGCCGTTCAACACGGGCACCGTCGTGTACATTCTGCTGCTGGTGGCCACTGTGGTGTGGGCCATCTACGAAAGCTATGTGGGACGGAACAACCGCCGCATGAACATAGCCTTCACGCTGTCGGTGGCCATGCTGGGCATCCCGTTCTACGGCTATGGATGGAGCGCGGTGTGTATCGGCGTGGTGATATTGACCCTGCTGTGGCTCGTACTCAACCACACCCGCAAGGTTGAGAAGAAGCGGGTGCCGCTCGTCAGCGCGCGCATCAAGAACACGGTGCTGCTGGGACTGCTGATGCTCATGATAGGCTACTCGAGCTACGCACTCATCGTGATACGCTCGTCGGCCAATCCGCCAATGGATCAAAACTCACCAGAGGACATTTTCACATTGGGAAAATACCTTAGCAGAGACCAATACGGCTACCGTCCCTTGCTGTATGGGCAGGCATACACCTCACAAGTGAAACTTGACGTGCAAGGCGACCAGTGCATACCAGACGCCAGCGAGGGAGCTCCCGTGTATGCGAGAAAGGAGAAGACAAGCAAAGACGAAAAGGATTCGTACTTTGTCGTAACCCATGACTCACAATACAATTACGCACAGAACATGCTCTTCCCGCGCATGTACTCGTCAGACCATGCGGCAGCCTACGAGAGCTGGATGGGCGGCGTGGACGGCACGCAGGTGCCATACGACCGATGCGGCGAGAATATCATGGTGAAGGTGCCTACACAGTGGGAGAACCTGCGCTTCTTCCTGAGCTACCAGTGCAACTTTATGTATTGGCGATACTTCATGTGGAACTTCGCTGGTCGCCAGAATGGCATACAAGGCAACGGCGAATTGGAACACGGTAACTGGATTTCAGGTATCCCATTGATTGACAATCCACGATTGGGCGACCAGAGTAAGCTGCCCGATGAGTTGAAAAACGACAAGGGACACAACGTATACTACATGCTGCCGCTGCTGCTGGGAATCATCGGACTGTTCTGGCAGGCATGGCGAGGCAAGCGAGGCATCCGTCAGTTCTGGGTGGTGTTCTTCCTGTTCTTCATGACAGGATTGGCCATCGTGATCTATCTGAACCAGACTCCGTTGCAGCCTCGTGAACGTGATTACGCCTACGCTGGCTCGTTCTACGCATTCGCTATATGGTGTGGCATCGGCGTGGCAGCCATCATCGACCTGCTGAAGAAGTATCTTAAACTCAACGAGACACTATTGGCTGCCATAGCAGGAATAGCCTGTTTGCTGGTACCGGTGCAGATGGCAAGCCAAAACTGGGACGACCACGACAGAAGTGGGCGGTACACCTGCCGCGACTTCGGGCAGAACTACCTCATGACCTTGCAGGATAAAGGCTACCCAATACTCTTCACCAATGGCGACAACGACACCTTCCCACTGTGGTACAACCAGGACGTAGAGGGTGTGCGGACTGATGCCAGGGTATGCAACCTGAGCTATCTGCAGACCGACTGGTATATTGACCAGATGAAGCGGCCGGCCTACGACTCGCCATCTGTACCTATCAGCTGGCCAAGATTAGACTATTGCTCAGGAACCAACGAGGCTGTGCCCATCCAGAGCGACTTGAAGAAAGAACTGGCGCAATACTACAAGGAATATCCCGAAGAGGCCAGGAAGCAATTCGGCGATGAGCCGTTCGAGCTGAAAAACATCATCAAGTACTGGATGCGGTCGAAAGATGAGGACAGGCACGTCATCCCCACCGACACGGTATATGTAACCATCGACAAAGAGGCCGTGAAGAAGAGCGGTATGATGATGGCATCCGACACCATCCCCGACAAGATGGTGATCTCACTGGCAGGCAAGCGAGCCCTGAACAAGCAAGACATGATGATGCTGGAGATGATTGCTGAATGCGGATGGACACGACCTATCTACGTCGCCACGACCGTTGCTGCCAGATACTACATGAACCTGGGCGACAACTTCGTGAGCGAAGGACTGGTGAACCGCATCACACCTTTCACCACCAACAAGCCCGGCGTGAAGAACTTCGACACCGAAAAGGCCTACAACAACCTCATGAACCGCTACAAGTACGGCGGATTGGAGAAGAAAGGCCTCTACATCGACGAAACGACTATGGGCATGTGCGTGACACATCGACGCCTATTCGCACAGTTAGTCACAGAACTACTCAAGGAAGGCAAGACCGACAAGGCCGCAAAGGCATTGGCTAAGGCCGAACGTGTGATACCTGAATACAATGTACCGATAAGCTGGAAGAGTGGTTGCCTGGACATGGCGCGTGCTTATGTGCTGCTGGGACAGAAAGCAAAGGCCAAGCATATCCTTCAAAAATTATGGAAAGACCATGTGCAATATGCAGACTGGTATCTAAGTTTGGATGGTTCTAGATTCCTTGCATCACAAGAAGACTGCATGCTATACTTCCAACTCATGATGGAAGTGAACAAGGTCACTTCACTCTTCGACACAGCATGGGCCAAAAAACAGATGGACGAATTGAACCGACGGTACAACCTATATGCACGAAAAGGCGGTCGCACATCAGAGTAATTCATAATAAATGTTGATGCCGAGACACAAGCATGTCAGTTAGACAGGTTTGTCCCCGGCATCAATTTTTAAAGAAAAAGAAGTAAATAAAGCATGTTCATAGAGCAACCAGCCAAATGGTTACGGTGGCTATACCCTAACGCCTTATGGCGCATGGATAAGAACGACCGTTCAGTCTACCTGACTTTCGACGACGGTCCGATACCCAGTTCCACGCCTTTCATCCTCGACACGCTGGCCCAATACAATGCCAAGGCTACATTCTTCATGGTGGGCGAGAATGTACTACGTTATCACGACCTGTACAACCGCATCGTAGAAGAAGGACATCAGGTGGGAAACCACACCTTCAACCACATGGGATCGCTCAAACATTGGGCACTTACCTACGGCATCAACACCGAGAAAGCCAATGAATTAATCCACGCGCATCTGTTTCGTCCACCGCATGGATGGATGAGATGGTCGGTATACTGGTGGCTGTCCAGACGCTACAAAATCGTGATGTGGGACTTGGTGACGCGCGATTATTCTAAATGGATGACAGCCGAGGATGTTCTCAACAATGTGAAACAATACACCAGAAACGGTTCAATCATCACCTTCCACGATTCACTCAAAAGCATCGACAAACTAAGACACGCACTACCCGAAGCACTGAAGTGGCTGAAAGAACAGGGATATGAATTCAAAACTTTCGAATGAGATAAAAGCCAAGGCTGAAAGTCTTGGCTTTTTTGCATGCGGCATCGCACAAGCTGCACCGGTAGAAGACGGTGTGGCCAAACGAGTGAGAGCGTGGATTGACCATGGCTGTCATGCAGACATGTACTATATGCGCGACAATCTGGATAAAAGACTAAACCCATGCCTGCTGGTGCCTGGAACTAAAAGCATCGTGTCGGTGGCCCTTAACTATGCGCCGCGGCGATACATGCCCGCCGACCAATGGCACATAGCCGCCTACGCCTACGGAGAAGATTATCATGATGTGGTGAAAAACAAGCTGAGAGCACTGGCCACTCACTTCAATTTCAAAGAGATACGCATGTCTGACACCATTGCCGAAACAGACGGTGAGGTGCATTTCAGGGCTTTCTGCGATACGGCACCCGTACTCGAACGCTACTGGGCTACCCGCGCGGGACTGGGATTCATCGGCAAGAACCAACAACTCATCATACCAAAGGCGGGCAGCATGTTTTTTCTGGGTGAACTGTTTTTGGATATTGAACTGGAATACGACAAGCCCATGCTGAGACATTGCGGCAGATGCACCGCCTGCATCGAAGCATGCCCGGCCGGCGCACTCAGCACGCACAACTCATTAGACGCCAACAAATGCCTGTCTTATCAAACCATTGAGAACCGAGGCGAAATCACGGAGCAAGTAGCCGAGCAAATGGGAAACACCATTTACGGATGCGACAAGTGCCTGCTGGCCTGTCCCTGGAACAAGCTCGCCAAGCCTAACACCGTGCAAGAGTTCGCTCCCAAGCAAGAACTTATGGAGATGACGAACGACAAATGGGAAAAGCTGACAGAAGAAGACTACCGCAGAATATTCAAGAAAAGTGCGGTGAAACGAGCGAAATACAGCGGCCTCATGCGGAACATCCAGGCCGTGGCAAACTCAAGGAAAAAGAAATAAGGGCGGTTCTATAAATTAGCTTTGACAGAGCGTGAGACTGTTTTTGAGATTAATTTGCTTGTGAGTGAAGGAGTATAGCGAGCTGTACGACTGAACGAACAAGCAAATTGAATCAAAAAAGAGGTCACAAGATGACAAAACGTAAAGACGGCTGACATAAAAAAACTTTACGGTGGTAATTTAGGCTGGTTCTATAAATTAGCTTTGTTAGATTTTGAGCTTATTTTTGAGGTCAAAATGCAAGAGAGTGAAGGAGTGTAGCGAGCTACACGACTGAACGAACTTACATTTTGAACCAAAAACGGAGCAAGCCGAATACAATCAAACTTGTTTGAATTGTTGAGGCGCAGCCTGTTTTATATAAAAAGAAGCCAAAAGATAACAAAACGTATTTCACAAACATTTAATGACTATGTGCGGTGGTAATTTATAGAACCAGCCTTTATAGAACCGCCCTTAAAAATCCTTTCTTCGTCTTATCAACCTCCACATATATGTAGGGTCTGCTAACCAATAATAACCATGCAAACTCGTGGTATGGCAAAAAACTCCTGCAAGTCCACTTTTTCAATGAAAAATTGTTTTGTTGACCGTAATTTATTATATTTGCTGACATGAAAAGGTAAATTCATGACAATTATGAACAAGCAAGAAATTTTAGATACACTGGAAGAATATAAGTGTTTGGGCTTCCAAGAACAAATTGACTATGAAAAATTCTATCTCTATTCTATCATAACGCATTCAACGGCCATCGAGGGATCAACGATGACCGAGATAGAGAACCAGTTGCTTTTTGATGAAGGGCTTTCAGCCAAAGGTAAAAGCATTATAGAGCAAAACATGAACCTTGACCTAAAGGCTGCCTACGAAAGAAGCATGGACATGGCACGGACACATACGCCTTTCTCCATTGACATGTTAAAAGAGCTGTCATCAATAGTCATGAGAAGAACTGGGACTGCATACAGTACGCTTGGAGGAACATTCGACTCCTCAAAAGGAGATTTGCGCCTGGTAAACGTAACAGCTGGGGCAGGTGGAAAATCATATATGAACCACCTGAAAGTACCACAAAGACTAAAAGATTTCTGTGAGGAAATGAACGAAAGACGGGAACAATTATTAAAAAATCCAGATACATACGAGCAATACCTTTTGAGCTTTGACGCACATCTGAAGCTCGTGACGATTCATCCATGGGTAGACGGTAATGGCAGGATGTCGAGGTTGATAATGAATCATATTCAGAATGAATTTGGACTGGTTCCCAGCAAGGTTTTGAAAGAGGACAAAGCCGAATACATCGAATCCCTGATTGAATCAAGAGAGAAAGATTCATGTTTGCCGTTTCAAGGTTTTATGTTCAAAGAACATACCAGGAATCTTCAACAGGAAATTGATAATTACAAGTTATCTATGGAAGAGGAGGAAGAGAAAGAAGAACAGAAACCCCGTCGCCATTTCAGAAGATAAAATTAAGGGTGGTAATTTATAGAACCGGCCATAACCATCCCCACGCGGCATTGGAAGGTTCAGTCGCATTCTTCACACCGGTGAAGCAAGAGCCGTCTCTCACATGCGAACAAACCTTCCAACGCCTTTCAGCAATGCCAACGCCCCCCCTTATCGGGCTGCGCCTTTAGGCTTCTCTTTCATCGGAAGTATTGAGTAACCCGTAAATATACCATCGAAATTTTGCAAATAGAATTCATTTTCCTGATCAGGCATCTGTAACGTCCTGCCATAATAGGTGGTATAGGGCGTGGAAGACAAAAAAGCACAACTGGCATTATTTATATTCCCATTAACAGGATCAACGTTAGATGATAACTTTAAAAATTTTTTCTTCGTCTTATCAACCTCCACATATATGTAGTAGTCAGGATCGCCGCCGACATCTGGCTTATGTCGAACTTTCCCATTAAATTGTTTGAGGGCAATCGCTGTCGGAACTCTGTAACCCACGGGACAAGGGTCGTAAATAGTTTTCACGGGTTGCGTATCCTCCGCAATATTTGCCTTATCAATTTCTTGCTGATTAGTTTTATCAAAAACAGCATCGTCTACCTTATAATTGATTGACCAAAGATTGCAGTATTTAAATCTGAAATCGTGATTGTTAAGCGCACCCGCATAATAAACGGCATGTCACACATGCGTTCAACAGCATTGACTTTGAACGCCAAAGGCATGTGAATTGAACGCCAATGTCAATTACTTTGTCAGCCAATGTCATGGCTTTTGGTTTTCGGGCTGGATGCGCCCGCGCGCATGCCGGGCGACTTACCAAGCGGGGCGGCGGCAGACTTGGCGGGAAACCTGCGCGGGCAGACCAGAAAAGGGCTGGGCTACAACCACCCAGCGCCCTATGAAATGCCGCAAAAACAAGACGGCCTTGCCGGGTCAGCCCCCCGTAAACGAGTCCTGAACCCGGCAAAGCCGTCCCGCCTTACGCCTGCCCGAGGCACGCCTATGACGGTTTTCTACATCTCATAGACGATGTTCATGAGTTTTTGTCCCAGTGCCTCAGCCTCTTCTTGCGTCGCGGCCTCACTGTAAACGCGTATGATGGGCTCGGTGTTGCTGGCCCTCAAGTGAACCCACTTGTCGGCGAAATCAATCTTCACCCCGTCGATGTCCGTCACTTTCTCGTTGGCGTAGATTTCCTTGATACGGTCGAGAATGGCGCTGATGTCAGTCTCAGGCGTTAAGTCGATGCGGTTCTTCGCCATGAAATAGGTGGGGTACGACTTGCGGAGCTCGCTCACCTTGCAGCCCTCATGCGCCAGCGACGACAGGAACAAGGCGATGCCCACCAAGGCGTCGCGGCCGTAATGGCACTCGGGATATATCACTCCCCCGTTGCCTTCGCCGCCGATGACGGCGTTCACCTCTTTCATCTTGGTGGTTACGTTCACCTCTCCTACCGCGGAAGCGAAGTACCTGCCGCCATGTTTCTCGGTGACGTCACGCAACGCGCGCGTGGAGCTCAAGTTAGAAACCGTGTCGCCGGGCGTGTGGCTCAGCACATAGTCGGCCACGCTCACCAGCGTGTATTCCTCGCCGAACATGGCTCCGTCTTCGCAAATGAAGGCCAGTCGGTCTACGTCGGGGTCCACCACGATACCCAAGTCGTATTTTCCGCTGGCCATCTCGCTCATGATACCTCCGAGATTCTTGGCCAACGGCTCGGGGTTGTGCGCGAAGTCACCCGTGGGATCACCGTTGAGAAGCGTGTACCTGACACCCAGTGCGTTCAACAACTTGGGCAGGATGACGCCGCCCACGCTGTTGATGCCGTCAACCACTACATTGAACTTCGCATTTTTGATGGCAGGCAAGTCCACGAGTTTGAGTGCTAAAACATCGTCAATATGCCGCTGATCATAAGAATTATCTTCAGTATACTTACCCAAATGGTCGACGTCAGCGTATTCAAAGTCTTCCTTCTCGGCTATTCCCAGCACCTCGTTTCCGTCGGCCTTGGTGAGGAACTCACCCTCATGGTTGAGCAGTTTCAGCGCGTTCCACTGCCTTGGGTTATGGCTTGCGGTGATGATGATGCCGCCCGCCGACTGAGACATTCTCACGGCAAGCTCGGTAGTTGGCGTTGTAGCCAGCCCTATGTTTATGACGTCGTAGCCCATTCCCATTAACGTTCCACACACCACGTTCTTCACCATCTCACCTGAGATGCGCGCGTCGCGTCCCACTACGATGGTGTTGCTCTTCGACATTCCGCTTCTGCGTATGAACGTAGCATAGGCAGACGTGAACTTTACGATGTCCAACGGGTTCAGCGTGTCGCCCGAACGGCCCCCGACGGTACCTCGGATACCTGAAATTGATTTGATTAACGTCATGATGATTATTGTTTAAAGTTAGTGTTCATGTCAATCTGTCCGCGGGTTCGGCTCACCTGCTCCGCTGGTACGTGATGTCGTACAGACAGGGATACACGCTCTGTCTCGCGTAATTATGCCCGCTGGTATGCGGAACTATCAGCCTCACCTTGGCTATCTCGTCGCCCTCCGCCTCGGGTCTGCCCACGCGGATATAATTCAGCGGAACCAGCCAGCCGGCCGGTACCTCGGTTGTGTTCAGAGCGCTGGACATCACGCTCTCACCCCGTACGAACGAAGCCGTAAACGTTCCGCTGGTGTTGCGAACCGTCATCTTGTCCACCACGGATGAATAATACGGCACGTTGTTGGAAAGCTGTAAGGAGTCGGTCATCAGGTTACGTTCCGAGAAACGGCAGAGAACGTCGGCGGTCTCGCCGTTCCTGATTTTCTCTCCCACGCCGTTTCTTACGATCTGCATGTAGACACCGCTGCTGGGAATCAAGACAAACTCATTGCGTTGCACGTTGGTGGTGTAACCCTGCCTTGCGAATGTCTCTTCAGAGATGACGCGCACGGCCGAATCGGCGATAAACTTGTTGATGGCGCTGCGTTCCGCTTCCTTTTGGTCCGCGTAGGTCTTGTTGTCGCGGCACGATGCCAAAAAGCAGAAGGCCAACAAGGTAAACAGTGGAAATATGATTCTTTTCATCTTTTAAACTATATGCGATGTCATGCGAAAATGGCGAAAGCCGAAGACAAAGGAAGTAAACTTACTTTGTTAAGGCGCAGCCTGTTTTATGCAAAAATAGCGCAAGCCGAAGACAAAGGAAGTAAACTTACTTTGTTAAGGCGCAGCCTGTTTTATGCAAAAATAGCGCAAGCCGAAGACAAAGGAAGTAAACTTACTTTGTTAAGGCGCAGCCTATTTTATGCAAAGGTAGTTAAAGTCGGTAAAACAACAAAGGAAAAGCATTGCTTTTATAAATTATTGACACGGCTCTTTCATTTAAGGACAATGTTGTTTAACAACAAATAAAACCAATGAAACGAATCAAGTTAACAAGGCAATGAACGCAGGCGTTCTGCCAATGAAACAAATCCGCCGACATGAACATATCGCGTGTCTTTGTCAAATTCGCATTCGTTGAACGCCAGCGTTCATTGATTCTGACAATCAGATTCGTTTCATTTGTTCTATTCGTTGTTGATACTAAAGAACATGATTGTTTTAGCCACAAAACGACCTTTTAAATGAAAGAGCCGTGAATTATTGACGATAGGAACAAGCTGCCGCGCGCCGGCTATTTACGTTTCAACCTATCCTCATAACGTATGAAAGCCTGCCTCACCACCTTCTCCGCCTCGTCCAACGAGCAGTGGAGTTTTCCGCCACTGGCATTGACATGCCCTCCCCCGTTGAATATCTCGGCCGCCATCTCATTGCACGGAAAGTCGTCAACCGAGCGCAGGCTCACCCACACGAGGTTGTCCTTGCGGTCGTCCTCACGCAACGAAATGGACAACTTCATGCCCTTGATGGAGAGCGGGACGTTCACCAAGCCCTCCGCATCGCCTTTCACGAAATGGAAATTGCGCATGTCATTGCGCGAGATGGCAAAATATGAGGCATGAAAATCCTCAAAGACGTTCAGCTTTTGTGACATCATGTAGCCCCGCAACCGAATGGCCCACTGGCTGTAGTTGTTGTACACGTTGCGGTAAATCTTGTCCTTGTCAAATCCCTTCGTCAGCAACTGACTGATGATGAAGAAGATGTCCGGACTGGACGAATTGTAGGTAAAGCCTCCCGTGTCGGTCATCATGCCGCAATAGATGGGCACGGCGCACTGACACGTCATCCGTTCAAAGCCGCCCAGCTGCCAAATCATGCGGAATATCAGCTCACTGGTGCTGCTGGCATCCGACCGTGATATGGCGAACACCGTATCCATGTCGGCGTTGGTGTGATGGTCTACCATCACCCTTTTGGCGGGACTCGCTTCCAGTACGGGCTGCATCTCGTCTACCCTACCGGTGCTGCCAAAGTCGAGACAGAACACCAGGTCGGCCTTTTGGAACAGCTGCTTCACTTCCTCCTGGTGTTTGTCGTACCGCACGATGCGGTCGCTGTTGGGCAGCCACCGCAAGAAATCGGGATACGCATCGGGCATCACGACGACAGGCTGCTTGCCACACTGGCTCTTCAGATAATCGCACCAGGCCAGTGAGGAACCCAGCGCGTCACCGTCAGGCGACTTGTGTCCGCAGATGATGATGTGTTGAGCGTCGGCAATGAGCTGTCGCAACAGCTCCAACTCCTCCGGTGCTAAAATGTCTATGTTCATGTAACGAATGTACGTTCAGTATGTCTTCGCCTTCAAGTTGGCGGCTGCTTGACACAAAAGCCACCACCCGCCAACTTGAAAACGCAAAAACTTAAAAACTCAAAAACAAAAAGATCTAAAAACTCATCCCTCAGAATAACCGGCTGGGATATACGCCTTGCTCAACCAGCGACCGTATGCGGTCCACGGTATCCTGACGGTCTGCCGCATAAGTAACGCCGAACCACTTGCTGGTAGTGTCGAGAACCTTCACGGTAGCCGTTCCCTCATGAATCAACTTATTAACCATCAATGGGATGAAGAACTCAGCCTTGAGGTTCTCCATGTTCTTTGGATTGGAGAGAAACTCCTTGAAATAAGCGTCGCTGTACTTAAAATAATCGGGTGTGAATCCCCACATGTTCATCGATACGGGTGTGTTGTCATCCACAGCCACCCACTGGCCTTGCTCGTCTTTGTAACACACAGCGCCGTCAACGCGCATGATTTCGGTACGTTCAACAACGGTGGTCAGGTTTCCTTGCGCGTTCTTTTCGCAAATACCGCGGGCCACGGTACCATTCTCCGACAACGTATTGCCTACGCGGAAGCCCACCATGGCATAGCTGTTCTTCGATCCTTCCGGAAGATCAGCCAAGAACTTTCCCATCACCATGAATGCGTCCCGATTATAGAAGTCGTCGCAGTTGATGACGCAGAACGGCTCGCTGACCACTTCCTCAGCCATCATCACGGCATGATTGGTACCCCATGGCTTTTCACGGCCAGCAGGTACGGTGAAGCCCTCCGGCAGTTTGTCAATGGCCTGGAAGCATACTTCGGCAGGAACATGACCCGCATATTTAGACAACACCTTCTCTCTGAACTCGCCTTCAAAGTCTTTTCTAATGACAAATACAATTTTTCCGAAACCTGCTTTGATGGCGTCATAGATAGAATAGTCCATGATGGTTTCTCCGTTAGGTCCCAAACCGTCAAGTTGTTTCAATCCTCCATAACGGCTACCCATGCCGGCAGCAAGCAGTAATAATGTTGGTTTCATAATCAGTTTTATTTTAATGATAATCAATGTTCAAATCAGTAGAGATACAACAGGCACAGCCTATCATTTGCAAAGATAGCAAAAAACGCTTAATAGCCACAAGAAATCACATCCTTTTATACCATGTTGAAGCAACGACCCGCTGAAACAAAGCCCCTCTCCATCGCAAAACAAATCAAGGACAAACAGGCAGACGCAAGGGATACGGCAAGCACTTTACCGGTCAACTTGACACGAAAAGACCGACAGGTTGGCGCATCACCATGCTAAGGCACACCTTTTGGACATCATGAAGCAGATGAAGAAAAAATTAAAAAAGAAAGGAAAACAGGATTATGACATTTGACAAATTCACAATCAAAGCACAGGAAACCGTTCAAGAGGCTGTGAACCTGGCACAGGGCGCCGGGCAACAGACCATTGAACCCGTTCACCTGCTGCTCGCCCTGCTTACCAAAGGAAAGGATGTGACGGCGTATATTTTCCAAAAGTTAGGCGTCAATCCCTCTCAGATAGAAACGTTGGCGCAGAGCGAGATCGCACATTTGCCCAAGGTATCGGGCGGACAGCCCTACCTGAGCAACGACACCAACCAGGTATTGCAAAAGACCATGGACCTGTCGCAACGCATGGGAGACCAGTTCGTGAGCCTCGAACCCATGTTATTAGCTTTGCTCACGGTCAACTCTCCGGCCAGCCGTATCCTCAAGGATGCTGGCTGTACGGAAAAAGACATGACCAAAGCGATTGATGAACTGCGACAAGGTTCAAAGGTACAGAGCCAGAGTGGCGACGAGAACTATCAGGCGCTTGACAAGTATGCCAAGAACCTGGTGCAGGACGCACGTTCAGGAAAGCTGGATCCCGTTATCGGAAGGGACGAGGAGATACGCCGCGTGCTGCAGATATTGAGCCGGCGTACCAAGAACAACCCTATATTAATAGGTGAGCCGGGCACGGGCAAGACCGCCATCGTGGAGGGCTTGGCCGAGCGAATCGTAAGAGGTGACGTGCCCGAGAACCTGAAGAACAAGCAGCTATACTCGCTGGACATGGGCGCGCTGGTGGCCGGAGCCAAGTACAAGGGCGAGTTTGAGGAACGGCTGAAAAGCGTCATCAAGGAAGTGACCCGCGCCAACGGAGACATCATCCTCTTCATCGACGAGATTCACACCTTGGTGGGTGCGGGAGGCGGAGAAGGCGCCATGGACGCCGCCAACATCCTGAAGCCGGCTCTGGCACGTGGCGAATTGCGGGCAATCGGCGCTACAACGCTCAACGAATACCAGAAGTATTTCGAGAAAGACAAGGCTCTGGAAAGGCGATTCCAAACGGTGATGGTCGACGAACCTGATGAGTTGAGTGCCATCTCCATCCTCCGCGGACTGAAAGAGCGGTATGAGAACCATCACAAGGTGAGAATTCAGGACGACGCGTGCATAGCCGCCGTACAACTGTCAGAGCGATACATCAGCAACCGGTTCTTGCCAGACAAGGCCATCGACCTGATGGATGAGGCCGCCGCCAAACTGCGAATGGAACGCGACTCGGTGCCGGAGGAGTTGGATGAGATTACCCGTAAGCTCAAACAGTTGGAGATTGAGCGCGAAGCCATCAAGCGAGAAAACGACGAGGTGAAGATCAAACAGCTGGACAAGGAAATCGCCGAGCTGCACGAGGAGGAACAGTCGTTCAGGGCTAAGTGGGAAAGCGAGAAGAACTTGGTGAACAAGATACAGCAGGACAAGCAGGAGATGGAGAACCTGCGGTTTGAAGCTGACCGCGCCGAACGTGAGGGCAACTACGAACGGGTGGCCGAGATAAGGTATGGAAAGCTGAAAAGTCTGCAAGACGACATCGACAACATCAAGCTGCAACTGAAGGCCACACAGGGCGGAGAAGCCATGGTGCGCGAGGAGGTGACGGCAGATGACATCGCCGAGGTGGTGAGCCGATGGACCGGCATTCCCGTCACACGAATGCTGCAAAGCGAGAAAGACAAGCTCTTGCATCTGGAAAGCGAGCTGCACAAACGGGTGATTGGACAAGATGAGGCCATCCAGGCCGTGAGCGACGCCGTGCGCCGAAGCCGCGCCGGACTGCAAGATCCGAAACGTCCCATCGCCTCGTTCATCTTCTTAGGAACCACCGGCGTGGGCAAGACCGAGCTGGCCAAGGCGCTGGCCGAATATCTTTTCAACGATGAAAGCATGATGACGCGTATCGACATGAGCGAGTATCAGGAAAAGTTCAGCGTGTCACGGCTCATCGGCGCACCTCCGGGATATGTAGGATATGACGAGGGTGGACAGCTGACCGAGGCCGTCAGGCGCAAGCCTTACAGCGTCATCCTGTTCGACGAGATAGAGAAGGCGCATCCAGACGTGTTCAACATCCTGTTGCAAGTGCTGGACGACGGCCGGCTGACCGACAACAAGGGACGCACGGTGAACTTCAAGAACACCATCATCATCATGACCTCTAACCTGGGCAGCCAGTACATCCAAGAGCAAATGGCTGGCATCGACGCACACAACCGTGAGGACAAGTTGCGAGAAACCAAGCACACGGTCATGGAAATGCTCAAGAAGACCATCCGTCCGGAATTTCTCAACCGTATCGACGAGACCATCATGTTCTTGCCACTGACCCGGACTGAGATTGACAGCGTGGTGAAACTGCAGATGAACGCCGTGAAGAAAATGCTGTCGGAACAAGGCTTTACCTTGGAATGGACACCCAATGCCATCGACTTCCTTGGCAAGGTGGGATATGATCCCGAGTTTGGTGCCCGTCCTGTGAAGCGCGCCATCCAACGCTATGTCTTGAACGATCTGTCCAAGAAGCTGCTGGCCGGCGACGTAACCAACGACAAACCCATCATCATCGATGCCGATGACCAAGGGCTGACGTTCAAAAACTAATGACCCGCGGCGGGTCTTTGCCCGACGCACCGCATCCCGCAGAGCATGCGGGACGCGGGTACAGCCGTACGGCCTGCACGTCATGAAAACCTATTATTGGGGTATGTCCGTAAGGATGTACCCCATTTTTGTTTGACGGAGCATGGTAGGGCGCTCACCCTAAATGTCCTATTTTTTGATTGTTTTTAGCCCCTAAAACGACCTTTGAAAACTTTCAATCTGGAAAAAATCGATAGGCCTGCGGGGTGCGCGCAGGTACTAATTTGACAAGAAAAAACACCTTTCACGCTCAAAGCCATGAGATGAGCCGCCAAGAAGCATCACTTTGAGGTCCAATTTACAGGCCTTTGCACGACAAAAGCATGCCAATAAGCGGCTTAAAACAATGCCTTTGCTCCCCAAAAGGCGTCAAAAAGAGGCTTATCTTGGAACCAACACACACAATATGCTGTATGTCAACAATATACAAATTTCTCCATATTCAGCGTATTTACGCATGGATGCAAGTTTGTTTGTCTACACGCAAATTATCAGCAGGATGGTTGTCAAAATAATTTTCAGTGTATTGATAAAAGAACAACCAATCTTAAACATTCACGTTCAGGTCGATATTGAATCTCTGTAGCCGATGCGACTTGTTTGATGGATGTCACCATGTAAGGATAAGCGGAAACATCGTCGAGCAGAGTAGCCGATGCGACTTGTTTGATGGATGTCATCATGTGAATAGAGGTAATGTTATCCTTTAATAAACGAATAAATGATATTTAAAACAGAAAAATAGATTATTTTTATACTAAAAATAGATTAAAAATGTAGTAAAAATAGCTTATTTTTAGTTTACTGTGATGTGCTTTTTTATAAAAATCGGCTATGTTTTTTATAGCAACACATTAT
>CAMPYJ010000027.1 GCA_946998205.1 uncultured Prevotella sp. | reverse complement strand
ATGATTATAACGGAACGGCTTCCACTCGTCTTTATGAATTAATAGAACACACCTAAAGGCAATACTTTCAAGCACGTTTTGCGTATGAGCTTTTGCTAACCCCCGGTAGCGACATCGCCCTCCCCCCTTGAAACCATCGTCGGATGCTCCCAAAGGTACGCTCTATGGTGCTGAGCACCAGACTAATGGCTTTATTAATCGCTTTCTGCACCTCTGTCAACGGTCGATTGCGTTGCGCCTTGTGCATAATCCCGTCTTGCACCCCTCGGCTCTTTAGATAACTTCTATTCCCTTGAGAGGCATAACCTTTATATGCAAGAACAGGTGTCCCCTCAGGAATTTTAACGCTGTCTAACAGCGGAATAAACTCTTTCGTATCGCTACAATTGGCAGGCGTTGTAATCACTTTCTGAACGATCCCCTGAGCGTTAGTGAGAACATGCTTCTTGTACCCATATCGGTACCCTTGTTTGTACACCCACCGGGCTTCCTTATCAGTTCCCTTGCATTGGCTAAGCACAAAATCTTGGTACTCCTCTTCCGCCTTCTTCGCCTCATCACTCCGTGTGTCCTCACGGTCGTCTGCTACTTCAATCGTGATGCGCCCATTTGGCTTGTGAGGTGTGTCCACTATGCTCGCATCCACCAATAAACCCTCAGATATCGAGATGTGATGTTTTGACAATTGCTTGTTGAGCATCCTCATAAGAGCATCCATCAACTTCAGCTCCGTCAGCGCGGTACGAAACCTGCTGATAGTGCTGTGATCCGGAGAGACATCCTCCATCTTCAGACCTAAAAAACGAGAAAAAGAAATGGAGTCATTGACACGCTCCTCTAAGGCAACGTCGCTAAGATTGTACCAAGTCTCTAAAAGCAACATCTTGAAGAGGAGCACCACGTCATAGGCGGGTGCCCCTACGGCATCCTGCCGCTTGGTGTACTTCTTGTTGATCAACGTGCGAATAGGTCTCCAGTCAATCATTTGGTCTATTTGGTTCAAAAATTCATTTTGAGCCTTGCGGTACCGTTTTTCGTAAAGAACGTCCCCAAAAGTCACCTCTGCTTCGTATTTGTTTTTTAGTTGTCGTGCCATGGTATTTTGTCGCTTATTAATACACAAATATATCAATTATTCATCTGATGCACAAGTGTTTATAAATATATTTTGGCTGATTCGCTATGCAAAGGTCTCATTACAGGAACTTATCCGCCTGACAAAGGAACTCACCGCCTTACAAGAGCAGGCGATGAGTTTGACGGTTGATTATCGAGAGAGGAATGATAAATGTCCTACTCCATTATAATCCACCAAGCATTTTTTGCAGTAGATTACTAGATGTCCGTACTATCTGAAAATCCACCGTCTGGTTTTCTACAGATTTTATCTCTGTTCCCTTGAAACGACATAGGGCTTCTTGATGTTCCAAAGTATCACGGATAGAGGAAAGGTTTTGTATCTGCCCTGCAAACGAACTATCGGGGG
The DNA here is from genome assembly GCA_946998205.1 of uncultured Prevotella sp. Lineage (GTDB taxonomy): Bacteria > Bacteroidota > Bacteroidia > Bacteroidales > Bacteroidaceae > Prevotella. The sequence goes on along the minus strand of CAMPYJ010000027.1, from coordinate 32,601 downwards.
TATGAAGATAAAGCATTTGTCCGATTGCATTGTCGAGGCGTTTGTTCTCAAACCTGAGCAGAATGGTTATATCCGTACTGTCGGTTGGGGTGATTGCTACTTCATGTATGGTAGCCGTACCCGAATAAACCTGCTTATAGGGCAGGAAATAGGCTACGGCTAACAGACAAAGCAATACAGCTCCAACGGCAGTAATTCCATAGCGAACAAGTGTGGATGGAATCTGCCCCACGATACTACGAACCTTCTCACTACGAAGCTCAAAACTACGCTCTTCTTTCTTATCTTGTCTTTGGTCCTTTTTTGTTTCTTCCATATCAGTTACCCAATTCTAATTGGTTCTTTACTAAAGCAAAGTATTTGCCACGCTTAGCCGTCAGTTCCTCGTGTGTCCCAATCTCTACAATCTTCCCTTCATCCAAAACCACGATCTGGTCGGCGTTGCGGACGGTGGAGAGGCGGTGTGCCACGACGACTACGGTCTTCCCATTGTAGAAGTCCGAAAGATTTTCAGTAATGGCCCGTTCGTTGTTGGCGTCAAGGGAATTGGTGGCTTCGTCCAAGAAGACGAACATCGGGTTCTTGTAAACAACCCGTGCAATCAATATACGTTGCCGTTGTCCCTGACTGATACCTTGTCCGTCTTGTCCTATCATTGTGTTGTAAGCCAAAGGCAGAGCTTCTATGTAGTCGGCGATATTTGCTACGCGAGCTGCATGACGGATACGTTCGATGTCGGGGGCATCGTCTGAGATCGCTATGTTTCTTGCAATCGTATCAGAGAATAGATAGCCCTCTTGCATTACCGCTCCGCACTGACTTCGCCACCAACCGAGATTGTATTCATTTAGGTCTGCACAGCCTATTTGAATACTCCCTTCCAATGGTTCATAGAAGCCTAAAAGGAGTTTGATGAGCGTTGTTTTTCCGCTACCACTGGCACCTACAATGGCAGTCACCTTGCCGTTGGGGATGGAGAGGTTGATGTCGGAGAGAATGTCCTTATGGCTGTAGCGGTCGTATTTGAAAGAGAGGTCTTTGATGGTAAGTGAATGTCCGTCTGTAGACTCTTCGGTATAGTTGTTCCGTGTCCGTTGGGCATTCTCTTCGTTGGTTTCGGTATGAATTTCGTTCATACGATCTAGGCTGATACTCACATCCTGCCACGAGTAGATGAATTGGATGAGTTGCTCCACGGGGCTGTTGAGTTGCCCAATGATATACTGAACCGCCAACATCATACCAAGGGTCATATTGCCGTGAATGACGGCTGTGGCGGCCAGAACGGTGATAAGAATGTTCTTTATCTCGTTGATTGTGATGCTCCCAGCCTGCTGTATTTGTTGCAGATTGAGGGATTGCAGATTAACCTTGAAAAGGTCGGCTTGCACGTCCTCCCACTCCCAGCGCTTGCGTTGCTCGCAGCCCTGCAGTTTAATTTCCTGCATTCCTCCTATGAGTTGGTAGGTCACATTGCGGTTTCGACCTGCCTGCTCAAAGTATTTGTAGTCCAGCTGTCTACGTTTTTTGAGAAAGAGGATAATCCAACCTGCATATAGAACTGTGCCTATGAGAAAGACGGCAAAAATAGGGAGGTTGTAAATTGCTAATACAATGCCGAAGACAAGGAACGTAAAGAATGAAAAGAGCATACTCAAACTGCTTGAGGTGAGAAATTGCTCTACACGTCGGTGATCTTCTATACGCTGTAAGAGGTCACCCATCAACTTAGTGTCGAAGAACTTCATCGGGAGCTTCATCAGCTTGATGAAGAAGTCCGAGATGAGTGAGATGTTGATGCGTGTGGATATGTGCAGGAGTATCTTTGAGCGGATAAACTCGATGGCGGTACGACTGAAAAGGAGCATCATTTCTGCCAGCAGCACCAACCATACAAACCCGATATCCTTTCCTCCGATACCCGTGTCTACGATGGCTTGCGTGAGAAATGGGAAAATGAGTTGCAGGAGCGATCCGAGCAACAGACCGAGAATGAGTTGCGTGAAGAAGCGTTTATACTTCTTGAGATAGCCCCAAAGGAATTTCAAGCGATTTTGAGTAGGAACTGCTTTTGCATCCGTTTGCGTATAAAATTGCTCCGTGGGTTCAAGAAGCAGTGCAATACCTTTTTCTTCTCCATTGGTCTTGGTACTTACCCAATGCTCGCAAAACTCTTCCTTAGTGTAGGTGACCAGTCCCTTGCCCGGATCTGCAACATAAACCGTATAGCGCCCCTTGCGATGCTTCTTGATCTTGTAAACAACGACAAAGTGATTTTGATTCCAATGGACGATGCAGGGCAGAGGAGCCTCGGCGGCAAGCGTTTCGAACGGAAGTCGCCCGCCAACGGTCTTGAAGCCAATCTCTTCGGCAGCTTTGCTAATACCAAGAAGCGATACCCCCTCCTTGCTTAAATCACAGCTCGCTCGGATTGTTTCAACATTAGGCTGTAGTCCATAATGTTTAGTTATCATTGCTAAACACGATGGTCCACAATCCATTGCATCTTGTTGAGATAATATTTTCATATCACATATTGAGTCGACTTATCGATTCGGTTGCTGTACTCTTCCTTTGTCGGATACTCTTTTGATTAAATCGATAACGTAGCTGAATGGATACACTACGTGTATCTCTGTAAGTCTTATCATACAATCTAACACCCTCGATTTGGGTCGATCCTATATCCCAAGCTGTTTTCAAGAGATCCGTTCCAAGAATAGAAATATCCATTTTCCCTCCCAAAAACTGCTTGCGTAATTCAAGATCCAATTGATGTTTCTGTCCAGCTTCAAAAATTCCAGATGTGAGCGGACTTTGATAAGAGTAGTTTAACTCTATATCACACCATCTAGGTACAGCGAGTGTTTGGGTTAGTCGAGTATAGAATAGTGGCTTTTGCTTAATGTTCAAATTGTATTTTCGACCATCAAGTTGCTCCAATTGCACCATTCCCAACAAGTTTATGGAGTACCAGCCCCAGCCCTTAGAGATGTTTCCCATTAGTTGGACTCTATGATGATGATCAAAGTTAGCTTTGGATATAATATAACCTGATGTTAGGTCATCCTTTTTCTGAATGTAATTATCAATATGATCCTGCGAGTATTGATAGTTTACACCAAGATAAAGGATCTTGTAAATAAACTCATACCCTATTCGATAATTCTTCTCAGGCAATAAGTTCGGATTTGAATTTGACGACACAAATTGGTTAGAGTAATAACTGTTGTTGCTTAAGTCTTCCAAGCTTGGTCTGCGTGTTCCTGAAGTAATACTGAAATTATGTATCGACATTCCTATTTTCCCAGCTATCTTTCCAACAAAGAAAATGTCATTGTAGCTACGGTCAATATTATTCTGTGGCGCATTTGGATCTAATAACAGACTATTTGCATGTTCAAAACGAACACCCAAGGATGCGCTCCACATTCTTAGAGGAAATGAATAGTTGAGATATCCCGCATACACTCTTTCGTGGTTAGTCCCCATGTTTTGGTTGCTTGCATCGGAGGTTTGCTTTCTAGCTCCATTAATTTGGTATAAATCCACACCACCCTCAAGAGTTCGACTATCAGTAAAGCTATAAGACAGATATGGTGAAAGCTGAAAAAGAGCATAATGTGCGTTAGTGGAGATCTCATGATTTCCGATTTTAGCCATATCATTCTCTCTCGTTGCTTGCTGACGATTCAGACTTTTGATAAAAGCATCGGCATTGATCTCGAGCTTAAATCTGTTGGTGACATTCCACTCTGTATAAGCACTAAAATGATGAGAGGTAGTTTGGTTGTCGAGATAAGTATTGGACATTAGACTTAGCCATCCCTGATTGTTTGTATTATATCGTGTGTTATCTCCACTATGACTATTTATCTTACTGCTTGACAAGTTATATCCTAGCCCCCACGTCAACGTCTTATGAGGCGTAAAGTTAGCCTTGATGAGTATATTCCTTGTCAAATCACTGATTGTGTCTACAAGTTGAGTCTGGAGATATAACTGAGGAATTATTTGAGCATCAATACGTTCTGTCTTATTCATGCGGTTATCTCCCTGATTGAGTTGAAGACTGATATTGCATTTATCATTGACATACCCTAGCAAGAGATCTCCTAAGTATGAAACGGCATGGTTTAATTGGAGCTTACTCTTTGCTTGACCTGTGAAATTATCTTTTTGGCGTTTAGTCTTGATGTGCAGAACAGCGTTGACGCTGCCACGATATCTTGGTCCAGGACTCCGATCAAAAGTTATCGTTGTGATTACTTTAGGATCTATCGACTTAAGTTCATCATGAGAAAGCACCTCTTTATTATCTAATAGTATAAGGATATTTCCTCCTCCTAGTAATGTTGCACCTCCATTTCCATCCACGGCCACTCCAGGAAGTTGTGCCAAAAGTCGATCAATGCTCGATTGCTGTGCCAAAGGTGTGCCCTCTACATTCACTTGTAGTTGATGATTGCTCAACTTCAATCTTCTTGTGTTCCCTTTTATTATCACCTCTCCTAGAGTATGGGACATAGGGTGCATCTCCACTTCTACAGGGAGTTCGTTTATGTCTATCTTTTGAGAATCATAGCCAATACAAGTGAAACGCAAGTAACTCATTTGCTCGGACTTTTCTATACTAAAAAAGCCTGTACTATCAGTAACAACCCCCTGCAACAATGTACTATCTTTGCTATAAGCAACGACATTACAAAACTCCAAGGGTAGCTTGTTTTCGTCTACAACCACAGACTTAATGACTTCTTGTCCCCACATAGATGAGATGTTGACGCATAAGACCAAAAGGACAAACAAGGCTCTATATGTTTTCATATTCATAAATCATTTACTATGACAAACTATACAATTTGGAGCTCCATAAAGATCTCTTTTGTATTTTAAAGCTCTAACTCTACAGTTTTTCGTTTGACAAGAGTTACTTAACGAACATACCTTACAAGTATGCAGGTCTTTTAATAGAATACCACCCCTTAGCATATTCCACTTGTCTGTATGCCAAATCTTAGATAGAGAAGTGTGTTTGAGATTCCCAGAACACAATGATGATTCTCCAAAACCATACACACAAGGATATACATCCCCAGTAGGTGAAATCGCTATGTGAGAAGTTGCTCCTGTACAGTAAATAGGAGCATCGTTGTTAGAACAATCCAAATTCTTTGATAATCCTTCTGATGGATCCAGTAGAAAAATTGGCAATTCGTTCTTATACTTAACTTGAACATTTCGAACTTGCTCCTTGCATCTTTCTCTTTCGATCGATGATAGATGCAAAATGTCGTGTTCTTTCGCTCGGCCTACTTCATCGAGTATTGTAAAGTTTATAGCTTTTACATTTTCTTTCAAAGCGTAATCAATAATTCCTTGAATATTATTAGTGTTTTTCGCATGGAGCGTCACTGACAATATTCGATTAACATTGTACTCTTTGAGAAGTTGCATTCTTTTCATTAGAGTATTATAGGCACCTTTCCCTCGCAGGAAATCATGCGATTGCTCTGTATCCCCATCTAAAGATACAGATAAGACAATGTTAGATTTACTTAGAAGTTCTGCTCTCTCCTTTGTAATAAGCATAGCATTAGTTAGGAGGATAAATCGCATCTTCATTTTACCTATGGTTTCTATTATTTCATCTATATGTGGATGAGTAAATATTTCCCCACCTGTAAGGACTACCTTTTGAACTCTATTACACTCTAACTTCTGCAATATTTTAATCCATTCTTTTCCAGAAAGTAGACTCCCATCCTTTTGATGGCCACACGAATGCACGCAATGTAAGCACTCCAAATTGCAAAGAGTGGTTAATAGTATTTCAGCTGTCTTCGGTGATGAACACATAGATATTTTAGGGAAAAATTTTAGCTTTGGGAAATTAAAACTACTTCCGATATCCTCTTTATCAATGATGAGTCCTTTCCATTGCTTATTGAACCTTTTGACAATTTGAGCGCAGTCAACATTGTCTTGTTCAAACAAATCGCTGATCTCTGTATATTCTCTTTCTTTTTGCTCTATAAATGAGAGGAATGAAAATATTGAATGGTTAATAACATATTCATATCCCCGGTTAATGTCAAAAAGAGTGTATGGAGCATTATGATGCTTATCATAACGTAGAATCCAACTTCTTGACAACTGATATGTATTCATACTTTACGCTTATTAGGTAGTTAATGAGTGGGAGAATTAATTCTCCCACTCTGATTGAATTACGGTTTTTCACTTCCAATGGTAGGCGTACCCTTGTTAGGCTCCAGAGTTGTATCGTTACAACAAACAGCTAGTCCAAAACAGCCCTCCATTTGAGAGCCATTTTCTGCGCCTCCTGCAATTTTTGACAACGCTTCTGTAGAAAACTCGTCGATTTTTAACTTCTTGTTCATGATTCGTATTTGTTAAAGAACGCCTACTCTTCAGAGTTTTTCGGCTTACACTCCCCATTTGAATAGTTGGATCTATGGTAATGCTTAGGATACTAAAGAGATTAACTTTCTTATGCTGCCAAGGAATTTACTTGAGTTTTTCCTATCGCAGGATTGAAGGACACGTCCTTCTTTGCGAGCTGTATCATGCTCTATATAATCTGCTGTGCACACTGATTATCTTTACACATGCAAAGTTCCGTACTTATTGACCTCCCTGCAATACCCGAAAGGGTAATTCTGAGGCTTGTTCTGAACTTTCACCCTTTCGGGTAATTGACTCTGTTCGACATCAAAACGAACATCAAAAGCCATAAAGAGATTCCTGAGCATAAACTCAGTAAGACCTTCTTTGGTTACCATCATCGGGATAGTTATAGAGCCGATGTATTCTTTGCCTTCGGATAACGATTTGGCATCTATTCGCAAAGCTTTCATTATTCGTAGTAGTTTTTCATCAGCCTCTGCCAGCAATACCCCTTGCCTATGTTGAAATATTGGGCTGATGGCATATAGCATCAACATCTTGAATAATTTCCCGTTATTCCCATATTCTTGTCTTATCGCAAAACGTCCGACATGCCAAAGATGATGGTAAGAGTTTAACAACTCTTGTGGATCCACTATTTCATCACCAAAAATTTTGATTAGTGGAAGCGTATGAGGATTGTCATTCCAATGGGTAATGCGAATAGCACCAACAATACCTCCGAATTGATTTTTGGAAACAATGGTTGATGAATACTCAAAAAAGGCATCTTCTTCCGTTAGGACAGATGTGTAGTCTTTTGAAAAACTACGAATATCTATCTTCCCACTTTTATGATGCTTATAATTCTCATTCACCACAAATCTTGCAACTGCAGGGAGTGATGCTCTCGCTATTTGCCATAGGGTGATGTTTTCGTAACTTGTAATGAATCTATCCATAATCTATTTTAATTTTGATGATGCAAAATTCGGTATGAATACAATGCTTGACAATACCCGAAAGGGTAATTCTGATATATTTTGATGCAAATGATGCGATTTTCACCCTTTCGGGTAATGCCTTTGCCTTTGAATGAGTATATTTGCACCATTATTATATGGATGTCAAATGGATATCGAATGAGTGTGATTCTTAACAAAAACAATCGCCTGCAATTACCACAGGACGTTCGCCCTCAAATAGGCGACGAGCAATACTGTGGCTTACAGCCTTATATTGACTCTGCGAGGGCATTTGCCCGAATTACATACAAATCTCTCTACATCATTGATTATAATAGGATGAATTTTCTGTATGTATCGGACAACCCTCTATTTCTCTGCGGAGAGAGCGTAGCAACGGTACAACAAGAAGGATACGACTTTTACTATAATCATGTGCCAGAAGAAGACCTTGAATTCCTTACACAAGTCAATAGAGCAGGCTTTGACTTTTTCAAAGGAATTGCCGTATCAGAGCGTACTCAATACACCATATCCTACAATTTTAGAGTCAATAAACAAGAGTCCAAGGAAAGGGTATTGATCAATCATCAGATAACTCCCCTTAAACTGGATTCGATGGGAAATATCTGGTTAGCACTCTGTTTGGTCTCACTGGCTCCATCCCAAGAGAGAGGTGTCGTCTATATGACTGCGGTTAATTCTAATACAATGTGGCAGTTTTCCTCGAAGAGTGGACGCTGGAAACAAATTGAAAGCATCGTTCTGAATGAGTATGAAAAAGCCGTGATTCGGCTGGCGAACCAAGGCTTATCAGTTGGAGATATTGCCAACGAGATTAATCGGTCGGAAGACTCTGTGAAAGGCTATCGAAAAAACATATACCAAAAACTCGGAGTCGGGAATATATCCGAAGCAATTGCTGTGGCTACACACCGCAGACTAATTTAGATCATCGCACTCCGAATAGTAGTAGAATTTAGGAAATACCTTCACAAATTCTCCTCTAACAATACGCATAAGGATAGAGGTACACATTCCTCCGACCAAAGAGGACGCAATAGATAGTTGTGGTGGTGGCAAAGTAATTCCCTCGTCTTCATACTTTCGTATCACCTCTTCTATCCATATTTTGGGTCGAACCCAATAATTGAAATAGTCCGTAACGTGCTGTACGGCTCGTTTTTCAAAACCCAAATAACTTTCTCCCTCAGTGAGCAAGCTCTCTAAGTTCGCTCCATCGGGAGAAACAACCATAACAATACCTGCAAACCCAACGTTGTAGGGATGTAGTACATAAATTCCCAACTTGGCACATAAACGGTCAAAAACGAAAGGAATGTCGCTTTTGAAATCAAGAGCATTGATTGCCACATCATGCCCTGCGACAATATTCTCTATATTATCGTGATCGATAAATGTGTTTATGGTCGATATTTTTGCTTTAGGATTGATCCTGAGCAGTCGTTTTTTCAATGCCTCTACCTTAGGGATACCCAAATCTTCCTCTGTATAGTTCTGCCTGTTGAGGTTGCTCTCCTCCACCACATCTCCATCGACCAACGTTATAGTTTCAAATCCGATTCGCAACAAAGTTTCCGCAATATTGCTTCCTATTCCTGCACCTGCAAGTAAGACTCGAAAATCTTTGATTTTTATTTGATCTTCATCGGAAATGTAGATTCGATTTCGTTCGTATCGTTTCATTTGAATACTATTTTGATTAAATGTTTATACTGACAAAGTTCTTATTGTTTGCTCTTCTACGCAATACCCGAAAGGGTAATTCTTCATGTATTTACAATTTATTAACCGTTTAATAAAAAGAAATATGATGCACTAGAGCTATTTCTATGCTAAAAATAGTACCTTTGCTATGTTAAGTTAAGTGTTCTTTGAGGCAATGCAGAATAAAGAGCAGGAAAGAAACTCGCTCGTTTCCAACTCGTAACCCTTTTACCCTTTATTCATTCTTATTTTATTGGTTATCTGAAAGATACAGATTTCTTGAATCTTTTGCTGGCATGTTCTATAAATGCAGTTCCCTGACATCGCTCGACTTGAGCAGCTTCAACACAGCAAACGTTACCGATATGGGCGGTGTGTTCATTAACTGCAGTTCCCTGACATCGCTCAACTTGACTAACTTCAATACAGCAAAGGTTACCAGCATGTCTGGCATGTTCAGTCGCTGCAGTTCCCTGGCATCGCTCAACTTGACCAGCTTTAATACTGAAAAGGTTACCGATATGAACGCCATGTTCAATAAATGCAGTTCCCTGCCATCACTCGACTTGACCAACTTCAATACAGAAAACGTTACCGATATGGGCAACATGTTCTTTGGCAGCAGATCTCTGACCACCATCTACTGCAACGATGATTGGAGCGTGGGCGGCAAGGTAAAAGACCATGGCCAGATGTTTAGTTACTGTCCCAAGCTGAAAGGAGAGGGCGCCGCGTATGATTCCAGCAAAACCGGTATCGAGATGGCGAATCCCACCACGGGTTACTTCACAGCCAAGACAACCGTATTGACCATGTAACGGCTGCCGGCAATGTGGGTGATGGCAAAATATACGACCTCAGTGGCCGGCAGGTGAGCAAGAACTACAAGGTGACAGTTGGTAATCGGTCTGCGCATTAACGGATTATTATCCGAAGCCAAGCAACGCAGTCTGGGAGACTGTATCCTCCTCAAAGCCCTTTGAAAAAGTGGTATGTCTAGTGTGCTTTCAATTGCATGGACTTTGAATGCCAAAATCATTTGAATTGGGTACCAAAGTCCGTGACTTTGGTGCCCAATGTCATAGACGTTGCTTTCCGAGGTGGAGGCGCTTGCGTACCTATTGGATAGTTTACTAAAACTACACGTCAGCAAAGTTGGCAAGATGTTCTACACCCTTTTCGTGATAAAGTGACAAAAGTCTGTAGAGTGGGGCGGAAGTGTCGAGCCATACCCTTAGGACAGTTCGGACAATTCGAGCCATCTCATGCTTTTTTCATCCAGCTCTTCTTTTAAGGAGGGTAGCAGCATGCTCTTGGTGGTGAGCTCTTCAACGGACAACTTTCCGCTGCATATCTCTTCTTCCAAATCCTTAATCTGTTGCTCCAGCTTTGTAATGTCCTCATCCAAAGCTTCAAACTCTCGTTTTTCTTTATAAGAGAGCTTTTTCTTTTCGTTGCTTCTATAGTCTTTTGCGGCAGGCTTCTCCTTCTTTTCTTCTGGCTTCTGCTCAACGGATTTCAAACTGTTCCACTCTCTGAATTGCGTGTAATTGCCGGGGAAGTCTTGAATTTCGCCCTCACCCTTGAACACTAAGATGTGGTCAACTACCTTGTCCATGAAATACCTGTCGTGACTGATGACGATTACGCACCCGGGAAAGTCTTGCAAATAGTTTTCCAGCACCTGTAGTGTTTGAATGTCCAAATCGTTCGTAGGCTCATCAAGTACCAGGAAATTGGGATTTTTCATCAAGACCGTGCAAAGGTATAACTTGCGCAACTCGCCGCCACTGAGTTTGTAAACAAAGTTGTGTTGCTGCTCGGGCGTGAACAAGAAGTGTTGCAGCAGCTGCGAGGCCGTCATGCTCTTGCCGCCACCCAGATTGATGTTCTCGGCAACGTCACTGACCACGTCAATCACTTTTTGCTGTTCGTCAAACTGTAATCCTTCTTGAGAGAAGTAGCCAAAACGAACGGTTTCACCGATGTCGAACTTCCCGCTGTCGGGTTCAACGAGCCCCATTAACAACTTGACGAACGTTGATTTCCCCGTTCCATTGTTGCCGATGATGCCTAATTTCTCAAATCTGGCAAAATTGTAATAAAAGTCTTTCAGTATCACTTTGTCGCCCCAAGCCTTCGATACATATTGACACTCAAATATCTTGGAACCGATATACACGTTGCTCGATTTCAGTCTGATTTGTCTTTCCTCAACCTTTTGTTTGGCTACCTGTTGCAGTTCGTAGAAAGCCTCTTCACGATAGCGCGCCTTGTGTCCGCGCGCCTGTGGCATGCGCCGCATCCATTCCAGTTCGGTGCGATACAAGTTGTTGGCCCGTGCCACCTCCGCCCGTTTGTTTTCGATGCGTTCTTGGCGTTTTTCCAGATAATAACTGTAATTACCGCGGTATGCGTAGATGCTTCGGTCGTCTAATTCAAGAATCGAATTGCACACGCGATCCAAGAAAAAGCGGTCGTGCGTCACCATCAGCAGCGTTTTGTTGCCCCGCGACAGGTAGCTTTCTAACCACTCTACCATTTCCAAATCCAAATGGTTGGTCGGCTCATCGAGGATGAACAGTTCGGGTTCGGTAATCAGAACGTTCGCCAAGGCCACCCGCTTTTGCTGTCCGCCACTCAGTTGTCCCATGGGTTGGTCAAGGTTATCAATGTGCAACATTGTTAGTATCTGCTTGGCCTTTAACACTTTCTGCGGATCGCCTTGATGATTAAAGCAAGCGTCTAACACCGATTCGTTATCATCAAACCGGCTCTTCTGTTCAAGATAGCCAATCTTGAGATCTTTCTTCATGATAATCTCGCCACCGTCCTTGCCTTCCTTACCGGTAAGAACCGACAGCAGGGTAGACTTGCCAGTGCCATTCTTGGCGATGAGCCCGATGCGCTGACCTTCGGCAACGGAGAAGGAAATGTTGTTGAACAAAACAAAGTCGCCGAAAGATTTCGTTAGATTCTGAACGTCTAAATAGGGTATTGGTCCAGCCATGTTTACAGAAGTGATTGGTTTATTTCATCAATATAAGCCAACAACTCTTCGCGGCCCGTTCGTTTTTCCGAACTCGTAATAAAGTAAGGTGGCAGTTCTTCCCATGCATCTTTTAATTGTTCCATCCACTGGGCCGCATTGGCTTTCGCCTTTAACGTGCCCAGTTTGTCGGCTTTTGTGAACACAATGGTGAAGGGAATCTCGTTTTCTCCTAACCAATCGATGAACGCACGGTCTATCTTTTGTTGCTCGTGACGTATGTCAATCAGCACGAACAAGTTGACCAACTGCTCTCGTTGCAGAATGTAGGTGTTAATCATTTTCTCAATATCCGCCTGCACTTTCTTGGATCTCTTGGCAAATCCGTAGCCCGGCAGGTCTACCAAGTACCACTCATCGTTGATCAAGAAGTGATTGATGAGTAGGGTTTTGCCCGGTGTGGACGATGTCTTGGACAGTCCCTTGTGGTTGCAGAGCATGTTGATAAGACTGGATTTTCCTACGTTCGAGCGTCCGATGAATGCATATTCTATCCGGTTGTCTTTGGGACATTTGTCTAATGTTGGCGACGATATGAAGAATTTAGCTTTCTTAATTTCCATATTGTTACGTTCTTTCTGCAAAGATAATCATTATTAGGCAAATATGCTGCGGCCATCAGACAATTCTTCTGAGGACACTCCATCAGTCAAATATATTTGGCAGTTCGGCCAACAACCGCTATCTTTGCAGAAGATAGGCTTCGCCTCAACTAAGAAAGTAAACTTTCTCTGTCTTCGGCTTGCGCTATCTTTGCAGAAGATAGGCTTCGCCTCAACAATGAAAGTAAACTTTCTCTGTTGAGGCTTGCACTAGCACTATCTTTGCAGAAAAAGAAAACAGATATGAATAAATTCTTAACCAAAATAAGGTTTTTGCTCTTATTCTTGGCATGTGGTAACTTACTGGCAAGTAAGGCATATAGTCTTAAGAAACGTGAGTTTCGGGGCACTTGGATACAATGTGTGAATGGCCAGTTTGAAGGTATGGGAACAGCCGACATGCAACGTACTTTGTGTAGTCAACTTGATGAGTTGCAGAAAGATGGCGTGAATGCCATCATCTTCCAAGTGAGGGCAGAGTGCGACGCTCTCTATCAGAGTAGTTATGAGCCATGGAGCCGTTTCTTGACAGGCGTGCAGGGGCAAGCACCATATCCATTCTGGGATCCTCTGCAATGGATGATCGAGCAGTGTCATCAGCGAGGAATGGAACTGCATGCGTGGATTAATCCTTATCGTGCCAAGACGAAGAGTACGGTCTCGTTGGCTGCCAGCCATATAGCCGTGAGGCAACCCGGCAAGGTTTTTCCGTATGCCGGACAGCTTATTCTCAATCCGGGAGATCCAGGCAACAGGGAATATATCTATAAGGTGGTAGACGACATTGTGCGTCGCTATGATATTGATGGCTTGCACATTGATGATTACTTTTATCCTTATCCGGTTCCAGGTGAAGTCATTCGTGACGCTCGCGAATTTCAACTCTACAATAACGGTTTGAAGAACTTCAATGATTGGCGTCGCTACAACGTCAACTTGTTTATCAAGGAACTGGGTGAAAAGATACACCAACGCAAGCCTTGGGTGAAATTTGGCGTTTCTCCCTTTGGCATCTACCGTAACAAGAAGAATGACCCAAGACTTGGCAGCAACACTCGTGGGCTGCAGAATTATGATGATTTATATGCTGACGTCTTGTTGTGGGTGAATAAGGGTTGGGTAGATTATTGCGTTCCGCAGTTATATTGGCAAATTGGTCATCCAACCGCTGATTATGACACGCTCATCAGGTGGTGGAACCGTTATGCTGGTAACCGACCTTTATATATTGGCGAGAGCGTGGACCGTACCGCGAAGTATGCCGACCTGCAAAATCCTAACAGCAACCAGCTGCCGGCAAAGTTCCGTCTGCATGAGCAGATGGCCAATGTGAAGGGGACTGTTCTGTGGTACGCCAAGGAGGTGGTTGACAACGTTGGGAGCTACGGAACGGCTCTCCGCAACTACTATTGGAAGTATCCGGCCTTGCAACCCGAGATGCCGTTTATTGATGACAAGCGTCCAAAGAAGCCCAGAAAGGTAAAAGCACTATGGACAAATGACGGCTATGTCTTGTTTTGGACACAACCTCGCGGCAAAAAATGGGATGACACGGCCACGAAGTATGTGGTTTACCGTTTCAACAAGGGCGAACGCATTAATTTGGAAGATCCATCCAAGATTGTCGTCATCACTTCGCAAACCATGTACAAGCTACCTTACGTTGATGGAAATACTAAATATCAATATGTGGTAACTTCTCTTGACAGAATGAGTAACGAGAGCAAAGCTAAGAAAATTAGTATTAAGCTCTGATGAGCCGCGGTGCTGTAACTAATCACTATGTCGGATGAACCACTTTCAGTTCTGTCGTCCATCATTTTCATGTTGGTTACTTTCGTCTTTCAGGAGCTCTTTCAAAAATGAATCCAGGTCGTTGTCTAAATCGCTCATCAAGTCGCCTCCGATAATCACTGTGTCGTCATCGGCGACATATAGTTCGGCGACATTCTCGCGGTCGTCATTTTCCAGAACAAAGCTGAATGGCTTGAGAATGTCCATCTGGTCAACGGTTTCATGAAGTTGTTTCAAGGTCTTGCGAAGTATGGCGGTGGCATGCTCGTAGAAATTCTCATCCTTGTTGCCTATCCACTCTTCAACGACGCAACGGGTTATCTCGTTTTCATCGTCATCGAAAGCCTGTATTTCGCCACTGTCTTGAGATATCCGGACATGGATGTCTGTAACGAGTGACGGACTTTCGGCAGACGTGAACTTTTGGGCTATCTTGCGTATGGCATACTCAGTCTGCTTGTAAACTTGTTCTGTTGTGTTCATAAAAAAAAGATTCTTTCGATTGTACACTGCAAATATAATTCTTTTTGTGAACACGGCAAGCGGATTTCGAGATTATTTGTCTGAATGGCATGCTGATTGATTTGTGTGCGCGTGTTCGTACTTTTTGTTAAGTAGTGTTTGCTTGTTTCGGCTTTTTTGTATAATTTTGCGATTAATAAGATATAAAATTCAAACTATGTATAGAACGAATACATGTGGGGAGTTGAGACTCTCCGATGAGGGCAAGGAGGTAACCCTGTCTGGATGGGTACAGCGTACGCGTAAGATGGGAGGAATGACGTTTGTTGACATGCGCGACCGATATGGCATTACCCAGCTTGTCTTTAATGAAGCCACAGACGCTTCTTTGTGTGAACGGGCCAATAAGCTGGGGCGTGAATATTGTATTCAGGCAACGGGTAAAGTGAGCGAGCGACAGAGCAAAAACGACAAGATGCCGACCGGGGATATAGAGATACTGGTCAGTAAGCTTAATATACTGAGTGAAAGTTTGACGCCTCCATTCAAAATAGAGGACGAGACCGATGGTGGTGACGATTTGCGGATGAAATACAGATATTTGGACTTGCGTCGACCTGTGGTAAGAAAGAATTTGGAACTGCGCCATAGAATGACGATTCTGATTCGCAATTTCCTTGATAACGAGCAATTCATTGAAGTGGAAACACCGATATTGATTGGTTCTACACCAGAGGGTGCGCGTGACTTTGTGGTGCCTTCACGCATGAATCCCGGACAGTTTTACGCATTGCCACAGAGTCCACAGACGCTTAAGCAACTGTTGATGGTGAGTGGTTTTGACCGATATTTCCAAATCGCCAAATGTTTCCGTGACGAAGACTTGCGTGCCGATCGTCAACCCGAGTTCACGCAAATTGACTGCGAGATGAGTTTCGTAGATCAGGATGATGTAATCGACTTGTTTGAAAATCTGTGCCGTCACCTTTTCAAAGAGATTCGTGGAGTGGAACTGCCAGAGAAGTTGCAGCAAATGACTTGGCATGAGGCGATGAGACGTTTCGGTAGTGATAAGCCTGATTTGCGTTTCGGCATGGAGTTCGTTGAACTTTTGGATGCGTTCAAAGGCAAGGCTGATTTTAGTGTATTCAATGAAGCAAGCTACATTGGCGGCATTTGTGTGCCTGGATGTGCCAGCTATAGCCGTAAGCAGTTGGACGAGTTGAGCGACTTCGTCAAGCGTCCGCAGGTAGGTGCCAAGGGATTGGTGTACATTAAGTACAATGCTGATGGAACCATCAAGAGTTCTGTTGATAAATTCTACTCAAAGCAACAGTTGCTGGAGGTGAAAGGACGGATGGGAGCCAAGGATGGTGACTTGGTGCTGATCTTGAGTGGGGACAACGACAACAAGACGCGTGTGCAGCTGTGTACCCTTCGTCTGGAGATGGGAGAGCGACTGGGACTTCGTGACAAGAATAAGTTTGAGTGCCTGTGGATTATCGATTTCCCTCTGTTCGAGTGGAGTGATGAGGAGCAGCGGCTCATGGCGACGCACCATCCGTTCACCATGCCAAATCCAGATGATATCCCCTTGCTTGACGAGCATCCTGAACAAGTTCGCGCCAAGGCATACGACTTTGTGTGCAATGGTATTGAAGTGGGTGGGGGAAGTCTGCGTATTCATGATGGCCGCTTGCAGAAAAAAATGTTTGAGATATTGGGCTTCACGCCAGAAAGGGCAATGGCACAGTTTGGCTTCCTGATCAATGCATTTAAATATGGCGCACCACCTCATGCGGGTTTGGCCTTCGGACTTGACCGGTTTGTGAGTATCATGGCTGGGTTGGACAGTATTCGTGACTGCATAGCCTTCCCAAAAAACAACAACGGCCGTGATGTCATGCTTGACGCACCGTCTGCCATTGACAAGAAACAACTGGATGAACTGAACATAAAGATTGACTTACATCAATAAAACCTTTATTTTGAGTCAAATAGCGCATAAATAAGTTACAATCTGAAGTGAAGCGGTTGCGTTTTTAAATAAAATGATTACCTTTGCTTCGTAAACGAGATGTTTTACCTCATTTGAGGTGCAAAGTATGTTAAATTTTTATTGATTATGACAGAAAAGAAAGTAACGGCAGCTGTGGCTTCCAAGAAAGCCGCAGCTCCCAAGAAAACTACTACAAAGAGAGCTGCAGCAAAGAAAACTGCTCTTGTGGTAAATGCCGAAAGTGTGGGCTTCCGCGCAGGTGACGTCTATCAAGCATTGGCTGCAGCAGACAAGGCGTTGAGCGTTGCTGAAATAGCGAAGGCTGCAAAAATCGGAACGGAGGAAGTTTATCTGGGAATTGGATGGCTGTTTAAAGAAGGTAAAATTAAAGATTCAGAGAATCTCTTTACTTTGGCTTAGTTGCTGCTCTTTCATCGGCTTTTGATGATGGGAGTCGTAGCATTATACTCTATCGTCTGACTGACGTGAGTTAAAAATGAGTACGAATTATTTTCGTACTCATTTTTTTTGTTCTCTGCGTCTTGCAATAATTCGTATGACAGGTCTTTTATGTTCATAATAAACATGCATGAGGTAAACGCCTTTGACCAGATGGCGCTTACCTCTTGCAAGGTTAGAATAAGGGGTGGGTCTATAAATCAACGCCGTATGGTTTCTTATGTTTGTTGGTTTTGCGTTTTGCTACAAGCAGCCTCGCAATCTGACAAAGTTGATTTACGGAACTGTCCATAAACGTTTTTTGATTTTCATGTCAATTTATTTCAGACTCCATAACAGACAATTTCCATACAAAGCAGAATGGACGAACTTATTTTTTAACCTCTATTACCCTAAAGACACCATCTCCCTGGATGTCTGGTTGCATCACGATGGGGTAGAACTGCACGCACGCCGGCTTATCGACTGATATGTCTTGATGCGTGTCGGTCAGTAAGCCATTGGTACTGTTGATTCGGAAAACCTGAATTGTGTTGTCGTCGCGACAGGCGCAGAGTAAGAATCGTCCATTGGGCGTAATGTTGAATTGGCGTGGATGGATGCCTGTCCGCTGATAGCCCACCTTTGTCAGTAATCCTGTTCTTCGGTTGATTTTGAAAATGGCAATGCCGTCGTTCTTCAGTCGGTTACTGGTATACAAGAACCTGCCGTCGGGTGAAACGTGAATGTCTGCTCCGCCTTGCGCACCCACCTCAGCTGACTGTATCTCCTGTATTTTCTTCATTTTGCCAAAGTTATATAGGTATGCGGTGACTGCTCCAGACAGCTCGCTCATGACATAAACAAACCTGCTGTCGGTGCTGAAGGCGATATGGCGAGGTCCTGAACCCTTAGACAACTGGGCGGTAACTTTGGCACTGCCTAACTCTTTCATGTCTTCCAGTTCGAAGCGCAGCAGTTGGTCGGAACTGAAATCGGTGGCAATAACCCCATTTCCGTCGGGAAGGAATCGAGCGCAATGAATGTGTGGCACTTGTTGACGTTCAGCGTTCGATCCGCCTGTCGAGCCTTTGAATTGTTGTGACATGGGTGAGAGCGACCCATCCACGTTCAAGGGGAAAACGCTCATGGAACCTCCGGTATAGTTGGCTGTCAGCAACAGGTTGCCGTTGGTCTCCACATAGCATGGGTCTTCCCCCTTGGTGGGGAACGATCCCTGCAGCTTCATCCGCCCCGTTGTCTTGTTAAACGTAATGGCATTGACCGCTGCCGCCACGTCATGGTTTTCGCTTACGGCGTAAATCATCGTGCCGTCTGAGGCAAGTGTCAGGAATGACGGGTTCTGCAGTTCAAGAGTGTCTATGGGCGCTGCCTGTCCGGTGGATTGATTGAAGTTGAAAGAGTAAATGCCTTTGCTGTTGCCATTGGTATAGGTTCCAACGATTAGTTTGATGTCGTCTTGCGCCTGCAACGTCAAATGGGCGATGACAGTCAAGGTGAGTAAAAGTAAATTCCTGATTTTCATAAATTATGTGTTGTTTTTAAAGTTTGTCATGTTGGATGACGCATGAAACATCATCTGAAACGTATGATGTGCGATTAAGCAAGACAAAGATATTGATTTTATTGCATAGTAGCAATCATTTACCGTTTTTTTATTCACAATTCGATATTAATTCGTAATTTTGCCAGCATGATGAATACCATTGAATTAACTCCTTTACGCAAGGGTATCGTGGGAGTACAGTTTCTCTTCGTCGCATTCGGCGCAACGGTTTTGGTTCCACTGCTGGTGGGTTTGGAACCGGCAACAGCGTTGTTTACGGCTGGTATGGGTACTTTCATCTTTCATTTGGCAACGAAAGGGAAGGTACCTATTTTCTTAGGCTCAAGTTTTGCTTTCATCGCACCTATCATTGAGGCCTCAAAGATGTGGGGCATGGCAGGTACGCTGGCAGGTATCGCAGGCGTAGCCTTGGTTTATTTCGCGATGAGCGTCTTGCTTAAATGGCAAGGACGGAAGCTGCTGGATAGGTTGTTCCCGCCCGTTGTCATCGGTCCGGTAATCATTCTCATTGGTTTGTCCTTGTCGGGATCGGCCGTGAACATGGCCAAAGAGAACTGGACGTTGGCCTTTGTATCCTTGGTGACGGCCGTCCTCGTGCTGACACTTGGCAAGGGTTTGGTTAAATTAGTGCCCATCGTGTGTGGCATTGTGGTAGGATTCATCGTCGCCTCCCTGATGGGTGAAGTTGATTTCACGAAAGTACACGAGGCGTCGTGGTTTGCCTTGCCCGGCTCATTGGCTCATTTTCATTGGCCGGAGTTTGCTTGGAAACCATTCATCTACATGATTCCTGTTGCCATTGCACCGGTGATAGAGCACATTGGCGACGTGTATGTGGTGAACGCAGTGGCTGACAAAGACTTCGTGAAAGATCCGGGCTTGCACCGCACCATGTTGGGTGACGGATTGGCATGTCTTGCGGCAGCCTTCTTTGGTGGCCCTCCCGTGACCACTTACTCGGAGGTGACGGGGGCCATGCAGATTACCAAAGTGACCCATCCGCAGGTCATTCGCATCGCAGCATTGACGGCCATCGTGTTCTCTGTGATTGGAAAGCTGAGTGCTCTGTTGCAGAGTATTCCGCAAGCAGTGCTGGGAGGAATCATGCTGTTGCTGTTCGGAACCATTGCCAGTGTGGGAGTTCAAAATCTGATACAGCACAAAGTGAATCTCAACAATCAACGCAATATCATTATTGTGTCGGTGACTTTGACGCTGGGAATTGGTGGTGCGATGCTCGATTTCAGTCTTCGTGGCGTAATCATCGGCATTCTTATGGTTGGTTGTCTGGTCTATGCCAATGCCATGAAGCAAGGTTTGGTCAAAGTGCTACTTATTATATTAGGTGGCATTGCTTTAAGTACCTTGATTTTCTTTTTGCTTCCTGGTGGCGAGAATGAACTGACCAAGATGAGCGGTATTGGTCTGAGTGCCATTACGGGCGTGGTACTCAACTTGGTGTTGCCTAAGCGTACCGAGGAGGAAGAAGCATGATGGAGGAGGACTTTGAGCGTTATTGGCTGGAAAACCGCCGTGAACTTCTGGCGAAGAACAAAGAGTATCGGGAGATAGAAGAAAGCTATAAGATGCGAACGGGCTTCGATTGGCTGCTTTGGGCGTTGCCTGTGGTGGTGGGAATCCTGGCGTTCAACGTGGTCAGTAGTGAGAGTGAGGTGCTGAAGTGGTTGGCCTCTGCGGGAGCTGTCTTTGCTGTATTCTTGGTTTGTGTCTGGGTCAAGTCAGCTGTTTCCGGTCATCGTTCGTTGGAAGAGGTGGAAAAAAAGGTCAAAGCACAGGCATACGAAGTTTTTAAGCGTAAATTAAATCAGCCATAACGGCATCGCTCACATACAGTCCTTGTGCCGTCAAACGAATTGAATCGCCCCGAATCTCCAAGAGGTTTTGGGCGATTTGCTTTTCTGCTTGTTGTAAAAGATACGTCCTGTGTTTAGGGGTGAGCGTCAAGAGGTTGATGCCTTCTGACGTTCTGAGTGCGGTTGTTATCAAGTCGTTGTAGCGGGTATCGTCGTCAAGGTATTCGCGTTCGAAGGGAATCTTACCTTGTTCGATGGATGAGATGTATTCCTTGATGTTGGAAACGTTCCACTGTCGCGATTGGATGTCGTACGAGTGGGCCGACGCACCGATGCCCAGATAGGGTATGGCGTGCCAATAACTGCTGTTGTGTAGGCTTCGTTTGCCGGGTTTGGCGAAGTTGCTGATTTCGTAATGTTCATATCCCGAAGCTTTCAGCTCATCCACTAAAGTTTGATACATGGTCAAAGAAAGTTCGTCATCAATTTCTTTCACCTTATTATTTCTTAGTAGTTGGTAGAGTGGTGTGCCCTCTTCGTACATCAAACTGTAAGCCGAAATGTGCTCAACCCGTAGTGCAAGGGCCTTTTGAATGTCTTGTTTCCATTCGTCGAGTGTTTGGTTGGGAAAGCCAAACATCAAGTCTACGCTGATGTTGTCAATGCCTATATTTCTGAGTTGCCGCACGATGGGAGAAATGTCTTCAGCGTGATGACGCCTGCGAAGAAACTTCAGTCGCTCGTTGCTGAACGTTTGTACGCCCATGCTCACTCGGTTCACGGGCGAATCCTTTAGGAATTGAACAAACGAGGGGGTAACATCATCGGGATTACACTCCATGGTTACCTCACAGTGGGTGCGCATCAGCGTATCATCTCCATGAAAGAAAACCGTGACGATGGTACTGAAAATCTGTTGAAGTTGTGCGGGAGTGAGTTGGGAAGGGGTACCTCCACCTAAATATATGGTGGAGATTAGTGGGTGAGGAACAGCACCAGTGTCGTCTGTCGTGGGCAGGTAATGGCTTCTCAGCTGCATCTCTCGGCACAAGGCATCTACATATTGTTGTCGCACGGCAAGATGCGTGGTGGAGTAGAAGCCGCAATAGATGCAGCGACTGGCGCAAAAAGGAATGTGTATGTATAAGCCAGCCATGGTTGTGGACTATTTTTATGCAAAAGTACTAATTTGATTTAAAAATGTTATGTTTTTTCCATAATACTTTTGCCTTTATTCAAAAAATGCCTAACTTAGACGGCATAATCTTAAACAACGTAATACTAACCATTTTAAAAATCTATAACCGTTATGAGAGTATATCAAACGAACGAAATTAAAAACATCGCATTGCTTGGCAGTGCGGGTAGCGGCAAGACCACACTTGCCGAGAGTATGCTGTTTGGCAGTGGTATCATCAAGCGCCGTGGAACAGTTGAGGCTAAAAATACCGTCAGTGATTATTTTCCGGTTGAGCAGGAATACGGCTATTCGGTGTTCCCTACTGTATTTCATGTGGAATGGAATAACAAAAAATTGAACATCATAGACTGTCCCGGCTCGGATGACTTTGTGGGTGGAGCCATCACTGCCTTGAACGTCACCGATGAAGCCGTTATTCTCATCAACGGCCAATATGGACCCGAAGTGGGCACGCAGAACAACTTTAGATATACGGAAAAACTGAAGAAGCCTGTCATCTTCTTAGTCAATCAGCTTGACTCAGCAAAATGTGACTTTGATGCCGTCATCAATTCCATGAAAGATATTTATGGCTCAAAGTGTGTTCAGATACAATATCCAGTGGAGACGGGAGCCAACTTCAATGAAATCATTGACGTGCTGTTGATGAAGAAGTATTCCTGGAAGGCTGAAGGTGGAATGCCCATTATTGAGGATATCCCAGAAGACCAGATGGAAAAAGCCATGGAACTGCATAGACAACTCGTTGAAGCAGCAGCTGAGAATGATGATAGTTTGATGGAGAAATTTTTCGAAGAAGAGAAACTTAGTGAGGATGAATTGCGTGAAGGAATCCGCAAGGGACTTGTCACGCGCAGCATCTTCCCTGTATTCTGTGTATGCGCTGGTGAGGATAAAGGTGTACGTAGACTGATGGAGTTCTTGGGAAATGTTGTTCCTTTCGTGAGTGAAATGCCGAAAATTCACAATACACGCGGTGAGGAAGTGGCCCCGAACGCGCAAGGCCCCGCGTCGCTCTACTTCTTCAAGACCGGAATGGAGCCGCATATCGGCGAGGTGTCTTATTTCAAGGTCATGAGCGGCAGCGTGAAGTCGGGTGATGACTTGACCAATGCAGACCGCGGATCAAAAGAGCGTATCGGTCAATTGTACGCTTGCGCGGGCGCAAACCGTACAGCCGTAGACCAACTGAATGCCGGAGACATAGGATGCACGGTTAAGTTGAAGGATGTTAAAACGGGTAACACGCTGAATGGAAAGGATTGTGAGTGGCGTTTCGACTTCATCAAATATCCTAATTCTAAGTATAGCCGAGCCATCAAAGCGGTTAATTCTGCTGATACAGAAAAGGTGATGGCCGCCTTGCTGAAGATGCGGCAAGAGGATCCTACATGGGTGGTTGAACAATCGAAAGAATTGCGCCAGACCATCGTTCACGGACAAGGTGAGTTCCACTTGCGCACCTTGAAATGGCGTTTGGAGAACAACGAGAAATTGCCGGTGAACTTTGTGGAAGCAAAAATCCCTTACCGCGAAACCATCACCAAGCAAGCCCGAGCTGACTACCGGCATAAGAAGCAGTCGGGAGGTGCAGGCCAGTTCGGTGAAGTTCACTTGATTGTGGAACCTTATGCCGAAGGCATGCCAGACCCAACGGTTTACAAGTTTAACGGTCAGGAATTCAAGCTGAACATCAAGAGCAAGGAGCAAATCGATTTGGCCTGGGGTGGTAAGTTGGTATTCATCAACTCCGTGGTAGGCGGCGCCATCGACTTGCGTTTCATGCCCGCCATCCTGAAGGGCGTGATGGACTGCATGGAGCACGGGCCGCTGACCGGAAGTTACGCGCGTGACGTTCGGGTTGTGGTGTACGATGGCAAGATGCACCCGGTAGACTCTAACGAACTGTCGTTCACCTTGGCTGCGCGTCATGCATTCTCACAGGCGTTCAAAGCCGCCGGCCCCAAGATTCTTGAACCAATTTATGACTTGGAAGTGTATGTTCCTGCCGACTACATGGGTGAGGTGATGAGCGATTTGCAAGGACGCCGCGCGTTGATTATGGGAATGGACAGCGAGGCTGGATACCAAAAGCTGTCTGCCAAGATACCATTGAAGGAATTGTCCAGCTACTCCATCTCGTTGAGTTCGCTGACTGGCGGACGCGCATCGTTCACGACCAAGTTCTCAAGCTACGAGTTAGTGCCTAACGATTTGCAGGCAAAGCTCATAGAAGAGCATGAGGCTGAGCTCGCGAATGAGGATGAATAAACCATTTGTTTACAAGTCAAGAGGTGTGAGGTGGTTTGCCATGTCACACCTTTTCTGTTTGAAGAGTTCACAAGATTAATGCTTATTCTTGATGATACTGTTTTATAATTTAATGTACAGAATTATAATTATACAACTTGTTAATTATCGATAATAATAGAGAAACATTTAACAGCTCATTGTTAAGCATTTAAGAAAATAGCTATCTTTGTGAAATATGAAAAAGAGAACTATTTGGATTATCTCGACAATCATGGGGCTTTCGTTCCTGGTGTTGCTTTTCCTGCAGTTGAAATATTTTCAGGAAATGGCCGACATGAAGAAGGAACAGTTTGACGAATCGGTCAACAGAGCCTTGAACCAAGCGTCACGCAACTTGGAATACAACGAGACGTGGCGCTACCTGCAGAAGGATGTTAACGAGACGGAGAGGAGAGCTTACACGCAAGACTCGATCGGAACTCGTTCAGGAAAGCCCGATGGAACGTTGCAAGAGTCTCACCAATTCTCGGTGACGGGTAAGGATGGTACCATGTATTCGGCCTTTGAGTTGAAGACCATCACGGTGAAACCCTCGCAGATGCCCAAGGGAATGATTTTGCAGAACGATAAAAACTCTCTGTCTGAGGCCTCAAAGTCTTTGCAGGAAATTGTCAAAAACCGATACATCTACCAGAAAGCGCTGCTCGACGAGGTGGTTTATTCCATCTTGTACTCAGCGTCAGACAAACCGCTGAAAGAGCGCATCAACTTCAAATTGTTGGACCAAGACCTCAAGTCGGAACTGATGAACAACGGTATCAACATCCCATATCACTTCCGGGTGACGACGCAGGATGGGCGAGAGGTGTACAGATGCTCCGATTATTCGGAGAAAGGTGAGGAATACACCTATTCGCAAGTGTTGTTCCGCAACGACCCCGCGTCGAAAATGGGGGTGGTGAAGGTGCATTTTCCCGACATGAACAGCTACATCTTCTCTTCAGTAAGGTTCATCACGCCGGCCATCGTCTTCACCTTCATTCTGCTGGTGACGTTCATTTTCACCATCGTGGTGGTGTTCAGGCAGAAACGGTATACTGAGATTAAGAACGACTTCATCAACAACATGACGCACGAACTGAAGACACCAATCGCCAGCATCTCGTTGGCAGCGCAGATGTTGAACGACAAGAGCCTGACCAAGAGCGAGACGATGATGAGCCACCTTGGCGGGGTGATACAAGATGAGACCAAGCGTCTGAGGTTTTTGGTAGAGAAAGTGCTGCAGATGTCCATGTTCGATCGCAGGAAAGCCGTTTTCAAGAAAAAGGAATTGGACCTCAACGAGATGGTAGAGAGCATCGCCCGCTCGTTCTCATTGCGTGTTGAGCATACTGGAGGAAAGATATATACGGACATAGGTGCCGTCGAGTCAACCATTTACGTTGACGAAGTGCACTTCCAAAACGCCATCTTCAACCTGATGGACAATGCGGTGAAGTACGGAAAACCCGATCAGCCGCTGGACATCTACATGGCAACCTGGAATGACGACGAGCATTTGTATCTGTCGATTCGCGACACGGGACTGGGTATTAAGAAAGAAAACTTGAAAAAAATCTTCGACAAGTTCTACCGCGTCCACACGGGGAATGTGCACGACGTGAAGGGATTTGGCCTGGGGCTGGCTTATGTCAAGCAGATCGTTGAACTGCACGATGGTGAGATAACCGTTGAAAGTGAGTACAAAAAGGGGACTAAGTTTACGATCAAACTCCCCATCATCAAAGATAAATAATAATTCATTAATAAATACAAGACTATGGAAGAGAAAATAAAAATCCTGTTGTGTGAGGATGATGAGAATTTGGGAATGCTGCTTCGAGAGTATCTTCAGGCTAAGGGTTATGCCGCAACATTATGTCCAGACGGCGAGGTTGGCTATAGAGAGTTCTTGAAAGACAAGTTTGACATCTGCGTGCTCGACGTGATGATGCCCAAGAAAGACGGGTTCACCCTGGCGCAGGAAATCCGCCTGGCCAACGCAGACATGCCCATCATCTTCCTCACGGCGAAAGTTTTGAAGGAAGACATCCTCGAGGGATTCAAGATTGGCGCCGACGATTACATCACCAAGCCGTTCTCCATGGAAGAGCTGGTGCTGCGCGTTGAGGCCATCTTGCGCCGCGTGCGCGGTAAGAAAAGCAAGGAAGCCACCGTATACAAAATCGGCAAGTTTGTTTTCGACACGCAGAAGCAGTTGCTAACCATCGGTGACAAGCAAACCAAGTTGACGACCAAGGAGAACGAGCTGCTGGCCCTGCTCTGCTCGCATGCGAACGAAATACTGCAGCGCGACTTTGCTTTGAAGACCATCTGGATTGACGACAACTATTTCAACGCACGTTCCATGGACGTGTACATCACGAAATTGCGCAAGCACTTGAAGGATGACGACCAGATTGAAATCATCAACATCCACGGTAAGGGATACAAGCTCATCACGCCAGAGGAAGAATAAGCTTGTTTTCAAGCATCACGAAGAAACTGGTTGGAGAACGACAAAAGGCACGGGGCATTCGCTCTGTGCCTTTTTTGTAAGTCAACGTGTTGGTAAACGATTGATAAATAGTGAATTATGGCACTCGTCTAATAGCATTGGTTTTGCAGGTCAAATTCAATGCGTTTGCCCGCCAAGGTCAATGCGTTTGCCCGCCAAGATAACTATTAAAATGTACCTAATTGAAAATAAAGAAGTTACATTGTTAGTATAACTAAATAGGTAACGATTTGGAAACGAGCGAACTACTTGGCTTCGCTGTTTTCTGCCTAACAAAGAACGCTTGTTATTCTGTTTGCAAAGATAATACTTTGTTACCGAATAGCAAGCGTTTTTGATGAGATATTCTTTATTATGCACTTTTTGTATGCTATGTTTATATTCCCCTTCCACGTTTCTTCTTTCTGTTAGCTTGGTATCTGAGTTTACGCTGCCATGCAGCTTCGGTTAAGTCATTGCCTTGTGTACTTGATGTAATTAAATCGCCTAACCCTTCCACCGCTTCATCGGCTGCGCTAACGATGGTGTCTGCCACTGCACCAATGGGATTCTGCACTTGTGAGGTATCATTGTCTCGTGAGATAGAGGAGCGGCTTGGAGGTACAAGTTGGTAGCCTGTATCAGATTGTTCTTTCTTTTCTGTAGGCTCTTGTACTGTTAGATGTGGTTTCCTTGATTCTTCCTTGTTGGTTGTTTCAAAGTTCTTCTGCAAGGAATGGTAGCCGAACTCCCTGCCGATTTCGGAAGCCTTGAAGGATTGCCCTGCGTATGAGAACTTCAAGCCATATACCTTGCCCTGCTTGTTCTTCATACGCTCTATGGTAATGCCGTTTTTGTTCAATTCATAAAGGAACATGGAATGCCCCGTGACGCCTGTTCCTTTGTACTTGTCAAGCAAGGTGTAGCAAATCTTCTGCACCTGCTGCTTTGTTTGCTCTCTTGTAGGGCTGGCTTTTTCCTTTTGGTGTTTCCTTTCTGCCTTGACCTCTTTTGCAATGGTCAAGCCTTTCTCCCTGCTGATTTCCTCTGCCACCCTTGCAGCCCTATTGCTCACAAAGGTGGTATCATAGACTTCTCCATACAGACTGATACGGTTAGCAATTATGTGAATGTGTCTATTATCGGTGTCCTTGTGCGTTACTGCCACCCATTGGTGGTTGTCAAGTCCCATTCGCTTGGCAAACAAATGTGCTATCCACATATATTCGGACACAGACAGCTTTTTCTCGTCCTGCGGTGCGATGCCAATTTCGATACGGAGAAACTTGTTCCTGCAACGGCTGTTGTAGTTACTGACCACTTTCATTTCCTCATAGATAGTCTTTGGATCTCTGCTGCAAAGATTGTGGAATGCAAGCCGACTACCGAGTTTGCCTTCCCTGAAAATATAGTCCAAAGCTGTGCTTCCGTGCGCTATCGCCTTGCATTTACCTATCATTTCTTGTTAGATTTAAGACCTTATATATTTCATCATCCACCCGAAAATGCGGGTCGTAAAACCGCTTAAATGCCTCTTTGGCACATAGCGAAAGGTTCTTGGTGATATGTAGCCAATCCTCGTCCTTGAGCTTGATGAGATTGGAAATCTGCCCATAGAATCTTCCTGTATGTTGGAGGATGGCAATGGCTTCCCTCTCATTGTCTGTCATCTTGGGAACGGCTGTTACTTCTCCGTTAAGGAGTATTTCCCGACAATAATCGGAGAATTTCCGTCCCGTGCTTTCCGCCCTTGATTTGATACGTTTCTTCTCTTCACTGGTACATCTTACCTTGATGAACTCCGTTTTGTTCATCCGCTGTTCTTCTTTATCCTGTTGCTGCCATCGGGCAGCTTTTCCTTTATATCTGTTCATATAAGTTTCCTTGAAAGTTTATCATTGTAGATGATTTATTACCTTAATTCCTAAATACTGACCGATGAGAATGGAGTGATTACGGTCTTATCTCCCCGATAGTCTGACGAGGGGAGCAAGGGCAGTTTGTGGGTACAAACTGACGTCTTGCAATGTCAGCTAATGAAAAGTTTACGCGCAAGGCGTTTTACAGTCGAAAAGTGAGTGCCGTGCATTCTATGACTAACTGCATTCGTGGCATTCTCACAGAGAACTAAACCGAAGAAAAAAAGGTAGACCCTTTTAGCAAAAAAGGTAGACCTATTTGCTCGAAAAGGTAGACCTATTTTGAAGAAAGGTTGTCCCATTTCAAGAAAACCCTCACCCTTTTCCTGTGGCTCACAACCTTCTCCATTTCTCTATGTCCTCACCATACTCTTCCAGATGGAGGCGCACGATGTTCTTTACGAAACTTGAAAGGTTGCTGCCCCTGTCGCCCAACCTGCGCACGATGAAGTCGGCACGCTCCTGTGTCTCCCTACTCAGATAGACTGCCTTACGATTGTTTAACTTGGTCGGCACAAGATAGGCTTGCTTGTAGGCTTCAAGTGTTTTCTTTCTCATCTTGGCACTGATGCGTTTCTGAATGGTTACGTTCTCAGCATTCCGTGCAGGCTCGGAGTGCATGGTATTCTCTGTGTCCTGCTTGTTTGTTGGTTTTTCTCTTTCAGGAACCACAGTCGCTTCTTGTGAAGTAGATTCGTTCTCTGTTTCATCTTCCACACCCAAGAACCATGAAAGGTCTTTGTCGCTCATCATAGTTTCCTTTTCCATTTCTATTTCATTTTAAGTTTGACCTGCTTTGATTTCTTGTTTTGTCCTGTAATTGATATGTGTGTCTGTTCTTGCGCTTTCCGTTTCTGCTGCTCACGGACACGGCTGACATGATATTCGTTGAGATCCTTGAAGTCTTTGTAATGTATGTTCATGTCCTCAACATGGAAGCCTGCCTTTATAAGCGCATAGGAAGGTGTCCTACGTACAGGCTTGATGTCTTTCCTTTCGAGATACTCCACGATGGGATATCGCTTGATAAGTGATAAATCTTCTTCTTTCATTGTTTTGATACTTTAATGGGTTGAATGATAATTATTTATGTTTGTCTGTTTTTGGGGGTTTACCGTTGCCAAAGTTTTCCCCCTCCAAACTTTTTCATCTTTCTTCTTACTACATACGATTTTGTGATAAGTGATTGATAATCAGTTTTACTTTGTAGTATAAGACAATACTACACATTCTACTACATTTGGCTACTACAAGTTTGAAGGAGCGGGCAGGGCAAGATTTTCCTAATCTTGTAGACATAGATGGGGCTACCACCGTTTCTTCGTTTGCTCAACTTTATGTATCCTGCTTTCTTCAAGGCTTCACCCATAGGCTTGGCAACAAGTGGTTGGTGGGTATAAATACCCAAATAAGTGAGTATCTCCGTAGTGGTCATTAACGAATAACTTTCATCCTCTGTTGGCTTTTCAAAACAACGCAACAAAAGCTCCATCTCTGCTGTTTGTACTTGAAAGTCCTCACTCTCTCTGTATAGTTCGGCAATCTCATCATCGTCAAACCAATAGCGGAAACCTGACTTTAACAGCACTTTGGCTTCAGCATAGACATTATCCATTGAAATACGCTTGGCTTTCTCTATGTCTATGGAAAGAACTTCAAAAGGAAGAAACCGTCTGCTGCCTGTCGGGTCGGTAAGAAAGTCGTTGCCGTTCACTGATGCCACAAAGCTTGCCAAGTGGGGATGCTCCTCAACATATTTGTCATACGGCATACGGTACTTGACCATCGGACAGGTGATAAGGTTTTTCAGTTCATTCTCGTCCCGCTTATTGAGGGCTTTGAGCTGGTCATCTATATTTACGATAAGGTTCTGCCCGATATAGGTAAGTGTATCTTTCTCCTGCGGATATATCTTGCCAGTGTAGCTATAGCCATGCAATGCATGTGGGCAGAGCAAATCCAAGAATGTAGTTTTGAACTTGCCCTGCTCACCCGTCAGCACAAGGCAGGTGTGGTTACGGCACTCACAGTCGTCCATTGCGTTGGCGACTACTGCCACGAGCCATTTGGTAAGGTATGGCAGCCACTTGTCAGAGTTGTGTACGACTACGCAACTTGCCAATTCGGGAATGGCTTTCAGTGAAAAGGCAGAACTGCAGCTTACATCCACCAATGGCAACCTTTTGAAATACTCCTGTATGGGATTGACACGTGGAGAGAAGCTGCTCTCAATAATTGAATAGAGGTTGTCGGAAGAGGTGATAATCCCCACATCGTTGTCAAGTTCCCTGCGGAGCGTGTTGATTTCATAGCGCCCCACTTTTGAGAAGAGAGCATCGTCCTTGCCCCTGTATTCAGTCCTTCCCAATACCGTGTTGTATCTGAACTCATAATAGGAGGAGAGATAGGCTTCTATCTCACCGTTTTTGGAGGAAGTCTTCCTTTGCTTGGGCGTATTATTTTCGTCCACTGAATTTCCTTTATCTGCGTTCCTTTTCATTATATGCTTGGTTTGGTTTCCGAGAGTGAAGTTAGGAAGAGAACTGGAAAGTTCCAAGCATTCGGAGAGTGCTTGCATAATGTTGCATTCATTCGCAATGAAGTTCGCACAGATTTTTATGGAGACAGGAAAAGAAATGACTGATTTAAACACGAATTAAGTCAAAACTGGGTATAAAATAGCAAGGAAAGACAGAGGTAGAAGTGTACCCTTTGCACACGTTTGCAGTATTCTGCACCGATATTGCAAAAGGTAGAATCAGCACAGAAATAGGGTAGCTTTTGTCTACACTAAGAGTGTCACAAGGTGTCACTTAAACAAAGAATGATAGAATAGGACATGCCCCGCCCTATCTTTGCACCAAACGGACGGTGAAAGAAAGAAAACAGAGAAAGAATGCGCAAACGGCTGCCGATAAAATGCGTTAGTTTTTCCTTGAAGTTCCCGATGTTTCCCTGCTGTTCCCTGCTGCTTTGAAATATGACAAACTCATCATACTTTTGCAGGCATAAACGTGCGATGAAACGCAGAACAGACAAAGGTGTTGTCAATACCAATAAGACAGAATTACAAACAAAACAATAATAAAACTATGGGATATTTTATCATTACGGATTCAAATTGGGCGAGGCTGAGGAATGAGATACTCTGTCTTGCCGAGACCTGCCACAAGGCATTTTGGGGAACAGAGCAAGCATACCGATTGGCTGCATAACGGCGATGTATGCAAGTTGCTTAACATCAGCAAGCGCACATTGCAGCACTATCGGGACACGGGTGTGCTGCCTTTCTCTCAAATCGGACATAAGTGCTATTACAGGCGTGAGGATGTGGAGTGGCTGTTGCAGACTAAATCAGAGAAGCCTAAAACAGATAAATCTAAGACTAACAAATAAAGCAAGATGAGAATGGAATCAATAAGAGACTTGAATCTGGAAGCGGATGATATGCAGGCGGTGCTGTCCGCACTTGAAAGAGTGAACAGACGGATTAAGGAAGTGGCACAGACACATAAACCGCTGTTTGGAGGTGAGCATTTCCTAACGAGCAAGGAAGTATGTGAGCGGCTGTATATCAGCCCTCGTACCTTGCAGGATTATCGGGACAAAGGAATTATCCCCTATATGCAGTTTGCAGGGAAGATACTTTATAAGGTCTCGGACTTGGAGAGATTATTAGAGGATAGCCATAAGAACTTTCTCTAAGTATTAGAATATAGCTTCCCATTTATAAAAATAAGCCTGCTTTGAAACAATAACCAAAGTGGGCTTATTTTTGAAGAAAGTGAACTCAAACTACCTAAAGGAATTGTACTTCGATCTTAAATGTTTATAGCCTT
>CAMPYJ010000026.1 GCA_946998205.1 uncultured Prevotella sp. | reverse complement strand
GAACGAACAAGCAAATTGAACCAAAAAGAGTCCACAAGATGACAAAACGTAAAAAACTGACATAAAAAACTTTACGGTGGTAATTTATAGAACCGCCCTGTAACCCATTTCTCACCTATCTTGTGTTTTCTGTTTGAAAGACGCAGTTCTCCACGGGCTGAAAGCCCAAAAGCTTATAGCGCAGGGTGACACCCTGGGAATGGATTACGTTGTGGAATATGCGCCCTGCAAGGGCAAAAGCGTTTGAAATGCTTGTGTTGTTCCTGCTTTTGCCCTTGCAGGGCGTACACCTAATCACACGCTTACCCAGGGTGCTGCCCTGGGCTGTAGGCTTTTGGGCTTTCAGCCCGTGTCATTCTCGTGCTTTTTTTTCAATAGAGGGCGGTTCTATCAATTAGCTTTGACAGCTTGTGAGACTTTTTTTTGAGGTCAATTTGTTTGTGTGTGAAGGAGTATAGCGAGCTATACGATTGAACGAACAAGCAAATTGACCTCAAAAAGAGTCCACAAGATGACAAAACGTAAAAACGACTGACATAAAAAACTTTACGGTGGTAATTTATAGAACCGCCCTCAAATAAACCTTACGGTACAATCAAGCACCGTGGAACAGATATTCGGCTTGAATGTCTTTGGTGAGTTCTGTGAACAACCGCTCTTGCAGCTTGTCGGCCACGCATAGTGCGCGCGTCAGCACCTTGTCAGAAAATTCTTGCAGCATGTCTTTCGCACGTAACGGCTGTGTTTTGTATATACGCAAATACTCTTCTTCCATTTCACGCTGCCGTTGGTCGGTTTCCTCCTCAAATTTGCGGTACGTCTCTTTAATCATGGGTGCGTATTTGTTGTAGTTCACCATGCCCAGCACCATCACCTTGCGGAATTTCCAATAAGCAGAATCGGCACTCGACTGGTCGGTTCCCTGCGTATATTCAACCGGATATGAGCTGATGCCCTGATACAGCGGCAAGAACAAGCCGAGGTCGGCCATGCCCATGGCAACGTATGCGACGCAGCCAATGGCCTGAGGCAGTTCGGGACGCACCTGTAGGATGTGGGTTTGTGTGGTCCTGAAAATAGATACCGGGCGATAAGGCTCTTTGGGGTTGCTATGTAGATAAGGGTCGTGTTCGGTATTGTCGTAGTGGAAACGGAATGCCGTACGCAAGTCTGTTATGCTGATAGGTTTCTCGGCCTTGGCGTAAACGGGGAATGTGTTTTTGGTTACGTCATTTTTAACGGCCGGCGAGAACATCTGCTGCAGGCCCCATACGCGTGGATAGTTGTAGGTGGTGTCGAGCTTGATGTCGCGCGCATACGACTCGTGGAAATCAAATTCGCCCTTCTTCGGGTCGTGTAATCCATGTTTCTCGGCAAACTCAATCAAGTCGGCAGATGCCAAATAGTTTTCTTTGTCGTTAGGGTCGTACTGGCGGAAACGGCTCTGGTTGCCCGTGACGAAATATTGCTCTTTCGGCATTCTGCAAGCCAGCCAACGATGTCCGCAGGCCGTTTCCAAGTACCATATTTCTTGTGCGTCTACGAATCCGATGCCGAAACCTTCTGCAATACCATGTTTCTCGATGAGCATGCCCAAACGCTCCACGCCCTCGCGTGCGGTGTGAACGTAAGGCAGTACAATGTTGAATACGGCATTTTCGGCCAAACCCGTTTCAACCAAGGGGTCATGTTTTAACACCTCGTCGCTGCTGAAGATACTTTCAGTCGCACTCATGCCCACGCCGGCGGTGTTGAATCCAGCACTTCCCCAGTGGTGCGGCAGGTTGAAGGGTGCCAATGCGCTGTAACCCAATGCTTCTTTGGGCAGTTCACAGCGAAACGGACTGTCAAGGGCGATAAATTCTTTCGGCCCCTCTTTCGTGTCTTCGTACAGTTCGTAGTTCTTGGCTTCCATGGCATCCCAGTCTTCCGAACGGGCTACAATCATGGAACCGTCGGCTGTCATCTCTCTTCCTACTATGATGGTAGTACACTCTGATGGTAATTCGCTTACCTGATGTTTTTTTTGTCTCATACTCGTTTTATGTGATATGATGGTTAGAAATATGATGTTGTGCGGTATTAGACCCCGCCATTTGCAAATTTAATGAATATTTTTTGGATGATGTATCGATAGGGTTGCAAATTTTTCAAGAATTACACGGTTCATTCGTTTAAGAATGTTGGTTTGCGTTAGTATCCTACCAAACGGACCGTTTTTCGATGAAATGGCTTCCGCTGCAACGACTTTTTAACACAAATGCCGGACGTTTTTTCAACCAACTTGCTCATTCATGAAAATATGCGAAAAATAGAGGTGCTTTGTTATTTTGCTGATTATTAGTTGGTTATACGACTTGTAAAACTAAAACACCATGAAATGGTAAAGTGGTTTGAATGTGAGATGCCTTCTTTTAGTACAAAAAGGCCTGATATAGGATGTAAATCGGGACATAAAAGCATGCATATTAAGCGGCAAGAGCATACCTATTGCAAGGAAAAAGCATTCATATTGCCGATTTGTTCTGTGTGAAAGTGGTATAAGATGATGATTTCAAGGCTTTGAACACCTAAAGCATCTCCCTATTTTATCTATTTCGCGATTTTGTTTTGTCAAAGAAAATGAATTTAATTAACAAATAAAAGATTTTTTAACACATGCGGGTAACGATGGCTACATCTATAACATCATCCACAATGACACATCAGGGGAACTTGTCAAGCACGCAAGGCATAAGATGAAATATAGACATCGTCCCAAGAGCAAACATCTTCCAATCAAAGACAGGGTGAGCATCCATGAAAGAAGTAAGGAAGTTGACGGGAAGAGATTCGGAGATTTTGAGATGGACTTGATCGTAGACCCTGACCAGCACGCCATACTCACGCTGGTAGAGAAGTCCACCAATATGCTGCTTATGCAGAAACTGCCATTTGGAAAGCAGTCAAAGCCTCTGGCAAAGGTGGTCAGGAAACAGCTGCTGCCATACAAGGACTGCCTGAAGACCATTACGACAGACAACGGACCTGAATTTGCTGCACATAAGGACATTACCAAGTTTTTAGGCGTGCCAGTGTACTTCGCTGATCCATATTGCTCATGGCAAAAGGGAGCGATTGAGAATGCAAATAAGCTAATCAGGCAGTATATACCGAAAAAGGATTCGTTTGAACGTTATACAGACAAGAGAATAATGTCTATACAAAAGAAACTGAACGAAAGGCCGAGAGAATAATTAAACTTTTCTACGCCTAAACGAGAGTTCTTCAAACACATTCTGTAATTTTGCACTTGCTGGTTGACTCTACAGATGCCATTCATCCCAAAATAAAGTTTGAAATTCACATATTGGAGGATTATATAAAATAATGGTAGTATGTTTACTATAGGGAAATTGACATATTTGAATATAGATAAAAAGAGTTTTAGTTTTGTGACAGATACTAAAGGCTCTATAGATTATCAAAAATGGGTAAAATACATTGATAAAAATCAGGGACTATTTGTATGGTATGAAGATACAGAAGATGGAAAAATATTTTAAAAAACATTAAAGATGTTCCAGAGGAATTTCAAAAGCATGCTCTTGCTTTGTTGAATAAGGTGCGGTGTTTTGCTAAATTTAATAGCAAAAAGAATTATTATGATATAAGTGTAGGATGTTCCGAAGAAAGCCAAAGAGTAACTATCACCTTTGAGCGAAGACCTCAAATAGAGGAGATTAGACTATTTTTTAACATGGCAAAATATTTAGATGCTATGCTCCTATACAGGGGGGAAAAAAAGATAGATGAAAAGATTATCTAGGAGTTGGAATACAACAGCAAAAAATGACAGCAATGAGAAATTTGTATATTACAATAAATAAGTTTAGTACTCTTAATCGTTCAAGATTACATGCATTAGACTACAATAAATGGGTGAAGTATATAGAAAGTAACTCATCATATTTCATATGGTATTCAGATACAGAATCTGGCAGAAGACTCGCTGAGTCTATCACGAATTATCCCAAAACTCTGAATACCGATTATTCAGAAACATCATATTAACAACAAAATAGTTTCAAGTATGAGATATATTGAGTCAAAAAAAATAGAAAATGTCGAAAGCTTCTGTCCCGACAACGGGGACTACGCCTATACAAAAGGGCAGAAAGGTTATTTGTATATTGATGGGGTACTTTTAGAAAAAGATGATACACCTTTAGAGCTTTCTCTTAGAGGTAAGTATATGTATGCATGGTATGGTTCAGGTATGTTTGAACTATACGAGGGGCATACACTTTTGAACAGTATAGAACGTAATGTTATTCTGCTAAATGAGCAAACTCAATATATAGGTAAAACCTATATGGAATTTAATCCTTATCGAAAGGGTTATAACTTCACATCTCCGATTGATGAACAACTGATATTGCCTGAATTTGTTCCCTGCAGGCTGTATGTAGAAGATGATATAATTATCGCATATAATAATTTTAGCGGAGAGTTCAAACGAATAAATACTCAAACCAAAACTCTCTGGGAATTTCCTCTTTCTTTATTGGGAGGGACGGAATATGAACCTGACGGAACCGACAAAATAGACAAGATATTGGGAGTTATCCATGGGAATATCTGGTTTTATACAGATTTTTATAGATTGGTAGCTTTGGACTTGGAAAAGGGAAACAAAGTATATTCATTTGATTGCTTTGGTGTCTATTTAGACAAAAGAACAAACAACATATTTGCAATTTCATCAAATGTGATTACGATAATCGACACGGAAAAATTAGCAGTTATAGAACGGTATGATTTCCTTGAAACTGATCCCACGGGTATAGGAACATACCGAAGAGTATTCAGTCCGATGCTTCAAGGAGACTATTTTACCTTTTTGGGTGAGAAAGAGGAGGACTTCGGTAGCAACATGCGTCGGATTGGCATTTTCGATTATAAAGCTCGCAAGCTGGTTTGGGAATATGAACTCATCAGCATAGATGAATACGAACAAACACGTAACCACTTAGTGCCTTCCAAGCCTTTGTATATGATAGGCAATAAATTATACATAAAGGACTTTAAAAATACTTTACACATCTTTGAACGAGAAGATATTTGATGACAAGCTATGAAGACAATGAATAGGCTACATCGGGCTGTACTACTCTTTATGTTGACGTGCTTGGTCTCTTCCTGCCTCAAAGAAACTGCTGTTTCTATCGAATCGGCATTCACCATAGAGGCATCAGAAGATAAAACTTCTCCTGTAACTATTCGATTGAAAAACGAGAGTTATGGGGCAAATGAGTATGAATGGACATTTGAAGGAGGACAGCCTGGTAGTTCTACGGACAAAAGTCCGGGTAAGGTTATATTCACACAGGCAGGTGAGCACAAAATAATCCTGCGAGTCAGGAATACTGTAGAGGAAAAGACAAGTCAGCAAACCATAAGGGTTGATTCCGCCATGACTATAGACTTTGATTTTTCAATCGCCCTCAACGACATTGCCCCGGGCGTGGTATCTATTACCAATAAGAGTAAAGGCGGAAGCCAATATGAGTGGACTTTTGAAGGTGGCATCCCCTCTACATCCAACCGACGGCATCCTGGCGCGATGACCTTTGCGGATGGTGATGAGCATAAGATTCACCTAAAAGTATTCAATGGCAGTAAATACGAGGAACGTACTAAGACGCTAACCCTACAACCTCCTATGCAAGCCGATTTTTAAGTCGTACTTCCCTAACGCTGTCTCTTACAACCGTTTTGTTGAACTTGAATGTAGGGCGTTTTTCCCTCTTATGTTCTTTCTTAATCTGCGTGCATTTGGAAGATGTGCGGGTGTTACATTTGTTGACTCAACAATGAACATTACCCTTAACTTGTCAGAATAAGGTCGGGATGAACCCGAATTGGGGTATAAAATATAATACGCGAGAGTACGTTTTACGGATTCTTTTCGCGCCCTTCACGAACGATAAGTGATGTTGATATACATTTGTTTTTGGCGTAAATTATTGAAACGAATGCTATATTTTGTTAAATTTTTAAGCTCGTGAAAAATTGAACTTATTATTTTGTACGAGTTTTAATTATTATTTGTACCTTTGCAGCCCGAAAAGGTTCGTGGTATCCTATTTATAATAAGGGGGTGTCATGCGCTCTTTCGGTGTAGCTTAGAAAATATACAAAATAATAAATAAAAATAAAAAGTAAAATTATGCCTACTATTTCACAGTTAGTAAGAAAGGGCAGACGAGTGATTGAAAGCTCGAGCAAGTCACCGGCTTTGGACAACTGTCCTCAGCGTCGCGGTGTTTGCGTGCGCGTGTATACAACCACTCCCAAGAAGCCTAATTCGGCGATGCGTAAAGTCGCCCGCGTTCGTTTGACCAACCAGAAGGAGGTGAACTCCTACATCCCGGGAGAGGGTCACAACCTGCAGGAGCACAGCATCGTGCTGGTTCGCGGCGGTCGTGTGAAAGATCTTCCCGGTGTGCGTTACCACATCGTTCGCGGAACGTTGGACACGGCTGGTGTTGCAAACCGCACGCAGCGACGCTCTAAATACGGAGCGAAGCGTCCTAAGGCAGCTAAGAAGTAAGCTGAACGAAAGAAAGATTCTAAGTCGGTGGGCTCCGTGGTTGGTAAGAATGTGGCGGACACATCGCTTCGGAACCGGAGATTTGGGAAAGGCTCAGGAACCCAGTGAGTTAGATTCTTTTCTTTGTACCATAAAAATAACATTTAACGTTTTGCTGGAGAATTATTATCAAGGTTGAGTAAATGCCCAGGAGTGGGCGTTGAAGAACAAAGCAATAACAGCCTCCGCAGACACAATTTTTTTTATTAAGTAAAAATGAGAAAAGCAAAACCAAAGAAGCGCTTGATCTTGCCTGATCCAGTCTTCAATGACAAGAATGTATCTAAGTTCGTCAACCACTTGATGTACGATGGAAAGAAAAGTACAGCGTATGAAATCTTCTACAAGGCTTTAGACACCGTCAAGGCGAAGATGGGCAATGACGAGAAGTCGCCGTTGGAAATTTGGAAGCAGGCGCTGGACAACATCACTCCACAGGTGGAGGTGAAGAGCCGTCGCATCGGCGGCGCCACGTTCCAGGTGCCAACGGAAATCCGACCCGACCGCAAGCAGAGCGTTTCGATGAAGAACTTGATTCTGTACGCCCGGAAGCGTGGCGGAAAGAGCATGGCGGATAAGCTCGCCGCAGAGATTATGGACGCCTTCAACAACCAGGGTGGCGCTTATAAGCGTAAAGAGGACATGCACCGCATGGCAGAGGCAAACCGCGCATTCGCTCATTTCAGATTTTAATTATATAATAAGGTAAAAAGACAATGGCAAATCGCGATTTACATTTAACTCGTAACATAGGAATCATGGCTCACATCGATGCCGGAAAAACAACAACTTCTGAGCGTATCTTGTTCTATACGGGAAAAACTCACAAGATTGGCGAGGTGCACGATGGAGCAGCTACCATGGACTGGATGGCTCAGGAGCAGGAACGTGGCATCACCATTACTTCTGCTGCGACAACCTGTATGTGGAAATATTTAGGTAAGTCTTTCAAAATTAACTTGATTGACACTCCGGGACACGTTGACTTTACCGCTGAGGTGGAACGCTCGTTGCGCGTCTTGGATGGTGCCGTGGCAACCTATTCTGCCGCAGATGGCGTGCAGCCGCAGTCGGAAACCGTGTGGCGCCAGGCTGATAAATATAACGTGCCGCGCATTGGTTATGTCAACAAGATGGACCGCTCGGGTGCGAACTTCTTTGAGACGGTTCAGCAGATGAGGGACATCCTGGGCGCAAATCCGTGTCCCATTCAGATACCTATCGGCGCAGAGGAGAATTTCAAGGGGGTGGTAGACCTCATTAAGATGAAGGCGATGTACTGGCACGATGAGACCATGGGCGCTGAGTACGACGTTACGGATATTCCCGCTGACTTGGTGGATGAAGCTAACGAGTGGAGAGACAAACTCTTGGATTCTGCTGCCAGCTTTGACGATGACTTGATGGAGAAGTATCTTGAAGGTCAGGAAATTGATGAGATGCAGCTGATCAAGGCCATTCGTAAAGGAACTTGTTCCATGGAGCTGACACCGATGTTGCTGGGGTCGTCCTATAAGAACAAGGGCGTTCAGCCTTTGCTCGACTATATCTGCGCTTTCTTGCCCTCACCTCTGGACACGGAGGCGATTGTGGGTACCAATCCCGACACCGATGAGGAAGAGGACCGTAAGCCTTCTGAGGATGAGCCGACAGCCGCTTTGGCGTTCAAGATTGCGACAGACCCGTTCATGGGACGTTTGGTGTTCTTCCGCGTGTATTCCGGAAAAGTTACCGCGGGCTCGTATGTCTACAATCCGCGTACGGGTAAGAAAGAGCGTATCAGCCGTCTGTTCCAGATGGATTCTCATAAGGAAATTCCGATGGATTCGATCGACGCGGGTGATATCGGAGCCGGTGTTGGATTCAAGGATATTCGCACGGGTGACACCTTGTGTGACGAGGAGCATCCAATCGTGCTGGAATCCATGACATTCCCCGACACCGTGATTTCCATAGCCGTTGAGCCAAAGAGCCAGGCAGACATCGCCAAGTTGGATAACGGCTTGGCCAAGTTGGCGGAGGAAGACCCCACGTTTACGGTTCGTACCGATGAGCAGAGTGGCCAGACGATTATCTCTGGTATGGGTGAGCTGCACTTGGATATCATCATTGACCGTTTGAAACGCGAGTTCAAGGTGGAATGTAACCAAGGTAAGCCGCAGGTTAACTACAAGGAGGCTATCACCAAGAGCGTGACCTTGCGTGAGGTTTACAAGAAACAGAGTGGTGGTCGTGGTAAATTCGCCGACATCATCGTCACTGTGGGTCCCAAGGATGAGGATTATACGGAGGGCGACCTGCAGTTTATCAACGAGGTTAAGGGTGGTAACGTACCCAAGGAGTTCATTCCTTCCGTGCAGAAGGGTTTCCAGGATTGCCTGAAGAGTGGCGTTTTGGGTGGCTTCCCTGTTACGGGCTTGAAGATAACGCTGACAGATGGTTCGTTCCACCCCGTTGACTCTGACCAGTTGTCTTTCGAGCTTGCCGCTCATAACGCATTCAAGAACGCTTGTCCGAAGGCCGGTCCCGTATTGATGGAGCCCATTATGAAAGTGGAAGTGGTGACACCGGAAGAGAACATGGGTGATGTGATTGGCGACTTGAACAAGCGCCGCGGTCTTGTGCAGGGCATGGATGAGGCCCGCAGCGGCGCCCGCATCGTCAAGGCGATGGTGCCGTTGGCAGAGATGTTTGGATATGTGACGGCATTGCGCACCATCACCTCAGGACGCGCGACGAGTTCCATGGAGTATGATCATCACGCACCCGTCTCTACTACGATAGCCAAGGCGGTGCTTGAGGATGTGAATGGTAAGGCAGAGCTTCTGTAAGAAATGAAAACCCGGAAAGAGATGCGCGTCTTAGCGTATGACTCTTAAAACGCGTGTCTCTCTCCTCTCTATAAACAACAAACAAAAATCAAAGATGAGTCAAAAAATCAGAATCAAGCTGAAGTCTTACGACCACCAGTTGGTTGATAAGTCAGCCGAGAAAATCGTGAAGGCAGTAAAAGCAACAGGTGCCATTGTCAGTGGTCCCATTCCATTGCCCACTCACAAGCGAATCTTCACCGTAAACCGCAGTACTTTCGTGAACAAGAAAGCGCGCGAGCAGTTTCAACTCTCAAACTTCAAGCGTTTGATTGACATCTACAGTTCATCAGCAAAGACGGTTGATGCTTTGATGAAGTTGGATTTGCCCAGTGGCGTTGAGGTTGAAATCAAAGTGTAAATTAACGCGTGAATAGTTTTTTTAGTAGGGGAGTATGAGTAAATGATTTGAGAAGTACAAGCTCTCAATTTGTTAACTTGTCAACTTGTCAACTCGTCAACTTGTCAACTCGTCAACTTGTCAACTAAAAAACTCATAAACTAAAAACTCACAAACTAATAATTTTATTGAAATGCCAGGATTAATTGGAAGAAAAATCGGAATGACATCCGTTTTCAGTGCCGACGGTAAGAATATTCCGTGCACTGTCATCGAAGCAGGTCCTTGTGTTGTAACCCAGGTGAAAACAGAGGAAACCGATGGTTACAAGGCTCTTCAATTGGGTTTCGGAGAAGCAAAGGAAAAAAGGACAACCAAGCCTTTGTCCGGAATCTTTAAGAAAGCCGGCACGACGCCTAAAAAGCACTTGGCCGAGTTCAAATTTGATGGCGAGTATAACTTGGGTGACACCATTACCGTTGAATTGTTCAACGATACGGAATTCGTTGATGTAGTAGGTACCTCAAAGGGTAAAGGTTTCCAGGGCGTTGTCAAACGTCACGGATTCGGTGGTGTCGGTCAGAGTACACACGGTCAAGACGATAGAGCGCGTAAGCCCGGTTCTATCGGAGCTTGTTCTTATCCTGCCAAGGTCTTTAAGGGTATGCGCATGGGCGGCCAGATGGGTGGCGACAGAGTTACGACCCAGAACCTGAGAGTGTTAAAAGTGATTCCAGAGAAGAACCTGTTGATTGTCAAGGGCTCCTTTGCTGGATGCAATGGTTCAACTGTTTTAATTGAGAAATAATGGAAGTTAGCGTATTAAACATCAATGGTCAGGAAACTGGAAGAAAGGTTACATTGAACGATAGTATCTTCGGAATAGTGCCTAACGATCATGTGCTATATCTTGATGTAAAGCAGTATCTCGCAAATCAGCGTCAAGGAACAGCTAAGACGAAGGAAAGAAGCGAACTGAGTGGTTCTACCCGCAAGCTTGGTCGCCAGAAAGGTGGCGGCGGTGCTCGCCGTGGTGACATCAACTCGCCCGTACTTGTTGGAGGTGCAAGGGTGTTTGGTCCTAAACCTCGCGACTATCGCTTTAAATTGAATAAAAAGGTAAAGTGCCTTGCGAGGAAATCTGCATTGGCCTACAAGGCACAGGAGAACGCAATTGTTGTCGTGGAGGATTTTACGTTGGATGCTCCAAAAACCAAAGATTTTGTAAATATTGCTAAAAATCTTAAAGTTGACGGCAAAAAGTCGCTCTTGGTTTTGCCAGAAGTAAATAAAAATGTATATTTGTCGGCTCGTAATCTGCAACAGGCGGAAGTGATGACGGCGTCTACACTCAACACTTACAAGGTTTTGAATGCGGATGTTCTTGTTGTTACGGAAAACTCGTTGAAGGTAATCGACAGTATCTTAATTAAATAAAAGGAGACAATAGAACATGGCAATTATCATTAAACCATTGGTCACTGAGAAGATGACCAAGATTACAGACAAGTCTTCTA
Source organism: uncultured Prevotella sp. (assembly GCA_946998205.1). Taxonomy (GTDB): domain Bacteria; phylum Bacteroidota; class Bacteroidia; order Bacteroidales; family Bacteroidaceae; genus Prevotella. The sequence continues at coordinate 27,554 of CAMPYJ010000026.1, read as the reverse complement.
TTGAAAAAACTTATAAGGTGAAAGGCGAGAACCGTACCAAAGTGGCAGAGCATAAGTACGGCTTCATCGTTCGCCCTGATGCCGATAAACTCCAGATTAAGAAAGAGATTGAAGGTCTGTACAACGTTACAGTAATTAATGTGAACACAGCCCGCTACGCAGGAAAGCGTTCAAGCCGCTATACCCGCGCCGGACTTGTGAGGGGACAGAAGGCTGCGTTCAAGAAAGCAATCGTCACTCTTAAAGAGGGTGATACAATTGATTTTTACAGCAATATTTAAAATAAGAAATGGCAGTACGTAAATTCAAACCGGTAACTCCGGGACAAAGACACAAGGTTATTGGCACGTTCGAGGATATTACTGCATCCGTGCCAGAGAAGTCTCTCGTTTACGGTAAACGCTCTTCAGGTGGTCGAAACAACACCGGAAAAATGACCGTCCGCTACATTGGCGGCGGTCATAGAAGAAAACTCCGTTTTATCGACTTCAAACGTGAGAAAGATGGTGTTCCAGCTGTGGTAAAAACAATCGAATACGATCCGAACCGCTCGGCTCGCATCGCTTTGTTGTATTACGCAGATGGTGAAAAACGTTACATTATTGCTCCTAATGGACTGCAGGTAGGTGCTACTCTGATGTCTGGTGCAAACGCTGCGCCTGAGGTCGGGAACGCGCTTCCTTTGGCTAACATTCCTGTCGGTACGGTGATTCACAATATTGAATTGCGACCAGGTCAGGGTGCATTGCTTGTCCGTTCGGCTGGTAATTTTGCTCAGTTGACTTCTCGTGAGGGCAGTTATTGTGTGATTAAGCTCCCTTCTGGCGAAACTCGTCAGATTTTGAGTGCTTGTAAGGCTACGGTAGGTAGCGTCGGCAACTCCGATCATGCGTTGGAACAGTCTGGAAAGGCTGGACGCTCTCGCTGGTTAGGTCGCCGTCCACACAACCGTGGTGTGGTGATGAACCCTGTTGATCACCCCATGGGTGGTGGCGAAGGCCGTCAGAGTGGTGGACATCCACGCTCACGCAAGGGATTGTACGCTAAGGGTCTCAAGACACGTACACCTAAGAAGCATTCAAATAAGTACATTATTGAAAGAGCTAACAAATAACCAAGTAAACTAAGAGTAAAATATGAGTCGTTCACTTAAGAAAGGTCCGTATATCAACGTAGCTCTTGAAAAGAAGATTCTCGCTATGAATGAGAGTGGAAAGAAGAGCGTTGTTAAAACATGGGCAAGAGCTTCAATGATTTCCCCTGATTTCGTGGGTCATACCGTGGCTGTCCATAACGGAAATAAATTTATCCCTGTTTACGTTACTGAGAACATGGTGGGACATAAGTTGGGGGAGTTCTCTCCAACGCGTCGCTTTGGTGGTCACGCCGGTAACAAGAAATAATAGGGACAAAACCATTTAAAAAGTAAATATTAATAATGGGAGCAAGAAAGCATATCGCGGCTGAAAAATTAAAGGAAGCCCGCAAAAATTCATACTTCGCAAAGCTCAAAGGTGTTCCTTCATCTCCACGGAAAATGCGCTACGTCGTAGACATGATTCGGGGCATGGAAGTTAACCGCGCTCTCGGAGTGTTGAGATTCTCAAAAAAGCAGGCAGCGCAGGATATAGAGAAGTTACTCCTCTCTGCAATTGCTAATTGGGAAGCAAAGAATGATCGTAAGGCTGAAGACGGTGAGTTGTTCGTCAGCAGAGTCTTCGTAGATGAAGGTGTTACGATGAAGCGTATGAGACCGGCGCCGCAGGGGCGTGGTTACAGAATCCGTAAGCGTAGTAATCACGTTACTTTGTTTGTTGATGCCAAAACTAACGACGAAAAATAATAAATAGAATGGGACAGAAAGTTAATCCAATAAGCAATCGACTTGGAATCATCCGTGGTTGGGATTCAAATTGGTTCGGTGGTAAGGACTTCGGAGACAACCTCGTAGAGGACAGAAAAATCCGTAAGTATCTGAATGAGCGTCTGGCTAAGGCAAGCCTTTCACGCATCATCATTGAACGTACCCTGAAGCTCGTTACCATTACTATTTGTACGGCAAGGCCCGGTATCGTCATTGGTAAGGGCGGTCAAGATGTAGACAAACTCAAGGAGGAATTGAAGAATCTCTTCCACAAAGACATTCAGATCAATATTTTTGAGGTTAAGAAGCCTGAGCTTGATGCCAACATCGTTGGTAACAACATCGCTCGCCAGGTTGAAGGCAAAATCGCTTACCGCCGCGCCATCAAGATGGCCATCCAAAATACCATGCGCGCAGGTGCGGAGGGTATCAAGATTCAGATTTCGGGACGTTTGAACGGTGCGGAAATGGCACGTAAGGAAATGTACAAAGAAGGACGTACGCCTTTGCACACGTTCCGTGCTGACATCGATTACTGTCAGACCGAGGCACTTACGAAAGTAGGTTTGCTTGGAATCAAGGTTTGGATTTGTCGTGGTGAGGTTTATGGTAAGCAAGAGCTGACACCAAATTTCACACAGGACAAGACGAATAATGGTCGTCCAAACGGTGGCCGTAACGGTGGTCGCGGTAATCGTAGAAGAAACAATAACCGGTAAAAGAAAAAGTTATCATGTTACAGCCAAAAAGAGTAAAATATAGAAGACCTCAAGATGGGCGCGGAAACAAAGGAAACGCCCACAGGGGAACGCAGCTCGTCTTCGGTTCGTTCGGCATCAAGACCCTTGAGCCAAAATGGATCGACAGCAGACAGATAGAAGCTGCGCGTGTAGCAGTGAACCGTTATATGCAGCGTGAGGGACAAGTTTGGATTCGCATCTTCCCTGACAAACCGATCACTCGAAAGCCTGCCGACGTCCGCATGGGTAAAGGTAAAGGTGATCCCATGGGATGGGTGGCTCCGGTGACACCGGGACGTATCCTCTTTGAAGTGGAAGGTGTTAGCTTTGATGTGGCCAAAGAGGCACTGCGCCTTGCAGCCCAGAAGTTACCCGTGAAGACAAAGTTTGTTGTACGACGTGATTACGATAAAAACGCTTAAGCTATGAAGATGACAGAATTAAAAGGACTCGCTGAAAAAGACTTGCGAGAGAAACTTGAGAATGCAGAGGCAGCTTACCATCAGATGAAGCTGAATCACGCTGTGTCCCCATTGGAGAATCCATCTCAGATTAAGGTTGCTCGTCGTGACATCGCCCGTATGAAAACTGAACTGCAGCAGAGAGAACTTAACAAATAACAAAGGTTCAGATGGAAACAAGAAATTTAAGAAAAGTAAGGCAGGGTGTCGTTGTCAGCAACAGTATGGATAAGACCATCGTCATTGCAGCAAAGTTCAAGGAGAAGCACCCGATATATGGTAAGTTTGTACAGAAAACAAAAAAATACCATGTACATGATGAAAAGAATGAGGCTAATGTAGGTGATACTGTCCTCATTATGGAGACACGTCCTTTGTCTAAAACAAAGAGGTGGAGATTAGTTCAAATAGTAGAAAAAGCTAAGTAATTATGATACAGGCAGAATCAAGACTTACAGTATGTGATAACAGTGGCGCGCGTGAGGCTCTTTGCATCCGCGTTCTTGGAGGTACTGGTCGCCGTTACGCAAGTGTGGGAGACGTTATCGTTGTTTCAGTGAAGAACGTCATCCCTTCAAGTGATTTGAAAAAAGGAGCGGTATCTAAGGCCTTAGTCGTTCGTACAAAGAAAGAAATCCGTCGTCCGGATGGTTCATACATTCGTTTCGATGACAATGCTTGCGTTTTGTTGAATAATGCTGGGGAGATAAGGGGAAGCCGTATCTTCGGTCCTGTCGCTCGTGAGCTGCGTGCAATAAATATGAAAGTGGTTTCTTTGGCACCGGAGGTTCTTTAATTATTAAAATTACAAGAAAATGAGTAAATTACATATAAGGAAAGAGGATACAGTGATTGTACTGTCCGGCTCGGATAAAGGCAAGACTGGAAAGGTGCTCAAAGTGTTGGTTGACGAACAACGCGCCATCGTGGAGGGTGTGAATGTGGTGTCAAGGAGTACGAAACCTTCTGCCAAGACTCCTCAAGGGGGCATTGTAAAGCAGGAAGCACCTATACACATCTCTAATTTGAGTTTAATTGACCCAAAGAGTGGTAAGGCTACTCGTGTTTCTATCAAACATGATGGAAAGAATGTGATACGAATCGCCAAAAAATCAGGGGAGGAAATCAAGTAATATGGATACAGCGCAATTTAAGAAGACATATAAAGAGAAAATAGCTCCGGCGTTGAAAGAACAGTTCCACTATTCTTCTTCAATGGAGATACCCGCTCTCAAAAAAATCGTCATCAATCAAGGTTTGGGCAATGCAACCGAGGACAAGAAGATTATTGACGTTGCTGTGAATGAAATCTCATCAATTACCGGTCAGAAGGCTGTGACGACCTATTCTAAGAAGGATATCGCAAACTTCAAACTTCGTAAGAAAATGCCTATTGGCGTGATGGTAACACTACGCCGCGAGCGTATGTATGAGTTCTTGGAAAAACTCGTACGCGTGGCATTGCCACGTATTCGTGACTTCAACGGAATTGAAAGCAAGTTTGATGGCCGCGGTAATTATACCTTGGGTATTGAAGAGCAAATCATCTTCCCTGAAATCAACATTGATGCAATTGACCGCATTCAGGGTATGAACATCACTTTCGTCACCTCTGCAAAGACAGATGAAGAGGGATACGCTTTGCTTAAAGGTTTCGGCCTTCCATTTAAGAACGCTAAAAACGATTAAAAGAATATGGCAAAAGAATCAATGAAAGCTCGCGAAGTGAAGCGTGCGAAGCTTGTGGCTCGCTATGCGGAAAAACGCGCAGCTCTTAAAAAGGTTATTGCAACGTCTGAGGATCCTGCAGAGGCATACGAGGCTGCTCGTAAATTGCAGTCCATTCCCAAGAATGCGAACCCTATCCGTCTTCACAACCGCTGCAAGGTTACGGGGCGGCCAAAAGGTTTCATACGTCAGTTTGGTCTTTCTCGCATTCAGTTCAGGGAAATGGCTTCGGAAGGACTGATTCCTGGCGTTAAGAAGGCAAGTTGGTAAATGGAACCAAATACATCAAATTGATGCTTATTTAATATTGTCGGGGTAGTCCCGATTAATTAAACTTTTATAAAATGACAGATCCAATAGCAGATTATCTGACAAGACTCAGAAATGCGATCATGGCACATCATCGTGTCGTAGAGATTCCTGCGTCTAACTTGAAGAAGGAGATCACAAAGATCCTTTTCGAGAAAGGATACATCTTGAACTATAAGTTCATTGAAGATGGTCCTCAGGGAACAATCAAAGTCGCTTTGAAGTACGATCCTACAACAAAGCAGAACGCTATCAAGAAATTGAAGCGAGTGTCTACGCCCGGTTTGCGACAGTATACCGGTTATAAAGACATGCCGAGAGTAATTAACGGACTAGGTATCGCAATCTTATCTACGTCTCAGGGTGTAATGACTGACAAGGAGGCCACCGCACACAAAATAGGCGGCGAGGTTCTTTGTTACATATATTAATTGGAGGTTAGAATATGTCAAGAATAGGAAAATTGCCAATTAGTATTCCAGCAGGGGTAACGGTAGATTTCAACGATAAGACCCATGTCGTTACTGTCAAGGGGCCAAAGGGTGAACTAACTCAGGAAATCAATCCTTCTATCAAGTTCTCCATCAGCGATGGTCACATTACTTTTGAGGTTGATGAGAAGAGTCCGGTTGATTATAAACAAAAACAAGCTTATCATGGCTTGTATCGGTCTTTAGTTAACAACATGGTAGTTGGTGTAAGCGAAGGCTATAGCAAGACGCTGGAGCTTATCGGTGTTGGTTTCCGCGTATCCAACCAAGGTAACATTGTTGAGTTCTCTCTCGGATATACCCACCCAATCTTCATCCAGCTTCCAAGTGAAGTGAAGGTTGAAACTAAGTCAGAAAGGAACCAAAACCCAATCATAAAGTTGGAGACATGCGATAAGCAACTGTTAGGTCTCATTTGTGCTAAAATTCGTTCTTTCCGTATGCCTGAGCCTTACAAGGGAAAAGGTATCCTCTTCCAAGGAGAGGTTATTCGTAGAAAGTCTGGAAAGACAGCTGCGGCTAAGTAATTTAATTTTTTTACGATTATGACAACAAAGAAAGAAAAAAGACGAATGAAGATAAAGTTCCGTATTCGTAAGAATGTAAACGGAACAGCTGAGCGTCCGCGTCTAAGTGTTTTCCGCTCTAATAAACAGATTTACGCTCAGGTGATAAATGACATAACGGGTACAACTCTTGTTTCCGCTTCCTCTTTAGGTTTGGAGAAGATGCGTAAGGATGAGCAGGCGCAGAAGGTTGGTGAGCTCATCGCGCAGAAGGCTTTGGCTGCCGGAGTGCAGGCTGTCGTTTTTGACCGTAATGGTTATCTCTACCATGGTCGTGTAAAAGAGTTGGCAGATGCTGCTCGTAAGGGCGGACTTAATTTTTAAACGGTTATGGCAATGAATAAAGTAAAAATAAATAGCGACGTAGAATTAAAAGATCGTTTGGTTGCAATCAACCGTGTTACAAAAGTAACGAAAGGTGGCAGAACGTTCACCTTTGCTGCTATTGTCGTCGTTGGTGATGGTAACGGAATTATTGGCTACGGATTAGGGAAAGCTGGTGAAGTGACATCTGCCATCGCAAAAGGCACGGAGGCTGCCAAGAAAAATCTTGTGAAGGTTTCCGTCCTGAAGGGTACCATTCCTCATGAGGTAGAGGCGCGTTATAGTGGAGCGCATGTATTCTTGCGTCCGGCCGCTGCTGGTACAGGACTTGTTGCTGGTGGTGCGATGCGTGCCGTGTTGGACAGTGTGGGCATTACGGACGTTTTGGCTAAGTCTAAGGGATCCTCAAATCCGCACAACTTGGTAAAAGCAACAATCCTGGCGTTGAGTCAGGTGCGTGACGCATATACCATTGCCGGGGCACGCGGCATTGAAATGAATAAGGTATTTAACGGATAAGGAGACTGAAGAATGGCAACAATTAAGGTTAAGCAAATCAAAAGTAAAATCGGTGCTCCTGTGGATCAGAAGAAAACGCTGCTGGCACTTGGACTTCACAAAATCTCTCAGGTTGTTGAAGTTGAGGACAATCCAACTATGCGTGGAATGATTCGGAAGGTTCATCATTTAGTAACCGTCGTTGAATAGTAATCTTTTTAAGAAGTAAAATCATGAAATTATATAATTTGAAACCAGCAGAAGGCTCTACTCATTCCCGTCGTCGCATTGGTCGTGGTCCGGGATCTGGACTTGGTGGAACTTCTACTCGTGGACATAAGGGAGCAAAATCTCGCTCTGGTTATAAGAAGAAGGCCGGTTTTGAAGGCGGTCAGATGCCTCTTCAGCGCCGTGTCCCCAAGGGTGGCTTCAAGAGCTTGAATCGCAAGGAATACTTTGCCGTGAACTTGTCTACACTCCAGAAATTAGCTGAGGAAAAGAATCTTACCAAGATTGGAACCGCTGAGCTGGTGGCTTCCGGCTTAACGAACGGCAAGAAACTTGTCAAGATTTTAGGTAATGGTGAGCTGACTGCTAAAATCGATGTAGAAGCAAATGCATTCTCAAAAACTGCTGAAGAGGCGATCAAGGCAGTAGGTGGTAACACAACTATAATCTAAGTAATGAAAAAGTTTATTGAGACACTAAAGAACTGTTGGATGATTGAGGATTTGCGCCAGCGTCTCCTCATCACCCTTCTGTTTACGGCCATCTATCGTTTTGGTTCGTTTGTAGTACTTCCGGGTATTAATCCTGCTTCGTTAGGACAACTGCAAAAGCAGACTGAAGGCGGTTTGATGTCGCTGCTTGACATGTTCTCTGGTGGTGCATTCTCAAATGCGTCAATCTTCGCACTTGGGATCATGCCATATATCTCAGCTTCTATCGTTATGCAACTTCTTGCTGTCGCTGTACCTTACTTTCAAAAGATGCAGCGTGAGGGTGAGAGTGGTAGGAAGAAGATCAACATGTATACTCGGTACCTGACGGTGTTCATTTTGCTGTTGCAGGCTCCCAGCTACTTGATGAACCTGAAGTATCAGGCTTCTCAAGCCTTGGCTACGGGTATCTCATGGACTGTCTTCATGATTCCAGCTACTATTATCCTGGCAGCAGGAAGTATGTTCATCCTTTGGTTAGGTGAACGTATAACCGACAAGGGTGTAGGTAACGGTATCTCATTAATCATCATGATTGGTATCATCGCCCGCCTTCCTCAGGCTTTTGTGCAAGAGGCAGGCTCACGTTTAACAGCTATCAGCGGAGGTGGTTTGATCATGTTTATCGTTGAGTTGCTGATTTTCTTTGCTGTGATTTGCGCTTCAATCCTATTGGTGCAGGGTACTCGCAAGGTTCCTGTTCAGTATGCCAAGCGTATGGTCGGCAACAAGCAATATGGAGGTGCGCGCCAGTATATCCCCCTGAAATTGTTTGCTGCTAATGTAATGCCTATTATCTTTGCTCAGGCATTGATGTTCATTCCTTTAGCCATCGTTCAGTATCAATCTGACAACGCATCGCCGATTGTTCGCGCACTCATGGATCCACACAGTTTGTTGTATAATGTGATTTATGTGATTCTGATTATCGCATTTACATATTTCTATACAGCTATTACGTTGAATCCCGTGCAGATGGCTGAAGACATGAAGCGCAATAATGGTTTTATCCCCGGAATCCGACCCGGTAAGGATACTGCTGAGTACATTGATACCGTAATGTCTCGATTGACTTTCCCTGGTTCGTTGTTCATCGCTTTCATAGCCATCATGCCTGCTTTAGCTGGTTTGTTGAACGTACAGCAAGGATTCTCACAGTTCTTCGGTGGTACGTCTCTCTTGATTCTCGTTGGTGTGGTCATTGATACACTGCAGCAGATAGAGAGCCACTTGTTGATGCGTCATTATGATGGACTGCTGAGCGTTGGTCACACCAGAGGAAACCATGTGTCAGCCTATTAATCTTTAGTCTGAGGGTGAGTTTATTCTTAAAGGCTGAGGATTTGACTTGTTGAAGTGAGTGGAAAACCAACTGGTGTGGGAAACGCGCTTGCGTTGATGGTTAGCGCATCAGTCAAGTGGTCGTTGCTCCTCCATAGAATTGCGCATCCAATTAGTCAGAAATAATAGGCCTACTTCGTGGCCTATGGATATTTTGATTCTTTGGTGCGACATTCTGCGACATTGATGTACCTCTGTCCATCGTTTCGTCGCTCACGGCATTCCAAACAAGCAAATGGTTTGCCGGTGTGACGGTCTGTTAACGTAGACTGCGTGGTGGATTAGGTGGTTGGCATGGAGGTTGTCGTTACATCTTCTACGACGGAGATGTCTGGGTTGTTACTTTCCCGCATCAATGCCATGTTGCCCGATAAACTTGGTTGTTCCAACGTTCACAGGCAATGTTTCTGCGCACTTCGCCCATGCGTTAACCATTATCCTGGTTGCGTGCAGATGTTTTCAACGTTTAAGAATATTGAACTTTTAGAAAGAAATAATTTATTATGGCAAAACAGTCCGCAATAGAGCAAGACGGAACCATCGTGGAAAGTTTATCCAACGCAATGTTTCGAGTAGAGCTTGAAAACGGTGTAGAGATTATAGCACATATCTCGGGAAAGATGAGAATGCACTATATCAAGATTCTGCCCGGAGACAAGGTGAAGGTTGAAATGAGTCCTTACGATTTGACCAAAGGCAGAATCGTTTTCAGATACAAATAATCAAGTATAAGATATGAAGACAAGAGCATCATTAAAGAAACGTACACCCGACTGTAAGATTGTTCGTCGTAAAGGTCGTCTGTTCGTCATTAACAAGAAAAACCCGAAGTTTAAATTACGTCAGGGCTAAAAAGATGAAGAGTTGTACCGTTCAATGAGTGTTGAATCACACAGCTCAAATCAAAGTTATTTATTTAATTAATTTTATCAACAAATGGCAATAAGAATTGTTGGAGTAGATTTGCCCCAGAATAAGCGTGGCGAAATCGCATTGACCTATATTTATGGTATAGGTCGAAGTAGTTCAGCAAAGATATTGGATAAGGCAGGTGTGAACCGTGACTTGAAGGTTAGTGAATGGACTGACGATCAAGCAGCCAAGATCCGTGAAATTATCGGTGCTGAGTTCAAGGTAGAAGGTGATCTCCGTTCAGAGATCCAAATGAATATCAAGCGACTGATGGATATTGGTTGTTATCGTGGCGTTAGACATCGTAATGGTCTTCCTGTTCGCGGTCAGAGCACTAAGAACAATGCTCGTACACGTAAAGGTAAGAAGAAGACTGTTGCTAATAAGAAGAAAGCTACTAAGTAAATTTAGTTGAGGGTTGAGGGTTGGGAAATTCATTTTCTCAATACATTTAAACTTGAACTCCTAACTTTTAAACTAAAAAAGATCATGGCAAAGAAATCAACAGCTTCAAAAAAGAGGAATGTAAGAGTTGATGCACTGGGACAGTTGCACGTTCACAGCTCATTTAACAATATTATCGTTTCATTGGCAAACAGCGAGGGTCAGATTATTTCTTGGTCTTCCGCCGGTAAGATGGGCTTCCGCGGCTCTAAGAAGAATACTCCTTATGCAGCACAGATGGCCGGTGAGGATTGCGCGAAGGTCGCTTTCGACTTGGGCTTGCGTAAGGTCAGGGCTTTTGTGAAAGGACCTGGCAACGGACGTGAATCGGCGATTCGTGCGGTTCATGCTGCGGGAATTGAGATAACTGAAATCATCGACGTTACCCCATTGCCGCACAATGGCTGCCGTCCTCCTAAGAGACGTAAGGTATAAATTTCATCTGGAGCCTGTTCTCATTGTCAGGCTCCAGACATTCATCATTAGATAAAGTTTATTTTTTTTATATTATGGCAAGGTACATAGGTCCGAAATCTAAAATTGCGCGCCGGTTTGGAGAACCCATCTTCGGTGCTGACAAAGTTTTGTCCAAGAGAAACTTCCCTCCTGGACAGCATGGTAACAACCGACGCAGAAAGATGTCTGAGTTCGGCGCCATGTTGGCAGAGAAGCAAAAAGCTAAGTACACCTATGGCGTGCTTGAGCGTCAGTTCCGTAATATGTTTGAGAAGGCTGCTAAGGCTGACGGTATTACCGGTGAGGTTCTTCTTCAGAGTCTGGAATCACGTCTCGACAATGTCGTATTCCGCCTGGGTATAGCCCCGACGCGTGCAGCTGCTCGTCAAATGGTTGGGCATAAGCACATTGTCGTTGACGGCAATGTTGTCAACATTCCTTCTTATGCGGTTAAGCCCGGTCAAATAGTTGGCGTGCGCGAGAAGGCCAAGTCTCTCGAGGTCATCGAAGCGTCGTTGGCTGGCTTCAACCATAGTAAATATCCTTGGATTGAGTGGGATGAGAATTCAAAGAGCGGAAAGTTCTTGCATCTGCCGGAACGAGCTGACATCCCTGAGAATATTAAGGAACAGTTAATCGTTGAGTTGTACTCTAAATAAATCATTAAATTAATGGCGATATTAGCATTTCAAAAACCTGATAAGGTAGTAATGTTGGAGGCAGATGACAAGTTCGGCAAGTTCGAATTCCGTCCTCTGGAACCTGGCTTTGGTATTACCATCGGTAATTCATTGCGCCGCATTCTTCTTTCATCACTTGAAGGCTTTGCTATCAATACCATCCGTATCGCTGGTGTTGAACACGAGTTTTCTTCTGTGCCTGGTGTAAAGGAAGATGTTACCAACATTATCTTGAATCTCAAACAAGTTCGATTCAAGCAAGTAGTAGAAGAATTCGAGAATGAGAAAGTTAGTATCACCGTAGAGAATTCCACCGAGTTCAAAGCGGGCGATATAGGTAAGTATCTGACTGGATTTGAAGTGTTAAACCCAGATTTGGTGATTTGTCATTTAGATGCTAAAGCTTCCATGCAGATAGACCTTACCATCAACAAAGGACGTGGATACGTTCCCGCTGATGAGAACCGTCAATTCTGCACGGATGTCAATGTTCTCCCAATCGACTCAATCTACACCCCAATCCGTAATGTGAAATATGCGGTAGAGCCTTATCGCGTCGAGCAAAAGACCGACTATGATAAGCTCGTCATCGAGGTCACTACGGATGGTTCCATATCCCCAAAGGATGCGCTGAAAGAGGCTGCCAAGATTCTCATCCATCACTTCATGTTGTTCTCTGATGAGAAGATAACGCTCGAAAGTCCTGACCAAGACGACAACCAAGAGTTTGACGAGGAGGTGTTGCGCATGCGTCAATTGCTCAAAACAAAGCTCGTTGACCTGAACCTCAGTGTTCGGGCACTCAATTGTCTCAAGGCTGCCGAGGTTGAAACTCTCGGCGACTTGGTGCAATACAACAAGACGGATTTGTTAAAGTTCCGCAACTTTGGAAAGAAATCGCTTTCAGAGCTTGATGATTTGCTCGAAAGTCTGAATCTATCATTTGGAACCGACACATTAAAGTATAAACTGGATAAGGAGTAAGGTTAAGTGTATTTGAGCCGTTGGGTCGCAAGGTTGGTACGTTTGTCTGTTTGGGGTAAGATGCTTTGAGTAATCTGTTTTCTGAACGGTGGGCATGTCAACCAGTCGAATGCTCGAATATATGACGCATACAATCAAATCCACTCTCATCCACAACGAACAAAACAAAAATGAGACACAATAAAAAATTCAACCATTTAGGTCGTACTGCATCTCATCGTGATGCTATGCTTGCTAACATGGCAGTATCCCTGATTATGCACAAAAGAATCACTACGACCCTCGCAAAGGCTAAGGCTTTAAAGAAATATGTAGAGCCGCTGATTACTCGCTCAAAGGATGACACTACCAATTCGCGTCGTGTCGTTTTCCGCTACCTTCAGAAAAAGGAAGCCGTGACGGAGTTGTTCAAGACGGTAGCTCCCAAAATCGGAGACCGCCCGGGTGGCTACACACGCGTAATCAAGCTGGGTACTCGCCAAGGTGATGCTGCTCAGATTGCCTTCATCGAGTTAGTTGATTTTGATGACAATATGGCAAAGACGGAGAAAGCAGCCAAGAGAACTCGCCGCAGCCGTCGTTCTTCCGGTAAGAAGAATGAAGGTGTTACTGCTGAAGAAACAGCTGAAGCTGTTGATGCTGTTAAGGCAGAGCAGGCCGAAGAAGCTCCGAAAGATGCTTCTGATGTCAAGGCTGTTTCTGATGAGAAACCGCAAGACGAAAACGAAGCGAAGTAAGCTTACCGCATTTGTTTACATATCAACGCTCTCATCCTCTTGGGTTGAGAGCGTCTTTTTTATAATTTATAGAACCGCCCAAAAATGAATCTGTGTGACGATTATTTTGGGTAAATGATGGTTCAATCAGTATTATTGCTTATATTTGTCTTCCTAAATAGCATTCGTATGGAAATTATTGCATTATTCGTATTCATCGTGGTAGCCCTGCTTGGTTGGGGATGCGCAGTGTTGCATGAGAAACTCTTTGTCTATCGTTCCTCGGAGGATGATAAACCGAACGGTACACACAATGCAAATGCTGCACAGAAGGAGCTGAGCTTGAGAGATATTCTGAAGACTAACAGCATCAAGGGCTATCAATCTGTCTGATCGGGTTTGTACGACAGTTGTCTTTTTCATGCTTATTTGGTGACTGTCTGTTTACGCCTGTTCTCAGTTTGGGCGTGGCGTGATTGTCAAAAAACATAAGCAGGGACACACTCGTTCATGGTTTGTTCCTGCCTGCAATTTTCCCTAAAGGGCAGTTCTATAAATTACCACCGTAAAGTTTTTTATGTCAGTCTTTTTACGTTTTGTCATCTTGTGGACTCTTTTTATATAAAACAGGCTGCGCCTCAACAATTCAAACAAGTTTGATTGTATTCGGCTTGCTCTGTTTTTGGTCCAATTTGCTTGTTCGTTCAGTCGTATAGCTTGCTATATTCCTTTGCTCACGAACAAATTGGCCTCAAAAATAGTCTCACAATCTGTCAAAGATAATTTATAGAACCGCCCATAAATAAACGCAAAAGAATTCAAGGACTGGCATGAGATTTCTCTTTCTTGCTTTATTTTTAGATATAACCCTCCCAGTAAGAGCGATTTTTGGCTGTTTCATATTCTTACATTTCCCGTTCTCTTCAGGACGCCCCACTGCTGCAGTTCGCCTTTGATGGCCTTGAAATAACTCTTGAAAATAACATAGTACATAATCCAGCGATAGAAGAAACGCTGCGGTATGATCCATAACAATGTCCACAACGATTCTTTTTCCACTATGAAAGCCATGATGGATACGCTTGCATCTACAATGAGGAAAATCAGATAGTAGATGAATATCTGCCAGGCATTGCCTGAGAACAGTCCTGCCAACATCAGAACGTCGGCTATTGGCGAGAACGTAGGGATAATGTATTGGAACACGAGCATATTTGGCAAAGCCCACAAGCCGAATCCCTTATAACGGCTGCTGAACAGGTTACGACGATGTTTCCAGAAAGTCTGCATCACTCCAAAACACCAACGGGTGCGTTGCTTTACAAACTGTCTGATATTTTCTGGGGCTTCGGTCATCGCCACGGCATGGTTTTCGTTCTCGATAACGTATCCCGCCTCGATGATGCGCATCGTCAGGTCGCAATCTTCAGCAAGCGTGTCGGTTGTGAAATATCCGGCTTTCTCCATGGCTTCCTTGCGGAACGCTCCTATGGCACCAGGCACTACGGTGATGGCGTTAATGGCAGCGTAGGCCATTCGGTCGAAGTTCTGAGAGGTGATATACTCTATTGCCTGCCAGTTGGTGAGCATGTTGCGGCAGTTGCCAACCTTCACGTTGCCGGCAACGGCTCCCACACGTTTCTCCTTGTCGGCAGCGAAGTGTCTCATTAGCTTGCTCACGGCATCATGGCGCAGCTGCGTGTCGGCATCTATACATACCACGAAGTCGGCATCGGTGTGGCTCAGTCCGAAGTTCAGGGCAGCCGCCTTACCGCCATTGGGCTTAGTGAAGATATCCACTTTCGGGTGGTTGCCGAATTTTTCTTTTAGTATGGCAAAGGTATGGTCCTTGCTTCCGTCATCTACTACTACGATATTGAACGAAGGATAGTCTTGTGCAATCAGATTGTAAATCGTGTTCACTACGTTTACCTCTTCGTTATAGGCTGGTACAATGATGGAAACCTTAGGCATATCTTCCTTGTCGAGGTTGTTATAATTGCGTATGCGTTCTTTTCGTTTTTCCTTGAAGACAAGACCATACATGAATATGAGTCGCATAAATCCGAGTACGAGGAATACGAGGAAGAGCGCGGTGATGAAATCGCTCAGATGGTAGATGAATTCTGCCAGTGTGAGGTTCATCTGCATTGCATAGTAAGCCTCTCCTTTCTGTATGGTAGGCATAAGTGTTTCGCGTTTCATTCCCAGATAATCCTCCAGCGAGATGAAGCGATAGCCTTCTTTCTGCAGGGTGGTGATGATGCGCGGCAGTGCTTGTATGGTTGCCTTGCGGGTAACGCCGCCAGCATCGTGTAGCAGTATGATGTGACCGTCTTCGTGGTGTACGCCGTCGGTAACACGCTGGTAAATCTGGTCGGCTGTTACGCCCGGCATCCAGTCGTTAGGGTCGATGCTTTCGCCAACCATCAGGTAGTTGCGTCGTGAGGCAAGAATCATCGGCTCTATTTCTTCATACTGGGTTGGGTCGCTGTCGGCGTTATATGGAGCACGAAACAGAATGGTACTGTGCCCGGTTATGCTCTCTATCAGCATTCGCGTGAGCTTCAGCTCTGCATAGGTGCGGTCGTCTGAGTTCTCTATCACGTTGTGATGGGTAAAGGTGTGGTTGCCGATGGTGTGCCCGGCTTCATACACTTTCCGCACAATGGGCAGGTTTTTCTCCATCTGCAGACCTACCATGAAGAATGCGGCAGGTACGTGATGTTCCTTCAGAATGCTGAGCACCTGAGGGGTCCACTTGCTGTCGGGTCCGTCATCGAAAGTGATGACGAGGTCTTTGGCGTGGCAGTTACCTATTTTTGTTACAGTATAGTTGGATGGCAGTTTGCGGTATATTTCATTGGCTATAAGTCCGTCGTCCTTGTCTTTCACGATGGATATGTAGCCCGGCTGCGGTTCCGACTCCACCTGCAGCACCTCTCCGTTGCCCACGAAGTTCACGTCGTCAAGACTTCTTATCTGGAGCAGCTTCTGAAGGTTCCACCTGGAGGAGTTTTCGTAACTCATGTCCTTACCGTAGAAGTTCCATATACGGGAATCTTCCGTACCCAGTCGCCATACGCTGAATCCGGCAAGATGGTATTCTGCTCCGAAGCGCATGATATTATAGGATGTGGCAGCATCGGTGAGATAAACTTGATGAGTCTGGTTTTCTCCATCGATGTAGGAGAAGTTGAGGTTGTAGGAATCTTCATTGAAGTCTATCGGAGTACCAGCGTTCAAAGCTGAGGCCACGGCTTGGTTGAAGGTTACGGTTTCTCCATCTTTATTCTCGCACCAGTCGTAGCCATAGGCAGCCAGTCCCATAACGAGCTTGTTGTTGGGGATGTTGCGTGCTGCCCAGTCGGTGGCACGTTCTACAAACTGCTGTGAGCATACGTCGCCCGGCTTGCTTGTCGAGTTGTGCTCGTCGTATGCCATCAGGAAAAGATAGTCGTTGTACTTGGCGAGCTGCTCCATGTCGTAGTCTTCATTAAAAGGAGCTACATCCTGGGTAACATATAGTCCTTCCTTATGGAAGACTGCCGACAGTTCTCTCACAAAGGTTGTGAGCAGGGCGTTGTCGTTCATCTGCAGGTCTTCCAGGTCGATGTTGATTCCGCATAACTTGTACTTGCTGCAAGCTGCGAGAAGTTTCTCTGTAAACAGTTTTCTCTTGCCTGCATCCTTCATGATGTTGCCGATGGCTTCGCTTCTGAAGTTTTTGCTATAGTTGTTGGTAAGCATCGCCATAACGGGCACGCCTGCATTCTGCGCCAGGCGAAGGGCTTTCTTATCTACCTGAGTACAGAGCGCTCCGGTTTTCGGATTGATGAACAGCCATTCGCCTATGAGCAGGTTGATGTGTCTGATGTTGCGCTTGAGCGAAAGCAGCGATCGCTTGTCCCAATTTACGTACCATGCTGCTCGGATTCCCATGCTCGGATCGTTCCACTCTCTGAGATATTTCTCTTTGAGCTGGTTGCCCTTTCCTGAGAAGCGAGTCTTTCTGGCAGCAGCCTCTGCATAGGCGTTGTGCATCTTCTTCTCGTGAAAGAAGCGGCGGAACGATTTGTATTCCTTTGCCGTCTCATTGTTGCGCATGAGTGGCTTTTCTGCGGTCATCACCTTGTGATAGTTGTGTACGAAGGGAATCTTAGGACTGCCTTCCAATGCGAATAAAGTTAGGAATACAATGACGAAGAATATGATGATTGCTCCGATGACTCTCATGCTCCACAGGAACTTTTTCCAGCGAGAACGTGAGTCTGTTTGAAAAATCTGCTTATCCATATCCTGAATATATTTTGAAAAATTCTGTCTTTTTGTTTTATGCTATAAATCCCATTTTCTATTCATCCATCTTCTGGGCGATACGTCTGCTGCTTCTGTTACGATGGTTGATGATGAGCGGCACGCGTTCCACTGCCACCATAGATGTGTCGAGGCCCAATGCCTTCGGCTCGTCAATGCCAATCTTGCTGATGAGAGCGTAGATGCTCATCTCTAAATTCTGCTGACGGTTACAAGAACTCTCGGGGTAATAAACGCGGTGGATAATGATGAATCGGAAGTCACCAGAGATTCCGTTTTTCCGCAGTGAAGGATATGTACTTCTCAAATCTACCTTCCCGTCGGCCACCAGGTCTTCTACCACTTGTCGCAGATAGAGGCTTACCCGAGGCTCAATTCTGAAACCTATGTGCATGGTCACGCTGTAGAGGGTGTCAGGTACCAGGGGCTCGCAACTGTACTCCAGCGTGTCGGGAGTGTCAACAAACTCCATGTTGATAAGCCAGTAATGGTCAGCTCGTTTCGGCTGCTTGTTGATGATGGAGTAGAGCAGCTTGTCATCCACGGTGCCTTCCTTATCGGCATGATTTACATAGACAAGATTGGATGCGTATTTGGGGATGTTCTCGTCGGCCTTGATGTCGGAGATAATCTTGTAATACTCATTCAGCGGTTTAGAGCTGATGTATTGGCGGCGTATCTTCATGGTGCGAACCCACATATACATAATCAGAAACAGGATTCCGCCTATGAGCATCGTACACCATCCTCCTGCGAGAAACTTTGATAGATTGGCTGCAAGGAACACTCCTTCGATGGTGCAGTATGCGCCCATAAACATCAGCGTGAAGAGGCGAGCCACACCACTGGTTCTCAGGTATAAACCAAGCAGCAGGGTAGTCATCAGCATCGTGATGGTAATGGCGAGACCATAGGCTGCCTCCATGTGCGAGGAGTCGCGAAACAGCAGGATGATGAGAACCACGCCAATGTACATGGCAAGATTGATCATTGGGATAAACAGCTGTCCCTTTACATGGGTAGGGTGCTTGATTCGCATGCGCGGCCAAAAATGCAGGTTCATGGCTTCGCTCAGTACGGAGAAAGTACCACTGATGAGTGCTTGGCTCGCCACGATGGCTGCACCCGTAGCCATGATGATGGCGAAAATCAGCATGCTCTGCGGCATGATGGAGTAGAACGGATTGACAGACAATGCTTGATCCACATGATTCAGTATCCATGCTCCCTGTCCCAGATAGTTTAGAATGAGCATGGTCTTTACAAACGCCCAGCTGATGGTGATGTTCTTTCTGCCACAGTGCCCCAGGTCGGAATAAAGTGCCTCTGCCCCAGTAGTACAGAGGAAAACCGCTCCCAGAATCAAGAACCATTCTGGTGATTTTGCCAAAAGCATGATGGCATAATAAGGATTGAAAGCCTTCAGTATCAGTGGAGACGAAGTGATATTGAAAGTTCCCGCCACACCCAGCAACAGGAACCAAAGCAGCATGAAAACTCCAAACGACTTGCCTATGCTTTCAGTGCCAAACTGCTGCACGAAGAAGATGACGCTGATGATGGCAAGAGTGATGGGTATGACCGGCAGATGCGGACTGATGGTTTCGAGTCCTTCAATGGCTGTGGTGACCGTGATGGCAGGGGTGATGATTCCGTCTGCCAGCAGCGTACTGGCACCAATGATGGCCAGAACGTAAATCCACCTTCTCTTATGCTTGCGCAACAGAGCGTAGAGGGCGAGTATGCCTCCTTCGCCATTGTTGTCGGCACGAAGCGCCACACATACATATTTAAAAGTGGTTTGGAGTGTGAGTGTCCAGATGATGCAGGACAGTGCGCCCAAAATGGTATTTTCGTTGATGGCTTCTCCGGTGTGGAGGATTGCCTTCATCACATAGAGAGGTGAAGTACCGATGTCTCCGAACACGATGCCCAAAGTGATGAGCAATCCCCAAAAGCCTACTTGATGAGTGCTGATTGCGACACATTCTGTATTTTCTCTCATATATTATAAAATTGGGCGCAACGAAGATTCAACTTCAAAATGCAACTACGTTTGCAAATTTAAGTAAAAGGTCTCAAGTGGCGTTCTGAATCCCAATTTTTTTTTCTTGGTCTGGCATCACGGCTCTTTCATTTAACAATAGCCTTTGCTGCCATAAATCATTCATCCTTTGGGTACTTCACTCTCAAATTTACCGATTAAATGAATATAACATATTGCGTACCAATAAAAAGCAGCATGACATCTCATCATTAAACAACGAAAAACACAAAAGAATCTAAAAAACATTGCCGCAAAAGCCATTTCACGAAAGAACGTCCCGTTCTGTCTAAAGCAACGAAAAACATAGTTGCGGCATTTCACTTTTGACAAAGAATCGGAGAAAAATCACAACGCATTTCTTTTCGCTGTTTTCGTCAGAACGCCGGCGTTCTGTGGTTTCTTCATGTCACCCGCACGTTTTCGTGTTTTCCGTTAAGGGCGGTTCTATAAATTAGCTTTGTCAGATTGCGAGGCTGTTTTTGGTTCAATTTGCTTGTCCGTTCAGTCGTATAGCTCGCCATACTCCTTTACTCACAAACAAATTGACCTCAAAAATAGTCTCACAATCGGTCAATGCTAATTTATAGAATCGCCCTAAATAGAAAAAGAAGGTATCAGTAAAGCTTCGGCGTCCAATCCCAATTTTTCACGTTGCCGTCGGCCTTTCGGCTGATCAATTCGCGTTCGTTCCTGTAATGCTGTTTTTTTCTTGGCGCGTAGTCGCCAAACTCATCTACGTCTCTGTTTACGATAAGGCGCACAGGATACTCTTCAGCCGATCGCATTCCATCTTGATGTCCGCGGTTAAATCCCTTACTGTTAAACCTTCGGTAACAAAAGCCCTTGTTATACTCAGAATTATCAGCGTGTCCTTTCTGATACAGCCATCTTGTTCTTGACCAATATGTCACATACCGGCTCTTATCGCCAGTTTTTCCCGATTTTGGATATCCCACGCCTGGCAGCACGCGGTAGCAGTCGGTGTTGAACAGCGGATTGTCGGGCGAGCTTTTCCCCCACCACGCGTCATCCATGATATCCTTGAGGCCCACATTGGCGTTGCCTATCCATCGGCTCTGCACCACGAGGCGCATGCCGTGTTTGTCGTTGGCAACATCTTCCTTGCTACCCGCATTGATCAGTCTCCAGCGGTATGCGCAACGATACCTGTTTCCTAACAGATACTTGTCCCTGGGATTTTTGGCATTATTGTGAGTGCCGTCAAAACGAATGGCGTACAATTCTCCCTTTGCCTTGTCTTGCATGAAGTAGGAGTAAAACGCAGGGTACTCTGGCCAGTGCAACTCTTCCCACCGACCCTGCAGAGCAATGTCCTTTTTACAGCCTGCCAATATGACTGTTCGCGTGTCGTCATCGCCTGTATTGTATAACTCATAGGTAGGAATCTTGCCAGGCTTCGAGAAGTATTTCCAGTCAAGTAATTTATCTATAAGTTGATAATCATATATAGTGTTAATGGGATTCGGGATGGCGCAGCCCCACTCCTCTCCGTTTGGCACATGGTAGCCGTCCGGCACGAGCGGCATTCCGTCCAGCACGAACTTCATCTTGAACACACTCGATTTCATGGTCCAGTTATCAACATGCCCATAATTTTTTTTGTTGTTTTTCTGCTCATTCGTGTCGTGCCATCCTCTCTCGTTGGTCTTGCTGTTGGTGATGGCGAGTCGTTCCAGCGGATTGGGCCACGCGTATTTTAGCGTGTCGTGCTTCATTGCGCTGAATCGGGGACGGCACACGCCCAGTTCTATGGAGAAGGCTTTGCCACGCGTCTGTGCGAAGTCTTTCAGCTTGTACTCGTTGGAGTTGGTTTTCGGATCCACCGCCTTGGCGTAGAGCCATTCGTCGGCATAGTCGTATTTGGAACCATTGGGCTGCTTGCGCCCGAGCATGAAGCTGCCGCGCTCGGCGGTAATCTGTGTGGCGCCGTTGTAGTTGGGCAGTGGGATAGGCATGCCCCAAACGTAAAACTCGTCGTAGTCTTTGTCCGCTTTAGATCCGCGCATCTTCTCGGCGTCGTAGGTGTATCTGTACTCGTAGAAAGGACCATCATATTCGCCTTCATCCTCCTCGTTGGGATCCGTGTCTTCAATGTTGTTATAGTGCAAGTGCCTTTCTTTATCGTATTGCCAATAGAAGTTACGGTCTATGTCCTTCTCCCATGGGCGTATCTCGCAGTCAAGTCCTTTCTGGTGATCCATTTCAAGCCAATCCCCTTGGCTGTACAGGCTCATCGGCATCATCATGAACCCTCCGTTGGCTGTAAGCTGCGAGCTGGCGAAGGTGTATTTGTGCGCCTCTGGCTTGACCAGCTCCGTGTTGCGCTTCACCTTGAAACGAAAAAGTGTGCCCATGGCCTTGAACGCCCATTTCCGCAGGTTTATCACGTTTGGCTTCTCCACGTTCAGCCTTGTCCATCCCGTGCTGAAAGCCGCCGTCACGCGAAGTCGACCCTTCTCGTCGCGGGTGTTGTGTTCGTTGGAGGGGTTCGTCTTGACATAGAAATTGTAGAGCTGGAGGTTAAGTTTTTTCTTTGCCGGGTTTGTGGCTGTTTCCGCCGCTTTCTTGTAGTCTTCGTTATATTCTCCCCCGATGATACCGCAGATGTACCACTCCTCGTTGGGTCTGATTACCACGCTGTTTCCATCAAGCCATGTGAGTGTGAGCAGGCTTTCCTTGGAATCGAGATGCACGCCTCCGCCCGTAAGCTCACGCACGTTGTCCCATTTGATTTCGCCCGCACCCATGACTATCTTGCTGGGATCCATGGCTTTCTTGCCGTTAATTGTCGTCGTGGAATTCTCGTCCACTCTCACCACAAAGACCCTCGCCGTGAGGTTGGAGCCTTCGGCCAGCGGCATGTAGTGTTCGTTGAGCGACACCGCTCGGGTGGCAGGCGCGTCCGGGTCTAAGGCGCGGGTTACGTTGGGCAGCTGCATGCCCGCGTCGGAAGAGAATGTTACGGTGGAGGTGGCGAGCTTGAAATCGGCGGGATTGACGTTCTCGCCACCAGTGTTGTTGTTCACTAAGTTTTCGTCTGCGCATGAGGTAAGACCAGTGCATGCCAAGACGAGCAGCGCAAGTAGCGCAAGTGCCTTTTGTTTGCTTTTTCTCATTAGTGGTGTCATGGCTTTATCTCCTTTCCCATTTGAGGGTTGTCTGTCTCCCAGGTAAAATCTTCATTAGAGTCAAATATGCTCTCGTTGTCAAACTCGTGTTTCTTGCTTAAAGATCCTCCGTCCTCAAATCCTCCCATCGAGCCAGAGAAGTCCATCAAATTGCATTTCCCTATTCGGTACACCTCGCACTTGGGTGCGACGTAGGGCTTTTTCTTTTGTTTATGGTGTTGCATGTGTGAACAAATACTTTATGTTATTGTGAATATTGATTTTTTTTTCTTGTGTGGTTAGATGGCATTATCTCAAGACGTTATTGTCGTCGTCGCCACGGTTTTATGGTGTATGGTGGGAGGCCTTTCAGCACGGGAGTGACGTAAGTGTTGGAAAGCGGCTTGACTAAAATCCGCAGCTTGGACAGCTTCGCATGTCAAATGTCTCTTTTTCCCCCACCATTCTTGTCATGGCCTCGTCACCTCTTGGATAGTGGTTGTCTTTTTTGATGCGCTTGATGTGCGCCGACAGCCAACAAGCCTCTGAACGACCTTGTGGCAAGACCGTCAAGAGGTTTATGGTGTAAAAAGAGTTTATAAAAAGTGTTAAATGTTCGGGAGGGTGGTAACGGATGTTAACGGCTCAGGCAGGTATGCGCCTTTCTCGTCCATCGCAAGAATGGCGGATGGAACTCTGAACGGGCGGTTAAGGCCATGTGTCGCGTGGTTGTACATAAATCCTTACTACGGGTTGTTATCCTTGTATGGTCGCTCTTAGGGTTTTCCGATAAAGAGACGGCTTGTTTGTTGAATTTTGAATATAATTTGCAAAGTTAAGAATAATATTAGAAACAACAAAGATTACAATCTTAAAACTTTATCACGCGCCACGGCTCTTTCATTTAAAAGGTCGTTTAGTGGCTAAAACAATCATGTTCTTTAGTATCAACAACGAATAGAACAAATGTAACGAATCTGATTGTCAGAATTTATGAACGCTGGCGTTCAACGAATTTGAAAGCGAATTTGACAAAGACACGCGATATGCTCATGTCGGCGGATTTGTTTCATTGGCAGAACACCTGCGTTCATTGCCTTGTTAAGTTGATTCGTTTCATTGGTTTTATTTGTTGTTAAACAACATTGTCCTTAAATGAAAGAGCCGTGGCCATGCGCACGCCACACCTGTGCGCTTTCATTCAAGCAGTTTGCTCGTTGTCAGTAACCATCCTGTTCTTTTGTACCAACGGAGTGAAGAGTCAAAGTTTTTTGTTGAAAATCCATCTCTTCGAGTGAGTTTCACTTATTTATTCGTATCTTTGCCAACTCTGTTATCAAATTTGCCGCTTTCATTTATGAAATGACACTTTAGCGGCCTAATAATAATCAAAACGTATAATTATCACAAGATGAAAAAGAAAACAGGTTTACGCATGATTCCCGTGATGTTGTTGTCTCTCTTATTGGCAGCATGTGGTGACAAAGACGAGGTTATGCCGCAGTTCAGCATCATGTTGAATCAGTCAAGGTTGGACATGGTGGAAGGCGAAACTACGATGCTGACCGTGCAAGGTGTACCCAAGGGGGCTGTCGTGAAGTGGATGGTGGACGACGCCAAGGTTGTTAAGGTTACGGATGGTAAAGTTGACGCATTGTCTGAAGGGAAGGCCTTCATCACCGCCACTGCTGCTTCGCAAGGTGTGCAGAGTGAGGCGAAGTGCGAGGTTACCGTAAAGCGTAAGTCCGATTTCGTGGCGTTTGAAGATGCGAATCTGGAAGAGCGCGTTTTCGCTTTAACTCCTTCTCCCGATGTCAATCATGATGGTAAATTGTCGTACGAGGAAGCAGCGAAAATCACAAAACTTGATTTCGGTTTCGCCGATCCAAAAGGTGTGGTCAAGTCCGAAGTTATTAAAAGCGTCGCGGGGCTGGAGCATTTCATAAACCTTGACACGTTGAACTTGAAATATCATGCGGTGTCCGACCCGTCTCCTCTGTACAAACTCACCAAGATGAAACAACTGAACCTTGGCGGGAATGGAATAAAGGCGATAGAGCTGTCGGCGATGCCGGAACTTACCGACATTCGTCTTTATGACAATAAGGAGTTGACGGAATTGAACTTGTCGGGCAATCTCAAGATTGAGTCGCTCTATTTGCAGCACACCGGTCTCACGCAGCTCAATCTTGCTCCATGTAAGAATTTGAAACTTGTCTTGTTGAATGGCTCTTCCAATCTCCAATCGGTTTGTTTCTCAGGACTGCCCAAATTGGAGCGTATAGACATGGTTAAATGCCGGTTGGCGAGCATTGAGGCGGCAGACCTTCCTTTGCTCACGGAGTTGCATGCCGACCACAACAAAATAAGCATGGTTAATCTCAAGAATCTACCCTCTCTTCAACGCCTCAATCTCTATTCCAATCAAATTAAGGCAATTGATCTTGATTTGCCAAAACTGATGTTCCTTTTCTTGCACGACAATCAATTGACGAACATAGACCTTTCCAGACTGCCGATGCTTTTTCAGCTCATTATCACCAACAATCCCATAACCAAACTCGATTTTTCAAAGAATCAAATTCTTTGCAACCTCGAGGCAGTCCGTATGCCTGCTTTGGAAGAAATAAACTTGAAAAACAACGGATATAACGAAGACGCAGAGTACGATGTCGTTGAAGACAACACGAAGTTGAGAACCATCCGTGTCGATGCCGGTGCTGAATATAATCATGTGAAGAGACTGGTTGCTGCAAATCCTGGCATTCAAGTAGTGGTTGGCAATGAACACTAAGTTGTTGCAAGACCGCTAAAAACGGGCCACTAGGCCGAAAACCAACATGCCGGAGAAGAAAGATCCTCTCCGGCATGTTCGTTCAGACCCGCTTGCGGGCGTATGCTTTACTTCTTCAGCTTCAGGTCGGTATTGGTGCCTTCTCCGGCTTCTTCAAACTTGTTGGATACCAGACGCAGCGTCTGGTCGTCCAACTGGAGGAAGGTTACTGAAT
Organism: uncultured Prevotella sp.; assembly: GCA_946998205.1. Classification (GTDB taxonomy): domain Bacteria; phylum Bacteroidota; class Bacteroidia; order Bacteroidales; family Bacteroidaceae; genus Prevotella. The sequence goes on along the minus strand of CAMPYJ010000026.1, from coordinate 1,821 downwards.
CCATTTTTTCCGACTGTACGCGCACGTAATTCTTTCCGTTGTTCTCAATCAGTCTGGCCACTCCGGTGGTGCGAGCCATGGTCTGCTCCCCCTTAGGCGTGACGGCAACCTGCTCGTAAGCAAATTCCTTGATGCTGTCTCCGTAGAGCGAAAGACTGTACTTGTACGTGCCGTCTGCGGCAGGACCCTCACCTTCGTAGGTCAGTGTGTCACCAGCAACCATCGTGTCGGCTGCCAAAGAATCCGTACTTCCAGCATTGGCTGCGTTCTTGCCATTATGCTGACAGGCAGCGAACATGGCAGCGGCAGCGAACATGAATACTAACTTTTTCATATTTCCGTTTGTTTATAGTTTATCAAGATGGATAACTCTATTCGGGCGTTTATATTGCCGTAGCGCGTGATAATAATTGTAAAAAACGAAAAGCCGCCCGACCTTGCCGGCAAAAATGCGTATCTTTGCCGATGAAACCAAGCAAGGGAGAAGAAAAAATGGGAATCAACGTGGCTGACATCAAGGACAAACGAATCGCCGTGCTGCTTTCGGGCGGTGTGGACAGCTCGGTCGTGGTGTGCGAATTGGCGCAAATGGGACTGCATCCCGATTGTTTTTACATCAAGATAGGTCCCGAGGAAACCGAAGAGTGGGACTGCTCGTCGGAAGAAGACCTGGAGATGGCCACCGCGGTGGCTGCGAAATACGGTTGCAGGTTGCAGGTAGTAGATTGTCACAAGGAGTATTGGAGCGAGGTGACAAAGTACACCATGCAGAAGGTGAAGGCGGGGTACACGCCCAATCCCGACGTGATGTGCAACCGACTCATCAAGTTCGGTGCTTTCGATGCAAAGGTTGGTCATCAGTATGACTTGATAGCGACGGGACACTATGCGCAAACCGAGGTGATTAACGGCAAGAAGTGGCTCGTCACCAGTCCTGATCCCGTGAAAGACCAGACCGACTTTTTGGCTCAGATATACGACTGGCAGCTCAAGAAAGCCTTGTTTCCCATTGGGCATTATCAAAAGAATGAGGTGCGCGAGATTGCCGAGCGCGAGCATCTGGTCAACGCCCGGCGCAGGGACAGTCAGGGCATTTGTTTCCTGGGACAGATTGATTACAACGAATACCTGCGCCGCTATCTGGGCGAAAAGCATGGCGACGTGATAGAACTTGAAACGGGTAAGAAGATTGGTGAGCACCGCGGATTGTGGTTTCACACCATCGGTCAGCGTCATGGGTTGGGCTTTGGGGGCGGTCCTTGGTTCGTGGTGAAGAAGGACGTTCAGGCCAACGTACTCTATGTCAGTAGGGGATACGACCCCAAGACGGCCTACAAGTCGAACTTTAAGGTGCGCGGTTTCCATTTCCTCACCGAGCCGTTGGATATGAATCACATTACATTCAAGATTAGACATACGCCCGAATATCATCCGGCAACCATAGAAAAGACGGCTGAAGGCTGCTATGCCGTACATGCCGTACAGCCCATCCACGGCGTGGCACCCGGACAATTCTGCGTGGTCTACGATGAACGGCACCATCGCTGCATTGGTTCTGCCGAAATCACGATATAGGACGGTTCTGTATAGGGCGGTTCTATAAATTACCACCGTAAAGTTTTTTATGTCAGTCTTTTTACGTTTTGTCATCTTGTGGCCTCTTTTTATGGCTGGTTCTATAAATTACCACCGCATATAGTTATTAAATGTTTATGAAATACGTTTTGTTATCTTTTGGCTTCTTTTTGGTTCAAAATGTAAGTTCATTCAGTCGTGTAGCTCGCTACACTCCTTCACTCTCTTGCATTTTGACCTCAAAAA
>CAMPYJ010000025.1 GCA_946998205.1 uncultured Prevotella sp. | reverse complement strand
TAACATAGAAAGTAAACTTTCTCTGTTTTCGGCTTGCGCAATCTTTGTAGAAGATAGGCTTCGCCTCAACATAGAAAGTAAACTTTCTCTGTCTTCGGCTTGCACTATATTTGCAAAAAAGTAAACTTGAACAATCTTTCGATATGAAGAAAACAATCTTGATGAGCGTATGCCTGTGGTTACTCGCTGCCATGGGATATGCGCAAAGTGCGCCAAACATGGCAAATTATAGTGTGATTCCTTTGCCACGACAAATCAATATGGTGAAGAGTAAGGGCTTTGTGCTGACCCCTCAAACCCGAATTGTGTACCCAGCAGGTGACAGTGTGCTGAAGAAAGATGCCGAATTGCTGGCATCTTACATCTTTGAACTCACGGGCTTGCAACTCAAAGTGGCAACCAGTGCCACTGATACACACAACATCGAGTTGTGTACGGGATTGCCACATCCCAACAAGGAGGCGTACAGCATGCGCGTTTCCGCAGAAAAAATAACTATTCAAGGAGCGTCTGCCGCTGGCACTTTTTATGGTATACAGACCTTGAGAAAAGCAATTCCTTTGAAGTGTAATAAGGATAAGGGAAGATGTAAGAAACAGGATGGGAAAAGCAAGAAGTGCTGTTCAGCAACTGAACAGAAGGACTTGCTGCCTTATTCGTCAGGGATAGTGTTTCCAGCAGGCGAGGTCATAGATTATCCGCAATATGCTTATCGGGGAGCGATGCTCGATGTGGCACGCCATTTCTTTGGGGTAGATGCCGTCAAGACCTTTATCGACATGCTTGCCTTGCACAACATCAATAACTTTCACTGGCATTTGACCGATGACCAGGGTTGGCGTATTGAGATAAAAAAATATCCGTTGCTGACCCAGAAGGCCGCATTCCGCCCCGAAACGGCTATCGGACACACGGACAAGAAGGATGGCAAACCCCATGGAGGTTATTACACGCAGCAACAAATAAAAGAAATAGTGCGGTATGCTGCTGAGCGTCACATCAACATCGTGCCCGAGATAGATATGCCGGGACACATGGTGGCAGCCTTGTCGGCTTACCCTAAGTTGGGATGTACGGGCGGTCCGTACAGCGTACGCACAGAGTGGGGTATTGCAGAAGAGGTGCTTTGTGCCGGCAACGACAGCACCTTGCAGTTTGCCAAAGACGTGATTGCCGAGGTGATGCAACTCTTTCCTGGTCCGTATATCAACATTGGAGGCGACGAGTGTCCAAAGAAGTCGTGGCAAAACTGTGCCAAATGTCAGGCGAAGATTCAAAATTTGGGACTTGTTACCGATGCACAGCACACCAAAGAGCAGCGTTTGCAGAGCTACTTTATGACCGAAATGGCGAATTTTATCACCCAGCATGGGCGAAAAGTGTGTGGCTGGGACGAGATTTTGGAAGGTGGTGTGGCACCTAACGCAACGGTGTTGTCGTGGCGAGGCATTCAAGGAGCCGAACAAGCTGCACGCTTGGGACACGATGCCATTATGTGTCCTACCTCGAACATGTATTTCGATTATTACCAAACCGAAGACAGAGCCAACGAGCCTGTGGCTTTCAATGCCTATCTGCCCATTGAGAAGGTGTATGCTTTCCAGCCTGTTCCTACGTCGCTGACGCCACAACAGGCAAAGCATATCATTGGTGTGCAAGCCAATCTGTGGACAGAGCAGGTAAAAACGCTATCACACATAGAATATATGATGTTGCCACGGTTGGCAGCAGCGTGCGAGGTGCAGTGGTCGAGCGAGCAGGAGAAGGATTATGGCAGCTTCTTACAGCGGTTGCCTCACATGCTACAACTCTACACAACTTGCGGCTATCGATATGCTGAACATTATTTCACGGTGAGCACCGTGCTGACACCATCGCCCAAAGGGCAAGCCATGGAGGTGGCTCTCAGTGCACCAGGGAAGGCGAAAATCTACTACACCACTGATGGAAGTGAGCCAAATGAGCAAAGTAAACCGTACAAAAAGCCATTTTGCCTCAAGCGATCTGCTACCATAAAAGCCATTGCTTATAGCGATAGTCTGCACAGTGATGTGACGAAAGAGCAAGTCATTGTTCACAAAGCCATGATGAAACCCGTTCGTTTTTGCACGCCACCCAACCATGCTTATCAAGGAAATAGTCCACAAGAGTTGGTGAATGGATTGCTGGGTAACACTTCGTTTCACTCTGGTCGCTGGGTAGGATTCGTGGGAAACGATATGGACATCATCATCGATCTGCAATGCAGGATGCCCATTAAGAGTGTATCGGTGCGCACACTCACTGAACAATCCAACTGGATATTCCCCGATCGAGGCGTTTCTTTATTGGTGTCTGACGATGGAGAGCATTTCAAAGAGGTATTTTCGGATAGCAAACAATCGCTTCCGCATGTTGTGCCACCCAGTGTAAACACGCAAAAGATAACGCTTGAAAACGTCAAAGCACGGTATCTACGCATCAAGGTGTTGTCCGAACACAGTATGCCCCAATGGCATTATGGTTATGGACAGCCCGCCTTCTTGTTTGTAGACGAGATAATGGTTGATTAAGAAAACGGTATGAAAAAAGTTCATCGCGCATGGTCATGATGAACTTTTCCGGCGAAGAGGAAATGACATGACCGTATGAATGCGGTTGATGGCGGATGAAAGTTTTGCACGCTGCAACTTTTACGGCTGTGCAATCGTCTTATAAACAGTTACTAAATGGCCTCCGTTGGTAGGCCATGTTATCCTCTAAATAGTAAATGGTATGAAGAAAATACTTTGGTTGGCATGTGCTGTGGTCTGCGTAGTGACACTCGCATCGTGCGTGAACGTCGTAAAGAAGACGGATGGTGGAAGGAAAATTACAAAGAACGTGAAGGTGCGACCGTTCAACCGCATCAGGTTGGAAACGGCCTGTGAGGTATGTTTTGTGCAAGCCGATTCGGTGAGTGTCAAGATGGTGGGGCCTGAAAATGCGATAAGGAACCTTAGGACCATTAGTGACGGAACGGAATTGACCATCCAACAAACGCGGAAAATTGGATGGGGAAGTCTCCAGTCATGCGATGATGTGAAGGTTTATGTCACCTCACCCGACCTTATTTCGGTGTTGATGCGGGGTACCGGTGATTTCGATATCGATCGACATCTGGATACAGACACCTTGACAATTCGATTGGAGGGGGCTGGTGATGTTGAGATAAAGGACTTGATTTGCGATGAGGTGAATGTGGAAATGAAGGGTGCAGGCGACATCGAGTTCAGTCAACTCATTGCGTCTAAAGCCTCGTTCAAGCTCAAAGGAGTAGGAGATGTCAAAGCTCATCTGGCAAAATGTGACTGGGCGCAATGTGAACTTGAAGGGGTAGGCGACATCGAACTGTCGGGAACGGTTAGGCATTTCAGACACAAGGTTAGGGGAACAGGCTCTATAAACACAGATGATTTGCGGATTCTTTCCAATCGTTAGCCTTAGAAGAAAAGCGTGTTTCTTGGGGTGGCGTCAATCTTTTTGGTGTTGTTAGGCAGTTGCTGTCGAATGCGTCGCAGCTTCACGACATAGGAATGAATATTCGGGATGCCGCTTTCTTATTTAAAAAATATGTTTTATCTTTGTATCTATAAAGGCTCATGGGAGGCATCGTGACGACGTGCGCAAGGTGTTGGCCGGCCTTTTTTCATTTGATTGATAAAACAGAAGAGAATGAAATATGCTGTCATAGCAGCGGGTGAGGGTTCACGTTTGAGCAAAGAGGGAATTAATGTCCCAAAGCCGCTTGTAAAAGTGCATGGCGAATCGTTGATAGACCGCTTGATACGAATCTTTATGGAGCATGAAGCAGACGAAATCATCGTGATCTGCAATGAAGCCATGTCCGACGTATATGCTCATTTGTGCGATTTAAAGTCGGAAGGTTTGCAGGGTGTTCACATCCCTTTGCGCCTGCTGATGAAGCGTACACCCAGCTCAATGCACAGTTTGTACGCCATGAGTTCATGGCTCAGGGATTCACCTTTCTGTCTCACAACGGTAGATGCGGTGTTTTTGGAACAAGCATTTGCCGATTACATTCGTACTTTTAAACAGGCTGTCAACCATGGTGTTGATGCGTTGATGGGTGTGACCCGGTATGTGGATGATGAGAAACCGCTCTATGTGGAAACTGACTCTGCGCTCAATGTATTGGGCTTTCATGATCAAAACCCTGGTCATCGCACCTTCATCTCTGGTGGCATATATGGTTTGCACCCTCGTGTGTTGGACACCTTGTCGCACTGTATTGAACGTGGCGAACATCGCATGCGCAACTTTCAGCGAGCATTGATTGCCGAACAATTGAAGGTATTGGCCTATGACATGGGAGTGGTGATGGACATCGATCATGCCACGGACATCGCAAAGGCAGAGGATTTTCTGCGGAATCCTGCGTCGATGGCGTCCCAAACTCATTAAAACAGAATCATCGAAGGCCTGCAGAGCCTTCATCCAACGATATGAAAAATAAAATCATTGCTGTCCGTCGTGACGTGAGATATTCATTGGACGCAGAACAAAAAGACCGCGAGATACTCGCTTCTGTCATCCAATGTCTGGGCGGTGACATTCCCATGATTGACGAAGCTCAACTGACAGACGAGCACAAGGCCGACGTTTATTTGTCGATGGGACGCTTGCCAGCGACGTTGCAGTTCTTGCGAAAACAATCCGCAGCTGGCGTTTTGGTGATGAATACGCCCAAGGCAGTGGAAGCATGTGAGCGAAAGAAAATCGTGAAGGTGATGCGTGCGAACCATGTTCCCATGCCTCCGGAGAAAGGCGAGCATGGCTATTGGCTCAAACGGGGTGACGCCTTGGCACAAAGAGATAGCGATGTGGTGTTTTGTCAAGACGAAGATGAGTTGAGAAAGCGGAAGGATGAATGGCAGAAACGCGGTATCCTGACTTGTGTGGAGAGTGCGAATGTTGAAGGCGACTTAGTGAAATTCTACTGCGTTGGGCATGACTTCTTCAGGTGGTATCGTCTGCGTGCCTCTGAACAGGGGTACGCTTTTGATGCGAAAGAGCTGCATCGCCATGCCTGTCGATTGGCTGATATTATCGGTATTGATGTCTTTGGCGGTGATTGTATCGTGAGTGAAGATGGTCATCTCAGCATCATTGATTTTAACGACTGGCCCAGTTTCGCTCCTTGTAGGGAGGAAGCGGCTCGGGCCATTGCACAACTTTTAAAGGAAGTATGAGTAGGTTTCAAGAACTTTTGAAGGCTTCCATGAAGTCGAAAGATACGGAAGAGTGGCTTGACGTTCACTTCACTCGGCCTGTGGGTTTGGTTTTTGCCTTGATGTGGAAACGACTTGGCGTGCATCCCAACGCCGTCACCATCCTCTCTATCTTTCTTGGAGCAGGGGCAGCTTATTGTTTTTATTTTACTGACCTGTGTCACAATCTGTGTGGTGTGATGCTGCTGATCATGGCCAATCTTTGCGATAGCACCGACGGTCAGTTGGCTCGTCTCACTCACCAGCATACATTTATTGGGCGCATGCTTGATGGCTTCGCCAGTCAGTTGTGGTTTTTAGGCATCTATGTGGCCATTGCCATGCGCCTGCAACATCAACCAATGCCGTTCACCGACATCCACTGGGGTCTGGGAAGTTGGGCCTTGGCGGCTGTTGCAGGCATCTTGTGTCATTCACAACAAAGTTCCTTGGGCGATTATTACCGGCAGATTCATCTTTATTTTCTGAAGGGTAAAGAGGGGAGTGAGTTGGATCATTCGAAACGGCAATACGACATTTATAAGTCATTGGCAAAGAATGAATGGCTGAAAAGACTGTTTTACGCCAATTATGCCAGTTATTGTCGCGGACAAGAGCGGCGCACGCCGGCCTTCCAACGATTCTTCCAAGCCTATCTTGAACATCCACAAGAGGATGTGAAACAACGATTCGTGACAGGAAGCCGACCGCTTATGCCCTATGCCAACATTCTGACGTTCAATACACGCGCCATCTGTTTGTACGTTACCTGTCTGCTCAACTGCCCATGGGTGTACTTTGTCTTCGAGATAGTGGTTCTCCATACGCTCTACATTTACATGCACAATCGCCACGAAACCTTGTGTAAACGGCTTACGAACGACCTTGAAAAACGGGCAAAACAAATATAAACATGGAGATGAATACAGCAAAAAATACATCTGACATCAAGGGGTTGATACTTGATTTTGGTGGAACCATCGATACAAACGGCCAGCATTGGGGCAAGATGTTGTGGCGTTCTTATCAACAGGAGGGGATGCCTGTGACGGAAGATGCTTTTCGTGAGGCTTATGTTCATGGTGAACGCACGCTCGAAAAAAATCCGTTGATTCGGGCAGATTATTCTCTCAAGAAGACGATCGATGTCAAGTTGCGGCTCGAGTTGGAACAGTTGTGCATCCTTGGTGCGTGGGATGCGGATGAGAACGAGCTGAAACGGATGCACCAGCAACTGGCAAATCGGGTATATGAGCACGTCTCTGCCATCATTCATCGTAACAAAATGGTTCTCGAGAAGTTACGAAATCAATATCCTCTTGTTATGGTTACCAACTTCTATGGTAACATGAGGCAGGTTTTGAAGGAGTTTCAGCTTGACAATTTGTTTGAAGATGTCATCGAATCAGCTGTGGTTAACATCCGAAAACCGGATGCCCGCCTGTTCAAAATGGCATTGGATGTTTTGCAAATGCCAGCCTCAAATGTTCTTGCTGTTGGTGACAGTTTCTATAAAGATATAGAACCCGCCACAGCAATTGGCTGCCAAACTGCTTGGTTGAAGGGTGAAGGATGGACTGATAAGCAATATGATGAAACGCTTCCCACCTATATATTATCTGATTTTCACGATTTATTGAAAATCTAATATGTCTTTTTAATAAAGGTAGATTCTTGTTTATTACAGGTTTAGGTGAGGATTATTTACGGTTGTAAGAAGATGTAACTCCCTTCAATCGTTACTTCTTCTTCAGCGATGAGCATTTCCAATGCTTCGTCCAGTTGGCGTCTTGCAATGGACAGTTGATGGAGTTCAGTCAGGTGATGCTTCTCTCCGTCGTTCAAAAAACGTTTGATTTGGTCTTGGGCGGGTTTTATTTTTTCTTCCGAAGTCTGGTCTGTATAATGTTCCAGACACACATCACAGCGCATACAGTCCTGCACATCGGTCTCTCCAAAATAGCGTAAAAGCTGCCTGCTTCTACACACTTCGTCATTCTTGGCATAGTTGATGACCGACCTAACGCGCTTGGTGTATTCTTCTTTCCTGCGCTCGTACACTTCAGCAGGAATGATAAGCCGGTCAATCTCCTCGCGGTCTCGGGTGTAAGTGATGAACGGCATCTTGCGTTGTGGAATGAAATGAACGATACGCCGCTGCGTCATTCCGCGTAACAGCAGATACACTTGCTCTCTCGTCAATTCGGTTTGCTGGGCCAAAAGGCCTTCATCAATGTAAACATAATCAGTGAACAATCCGCCGTAGTTGCGCAAAAGAGCCGTGAGGAGTTTCTCTTCATAAGGTGTGAGGCGCTCCAATTTGTACAGCTCGTTGCGCCCAATGAGGAACATCAGGCGCGCACTGGAGTCGGGGTCGGTCTCATAAATGAGGTAACCTGCGCGTGCCAACAGATGTAAGGTCGAATTGACAGGCACGGGAAAGTACTTGTATATAGAGCAAAATTTGCCGATATCAAAGGTAAATGTGTGTCCTTTGCCACTGTGGATGCCTATCTCATAATAGAAAGCCAGACTCTGATAGACATTCTTGATATACTCTTTTTCAGGGAAGTTGTCTACAATTCGCTTGTCCAATTTGCGTTCATCGCCGCCATTGTACAGCAAAACAGCGTAGGCGCGGTTGCCATCTCGTCCTGCACGACCCGCCTCTTGGAAATAAGCTTCCAGCGAGTCGGGACAGTCCATGTGCGCCACGATGCGTACGTCGGGCTTGTCAATGCCCATTCCGAAGGCATTCGTGGCAACGATGACTCGCACTTCATCGTTTTGCCAAGCTGTCTGTCGTTCGTCTTTCACGGCGGGTTCAAGCCCCGCATGGTAAAAGGTTGCAGTAATGTTATTCGCGTTCAGCATCTCAGCAATCTCCCTGGTGCGCTTCCTGCTTCGCACATAAACGATGGCGCAGCCACGCACTGAGTTGAGAATGTGAACAAGTTCCTCATTCTTGTCCTGCGCGTTGCGCACCACATACGTCAGGTTTTTGCGCTCAAAGCTCATGTGGAAAGCATTCTTCTCCTTGAACTCCAGCTTCTCCTGAATGTCCACAATGACCTTTGGCGTGGCTGTCGCGGTCAAAGCCAATAGGGGGGCATTGGGCTTTTCCTTGCGGATGTCTGCAATGTGAAGGTATGCTGGTCGGAAATCATAGCCCCACTGACTGATGCAGTGAGCCTCGTCAATAGTGATGAAGCTGACGTTCATGCGGCGCAACTTCATCAAAAACAGTTCTGAACCGATGCGTTCGGGCGAGATATACAACAACTTCACACCCCCGAAGATGCAATTATCCAGCGCCGTGGTAATCTCCCGTTGGCTCATTCCTGAATAGATGGCAGTGGCCTGTATGCCTTTTTCCCGAAGATGTTGCACTTGGTCTTTCATCAAGGCGATGAGCGGAGTCACCACGATGCACACGCCTTCCTGTGCCAGGGCCGGCACTTGGAAGGTGATGGACTTTCCCCCTCCCGTCGGCATCAGCCCCAGTGTGTCTTTTTGCTGCCCGATACTTTCGATGATGTCACGTTGTATGCCGCGAAAATCAGCATACCCCCAGTATTGGTGCAGTATGTTCAGGTATTTATCTTCGGTCTGCATGTCGTCAGAATTCCTGATCCTCTTCCTCGGTAGGACGTATGTCTTCTATTTGCAATTGCATGGCATTGCGCTTGAACACGTTGTCCTCAAGCGTGTAGGCTATGTCAAAACTGCGCTTTGACTTGATGTATCGGGCCGACGCACTCTGTCCGAAAGCAATACCGTTGACGATGTTGCTCGACTTTGAATCAACCAACTCAAGTTTGATGTGCTCTTGTTCGCGCCCTACCACCTTGCTGGTGCCATAGTCGTATACACCGAGTGTGCAGAACATAGGTTTGGCGTTGCCTGGCCCAAAGGGTGAGAATTTTTTCAAGTCAGCATGCAATCGTTTGGTGATGTCCTTGAAATCGATGATGGCGTCGATGTCTAAGACAGGCTCAGTTTGTTCGGGTTCTATATGTAGGTCTACGTATTTCTGAAACCGTTCTCTGAATTTCTTGATGTCATCCCATCGCAAGGTCAAGCCGGCGGCGTAGGTGTGTCCGCCGAAATTGACGAGCAAATCTCGGCAACTCTTGATGGCCGAATAAACGTCAAAGCCCGTCACGCTGCGCGCGGAACCTGTGGCGAACTCGCCGTTGCGTGTCAGCACGACCGTTGGGCGAAAGTAAATCTCTGTCAACCGCGAGGCCACGATGCCGATAACACCTTTCTTCCAATTCTCGTCATACAGCACGATGGACGAATGATGCTGTTGGCTTTCCAGCTTGGCCACTATCTGGTTGGCCTCTTCGGTCATCTGTTTGTCAATGTCTTTGCGCTGTTCGTTGTATTCGTCGATGTGTTTCGCCTGTCTCAGTGCGTTGGCAAGGTCTTTCTCAACCAAGAGGTTCACGCTCTCCTTTCCATTTTCCATGCGTCCCGACGCATTGATGCGCGGTCCTATTTTAAACACGATGTCGCTCATGGAGATGTCCCTTCCATTGAGGTTGCAAATGTCTATGATGGCCTTCAAACCAACACTTGGGTTCTGGTTCAGTTGTTTCAGACCATGAAACGCCAGTATTCTGTTCTCGTCTGTCACGGGTACGATGTCGGCAGAGATGCTCACAGCGCAGAAGTCGAGCAGTGGGATGAGCCGTGAGAAAGGGATGCCGTTGTTCTTGGCAAAGGCTTGCATGAACTTAAATCCCACTCCGCATCCCGACAGATGCTTGAAAGGATAGCTGTCATCCGCGCGCTTTGGATTCAAGATGGCAACGGCGGGAGGCATCACTTCGTCAGGGACGTGATGGTCGCAGATGATGAAATCAATTCCAAGGCTTTTGGCGTATGCTATTTCGTCAATTGCCTTGATGCCGCAATCCAGAATTATAATCAGTTTTACACCCGTTTCCTGTGCGTGGTCTATTCCTTTCTTGCTTACACCGTAACCCTCATCGTAACGATCGGGGATGTAATAATCGATGTTGGAATAGAACTGCTGCAGGAACTTATACACCAATGCGACGGCCGTACAGCCATCCACATCGTAATCACCATACACCATAATGCGCTCTTTGCGCCCCATGGCGTCGTTCAGTCTGTCTACGGCCAGATCCATGTCTTTCATGAGAAATGGATTGATGAGGTCTGCCAGCTGTGGGCGAAAGAATCGCTTGGCGGCGGACACCGTAGTGATGCCACGACGGATGAGCAGTTGAGCGAGAAGAGGGTTGATGTTCAGTTTCTCGCCTAACTCATTGGCTGCCTTTGTTTCTTCTGATGTAGGTGGTACATAATTCCATTTGAAATGCATTTATATTGTTTTTTTTATTTTGTCTTACCGTGTCCGCATGGAAGAGATGCGGGTGTGAATTTCATGGGATTTGTAAGCTATTTTGCGTGTAAAGATACAAAATATTTGTCATATTCCATTGCTTCCCGCTCAAATATTTTTTCATCATCATGCGTTCAGTTCCGAAACTGTTTGATACCCAGATTTCAACTCATCATGTGCTCTTAGACTGGCCTGAACAAAAAAACGCTCACCCATGGCGGGTAAGCGGTATATAGATGTCATACAAAGTGGTGGCTTTCGGCCCCAATCCTTTACAAGTTAATCTTCTTGCGGATGTCTTTTGGCACAGCATTCTTGTTTACCATGAAGTCCATGGTCTTGTAAGCAACGAAAGCCTTGGTCATGTACCAAATGCCTTTGTACTTGCCGCTTTCGCCCCAAGAGTTCTTAAAAAAGTGTCCTGTAATGCGCGTTCTTCTTCCATGAAACTTTCCTACTTTGTGTTTTTCGCTTCATGTTTTTATTGAAGAAATTGGTTGACTGTCCATGTCTGGTTGGAAAAATAGGTCGAAAAGTTATTTTTTTTTCTTTTATAAAGTTGTAAAATACGAAAAGATATATTATCTTTGCGGAAGGTTGGGTTCGTTTCAACAAAGAAAATAAACTTTCTCTGTCTTCGGCTTGCGCAATCTTTGCAGAAGATAGGCTGCGCCTTAACAAAGAAAATAAATTTTCTCTGTATTCGGCTTGCGCAATCTTTGCAGAAAATTAAACATCATATAGAGTGAGAATAGATTTTTCACATAGCTACTTACCCTATTGTACCAAATATTCTTTGATGCAAGGGGTGCTTCAAAGAAAGAACAATTTTCTTCTTTCTTTTAACGCAAATTATTTGGTAGTTCCAAATAATTTTGTACTCTCTCTCTCTCTCTCTCTCTCTCTCATATATATAAGGTTTATCTTCTCTTATACTATACCTCTTTTTGCGCATTATGTTTTAGTGCGCAGCGAAGCTTTGTGTCTCTTTTTGGAAGGTAATTCTTTGCCATCCTTGTATGGTTGTATATTCAGAAACTAAAAGTCAAATAAAAATTTATTGTATCGTTATGAGTAAAACAGAAATCACTGCCGCAAGTAGAAAGTCGGCTTACATTTGTCCTAAGATTGTTTGCATTCCAGTAGAGTATTCGCTTTGTGCCGCAAGCCCAATTGGTGGAGACGCCGGGACAGCTGAACCCGGTGGTGAACTTCTTGAAGAAGGTCAAGAACATGAAAGTGGTATGAGCCCAACTCTTAAATGATTTATTCGTAATAACCATTTTTAATGAATTAAATTTATAAATAATTGAAACAGATGAAAACTAAATTATTTGTCTCATTTGCGGCTTTCGTTGCTGCATCTGCGCTGATGTGCAGCTGTTCTAACGAAGAGAGTGCTGATAGTAATAATAATAGTAATAATAATAGTAATGGTCAGCTTACTGCCTTTACAGGAGGTATCGTAACAGAGGCTCCCATGGAGCGTATGCAGCTTAGTACTCCTGAAATTTCAACAGAAGTCCCTGGCTTTCTCACTCGCACCTCTATGAATCGTCAAGGCATCGGTAAAGAAGGAACCTTCCTTTGGGAACCTAAAGACGTGATCTATGTAGAGGACGATAATAAGAAGTTATGTAAGGGTAAGAGTACTATCACTAATGCTGTAGCCCAAACAACATTCTTGGTAGATGGTTCTTACACCAAAGAGGAATACAATGTGTACTATTGTGGTACTAACCCTGGTGCCGGTGAAAAGAAAGTAGTTATCGCTAACAATCAGACCCAAGTAGCCTTTAACAATACCAAGCATTTTGGTGCTGCCGGCGATTGCGGTGTGGCAAAGGCAGAGAAGAAGACTACCGTTGCAGGCAAGAACGGCTATAGTTTCAAGTTGGTGCACAAGGCCTCCTATCTTTGCTTCCTTCCCTATATATCATCTCAGCAAGAGCGCTCAAACTTTAAGCTCAAGCGCATTGAGATAACCTCTAAAGACGACAATATTTCCGGTACTTATAACTTTACAGAAGATGGTCTTTCCGGTAAAGGTAATTCAAAAACCATTACGCTTAATGTCGGTACTGATGGAAATGGACTTGAGCTTGCAGACAAAAGTACAGCAACGAAAAGTATAAATAACTCTCTTTACGTGGTTATCGCTCCTGGCGAGCGTAAGTTGAGCGTGAAATATACAGTCTTTAGCGTTAAGGATAATAAGGACTTAACACTGACCAAAAACTACAAATCTCATAACTTTGCTGTCAATCAGATTTGTGATATTCCCGTCGATCTTTTTGTTAGACATTACAGCGGTCACAATTATTACATGTGGGATGCTCGTGAGAACTATTGGTCAGGTCACGAGTGGGACTCTAAAGCCCCTTGGCAGCCAAGAGAGAATAGTAAAAGAGACCCCCGTTATCCTAGGTCTAAGTCTCGCGATGGTGCTCGTTGGTATAACGAAGGAGGTAGTATTGGTGTTTCTATCGGGGCTTCCACTCCCCTCTTCAGGAATCTTCCCAATGCACAGGAAATTGTTTGGTACGTAATGAAGGGTGATGCTCATTGGGATAATACAACTCAGTGGGAGGCTTTCGGTCAGCTTCACACCGGTGGTATATGGTTGAAGAAGCTCAGCGTTATCGCTAATGATGTCCACAAGACGCCTTCTGACTTAAAGCTGGACTATCCCAAAGGTATAAATGTGTCTGAAACTTCCATCGATCTAAAAACAGGCAAGCCAGTTAAGATTGATGATTACTTCTTCCTCCCTGCGTTGGGATTTTGGTACGAAGGTGCGCTTTACTACTTAGGTAGCAACGGTTTCTACTGGTCGTCCAGTTCTGATCCCTTCAGTAAAGACAAAGCGTTCAGCATGAGCTTCAATAATGAAAAAGTGAGCTTTGGCAACAACAGCTACCGCAACAACGGGTTTGTAGCGCAGCCTTTCGAGTAGTCTCTCCGATCGTTTTATTATGAGCGGGCCCTTTCAAAGAGCCCGCTCATAAATACCGCCTTCGGTGGTCGCGATTTTCTTTTGAAAATTACACTTTTAGTAAGGTTATAAGAAAATGTCGCTTTCTTCTGTTTTGTTAATGGAGGTGCCTGATGCAGTCTTCATCTATCTGCATCGTGAGAGTATGTTTTGGAAAGCTTATGAGCGCAGTGCTTATTTGTTTTCTTCAAAGGGCTGAGGCATAAAAAAGAAAGACCGTTTTTCCTGTATAGAAAAACGGTCTTTCTTATCGTGGTTTCAAGATCAACTTGAAGCGTTATTTAGATATTTAATTTCTTACGGATATTTGCAGGAACAGCATTCTTGTTTACCATGAAGTCCATGGTCTTGTAAGCAACGAAAGCCTTTGTCATGTACCAAATACCTTTGTACTTGCCACTTTCGCCCCAAGAGTTCTTCACCATGTAGTATTCTTTGCCATTCTGGTCTTTAGCGATGCCGAAGATGTGCATGCCGTGGTCATCGGTAGTTTCCCAATTGTCAAATGCTTCTTGGCGCATCTCTTGTGTAGGAACAACTTCCGGTGCATTGACACCTAATGAATCTGCTTTGGCTTTCTTTGAGGAGTTGGACATCTTCACCCAGCGGTCAGCGTCTGTTCCAGAGAGGTCACGAGCCTTCTTCAGGTCATAGGCGATGCCCAATCCGCTGCGTGTGAA
The DNA here is from genome assembly GCA_946998205.1 of uncultured Prevotella sp. GTDB lineage: Bacteria > Bacteroidota > Bacteroidia > Bacteroidales > Bacteroidaceae > Prevotella. The sequence continues at coordinate 25,223 of CAMPYJ010000025.1, read as the reverse complement.
TCCGTCTTCCGATACGTCACCGCCCCATGCTACGGTATAGCCGTTGTCAATGGCGTAGTCTATTATCTTGCAAATGTCGTCAATGGGGATATTCCAGCTCAAAGGCCAACGCCAGTTGTCCTGCACTTCAACGACAAACTGTGTCCAGAAGGGGTGGTGTGTGTAGCTGGTGAAGTGTACATAGTCGTTCATGTCCAAGCCTAAGCTTGCTGCAAACGACTTCGGTGTGTAAGTCTTTCCTTCGTAGGTGAAGCTTTCGGGAGTCTTTCCCAAGTAAGCGTCGATGATACCTTGGAGCCCATTTTTCCATGCCGGAGAAAGTTTTTTCAGCTTGCTCTTGGCAATGGCTTCCACATAAGGTGTCATGACAGTGAAGAACTCGCTGAAGTTTGCCAGTGAGTCTCCGGTCATTGTACCAGGCAATGGCATCGCTGTTTCGGGCACCATGCCATAGTGTTGCCAACAATAAATGGGGTCGTAGGTACTACCTCCCTGTGCAAAACTCACGTCACCATGCATGCGAATAGCTTTTTCTGCTCGGTCTTCGTATGTCTTATGAGCTACGAACATTTCGCTCAAGTTGTAAGTTTTCCCCGTTTTTTTCAAGATTTCGCTTTCCAAAAAACTCAAGGTAGAGTAAGCCCAGCACGTACCACTGCGGTTCTGATCCTTGATACTGGTAATCTTGTTCTGCTTCACGACGGTGAAAACGGGTTCGTTCTTCTTTGCGTTCGTTTTCTTGCTCTTTGCGTTGGCGCCCGTAGCCATCAAGGCTATGAGTGCCATGAATAATAGTTTTCTCATGTTTTTTTGAGTTGATTGAATTTGATGGTTTTGTTGTCTGCGCGCTTGTTGCCTTTAAGAACCGGCCATCAACGCCTCTACGTCTTTCGGGTGGTATGGTATGCGCTTCTCTCCGATGAACCGGCATCCGTCCTTGGTGATGAGCAAGTCGTCTTCAATGCGAATGCCACCGAAGTCTTTGTATGTTTCCAGCTTGTCAAAGTTCAGGAACTCAGCACAGTGTCCCGATGCCTTCCATTCGTCGATGAGCGCCGGTATGAAATAGATACCCGGTTCGTCGGTCACTACAAAACCTTCTTCCAGGCGGCGTCCCATGCGCAGGGCATTGGTGCCGAATTGTTCGAGATTTGGGCGTGTCTCATCGTCAAATCCCACGTAGATTTGCCCCAGGGCTTCCATGTCGTGCACGTCCATGCCCATCATGTGTCCCAGTCCGTGCGGCAGGAACATGGCATGAGCGCCAGCCTTGACGGCCTCTTCGGTGTCACCCCTCATCAGTCCGAGTTCTTTCAGGCGGTCTGTCATCAGCCGGCAGATGGCAAAATGCACATCCATGTACTTCACTCCTGGTTTTGCAACTTCGAGTGCGTGGTCGTGGCAAGCCTCTACGATGCTGTAAATCTCCAGCTGCCGTTGTGTGTACTTGCCGTTCACCGGATAGGTTCGGGTGTTGTCAGAACAATAATTGTTCACCGTTTCTGCCCCTGCGTCACACAGAGCCAGCCTTCCGTCTTCGAGCTTAGCCAATGAAGGATTGCCGTGCATGATTTCACCGTGCTGCGAGAAGATGGTTGGGAAGCTCACCATGGCTCCATACGAGTTGGCTATGCCGTCTACCTGTCCGCCCACAAACTTCTCGGTCACGCCGGGCTTGGTAAGGCGCATGGCGGTGGTATGCATCCGGTAGCCAATCTTCGCCGCGCGTTCCAGCTCTTCAATCTCCTGCGGCTCCTTGGTGGAACGCATCTTGACGACAGCCTTGATGAGGTCGAGCGATGCGCTTTCTTTCTGCTGACTGGGATGAATGCCCAGCAAGTCGTATATCTGCAACTTGACGTCGTGGCGGTAAGGCGGTAGAAAATGTATCTTTCGCTTGCTGCCGATGGCTGCGTTGCAGAGGGTCTTGAGTTGTTTCATCGGGGCCGAGTGCTTCACTCCCACTTGGCCGGCCATGTCCCTGACGCTGTCGACGGAGCCAAACCAAACGATGTCTTCTATGTCGATGTCGTCGCCAATCAGGGTCTCGGTGTCGTTGTCGATGTCGATGACGCCCACCAAGCCGTCTCTGTTCTGTCCGAAATAATACAGGAACGAGGAGTCTTGACGGAAAGGATGATAACCGTTAAAGGGCCCGTTGGCGGGCGATTCGTTGTTTCCAAACAGGATGATGATGCCTTTACCCACTTCTTTTTTCAGTTGGGCGCGGCGTTTTATGTAAGTTTGTTGATCGAACATGATGGTAATGTTTATATATGTGGATGATATGTTACGGCTTGTCATGGATGTTGCGAAATGAGAATTTGTTGTCCGCGACAGCCTTATTTTGTGCAAAGATACTAAAAAGTGACGGAAAAGGTGTAACTTTGTAGCAATAAATAACTTGTTTTATGCATATTGAAAGGAATACGGGCCTGGTGTTGGAAGGTGGTGGCATGCGCGGCGTGTTCACCAGTGGCGTTCTGGATGCTTTCATGAAGCATGATGTGTATTTTCGTTATGTCGTCGCCGTGTCGGCCGGAGCGTGTAACGGTATGTCGTACATCAGCAGGCAGCCGCGAAGGGCGCGCCTGTCGAACATCGACTTCTTGACGCAATACGGCTACATTGGTTGGCGGCATTTGCTGAAACAGGGCTGCATCTTTGATCAAGAATTGTTGTACGACAAATATCCAAACGAATATGTGCCGTTCGATTTCGATTCGTTTTTTCAGCGGTCTGCGACCTACGAAATGGTGACTACCAACTGCCTTACCGGACATGCGGAGTACCTCACGGAGGTGAAAGACCGGCAGCGCTCGCTGGACATCGTGCGCGCTTCGAGCAGTCTGCCTTACGTCAGCAAGATTGTGACGGTAGACGGCATCCCTATGCTCGATGGCGGCATCGTCGACTCTATTCCCGTGATGCGGGCCGTGGAGACGGGGCATCCTAAGAACGTGGTAATCTTGACGCGCAACAAGGGTTATCGCAGTAAGGAGCGCGACCGTAAGATTCCTCATTTTATCTATAAGAAATATCCCCGTCTGCGCGTGGCTCTGAGCCACAGGGTGGCTGTCTATAATGCGCAACTGGAATTGGTGGAGCGGTTGGAAGCTGAGGGGCGGATTGTTTGCATCCGCCCGGAAAGACCCATGGAGGTAGGGCGGATGGAGAAAGACACAGGCAAGCTGGAGCGACTGTACGAAGAGGGTTTTATGCTCGGAAACACCTTCTGCGAAGCTTTGTCGTGAGGCTTGGTGACACAGACTGTCACCAGGTGGCGCGCAAGCGCGCGGTAATCTGTTTCGGTTCAGCGTGGCTCCGTAACGCAAACTCATTGGGTTTGGCGTCCAAACTCTTTGACATTGCCCTTCAAATGCATTGAGTTTGGCATTCAATGTCAATGCCTTTACAGGCATGAATCATGCATTATGAATTATGCATTATGAATGATGAATTATGAATGATGAACTAATGTTTTATGTTTAAGGGCGGTTCTATAAATTAGCTTTGGCAGATTGTGAGACTATTTTTGAGGTCAATTTGTTTGTGAGTGAAGGAGTATGGCGAGCTATACGACTGAACGAACAAGCAAATAGAACCAAAAAAGAGCCCACAAGATAACAAAACGTAAAAAAGACTGACATAAAAAACTTTACGGTGGTAATTTATAGAACCGCCCTTACCCCCGTCTTCGTGTATTGTCAGTCAAGTCTCTGAGGCTTGTACGGCGTTTCTTCCAGCAGGTCGGGGCGCAGTCTGAGCGTGCGCTCCATGGCCTGTTCCATTTCCCAATTCTTGATTTTGGCCTCGTTGCCGCTGAGCAATATCTCGGGTACCTTCCATCCTTTGTAGTCGGCCGGGCGCGTGTAGATGGGGGCGGAGAGCATGTTGTCTTGGAACGAGTCGCTCAGTGCGCTCTGCTCATCGCTGATTACTCCGGGGACAAGGCGTATGATGGCGTCGGCCATCACGGCCGCGGCCAGCTCGCCACCCGTCAAGACGTAGTCGCCGATGCTGATCTCGCGAGTGATTAGATGGTCGCGAATGCGCTGGTCTATGCCTTTGTAGTGGCCGCAAAGAATGATGATGTTGCTCTTCATGGATAGGTCGTTGGCCACTCGTTGGTTGAACTGTTCACCGTCTGGTGTCGTGAAGATTACCTCATCGTAATCCCTTTCGGCCTTCAAGGCGGTGATACAGCGGTCTATGGGTTCGCACTGCATCACCATACCGGCAAATCCTCCGTACGGATAGTCGTCCACGCGCCGCCACTTGTCGGTGGTGTAATCGCGCAGGTGGTGCAGGTGAATCTCGGCCAATCCCTTCTTCTGTGCTCGCAACAGAATGGATTCGTTGACGAATCCATCGAGCATTTCGGGCAAAACGGTAATGATGTCTATTCTCATATTGTTACAAAAGTAAGAAAAAAGCATTGATGGATGTGGAACTAAGCTCTTAAATAATGTGAAATGAGTGAATGGCGGATAGGATGTGAAGACATGAAAAACTCTTTTACTTCATGCGTTCCACATGTGCGGCCAGCTCTCGGTTGATGGGGTGAAATGGTGCGCAGAGGTGGCCGTTTGTAAGTGTATTTGTAAACAAATGCTATCATTTGTGAAAAAACAGGGCGTGAAACTCTGTGTGTTTTTGTAACTTTGCGGCCGACAAAATTTCACAAAACACGATTTTATCAATATGAAAACAAAAATCATCACTATGTTATTGGCGGGTCTGAGCCTGTCGGCAGTAGCGCAAAACGTGCAGTTTCATTACGATTTGGGACACAACCTCTACGGCGAGTTGAGTGGGCGTCCGTCGGTAACGACAACCGTGGAAATGTTCAAGGCAGACAAGTGGGGGAGTACTTACATGTTTACCGACCTGAACTATCAGTGTGATGGCGTGGCAGGCGCTTATTGGGAGGTATCCCGTGAGTTCAACGTGTCGGCCAACAAGCAATGGGCCGCACACGTTGAGTATGACGGTGGACTGTCTTCTGACGAGACAACTTGGAACGCTACGCGCTTTCAGCATGCTGCATTGCTGGGTGGTGCGTGGAACTGGCACAACGGCAATTTCTCCAAGACCTTCTCGGTGCAACTGCTGTATAAGCAGTTTTTCAAGAGTAGGCACATGGGTGCGAAAGCTTTCAGCAGTGTGCAACTCACGGAAGTGTGGGGCGTTAACCTCGCAAACAGCCTGTTGTCGCTCAACGGTTTTTGTGATCTTTGGTACAATCCGAATGTAAACGGCAAATTCATCTTGTTGTCCGAGCCTCAGCTATGGGTCAACCTCAATGCCGTCAAGGGCTGTGAAGGCGTCAACCTGAGTGTCGGTTCAGAGGTGAAAATCAGCAATAATTTCGTTTGGAACGACCTTGGAAAGAACAATAGGTTCTACGTCATTCCAACTTTAGCCGCAAAGTGGACGTTCTAATTGGCATCCATTATCCCGCAACATGCGTCCTGTTCGTGCCGGTTCATCAAGGTGTTTGACGTGATGAACCCAGCTGTTAACGCGACGGATGTTGCGGGATGAAAAGGAAAAACCTCAGGTGAATTGTTCCCTGAATTGATCTTCTGATATAATCTCTATCCCCAATTCTTTTGCTTTTTTATTCTTTCCGGAGGTAGAGTTCACATCATTATTAATAAGGTAGTTGGTCGATTTGCTCACGCTTCCTGTCACATGTCCGCCCTGACTCTCAATGTAAGCCTTGAGTTCAGCGCGGTTTTTGTAGTGGTGTACGTCGCCTGTGATGACGAAAGTGAGCCTTTCACATCTGGCACCCGTAGGCTGTGTGGACGGCTGCTCAATGTTCAATGCCTTCAATAGGTCATCAACCACGTTTCTATTTTCTTCCACTTGGAACCAATTTACAACCGAAGCCGATGTTTCCGGACCAATTCCAGGGATGTTGGCAAACGCCTCTGGCGTGGCAGCCTCAATGGCTTTGCGGATGAGTTCGTGCAAAGAATAAGCGTCCAACAGGCGCTTGCAAGCATCAACACCACACATGGGAATGGTCAAGGCATAGAGGAATTTGCGCGCTTCCACAGTCCTTGACTTCTCAATGGAGCGCATCATGTTACCCGCTGACTTCTCTCCAAATCCTTCCAATGACGCGATTTGTTGTGCATAATTGGGTAAACGATAGATGTCTGCGTATGTGTTGAGCCATCCCAAGTTGATGAATTTGGCCAACGTTTGCTCAGAAATGCCATCGATGTCCATGCCGTTTTTCGACACAAAGCGATTGAATTTCTTCAATTGTTTGGCCGGACAGGCCTCGTTGGTGCAGTGAAGGGTGCGCGTACCGCTTGCTTGGCTGATGTCGATGCGTGTTTGATGATGGCAAACGGGGCATTCGCGCGGTATCTCCAAGGCCCCAACTGTTTGCACAACCTTAATCACTTTCGGGATAATCTTGTTGGCCTTGATCACTGACAGCACACTGCCTGTTCCGCCAATGCCCAACCTTTCGCATTCGCTGATGTTGCACAACGATGCTTTTTTCACGGTTGTTCCCTCCAGTTCTACCGGCTTGAACACCGCAACGGGTGAGATGGTAGACGCTGCGCACGACCATTCAATGTACTCAAGTTCGGTCGTAGCCGCTTCATCTTGCCACTTAAAGGCCAGTCCGGCGCGTGTGGCATGATGGCCAGTGATAGAACCTGTGGCAGCAAAGGCCGTGTCGTCGAACGTGATAACCAAGCCATCGACGGGGAAGGGACATTGGTTGTGGGTCACCAGGCTGGTCCATTGTTCAATGGCTTTGTTCACGTTGTGGATGGAAGGGTCGCTGATGCGTTCGCGTCTCACCACGTTGAAGCCCATTTCGCTAAGCCAATCCATGCGTTCTCCCCAAGAGTTTATCGCCTCTTCGGTGTACACCAGCGTGAACGGAATCCACTGTATTTTGCGCCGTTTCACCTCTTCGACATCCTTCAGTGTGAGCGATCCCGATGCGAGGTTGCGTGGGTTGGCGTATGCTTCATCTGCTTCCATGTTGAATACTTCAAAGTCTGCGTACGAAATCACAGCCTCTCCGCGAATCACCAGATGACCACTGTTCTTGATGGTAGCAGGGATTCCCTGGATGGCAGGAGCCAGATGGGTGATGTTGGTGCCCACATGTCCGTTGCCGCGCGTTACCACCTTGGTGAGTTTTCCATTGTCATAAGTCACCACGAGGGTCAAACCGTCCAGCTTCCACGACAGCCATATCGGTCGTCCTTCAGCCCATTTCACCAGTTCTTCGGGCTTCTTGGTCTTCGCCAGTGACAGCATTGGAAACTCGTGCGCCTCTTTCTGTCCGGTGATTGTGCCGTCAGAAACATTCGTGGTGGGACTGTCTGGCAGCACCAACCCGCTCTCTTGTTCCATTCGTTTCAGCTCATCGAACTTGGCATCCCATTCAAAGTCGGTCATCGACTCTGTGCGTCCACTATAATAATTGTCTGATGCGCGGTTGAGCTCTTCCACCAACTGCTGCATCTTTTGCCGTAAATCGTTTGTCATCAGATTGAATTTGTCTTGAGTATATCTATCAGTTTCCTATCAGCCTCCGTCCATTTCAGGTCATTCAACTCATCGATGGTGAGCCATTTATAGTCCAAATGTTCCAACATCTTGAACCCTCCGTCGCCGCCTTTGCAAAGGTAAGCCGTGAGATGCAGGTTGAAATCGGGATAGTGGAATTCCACTGTACCCACTTTTTTGCCAACAAATATATCCCAATCCATCTCTTCCTTGATTTCTCTCACCAATGCTTCGTGGTCTGATTCTCCCGCTTCAACCTTTCCACCGGGAAACTCCCAGTGTTCTGAAATGTACGCATAGCGCGAGCGTCCCCGCTGCATGCACAAGTATTTGTCGCCGTCTTTGATGATGGCGGCCACCACATGATATGTCTTTTCTTCCATGATTGCTTGGTTTTTATTTTGCTTCAAATGTACAAATAATTATTGATAATGTTGTAATTTTGCATAAAATAGGCTGCACCTCAACATAGAAAGTAAACTTTCTCTGTTTTCGGTTTGCACTATTTTTGCAAAATATAACACAGTAATTATGGCTATTGTAATAGGAATTGACGTAGGAATCAGTACTACAAAGATTGTGGGAATTAATGATGATGGCACCGTGGTGGCCCCCATTCGCATCAAGGCTACCGACCCAGTGACCTCTCTCTATGGCGCGTTTGGCAAGTATCTGCACGACAACAAGATTTCTCTTGGTGAGGTAGAGCAGGTGATGCTCACCGGTGTTGGTGCGGCTTACGTTGACGACCCCGTGTATGGATTGCCCACGGCCAAGGCAGAAGAGTTTGTCTGCAATGGTCTTGGCGCACAGTTTGAGACTGAGTTGGACGACATGATCGTTGTGAGTATGGGCACCGGAACCAGTCTCATTCAATGTCAGGGCAATGACATCCGCCACATTGGCGGCATGGGACTGGGAGGAGGAACGCTCATCGGACTGTCGCGCATCATGCTCAAGACCGACGACATCAAGCAGATTTCCATGCTGGCCATGCAAGGTGACTGCTCGAACATCGACGTGTGCATCGGCGACATCAGTCCCAATCCGCTGCCCAACCTGCCCAAAACAGCCACCGCCTCACTCTTTGGCAACGCCAAGAGCAACGCCTCGCGCGAAGACATCGCACAGGGCATCATCACAATGGTGCTGCAAACCATCGGAAGCAGCACCATACTGGCATCATTGGGGTCGGGCATCAAGAATTATGTACTCATCGGAAACCTCACGCTGCTGCCCCAGTGCAAGTCCATATTCGGTGGCTTGGAGAAGTTGTATGGCGTGAATTTCATCATTCCCAAGTACAGCGAATTCTGCACAGCCATCGGTGCAGCGCTGTGTTTCATCGATAACAAGAGGGAATAGGACATTGGTCTTGTGCGTCATTGGACAAGGAATGGGGCTTGTTCAAGGATGTGATTTTTCTTGACGACGAACCTTCTCATTTTGGACGTATTTGCGAACAAAGTAAACCCTGGGCGCAAATACGCCAAATATGAGCTGCTTTTGTATGTTGTTGATATAGAAAGAATTTCATCTATTTGTAACCCTTGCTCCATCTTTTTTCACCCATTTTTTACCCAAAAGCATAGCTCTTGGTCGCCAATTCACATGACTTTGCAGTGCAAAAGCATGTTGGTAGGTCGCCAAAGTGCCGCATTTTTTGGTGAAAATTCATTGTTTTTGCGCAAAAAGTCGATTTTTCTATCCAAAATACCTCTTGTTTGCATCCTTCCTGCCTATTGATTTTTTCTAGATTGAAAGATTTGAAGAGCCGTTTTAGGGGCGTTTTAGTATCAAAAAATCAAACATTTTTTCGTTCATCAATCTTTGTATGGATGTGATTCATCATGTTTCGATTGGGTATACGTTCCATAGTGAAGATGCCAGCTCAACAACCTTTGTGTCCAGCAAATTATTTGCTCGGATAGCGATTGATGACGTTCCTACGCATGTAAGTTCTCTTTTCCATTACGGTATTCTTTGGGTGTCAGTCCCGTCATTCGTTTGAAGTATTTGCTGAAAAAACTGTCGTTTGGGAAGCCGAATTGATCGGATATTTGCGTGATGAGCTGGTCGCTGTGGCGCAGCATGACTTTGATGCGCAGAATGGTCGAACGGTCTATCCATTCTTTGGCCGTCACATCGCTTACTTGCTTGATTACCGTTCCCAGATAGCGTTGTGTGAGGTTCATGCGGTTGGCATAGTAGTCCAATTGCCGTTGGGTCCCGTTAGCTTGATTGACCATCTGTATGAATTCTTGGAAAATGGTTCGTTCGCGCGTCTGCTGGTGCACATGTTGCTGTGCATGTGTATTATATATATGGTGTACTTGATGGAGAATGGCACTCATCAGGTCGGGAATTAGCTCACTATCATCACCATACAAATGCACCACATCCCACAAGATGTTGAATAGATGGAAGAAAACAGCCAGGTCGGCTTTACGCGGTTGCATAATCGATTCGGTCATCTGGTTGATCAAGAAGGCGGGAATGGGGCCTTTGTACCAAGCGTTGAGTTGTTCGGGGTTAAGGATGATTCCCATAAAATTCACGTCCTTACTGAACTTTTTCATCTCAATGATGCTGTTAGGCGTGAGGCATATCAGCGTGCCTTGCTTCAGATGGGAGGGATGCAGGTTGATGTTTCCTTCTATTTCTCCACTTTTCACAAAACCAATACGCAAGTCGGTGAACTGCAAGAGATCCTTGCCAAACCCCGAGTCACGCAGGGTGGGCAGGATATTCTTAATCATGGCAAACTGCTTTCCCAGATAAGGGATTTTGTCATTGGGCTGGACAGACTGCTCAACGATTTCCTTGAAACGATCAAAACTGATATGTCTGGCTTGTTGTTTTCTCATCAATTTCATCTTTAAAAACAACACAAAGATAACGATTAATTCTCATTTTAACCTTTTTATCTTATACAATCGTACAAAAAGAACATATTTAAAGTATAAAGGGTAAGAACAATTACCGCAAAATATTGTATTTTTGCAAAGAGAACTAACACAAAGTATATGAAACAACGAATCACACTGCTGCTGTTGTCTGCAGTTGCCGTGCAAGGCTTTGCCCAGCTTACGTTGGAGCGTTGCCATGAGTTGGCACGCACACAGTATCCCGTCATCAAGCAATACGAGTTGGTCAGGCAGAGCAAGAACTATACGGTTTCCAACGCTTCAAAGGCCTATTTGCCACAAGTGAAGGTCAGTTTGGGAGCTAATGGGTTCACCGATCCACTTGATTTGCCTGAACAAATGAAGGCCACGGGCATGGCAGATATGAAGAACTACCTGCTCAATGGCAGTGTACAGGTAAACCAGGTGATTTATGATGGTGGTGGTATCGCAGCCCGTAAACAGCTGGCAAAGGCGCAAGCCGAGGTTGACGAAAACCAGCTGAACGTGCGTTTGTATGACATCAATCAGCGAGTGGACCAGCTATATTTCGGCATTCTGATGCTGGATGAACAGCTCAAACAGGTAAAACTTTTACAAAACGACTTGCAGTTGAGCCGCAATACCGTTGAAGCCATGTTGAAAGGTGGCGTTGCTAACCAGTCTGATTTGGATGCAGTGGCCGTAGAACAGGTTCGTGCCGAGCAGCAAGAGGGCAGTCTTCGTGCCTCACGACGCTCGTATGCGCGGATGCTGGGACTGTTCATCGGACAGGAGGTAGATGAGAAAACCCAACTGGCGAAGCCTGTGATGCCGGAAGTTTTGCCAGACAGCACGTCGCATCGTCCCGAATTGTCGTACTTCGCAGCGCAGTCAAAGTTGCTTGATACGCAGCGCAAGGCATTGAACAGCCAGCTCAATCCCACGATAAGCGCTTTCGCCATGGGCATGTATCATAACAAAGTGATGGACATGATGCGTCCAGGTATGATTGCTGGTGGCATTACGTTGTCATGGAACGTGACACCTTTTTATACGCGTAAGAACGATTTGAGGAATCTGGAAACCAAGAAAAGGCAGATTGAAAGCGAGCGTGAAACCTTTCTTTTCAATACACGTTTGCAAAACCAACAGTCGGCTGGGGTGGTGGATGACCTGCGCAAGAAGCTGGAACAAGACACGCGCATCATCACTTTGCGTGAGCGCATCCATGACACGTCGGTGAAAAAGGTGCAGAATGGCATTGAGAGCATCAACGAAATGTTGCGCGACGTCAATGCGGTGAGCGAGGCACGGCAGCAGAAAACCATTCACGAAATACAGCTCTTGCAAGCAATTTATCAACTCAAAAACATCAATAACAACTGATATGAAAACGATGAAGATAGTGATGGTCGGGCTTGTTGGCATCTTGTCGGCCTGTTCGTCACACGAGAATAAATACGATGCGACTGGTCTTTTTGAAGCGACGGAGGTCGTTGTGTCGGCCGAACAGAACGGCAGACTGTTGCAACTGGGGGTTACCGAAGGTGCTGAAGTGAGTGAAGGGCAGCAGGTAGGCTTGATAGATACGGTTCAATTGACCTTGAAAGCCCGCCAGGTTGGAGCCAACTCTAAGTCGATTGCCAATCAGAAACCGGATGTAAACGCGCAGATAGCCGTGCTCAGACAGCAGCTCAAGCAGGCCGAACAGGAGCGTCAACGATTTGAAGGACTGGTGAATGATGGGGCCGCCAACCGCAAACAATTGGACGATGCCACATCGGCCGTTCGGGTGTTGAAGCACCAATTGGCTGCACAGCAGTCTTCTTTGAACAGTAGTACGCGTGCGCTGAATTCACAAATCAGTGCGAACGATATCCAAAAATATCAGGTACTTGACCAACTGAAGAAGTGTCATGTCACCTCACCGCTCACGGGTACCGTGCTTGAGAAATATGCCGAAGAAGGTGAGTTCGCCTCCATCGGCAAGCCATTGTTTAAGGTTGCCGACACCAAGAACCTCTTTTTGCGCGCCTATCTCACCAGTCGGCAGTTGGAAAAGGTGAAGATTGGGCAGCAAGTGACCGTCTTTAGCGATTACGGAGACAACACCAGTAAGGAGTACAAGGGAAAGGTGGTTTGGATATCACCACGCTCTGAATTCACGCCGAAGACCATCTTGACCGATGACGAGCGTGCCGATCAGGTGTATGCCGTGAAGATTGCCGTGCAGAATGACGGTCATATAAAGATAGGTATGTATGGTGGGATGAAGTTGTAAGATAAGAATGAACGCGATAGAAGTAAGTCATATCACCAAAAGTTACGATGATGTTCAGGCGCTGGATGATGTTTCTTTCAGCGTGAAGCAAGGAGAAGTGTTCGGACTCATTGGCCCCGATGGTGCCGGAAAGACATCTCTGTTTCGCATTATGGCATCACTTTTGCTGGCAGATGCCGGCACAGTAAGTGTCGAAGGCTATGACGTGGTGAGCCAATATAAAGAAATTCGACAGCGTGTGGGTTACATGCCGGGCAAGTTTTCGTTGTATCAAGATTTGACAGTAGAGGAGAATCTCCAGTTTTTTGCTGATCTTTTTGGCACCACCATCGCTGCCGGATACGATGGAATCAAAGCCATTTACTCGCAGATAGAGCCTTTCAAAAATCGTAAGGCGGGTGCGTTGTCGGGTGGTATGAAACAGAAATTGGCTCTTTCTTGTGTGCTTGTCCATCAACCCAGCGTGCTGTTTTTGGATGAACCCACCACAGGTGTCGATCCTGTTTCGCGCAAAGAATTGTGGCAGATGCTGGGAATGCTGAAGGAAAGGAATATCACCATCGTGGCCGCAACGCCCTACTTGGACGAGATTCGCTGCTGTGAGCGGGTGGCTTTTCTGGACAATGGACGGGTGAGAGCCATCGATGGTCCCGATGAAATCTTAACGCAGTTTGCCGATATCTTCAATCCTGAGGGTCTGAAGCATGATGATAAGTCCGCCCAGGTGCAGCAAGGAATGACGGAAGAGGGGCCGGAAGAGAAGGCGGAAGATGTGATACAGGTCGAACATTTGGTCAAGGCTTTTGGGACGTTCCATGCCGTTGACGACATTTCTTTCAGCGTTCATCGTGGCGAAATCTTTGGCTTTTTAGGCGCAAACGGTGCCGGAAAGACCACTGCCATGCACATGCTCACGGGATTGAACAAGCCCACAAGCGGCAAAGGTAAGGTGGCTGGATTTGACATACGCAAGCATTCGGAGCAGATTAAGAAGCACATTGGCTACATGAGTCAACGCTTTTCCCTGTATGAAGACATGACCGTGGCTCAGAACATCAAGCTTTTTGGCGGCATTTATGGCATGAGTAAGCAAGCCATTGCCACCAAGATGGACGACATGCTCAAACAGTTGCATTTCGAGGATCATCGCAATTCGCTGGTCAATTCGCTGCCATTGGGGTGGAAACAGAAACTCGCGTTCTCGGTAAGTATCTTCCACGAACCCGAAGTGGTGTTCCTTGATGAACCTACTGGCGGTGTGGATCCGGCTACAAGACGACAGTTTTGGGAACTCATTTATGCCGCTTCGGCGCGCGGTATCACCGTGTTTGTCACCACGCACTATATGGATGAGGCCGAATATTGTGACCGAATCTCCATCATGGTGGATGGAAAAATTCGTGCGATGGGTACACCCGACGAGCTGAAACGAACATACCGTTGCAACGACATGGATGAGGTGTTTACGCTATTGGCACGCCAAGCCACCCGTGGAGAATAATGTTTAGCGAGAAAAAGAATGAATCAGTTTAACTCATTTGTCATCAAAGAGACGAAACACATCATGAGAGACCGGCGCACCATGCTGATTCTCTTCGGTATGCCGGTAGTGATGATGCTCGTTTTTGGCTTCGCCATCACCACCGACATCAAGGATGTAAAGGTGGCTATTGTCACTTCTTCGATGGATAGTCGTACGCAACAGGTGGTAAACAGCCTGGATGCGTCGGGCAATTTCATCGTCACTCATACGGTTGGAACGACGAAAGAGGCCAAACAACTGCTGTCAGACAACAAGGTGAACATGGCCATCGCCTTCTCTCCCGATTTCGGAAACAATCGATATAGCGGTCAGGCTGGCGTTCAATTCCTCGCTGATTACACAGATCCGAACATCGCCGAACAGCAAGTGTCGTATGCCCAACAAATCGTGATGGACAAACTGACGAGAGAAATGCATGGAGAAAGCAGGCCTGCCGTCAACACTCAACTGCTGTATAACCCACAGATGAAGAGCGCATACAACTTTGTTCCTGGCATCATGGGCATGCTCATGATGCTCATTTGCGCCATGATGACCTCGGTGAGCATTGTCCGTGAGAAAGAAAGAGGTACGATGGAGGTGCTCCTGGTATCGCCCGTCAAACCGCTGTATATCATGATAGCCAAGGCTGTACCTTACTTTGTGCTGTCCATTCTGATACTCATCAGCATCCTACTCATCTCGAAGTTTGTCCTGGCCGTGCCCATTTCGGGCAACGTGGCACTCATCTTTGGTGTTTCGTTGCTGTACATTCTGCTGTCGTTGGCTTTGGGATTGCTCATCAGTGTGGTTGCCAACACGCAAGTAGTGGCCCTGCTGATATCGGGTATGTTGCTTATGATGCCAAGCACGATGCTCTCTGGAATGATTTATCCCATCGAGAGCATGCCGGCCATTCTGCGTTATCTCTCGGCTATCATCCCAGCCAGATGGTATGTGTCGGCCATGAAGAAACTGATGATTATGGGCGTTGATGTGCAGATGGTGTACAAAGAACTGGCTGTACTCACTGCCATGGCCGTGGTATTGTTAGCCGTTGCGTTGAAGAAATTTAAAATCAGACTGTCATGACATTGTCCTATCTCATCGAGAAAGAATTCATCCAGATTCGGCACAATCCGTTCATACCCAGGCTGATACTGTTTTATCCAATCGCCATCATGCTGGTGTTTCCGTGGATTACCAGTATGGAGGTGAAGAACATCTACATCACCGTAGTTGACAACGATCATAGTACGCTGTCGCAACGCTTGGTGCAGCGCCTCCAATCATCGCCCTGTTTTAAGTTCTCGGGAATGGCTCAGACCAATAAAGAGGCCATGCAGGCCATCGAAAGGAATGATGCCGACGTAGTACTCACCATTCCTCACTACTACGAACGCGACCATGTGAACGGACAACAGCCACAGATACTCATCTCTGCCAATGCTGTGAATGGTACCAAGGGCGGCATGGGCTCGGCATATTTGGCCCAGATTGTGAACCAAAATTTGCAGGATGGACAAGTCAGACCGATGGAGTCACCGTTCTCTACCGTGGCACTGTTCAATCCTCACAAGAGCTATAAGCTGTTCATGATTCCTGCCCTGATGTCGTTGGTAATCATCATGCTGTGTGGTTTTCTCTTGGCCTTGAACATTGTCAGCGAAAAAGAAGCCGGCACGATTGAGCAGATGAACGTGACGCCTGTGAGCAAACTCCAGTTTATTCTCTCCAAGATGATTCCCTATTGGCTCATATCTGCTGTCGTCATCATAGAGTGTATCTTCCTGGCTTGGCTTGTCTATGGCATTTTTCCGGCAGGCAACATCGTGTTGATATTCCTCTTGTCCATGCTCCTGGCCTTGATATTCAGCGGCATCGGACTCATCATTTCCAACTATAGTGATGCCATGCAGGAAGCCATGTTCGTGATGTTTTTCATCATTATGTTTGTCATGTTGCTCAGCGGACTGTTCACTCCCGTGTCCAGTATGCCCGATTGGGCGCAGAAGTTGACGCTGGCTAACCCCGTGACCTACTTCATCGAGGGCATGCGAATGGTGTTTATTCGAGGGGGCAACTTGGCTTCCATCGCCCAAGATCTGCTCATTCTGCTTCTGTTCGCCATCGTCATCGATGTGTGGGCGGTGTTCAGTTACAAGAAAATACAGTAAACGTTTGTCCCATCATCCATAAGGATGTCCAAAAAATCGACCGCAGTTGAATCGCTTAACTGGGACCGGTGATGTTTGCATATATGACAAATGGACTGGATGGATGACATACTTTCATCCGCAGACGTTATTCTTTTAAGTGGTCAATAGTGGGTGATAGATGGCGCATGTCGTTGACTTTTTTTACCAAATAATACCCCAAAAATGGCATTTCAAATCTTTCAATATAGAAAAAATCAATAGGCAAACAGGATGCAAACAAGGAGATAATTGAGACTGAAAATGCGAATTTCACCTTCAAAGCATAGCCTTTAACCGTTTAAAGGCATCACTTTGGTGCCTAATTTACATGACCTTGGTCTGCAAAAGCATGCAGATTGCCGTCTTAAAGCAATGCTTTTAACGAAAAAAGGCATGAAAAATAAGCCACTGATGGTAATTATTGGCCGTAACATGTTGGCTCATAGATACATCTGAAAACCGCCTCGTATTTGGCTTATTTACAACGAAACGATTGTCGTTTGTAAATAAGCCAAATATGAAGCGGCTGCTTGTCAAAAATATTCACACCCATAATCCCACTGTAGTACGGTGCTCACAGCGGGACATGGTAATCAATTCGCTATGCTACAGCAAATGGGTCTCGCCAATAAAGAACAGGAGTGCGTAACCCAATATCATGCTGATGATACCCACTGTCAAGCCCACCTTGAGCATGTCGTTCTGCTTAACCAGACCTGTTGAATAGGCGATGGCGTTTGGTGGCGTTGAGATAGGCAAGCACATGGCTGAAGAAGCAGCGATGGCAATACCGATTAATATCGTAGATGTGCCGCCAATGGAATTGAGGGTGTCGCCCATGCCTGCACAGACAACGCTCAAAATAGGAACCAGCAAGGCCGCTGTTGCGGTGTTGGAGATGAAGTTGGACAAGAAATAACAAATCAATCCCGACAAAATCAGTATGATTACCGGACTGAATTCCTTGAATGGAATGCTCTCGATGCCACGGTCGGCCAAGCCAGATCCGTTCATGCCGAGGCCTAAGGCGAATCCGCCGGCTACCATCCAGATGACACTCCAGTTGATTTCTTGCAAATCTTTGCCTGTAATGACGCCTGTAATGGCAAAAATACCCATGGGTATCATGGCCACGGTGTTAGAGTCCATGCCTGTAATCTTGCCCGGAATGAGCCAGAGAAGAATTGTGAGGATGAAGGTTCCGCTTACCACCCACATGCGCCATCCTTTATGTATGCGCCCTTTGATTTCCAACTCAATGGTCTTTTGGGTAAAGGGGAAGAACTTCAAGATGATGCGCCACGAAATGAATAGCAGGATGATGACTAATGGAAACATAAATGCCATCCAGTTACCAAAGCCGATACCCATGTTCAATCCTTCAGGGTCGTTGAGGGCTTGTAGTGCGATTGCGTTCGGTGGTGTGCCGATAGGCGTGGCCATACCGCCAAGGTTGGCTGCTACAGGGATGCTCATGGTCAGTGCAATGCGCCCCTTACCATTGGCTGGAAGGGCTGCAAATACAGGCGTGAGGAAGGTGAGCATCATGGCTGCCGTGGCGGTATTGCTGACAAACATGGAGAAAATGCCGGTAATGAGGAGGAACCCTAAAAGTACATTCTCACTCTTGTGTCCGAACGGTTTGATGAGGTTGCGGGCCAAAAGGACATCCAATCCCGATTTTGTCGCAGCAATGGCAAGGATGAATCCGCCCAAGAACAGGATGATGACGGGGTTGGCAAAGGTGGCCATAATCTCCTTTGATTTAAGCAAGGTACCGAATACTTCATTCTCTTCGCCCTTGAACATTGATAGACTGTTGTTGGAAACAGTTAAGCACATCACGGTGATGATGGCTAATGAGGTGGCCCACGAAGGCACGGCTTCGGTGATCCACGACAGGGTGGCGAACACAAAAATGGCGATGATTCGCTGTTGAATGACGGTCAATCCATCGATGCCGAAGGTGTCGATGGGTAAGTTCCATACGATGGCGGTCACTGCTATGATTCCTAAGAAGGTAAACAGCTTCTTGGTATTCAGCCGACCGCCCATGACGTTTTCTTTTTCTTCTTCCATGGTTAATTGAGTGTTTAGTTATAGGCTGGTTCTATAAATTACCACCGCACATAGTCATCAAATGTTTATGAAATACGTTTTGTTATCTTTTGGCTTCTTTTTGGTTCAAAATGTAAGTTCGTTCAGTCGTGTAGCTCGCTACACTCCTTCACTCTCTTGCATTTTGACCTCAAAAATAAGATCAAAATCTAACAAAGCTAATTTATAGAACCAGCCTATATTTAGATTGGGCAAAGTTATGATTTTTTTTGAACAAAAAAAATGATGACATGAAAATAGAGGGAAAACATCTTTCTTCCTTTTTGTACGATAGGTTGACGTAGCGGTGGAAAAATGAAAAAACGCAGCGCTTGCATGTCGTTTTTATTCCATGATTTTGTATTTTTGCGTCATGTTTTGTCATGGCATGTCGCATGACGCATGGAGCAGAAAGGCATGAAGAATAAGTTTTTTTTGAGTTGGTTGGGGGCTTTTGTTCTCTTAACGGTCATCTCGTTGGCGGGTTGCCGGCATGGCCGTGGGTCGGCAGGTTTTGGCGATGGGAAGCCATTGACATTCAAGTATGCCCAACATATCAAGGTGGTGAAGCATCGGCTGTTTACCGTTGTCACATTGGTAGACCCGTGGCGTGAGGGCAAGACGCTGCATACTTATGTGCTGGTGGATAGGAAAGATTCGGCTCGGGTGGATCATTTGCCCGAAGGAACGTTGGTTTATACGCCTTTAATGCGTAGTGTTGTCTTCACGACAGCGCACTGCAAACTGCTGGAATATTTAGGTTGTTTGGATCAAATCGCCGGCGTTGCCGACTTGAAGTACATCTTGATTCCCTCCATTCATGAGCGGGTGCGATTGGGAAAGATTGTGGATTGTGGTGAAGGCATGGCGCCCCAGGTGGAAAAAATCATCGAGTTGAAGCCGCAGGCGTTGTTCTTGTCACCGTTTGAAAACAGCGGTGGTTATGGAAAGTTGGCGCAATTGGGCGCGCCCATCATTGAGATGGCCGATTATATGGAAACTTCTCCGTTGGGCAGAGCCGAGTGGATGAAATTTTATGGTATGTTGTTCGGTCAGGAAAAGCGCGCCGACTCGCTGTTCAATGTCGTGGACAGTCTTTATCAAGGGTTGAAGACGACGGCTCAAACGTGGTGCCCTGGGCGTTCAATCTTGACGGAACGCAAGACCGGCAGCGTGTGGTACTGCCCAGGAGGGAAGAGTACGATTGGGCAAATGATAGTCGATGCCAATGGTACATACGCCTTTTCGGACGACAAGCATAGCGGTAGCCTGCCTTTATCGTTTGAGGAAGTGCTTGAAAAGGCTGGAGACAGCGATGTCTGGGCATTCAAATTCAACGGCGAAAGGCTTATGACGAAAAAGGATTTGTTGGCCGAATATCATGGTTATGATGGATTGAAAGCTTTCAAGACGGGCCAGATTTATCAGTGCAATGGCAGTGTTAAGCCTTATTTTGAGGAGACTCCTTTCCGTCCCGACTTGTTGTTGAGGGATTTCATCATCATGTTACATCCCGAAGCAACGGCCTTGGGCCACTTGAGATATTATGAGAAAACAGACCGATAGGCGTGGCATGGGCGGCGCGTCATCATGCTTTCGGTTGTAAAGTACCGTGCACGAAGAAAAAAAAGACAATCCGCATGGACTGTCTTTCTATGGTTGTTTGATGGCACAGACAGGTGATATCAGCTTGCCTTCTGTGCCTTTTGTCATTAATAGGCCGCCTCGAACTCCTTCAAGAATCGCAGGTCATTCTCTGAGAACATGCGCAAATCGCTCACACGATACTTCAGATTGGTGATGCGTTCCACGCCCATTCCGAAAGCATAGCCACTGTATACCTTGCTATCAATGCCGCAAGATTCCAGCACGTTGGGGTCTACCATGCCGCAACCGAGTATCTCTACCCAGCCCGTGTGCTTGCAGAACGCGCAGCCATCACCACCACAGATGAAACAAGAAATGTCCATTTCGGCACTTGGCTCAGTGAAAGGGAAGTAGCTGGGGCGCAGTCTGATGTCGGTATCCGGACCGAACATTTCACGTGCAAAGGTCAACAATACCTGCTTGAGGTCGGTGAACGACACGTTCTTGTCAATATACAGACCCTCTACCTGGTGGAAGAAGCAGTGCGCGCGGGCCGAGATGGCCTCGTTGCGATACACTCTTCCCGGGCAGATGATGCGGATGGGAGGCTGATGGGTCTCCATATAGTGCGACTGGTCACCTGACGTATGTGAACGTAGCAGTATGTTTTTGGTCACATCATTGGGATGTTTGCTCACGAAGAACGTGTCTTGCATGTCGCGGGCAGGATGGTCTGACGCAAAATTGAGCTTGGTAAAAACGTGCAAGTCGTCATCAATCTCGGGACCGTCAGCCAACACAAAGCCCATGCGTTGGAATATATCGCAGATTTGATACTTCACGATTGTCAGCGGATGCCGTGTCCCCAAGCGAATTGGATAGGGCGTACGAGTTAGGTCAATGTCTTCGGAAGCGTCGGCGGAAGTCTGTACTTGCTCTTTCAAGGCGTTGATCTTGTCCAGCGTCATCTGCTTTAATTCGTTGATTTTCATGCCTACTGTTTTCTTCTCATCAGTGGCCACGTTGCGGAAATCGGCCATCAAAGCATTGATTTCACCTTTCTTGCTGAGGTATTTCAAGCGCAACCGTTCAACATCTTCAGCGTTCTTGGCTGAAAGATTGCTTACTTCTTTCAGAAGCTCATCTATTTTATCAAGTATCATACTTTATATTAATTTCCTTGTGCAAAGATACTATTTTTAAGATAAAAAGAAGACTTATATCGAAATTAAGTCGTAATTTTGCATAACATAGATGATACCTTCGTCCAGAAATGCCGTGTATTCTTTGGAATTTGAAGGGGTACGTTAGAAAAAGCGAGAGAATTTTATAAGCAAAAGCGTTCATATGAGAAAATTTACTTTCTTCGCCTTGGCATTTATGATGCTGACATCCGTCCTGTTTTCCACAATGGGATGTATGGATAAAAAACCTCAAACCGTTGATACCTTGGCGGTAGACTCCAGTGCAGAGGATAGTGCTGGGGAGGATACCATGTCGGCCATCATCGCTGAATCGCCCATGTCGAAGTCTGCTGATGAGCTGTTTGACGACTTCTTTTTTAATTTTGCCGCAAACAGGAAGTTGCAGTTCAAGCGCGTGAAGTTTCCACTGCCCGTGATGAAGAATGGAGAACAGACAGACGAAATAAGGAAAGAGCAGTGGAAGATGGATTATTTCTTCATGAAACAAGGTTATTTCACGCTTATTTTTGACAACCTCAAGCAGATGAACGTGGTGAAGGACACGTCGGTGAATCAGGTGACCGTTGAAAAGATTTTATTCAAAAACAGAACCGTCAAGCAGTATGTCTTCAACCGAATCAATGGCGAGTTCACGCTCACCTCGATTGCCTATCAGCCGATGAGCGAGAATGTCAACAGCTCGTTCCTTCTGTTTTATCACCGATTTGCCGCAGACAGTGCCTTTCAGGTACGCAGCATGAACAAGACAGTTGAGTTTACTGCACCTGATCCCGATGATGATTTTAGTACCATCACGGGCTCCATAGCTCCTGAACAGTGGTCGGCGTTCAAACCACCCATCATCCCCAAAGGGAATATTTACAACATAGTGTATGGCCAGAAATATAAGCGAGGGAATCAGAAAGTCTTTGTCGTGCGTGGCATTGCTACCGATTTGGAGAATGTCATGGTGTTCCGTCGGCTGAGGTCTGGATGGAAATTGATGAAGTTTAACAGCTGAAAGCATTGGAATGAGAGATATACGCAACCACAGTCTGCTGCATCACAACACGTTCGGCATAGACGTTTCTTGCCGTCGCTTCATCGAGTTTGACACGAAAGCCGAACTCCTCGATGCTCTTTCGGGGCTTACCGAGGCCGACCGTCCCATCATGCCATTGGGAAAAGGCAGCAACTTGTTGTTGACAAAAGATTTTGACGGCACTGTTTTATGTTCAAACATCCGTTCGACAGACTTCTCCATCAACGACCATGAGGCTGTCATCAGGAGTGGCAGTGGCGTGGTTTGGGACGATTTGGTCGAGGCCTGTGTCGAGCAAGGGGCGTATGGTCTTGAGAACCTCTCTTTGATTCCGGGCACGGTAGGTGCTGCGGCAGTGCAGAATATCGGTGCTTACGGCAGCGAGGTCAACCACTTCATCCACTCTGTAACGGCTGTGGAAATCGCCACGGGGCATGAGGTAACGTTCGCTTGCGCTGACTGTGAGTACGCCTACCGATACAGTAAGTTCAAGGATGAGTGGAAAAATCGCTTTGTCATCACCGATGTTGAGTTCCGTTTTGACTGCACCTACCGTCCCCGTTTAGATTATGGTAACATTCGATCAGCCTTGCAGCTGCAAGGAATAGAACACCCCACGCCACAGCAATTGCGCCAGACCATCATCTCCATTCGTCAGGCCAAACTGCCCGATCCACAGGTGCAAGGCAACGCGGGCAGCTTCTTCATGAATCCCATTGTAGGCAGGAAGGAGTATGAACGCCTGGCCATTCAACATCCTCAGATGCCCCATTACGCCGTGGATGAAGAACATGAGAAGATTCCGGCCGGCTGGTTGATTGAGCAGTGCGGGTGGAAAGGCCGTTCCATGGGAGCCGCCGGCGTGCACGACAAGCAGGCGCTCGTGCTGGTGAATCGTGGCGGCGCCACAGGAAGCGATATTGTAAAATTGTGTGAGGCCATACGGCATGATGTCTTCCAACGCTTCGGCATCATCATCAAACCGGAGGTGAACATCTTATGAGATTGACATTCTTGGGTACCGGCACGTCGGGCGGCGTTCCTTCTTTGGGATGTCATTGTGCGGTATGCGAGAGTGCTGACCCGCATGACAAGCGTTTGCGTACGGCCGCCTTGCTGGAAACGCAAACAACGAGGATACTCATTGACTGTGGCCCCGATATCCGTCAGCAGCTCATGCCCTTTGCCTTTGCTCCATTAGACGGTGTGTTGCTCACGCATATTCATTATGACCATGTGGCCGGCATCGACGATTTGCGCCCTTTCCGCGTGTTTGGTTCCGTGCATGTTTTTGCTGACCAGCACACGGTAGACCTGCTGCATCAGACCATGCCTTACTGCTTTACGAAGAAACTCTATCCAGGTGTGCCGCGGCTCGACTTAACTCCAGTCGTGCCACATCAGCCTCTGACCATTGGGGATGTCGAGGTGTTGCCCGTCCAGGTGATGCACGACAAGTTGCCCATCTTGGGCTATCGGTTCGGCAACCTTGCCTACATCACGGACATGAAGACCATTGATGAGACCGAATATGCCTATCTTGAAGGCATCGACACGCTCGTTGTGAACGCGCTGAGGTATCAGCCGAAACACCATTCTCACATGACGGTGGATGAAGCTGTGGCGTTTGCCAAGCGTATAGGGGCCCAACGAACCTATTTCGTACACATGAATCATGAAGTAGGCTTTCATGAAGAAGTGAACAAACGGCTGCCAGCCGGCATGCAATTGGCCTATGACGGACTGCAGATAGACGTGTGAACTTCGCACCGTCAGCATTTGTCCGCATTTCGCGAATAATTCGCATCTTCTTGTAAAAAATATCTTTAGCTCGATTAAAAATAGTTATAAAAAGTCCAAATTCATGGCAAAATCTTGCAGGTACGACATCATTTCGTACCTTTGCATTGTGTTTTTCATAGTATTAGATTTAAGGTTAATAAGATTGAGAGTACGGCGGTACTCTTTTTTTTTTGCTCTTAAATCGGCAGAACTACGACACATGCCTCACTCATCGGCCGAATGAAAGCAGTCTTCCGGCAGCAACTGTCCGAGGATACGAACCCGACAATTACGCAGAAGTAGCATCGGTTTGAAAGCTCAGCTTTATAATTCGCCGTATCGTTATGGATAAAATCTTGAAGGCAGGTGCGGATGAATTTTCTTGACAAGCGCCCCCTTCATGCTTGGCGAATTTGCAAACAGCCATGCCTTTTGTCAGAAATACGCCAAAAATGAGTAATTTTTATATAGCATTCATACCCAAGTGTTTACGGATATGTTATGCGGTTTCGTGTCAAATTTATAAGTTTTTTTATTCCAAAAGCAATGCTTTAATTGTGAAATATGCATGCTTTTGCTGCTCAAAAGCATGTTGATAGGTAGCCAAAGTGATGCTCTTATGGGCGTAAAGTCTATCCATTTGTGATAAAATTCGATTTTTCCTGCTCTATAATCTCTATTTTGCATCCTCCATGACTATCGTTTTTTTTCTAGTTTGAAAGTTTATAGGTGCCGTTTTAGGGCCGATAATCGTTGAATTAACACAACATAAATCGCAACTCGTATTTGAGTGGTCTATCAGAATTAATATTGTTAGAGGGCGCGTTTTCCCCATGTTTTTTCAGGAGGGGGTCATTGGTAAGCTAGCCATCAACAACAAAATGCGGCATGTGGTCGTCAACTCTGTTTGCGAATGGAAATTTGTTGTTGAGAGCCGGTCATAAGAATGACAAGGATTCTGTCGATACTTTTGGTCGGCAATGGCAGTGGGGTATGAAAAAAAATGACAACCGTCAATCGGTTGTCATCGTTTAGTGTACGCTCGGCATGAGCATTTTCTAACGGGTGGAAGTCCCGAGTAAGCCCTA
>CAMPYJ010000024.1 GCA_946998205.1 uncultured Prevotella sp. | reverse complement strand
CGCAGCCTGTTTTATATAAAAAGAGTCCACAAGATGACAAAACGTAAAAAGACTGGTATAAAAAACTTTTTACGGTGGTAATTTATAGAACCGCCCTAAAATCCTTAAATCTTTTTCTTGAGGACGTTTGGCCTATGGAGGTTTGTTAGTATACCTTAGGTGAATTCAGTGGAATTCATATATTTAACGACAATAAAAAGAGAGCCATCAGGAATATCACCAAGAAATAATAAAAGAATAGCCCCCATCGATATTCCTTCTTTGTCAGCAATGCTTCTTGTTCTTTTATTTTTCGTTCAGGAAACAGAAACCACGCAAAAAAATATAGGGGTGCTGCTAAAATTGCACCTATAAGGTAATCTCCTCCTTTTGAGCCTGTGTGCCAAAATCTTAGTATATCCTTGGCATCTATTGAAACTATTATTAGAGCGAGAATAAATATAAAAAGCACGAGGATGTTGGTCAACGTAGCAAAATAAGGGATACTCTTTCTGGGTCCCTTCATGTTATAACGATATAAACTTGCTATGATTTTATACATAGAGCTGATTAAATTAAGGGCGGTTCTATAAATTACCACAGTAAATTATTTTTTATGTCGGCCTTTTTACGTTTTGTCATCTTGTGGACTCTTTTTATATAAAACAGGCTGCGCCTCAACAATTCAAACAAGTTTGATTGTATTCGGCTTGCTCCGTTTTTGGTTCAATTTTCTTGTTCGTTCAGTCGTATAGCTAGCTATACTGCTTCACCCACAAACAAATTAACCTCAAAAATAATCTTACAACCTGTCAAAGCTAATTTATAGAACCGCCCTACAAAGGTACGACCTTTTGCCGAAACGACAAAGTATTTTACCGATTATCAGGAACTTAATTTATAGAACGCCCCTTAAATTTGCAAACGTAGCTGCATTTTGAAGTTGAATCTATCGGCTGAATCTACCCTGCCAATTCTTGTCTTTTCTCAATAAATTTTCGTATCTTTGCATCGGATTGTATAGCCAGACCGCAGTTGTCGCTGTAAGACGAGTTCTCTCATGACAACCGAGACGGCAGCCTGCGCCGTGCTGAGTGTAGAGAAGTCAACCATGAAATATCTATACGAAAGCGGGCATTGGGTGGGAAGCAATCCAAACATAGAAGGCGTTTTTCGACGCTGTGTTTAAGACGAGCTGAAATCTTCCAAAGCTATCAGTATCAAAGTCTTGAACGTAGCCAACGGTAGATGTCCCGAGTGTGATTATATCAATCCCGTGGAGACCTGTAAGTATAGATTGTACCTTTTGGAGCAGTCTAATGTATTTTATAGATCTCTTTATGGTAATGATTTTCATATCGGCGTGGGCTCTAACGTTGTCTGTTCAACTTTGACAGGCAGTTGGAAGAGCCTCAGTTCGTGGAATAGACAACAGGACGATTCCACGCTCTTTTTTGTCGCAATTTAACGGATTTCTGTATAGAAAAAAGTTAGCACCGATATGAAAGCCGATGAATGGACATCAGAAGATGTTCACATTCCAAGAGGTGGTGAATTCCCTCCTTGCGCTGGACTTAGCTCCAACGCCCTCCCCGAAGCTCAAAGCACTGTTTCCGCCGAGAGTTCACAAACAGGGGTGTTCACCAGAAATGTCCATATATCAAGTAAGTCTAAGGTACAAAAAGAGGAAGAAATTTCTCATTGGTATGCTTTACGCACTACCTATGGCAGAGAGAAAAAAGCATGCGGCTATATGACAGCCAAAGTCATCACGGCTTTCTATCCTACCAACGAGGCCGTGAAACATATAAAAGGTAAACGCAAAATTGTTACCGAGTCACGTTTACCCAACATCCTCTTCGCCTACGGAACCGAAGAACAACTCAAAACCTTTGTTTGCGACAGCGTAAATCTCCCATTCCTTCGTTTTTACTATCGTCACGTCCACGTTGGGCGCAGAATAGAGAAGGTTCCTATGATAGTTCCAGACAATCAGATGGAAAGTCTCAAAATCATCTTTGCTGCCGATGCGGACAATACAATCGTGTCATTAGTCGAAGTGCCAAAGTTCGAGAAAGGACAGTTGGTAAAGGTTATTGATGGCGTATTCAAAGGGATGGTTGGAAGAGATGCACACTGGCAGGGGCAACAGAGAGCAGGTGCGGTTGTAGATGATTTGGTAACAATAGCAACAGCCTATATACCAGGTGCATTACTTCAAAAAACATAATAAAACAATCAATAAAAATGAAATATGCTTTAATAACAGGAGCCTCGCGAGGTATAGGACGTGCAGTGGCTTTGCGCTTAGCAAATGAGTATCCTGTCATAATCAATTATCATTCTAATTCCGAAAGTGCTAATGAGGTAAAGAAACTAATAGAGGCGAACGGAGGTTATGCAGAGTTGCTACCTTTTGATGTGGCAGATTCACAATCTATAGAAAAAGCGATTGACCTGTGGGAGCAAAGACATCCTGATGATTATATTTCTGTGTTAGTAAACAATGCAGGTATTCGTCGAGACAATGTTATGTTTATGATGGCAAATGAGGAATGGCATGATGTAGTCAATACGAATCTTAATGGCTTTTTCTATATAACAAGACGCCTATTGAAACATATGATGCCTCGCAAACGAGGTGGAAGAATTATAAACATGTCATCGCTTTCTGGTTTGAAAGGAATGGCAGGTCAGGTAAATTATAGTACTGCAAAAGCAGCGCTAATAGGAGCGACGAAAGCTTTAGCTCAAGAGGTAGCGCCCCGTAACATTACAGTGAATGCAGTGGCACCAGGTTTCATACAAACAGATATGACTAAGGATTTGCCACAGGACGAACTTAAAAAGTTAGTACCAGTAGGACGTTTTGGAAAACCAGAAGAAGTGGCAGCATTGGTAGGCTTCTTGGTTTCGGATGACGCAGCCTATATCACTGGTGAGGTAATCAGTATAAATGGTGGTCTTTATACATAATCGCTATTACATTCCAATCATTCATAATATAATTAAGGTATAATAAGTAATGGAAAGAAGAGTCGTAATTACAGGTATGGGTATTTGGTCATGCCTAGGTACTGACATAGAAACGGTCAAGAATTCATTATATAATGGAAAATCGGGTATAGGCGTACAGCCCGAACGTTTAACATATGGTTACCGTTCAGCGTTGACTGGCATTGTTGAGGAACCTGTCATAACAAAGAAGATGCTGGATAGGCATACTCGTGCAGGTATGTCTGAAGAGGCGAAATATGCTTATATGTCTAGTCTGCAGGCTTTTTCTCAAGCAGGTGTATCAGATGAATACTTGTTAAAGAACGAGGTGGGCTGTATTTTTGGTAACGACTCTTCTGCAAAGCCAGTAATAGAGGCTTCAAAGATAATGGACGAGAAACACGACTCGGCTATGTTAGGGTATGGTGTTATCTTTCAGTCTATGAATTCCACTGTCAATATGAATCTCAGTACTATATTCCATTTGCGTGGGGTAAACTTTACCGTTAGTTCTGCTTGTGCCAGTGGTAGCCATTCTATAGGTTTGGGCTTTATGATGATAAAGCAAGGTTTGCAGGACATGGTGCTTTGTGGTGGTGCTCAGGAAACTAACTATTATTCTATGGCTTCTTTTGATGCTCTTGGAGCTTTTTCTATAAGAATGGACGAGCCAACGAAGTCGAGCAGACCTTTCGATCGTGATCGTGATGGGTTAATACCAAGTGGTGGTGCAGCCTCTTTGGTGTTAGAGGATTATGATCATGCTAAGGCAAGGGGTGCTAATATCCTTGCTGAGGTAGTGGGTTATGGCTTTTCAAGTAATGGTGGAGGTATTAGTCAGCCTTCCGATGATGGTAGTGTGATAGCTATGAGCAGAGCTTTAGCTATGGCAGGTTTAAGCGTAGATGATATAGATTATATTAACGCTCATGCTACGAGCACTCATCAAGGCGATATGTATGAGGCTATAGCTTTAAATAGAATGTTTGAAGGTAAGCACGCTTTAATATCTTCTACAAAGAGTATGACGGGGCATGAATGCTGGATGGCAGGTGCTTCAGAGATAGTTTATAGCACATTAATGATGCAAGATAACTTTGTAGCACCAAATATCAATTTTGAAAATCCTGACGAGTATTCTTCTAAGCTGAATATAGCAGCAAAGACTATAGACACAGAGGTTAATACGGTGCTTAGCAATAGCTTTGGTTTTGGTGGTACCAACTCGGCATTAATAATAAAAAAAATAAAATAACTATTTAATAATAAAACATTTTTTAACAATGAAAAACTTTTTTATGACCATGTGCCTTCTATTATGTAGCATAGTAGCAATGGCAAGTAATCCTTTAAAGGCAATAGAAGGAAAGAAAAATCTAGCAGCAATAATGAGTTCGAAAGGAAAGGCTTTAATAGTCTTCGACTGGAGTGAAGCAAAATATGATAAAGATAAAGACTTAAAGGAGAAACTCGGCAAGGATTATGACTTTGTCTTGTCTGATTGTGAGAAGAGCTTTATAAAAGGTTTTAATGAAAAATCTAAAAAAATAAAATTAGCAGAAGATGCTTCAGAGGCTACATATAAGTTTATCCTTAAAGTAACATGTATAGATCGTTATTTTTCAGTAATGAGTTTTGTTCCTAAACATGAGGCTAAGATGTGGGGAAGCCTTGAGATAGTAGATGTTAAGACAAAGGAATCGTTAGTAAAGATAACTATTGACGAGGCTGAAGATGGAAAGGATTCTGTGCCAAGAGAATGTTTTGGAAAAACTTTTTTCAACTTAGCAGAGCGTGTAGCAAAACTAAAGTAAAGATATATATATATAAGAAGCATTCCTAACGTATATAAAAATTATGAATCTTTTCAAATCTGAAAGTGATAGATATACAAAGGAGCATTTGTCGGCTCGTGAGGCTCAGCGTCAGGCAGAGTATATAGCATGGGCACCCATTATATTTCAAGTATCCCGCCTTATGATAAGGTGGGGTATTTTGGATCATCTGCGCGATAGTGTAGGCGGTATGACACTTGCTGATATGCAGCAAAAGACAGGTTTGTCGGAGTATGTTCTCAAGATATTATTAGAGGCATCGCTTAGCATAGGCACTGTATTGATAGATAAAACCACCGATTGTTATACTATTTCTAAGACTGGTTGGTTCTTGCTTACTGATCCTGCCACTCGGGTTAATATCGACTTTAATCATGATGTAAACTATCGTGGAATGTTTTACCTTGATGAGGCTCTTAAAGAGGGTAAGCCTGCAGGTCTTAAAACGCTTGGAGATTGGCACACTATATATGAGGGGCTATCTAAGCTAGATGAGCAAGTGCAGCGGAGCTGGTTTGGGTTCGACCATTTTTATAGTGATAATTCTTTCGATACAGCTTTAGAGATTGTCTTTGGCAAGAATACTGTTAAGCATGTAATGGACGTCGGAGGTAACACAGGGCGGTTTGCTCTTCGTTGTGTAGATCATGATAAGGACGTTAATGTTACCATTGTGGATCTTCCGGGACAGATAGGCATGATGCAGAATAATATAAAAGGTAAGAATGGTGCAGAAAGGATAAGTGGTTATTCCACTAATATCCTTGAGGAGTGTAACGAGCTGCCACAAGGTAGCTGGGACGCAATATGGATGAGCCAGTTTCTCGATTGCTTTTCAGAAGAAGAGATATGTAGCATTCTAAAGCGTGCAGCTAAGGTGATGACGTCTGCTACTACATTATATATTATGGAGACTTTCTGGGATAGACAGAAGTATGAACCTGCTTCGCTGTGTCTTACTATGACCAGTGTTTATTTTACGGTTATGGCAAACGGTAATAGCAAGATGTATCATTCAGATGATCTTATTAAGCAAATAGAGAAGGCAGGTATGAAAGTGGTAGCTACACATGATAATATTGGGCAAGGACACACTATATTAGAAGTAAAACTTAAATAATTAGATAAATAAAAATGGAAAGAAAAGTAATTGAAGAGAAAGTAAGAAATTTCCTCATTGAGGATTTGGAAATTGAGGAAGATAAGATTGCACCAGAAGCAAAGTTAAAGGACGATCTTGGTATTGATAGTCTTGACTTCGTTGATATTGTTGTTATCGTGGAGAAGAACTTTGGTTTCAAGATTAAGCCTGAAGAAATGCAAGGGGTTGTAACCCTTAGCCAGTTCTGCGACTATATTGAGAGCAAGGTAGGTTAAGTGAAGAATACAACATTCGGCAGTGCTTGGATGCATCGCCAATTTGTCAACTCTTTAAGAGTGATGGACGTGCGGGCACTGTACCTCTTTTCCGCCCTCTTTGTCATACCAGTATGTCTGCTTCTCAATACCAATCATAGTCGTACGATGGCATATCGCTATTTTCGCAAGCGGTTGGGGTATAGCAGATTTCGTGCGGCATGGTGTACTTATAGAAACCATTGCTTGTTTGGTACGGTGGTCATCGACCGATTCGCCATGTTTGCTGGCAGAAAGTTTGACTTGAAGATAGAAGGCTATGAGAATTTCTCACGCTTGGCAGAACAGGAGAATGGATTCATGATACTCAGTTCTCACATAGGTTGCTATGAAGTAGCGGGTTATTCTTTAGTTGCTAAGACCAAGCGTTTCAATACCTTAGTCTTTGGTGGCGAGAAAGCATTTGTGATGGAAGGACGTAGGGAAAGATTGGAAAATAACAATATCCGCATGATTCCAGTCATGCCAGACATGAGTCATCTCTTCTTGGTTAATGAAGCACTGAGCAACCATGAGATTGTCAGTATGCCAGCCGATCGCATTGTAGGGTCTGCAAAGACATTGACTGTCAACTTCCTTAGAGATAAAGCTCGTCTTCCGATGGGACCGTTCTCTGTGGCGACGATGAGAGAACTGAATGTCATCACGGTCAATGTGATGAAAACCTCGTTTAAGGGATATACAATTTACGTTTCTCCCCTCTCTTACGACAAAGAAGCCTCTCGTAAAGCGCAGATGCAGCAATTGGCTGAAAGCTATACGGCAGAACTTGAAAAGCAGGTGCGCCAATATCCTACACAATGGTATAACTTTTATGATTTCTGGTCATGATGATATTAAAAAGGAATATAAAAGAATTTGATACGGAGAATCCTACGGAGCAAGATCTTCGTCAGATAGATATTCATGAGCTATTGCCTCAGCAAGAACCTTTCGTCATGATAGATACGCTGACGCATTTCGACAGAACACTTACCGTGACGGAGACAAAGGTGAGGGCGGACAATATTTTCGTGGACCATGGGCACTTTACTGCTTCGGGACTAATGGAGAATATAGCACAGACTTGCGCGGCTCGCATTGGCTATGTCAATAAATATATATTGAAGAAAGGCATCCAGTTGGGATTTATCGGTGCCGTTCGCAACTTTGAGGTGGTGGAACTACCTCAGGTAGGCTCTTTATTGACCACTCGCGTGGACGTAAAAGAAGAGGTGTTCGGTATGACCTTGGCAGAGGCCACCATCGAATGTGCAGGTAAGACACTTGTGACGACGGAGATGAAAATCGCAGTCAAGGAAATGGAGAACAATGAGTGACAAGAAAGCATGAATGAACTAAAGGAGTCCAAGATATTTAACATTCGTTTTAGCGAGGTAGATTCCATGAATGTAGTATGGCATGGTTCATATCCACTCTATTTCGAAGATGCCCGAGAGGCATTTGGCAAGAAATATGGATTGGAATATATGAGTTTCTTCGACCATGGCTATTTCGCACCGTTGGTAGAACTTACTTTCCATTACAAGAAACCCATCAAGTATGGGATGTGTCCTCGTATCGATATAATCTATCGTCCTACAGAGGCGGCAAAGATAGTCTTCGACTATGAAATCCATGACCCTAAGGATGAGAGTCTGATTGCAATGGGACATTCCGTACAGGTGTTTATGGACTTGAATTACCAACTGGTGTGGGATAATCCTCCTTTCTATCAAGAATGGAAGAAACATTGGGGAGTGATAAGTGAAGAGTGAAGAATTCAATTGTTGTATGGCTTACGTTTTAGCAGATAATATCATTTCACCATTAGGTGAGACATCTGAGGAGAATTACTTGGCAGTGAAGGCAGGCAAGTCGGGCATCCGTACCTACGCCAAGGGCAGTCATGGTATTCCTGACGGCTTTGTCGCTTCATTGATGTCACGCGACTTTGAAAAAATGGTCATTGATTCAGCTAAGAAGGCTATTGAAGCTTCTCATGTAGATGTAGCTCACGAAAAGGTAGCTTTGATTCTAAGCTCCACCAAGGGTGGCATTGAAAAATTGGGAAAGGTAGATGACGAGGACATAGAATTAGGCACGTTAGCAGAACGTATAGCGCAGCAATTAGGCATCTTGACTAAGCCATTCGTGGTTTGCAATGCCTGTATTTCTGGTCTGTCAGCCTTGATACTTGCCTCCCGCTTGTTGTCGGCAGAGAAATATGATTATGCTGTCGTCTGTGGCTGTGACTGTCCTGATCGTTTTGTCGTATCTGGTTTCCAGTCGCTCAAAGCTTTGTCTACAGAGCCATGTCGCCCTTTTGACATAGAACGCTTTGGGCTGAACCTTGGAGAAGCTGTGGCAACTATAGTTCTTGCCAAGAATGCCCCAAGGCAGGACGGTGAGTGTGTATGGCAAATCGGTCATGGTTTTGTTAGAAACGACGCTTTTCACATCAGTGCACCTTCCAAAACCAGCGAGGGACTATATCAAGCTTTATCGCAAACTATGTTAGGAATAGATAAAAGTTGTTTGGCATTTGTGAATGCGCATGGTACAGCCACATTGTTTAATGACCAAATGGAATCCATCGCTATCCAGCGTGCTGGTTTGTCGGAAGTTCCTACAGATGCTTTGAAAGGTTACTTCGGACATACTTTGGGAGCTGCAGGAGTATTGGAAACCATCTTGAGTATGAAGGCTATAGATGACCATACCATAATCGGTTCGCGCGGATATAAGGAGTTAGGCGTATCGGGCAAGGTGAATGTTTCTGCGGAAAATCGACCTACCGACAAGAAAACTTTCGTCAAGATGTTGTCAGGATTTGGAGGATGTAATGCCACTATGTTGGCGAGCAAGGAACCTGCAACATTTAGTAAAGAAAAACATTCCATAAAGACTTTTACCACAACTCACCGGGTGTCTATCTCCACCACGGGAGTCATTGTGGATGGAACGCCACTTTCTATAGAACAAGGTAGTAATGGACTATTGACCAACATCTATAAGCAGAAGATTGGTGAATATCCTAAATATTATAAGATGGATGGGCTCTGCCGATTAGGCTTTGTGGCTTCTGAGTTGCTTCTGCAAGCAGAGGGAAATGTGAGATTTAAGGAATGTTGTGATAGAGCAGTCGTGCTCTTCAATCGTTCTTCTTCCATATTCTCCGATAAAAAGTTTTTGGAGTCAATACAGGACAAAGAAAACTATTTTCCAAGTCCATCGGTGTTTGTCTATACGTTGCCAAATATCGTGACTGGTGAGATTGCCATCCGTAATCACTACCATGGTGAGACATCTTTTTACATCTTG
Source organism: uncultured Prevotella sp. (assembly GCA_946998205.1). Taxonomy (GTDB): domain Bacteria; phylum Bacteroidota; class Bacteroidia; order Bacteroidales; family Bacteroidaceae; genus Prevotella. The sequence goes on along the minus strand of CAMPYJ010000024.1, from coordinate 30,827 downwards.
CCATCGAGAAATGAGACTCAGATGCAAGAGGTTTTGGAGACCGTGTTCATGGACACTCAAAGCAAGAGTGTACTGACAGGATGGATAGACTATGAGGATGAGGAACACTTTGAGGCTGACCTTATGCTCATAAAAATATAAAGGGCGGTTCTATAAATTAGCTTTGACAGATTGTGAGACTATTTTTGAGATCAATTTGTTTGTGAGTAAAGGATTATAGCAAGCTATACGACTGAACGAATAAGCAAATTGAATCAAAAAGAGGCCACAAGATGACAAAACGTAAAAGACCGACATAAAAAACTTTACGGAGGTAATTTATAGAACCACCCTAAAAACAGACATAGAAAATTATTTGATAAAATAAAGAATAAGAAAATGGAAGAATTGATAAACGAATTGAAGGAAGAAATCATTGAGGTGTTGAATCTTGAGGATATGACAGTAGATGACATTGACGAGAACGACGCTCTCTTTGGTAAAGGTTTGGGGTTGGACTCTATTGATGCTTTGGAGTTGATTGTCATGCTGGAAAAAAAATACGGCATTAAGTTGGCTAATCCTGCTGCTGGTAAGGAAATTTTTAAGAGTGTGGCAACCATCGCTGACTATGTAAGCAAGAATAGAAAGAAATAAAGTTTTGGTAAGATGAATATCGCAATTACTGGTGAAGGTATTGTTTCTGCAATTGGTCTGAACAAGCAGGAGGTTTTACAGTCCTTGCAGGAAGGCCGGACGGGTATAGGAGAGATGAAATATCTCCAGTCCGTCCACCATGAACTGCCAGTTGGGGAGGTAGACTTGTCGAATGAGCAGATGAAGGAGAAACTTGGCATCCCTTCTATGCAGATGATGAGTCGCACTTCGTTGATGGGTATGTTGGCTATCGATCAAGCCTTGAAGGAGGCGCATGTGGAAGTGGCAAACCTTAGAGCAATAAAAGCTGATGGAAAACCTTTGCGTATCGTGCTCGTATCGGGTACGACAGTGGGCGATATGGACATCACTGAACTGTGCTTCGACCAGTGGGAGAAACAGGGAAGCTTTGAGTTCTTGCAGCATCATGATTGCGGAAATAGTACGAGACTGATGGCAGACCACTTCGGCATCTTTGATGAGGTGACCACGTTGTCGACGGCTTGTTCTTCAGCAGCCAATGCCATCATGTTGGGTGCTCGTTTGCTCGAGGCTGGTGAGGCAGACTTAGTGGTGGCAGGTGGTACGGAGGCTCTTACTCGTCTCCATCTCAATGGCTTCAACTCCTTGATGATTCTCGACCATGAACCGTGTCGTCCTTTCGATACGACGCGTGCCGGCTTGAATCTTGGAGAAGGTGCAGCCTTTGTCGTCTTGGAGTCGGAAGAAATGGCACAACTGAGAAAAGTCACCCCTCATGCTTATCTTACAGGATACGGCAATGCCTGTGACGCTTTCCATCAGACTGCATCCTCGGAAAATGGGGAGGGAGCATATCTTGCGATGACTGAGGCTTTAGCAATGGCGCATCTCTCGGCAAAGGACATCCAATATGTCAATGCGCATGGCACAGGTACGCCTAACAATGACCAAAGTGAGAGTGTCTCGCTGAAACGAGTATTCGGTGACGAGATGCCTATGGTATCAAGTACCAAGTCATTTACCGGACATACCACCAGTGCCTCTGGAAGCATAGAAACAGTCATTTGCATCCTTGCCATGCAGCATCATTTTGTGCCAGCCAACTTAGGATGGAAGAATCCTATGGAGAATGGTATTCTTCCAACGATGGGAACTCAAAATGTAGACTTGGAGAATGTGCTCTGCAATTCCTTTGGTTTCGGTGGAAACGACTCTTCATTGGTCATATCTTTGCATCCAAAGGAGAGCGCAAACGAAATAATGAAGGATGCTAAGATAAAGGTGCTTTCCAAAGTGGAGATAACTTCTGAGGAACAGTTGACGGATATTCGCAAATATGTCAAACCTTTAGAGGCTCGCCGCATGGGAAAAATCATGAAATGTTCTCTTCTTTCTTCCTTGGAGGCCTTGCAACAAGCTGGTATTGAAGTGCCGGATTCCATTATCACTGGTACGAGGTATGGGTGTTTGGAAAACAGCGAACGCCTCATGGAGCAAATCAAGGAAGAAGGCGAGGGTATGTTAAAACCTACCTTTTTCATGCAGAGTACTCACAATACGATAGGCAGCAATATCGCCATCAAGACACATTGCCATGGCTATAATGTCACTTATACTCAGGAAAGTCATTCTTTGGAGTGGGCTATCCGAGACGCAGAATTGCTCTTGAGAAGTGGAAAGGTAAAAAACGTATTGGTGGGATGCCATGATGAGAGCACGCCATTCTTCAATACACTGTTGGAAAAGGATGGCAAGAAACCACAGCCTTTAGTTCATTCTATAGCCATGGTGTTGTCATGTGGAGAGTAATAGTATTGGCTGTGGTCCAAAGTGCACTTTTGGCTATAGGACAGGTGTTTTTGAAGTTCGCTTTGCAGAGGATGCACCCTTTCGGATGGACGAAGGATTTCTGGTGGCATTTGCTCATCAACTGGCAGTTCGCTTGTTGTGGCGCTTTCTTTGGAGCCAGCTCTGTACTTTGGATGTATATCGTCAAGCACTATCCGCTCAGTGTAGCTTATCCGATGATTAGTTTGAGCTATGTCTTTGGTATGTTGGCGGCAATAACGTTTTTCCATGAGTCGGTGTCGGCGGTAAAGTGGATTGGCATTGGCTTTATTATGATAGGATGTTGTTTAATAGCAAAATAAAGATGAAAAGATTATTATTTTTTTTGATGACTTTGTGCCTATGCTTGCTCAACCTTTCTGCACAGAAAGTCGATGAGGCAAAGGTAAAACAGCAAATCAACGCTGTAGCTTCGAAAATGAAGACTATGCAATGTGATTTCGTGCAGACTAAATATCTCAAGATGCTCAATGATAAGATGGTGTCAAGAGGTAAAATGTATTATCAACAGAGTAACAAGCTCCGATGGGAATATACCTCTCCTTATACTTATACCTTTGTACTCAATGGTTCCAAGGTACTTATCAGCAAGGGTAAGCGTAATGATGTTATCAATGTCAATCAGAGTAAGTTCTTCAAGGAGATAGCTCGTATCATGATGAATAGTGTCGTGGGCAAATGCCTGACTGATAGCAAGGATTTCAAAGTAAGCCTTTCAGGATCTTCAGCTGAGTATGTGGCGACACTATATCCGCAGCAAAAGCAGATGAAGCAGATATTTCAGAAGATAATCCTGTACTTCAACAAGCAGAAGTCTACGGTTTTCAAGGTGGAAATCATAGAGAAGAAAGGAGATAAAACTATAATAGAGTTGAAGAATGTCAAGAATAATGTGCCTATCAACGCAAAAGTTTTTGGTATCAATTAGTATAGCTTTGTTAAGTCTCTTTGTTTTACCGCTTCAAGCACAACAAGAGCGACATTTCCCGGATAGTGTGGGAAGCAAAGTGAAGTACAATGCCACAATAGAGATGTCGAAAGGTTATGTCAGTGGTGTCTGCATCATGGTCAATGATGGAGGTGTCATTAAAGGTAGCTTGTTTAATGAATTTGGCATTTCTGCCATCGATTTCACCTATCAACCAGACAAAAAGAAGGTCAAACTGCTAAGTGTTATCAAGATGCTCAACAAGTGGTACATTAAGAAAGTGCTGAGGAAGGACTTGGTACAAGTCATGGAGAATCTTTCCAAAGGCATATCTTCCTACCACGACAAGAAATTTGATATAGACTATAATTTTACCATTTTAAAAGATGCGACTGAGGAATAATCTTTATACGGTAACCGAGAAGATGGTGGACGGTTTGACGGGGTACTTCGAACTTGCGCTCACTCCGTCTTGTTTTATCTATCAGGCTCATTTCCCTGGTGAGCCGATCACTCCTGGTGTCTGTATCGTGCAGATGGGAACGGAACTCTTGGAAGACCACTTGAGCGAGAGCTTGCAGAAGAAAGTGAAATTGGAAATCTGCAAGATAAAGAACGTTAAGTTTCTTTCTGTTATATCACCAAACGAATCCACCGTCATTACTTACCAGATGAAGAAAGTGGAGATGTCGGAGGATGGCTCGGAGGTAAAAGTCCAAATGGTTGTTACTTCGGGCGATGAGACAAAGGCAAAGATTTCTTTGGTGTTGAATGTGAAATGTTAAGTATGGAGTTAAAAAGCCAATTAAGGTCAAGGGGCATCTGTGTCATTATTCCTACTTATAATAATGAGAAAAGCATTCGACAGGTAGTGACTGACACATTAAACTATTGTGACGATGTCATCGTTGTGAACGATGGTAGCACAGATCGTACCACTGATACCCTTCACGAGATGGGTGGCATCACGCTTGTCTCGTATCCACAAAACAAAGGCAAGGGTTGTGCCTTGCGTGAGGGTTTTAGAAAAGCTCTCTCCATGGGATTCGCATATGCCATAACACTTGATGCGGATGGGCAACATTATCCTGCGGACATCTCACTCTTTCTCAAGGCAAACCAGGAACATCCTGGAGCTTTGATTATTGGGCGTCGCCTGTTAGAAGGAGTTGATCGCTCCAAGGGCAGTAACTTTGCCAACAAATTCTCCAACTTTTGGTTCTATGTGCAGACAGGTAAGGCATTAGAGGATACCCAAACGGGTTATCGGCTTTATCCTTTGCATAAGATGCATGGGATAGGATTGCTGACTTCTCGCTATGAGGCAGAGTTAGAACTTCTTGTCTTTGCATCATGGCATGGTGTGGAATTGGTCTCGATACCTGTCAATGTGTATTATCCTCCTCGTGAGGAACGTGTGAGTCATTTCCGTCCAGGCAAAGATTTTGCCAGAATCAGTGTACTTAACACTGTACTCTGTTTCTTGTCGGTAGTCTACGGCTTACCTTTACGGTTGGGCCGTAAGTTGATGGTGTTCTTGCGGACACTTTATTCTCTATTGTTCTTCTTATTCTTTACGATGGTGGTGTTTAGACCTGCCGCTTGGCTTTATCTCAAGATAGGAAAGATAACGGAGAGAAAACGTTATCGTCTGCATCAGCTTATCTACCATGCCTCTCGTTTTGTCATGATACATCATGGTATACCTGGTACGAAGTTCCGTTATCAAGTGAAAGAGGAAATCGACTTCGACAAGCCACGCATCATCATCTGTAACCATCAGTCACACCTTGACTTGATGTGTCAATTGATCTTTACACCAAAGGTGGTATTCCTAACCAACCAGTGGGTATGGAACAATCCCTTGTACGGTTTCCTGATTCGTCATGCTGAGTATGTGCCCGTGATAGACGGCTTGGAATCCAACTTGCCACAATTACGTTCGTTGATAGACCGAGGCTATAGTGTTGCCTTGTATCCAGAGGGCACTCGCTCCAAGGATTGCCGTATCGGACGTTTCCACCAAGGAGCATTCTACTTGGCCGAACAATTAGGCGTAGAAATCTTGCCCATGTATCTCTATGGGCCAGGCAAGATACTTCCAAAAAAATCCTATCACTTACATAAAGGTATCTTCTATGTAGAAGTAGACCGTCCGATGACATTACAGCAATTGAAAACAATGGGCGACTGGAGAGCCCAAGCTTCACAGATGCGCAAGCACTATATACAGAAGTATGAGGAGATAGCGAATCGCATAGAGCAAGAGTTATAAAAACAAAGGAACATTAAACGTTGAGGAATGAGTGACAAGAAAAAAGTGATCATTATCGGAAGTGGACTGGGTGGCTTGTCTACTGGTGTCATCTTGGCAAAGAATGGCTATCAGGTCACTGTGCTCGAGCAAGGTATACAGATAGGAGGATGCTTACAATGTTTCTTTCGTCAAGGGGCCAAGTTTGAGACAGGAATGCACTTTATAGGAAGCGCAGGCAAGGGGCAGACATTGGATAAAATGATGAAATATTTGGAGATAGACAAGGATGTACAACTCTCTCAACTCGATACAACTGGTTATGATGTCGTGGCTTTGAATGGAAAAAGGTATAAGTTTCCTAATGGTAGGGAAGCTTTCATCAGTCAGATGACGGAATATTTTCCCAATCAGCACGATAACTTAGAAAGATACTTTGATTTGGTGGAGAAGGTATCCAATGCTTCTTCTTTACATTCTCTCAAGGAAGCAGAGACTGATTCTATGGTTAGTCCAGAATACCAACTACGTTCCATCAATGAGGTTATTGATGAGGTAATTACCGATTCGACATTGGCAAAAGTATTAGTGGGCAACCTTCCGCTTTATGCGGCAGAGAAAGATAAAACTCCGTTTGCCACACATGCTTTTATTATGGATTTCTATAACAAGAGTGCTTTCCGTTTTCAAGGAGGAAGTGACTTCGTTGCAAAGTCATTGGCGGCAACCATTCAAAGATATGGTGGCGAGGTGCTGACGCGAAAGAAGGTGACTCGTGTCATTTGTGATGATACCCATGCCGTGGCAGTCAAAATCAATGGCAAAGAGCAAATGTCTTGTGATTATATCATCTCGGATGCACATCCTATCCGAACCTTGGAATTGATAGATAGCAAGCTGATTCGCCCGGCTTTCAGAAAACGTATCAATACTATACCACAGACTGTGGGAGGTTTTGTTGTCTACTTGCGTTTTAAAGAGAATAAAGTACCTTATCAAAACTACAACTATTATGGTTACCAAGGAGACACACCTTGGGATTGTGAGAGATATACGGAAGCAACATGGCCTAAAGGCTTTCTCTATATGCATTTTTGTCAAGAGGAACATCCTAAGTTTGCTTCTACAGGTGTAGTGCTTTCTTACATGCAAATGAAGGATGTAGAGAAATGGAAAAAAACTACTGTTGGAAGGCGGGGGCAAGACTATGAGGACTTCAAAAGACAAAAAGCAGAGAAATTACTGGATGTCTTGGAACAACATTTTCCTGGTGTCAGAAAACAAATACAGCAATATTATACATCAACGCCTCTTACCTATTTGGATTACACGGGAACGGCAGAAGGTTCTATGTATGGAAATGCTAAGGACATTAATATGGGTGCAGCATGTAGAGTTCCGCAACGTACAAGAATTCCAAATGTTTATCTGACAGGGCAGAATATTAACTCACATGGTATGTTAGGCGTTTTAGTCGGTACAATAGTCACTTGCAGTGAGTTCCTGACGGCAAAAACGATTTATACACAAATAAAAGTGGCTAATGAATAAAACAGCTATCATCATAGGTGGCGGATTGGGAGGATTGTTTACGGGTGCCATCCTTGCCAAGGAAGGTTTGCGTGTGACTGTTCTTGAGAAGAACGCCACAGCTGGAGGAGGCTTACAAACTTTCAGACGCTTTGGCGAAGAGTTTGATACAGGAATGCACGTTATAGGAGGTATGCAACCAGGTGGAAATATACGTCGCATTTGCCAGTATCTGGGCATCATGGACAAGGTGGAACTGATGGATGTGGACGATGAGTGCACCGACAGTCTCTATTTTGCAGAAGATAAGATGACCTATCGCATCCAAAAGGGTAAGGAAGGGTTTGTTAAATCCTTGGCAACTTACTTTCCTGAGGAAAAGACACATTTGGAAGAATATCTTAAGGCGATTTTTGCTATTACAGATGCTGTTGATTTGTTCAACCTTCGACCAACTACCGACCTGTTCAAGGTGCATTCAGAAGACTTTTTGATGCCTGCAGATGTTTTTGTGGCAAAATACATTCCCAACACCAAATTGCGTAGTGTGTTAGCTTATATGAATCCTCTTTATGGTGGGCGTCATGACGAGACTCCAGCCTTTATCCATGCTATCATCAGTGCCCTGTATATCAATGGGGCAAGCCGTTTTGTTGGGGGTAGCGACAAGTTTGCCAACTTGTTGGTTTCCGTCATACAACAATCAGGAGGCTCTGTCATCACCAATGATGGAGTGGAATGGGTGGAAGTGAATGACAGACATGTTGATTTCGTCCGAACCCGAACGGGCACTGAATTTCGAGGAGATTATTATATCTCTGCCATCCATCCTTGTACGCTCTTGAAACTGATGCCCGAAAAGGCTTTTCCGAAGGCTTATCGTAATCGCTTAGAGGCGATACCTAATGCTTATTCGGCCTTTTCTGCATATATCAAGCTCAAACCAAACTCCTTCCCTTATATCAATCATTCGGAATATTATATGACGAAATATGATGAGATGTGGAACTTTGGCGAACATCATGAATCTTGGCCCCTTGGGTTTCTCTTTATGACTTCACCAGAGAACCATCAAGGCAAATACAGCACCAAGGTGCTCATTACTGCTCCTATGCTCTATGACGAGGTTAGACGATGGGAGAATACCACGGTGGGACATCGTGGGGCTGATTATGAGGCTTGGAAAGAGAAAATGACAAAACAACTTTTGGAACGTGTGGAGGAGATGCACCCAAACTTCAAGGAGTGCATAGACAAGGTTAATGCTTCCTCACCATTGACCATCCGTGATTTCTACGGTGTAAAGGAGGGAGCATTGTGTGGCTATAGCAAGGATTACAAGAATATGGCTCTCTCACAGCTTCCAGTTGTGACCAAGATAAGTAATCTCCTGTTGACAGGACAGAACAACAACTTGCATGGATTTTGTGGAGTTCCTCTGACTGCTATTAGTACTGCAGAAGCCATATTGGGCAGAAATTATGTTTTGAACAAGTTGAACGAATAATGAAGGACTTGAAGGAAAGTAAAGAACAAAAGACAGAAAGAAGCAAATGAAGAGAAAATTATATACTTTGTGGATGTTGCTTTACTTAGGAGTCTTGACACTGACGGCGCAAGAGAAAAATGGTAAGGTCAACATTTGGGAAGGAATTGATTGCCATAGGATAGTAGAGATGATCCCTTACTTAGCTCCTGGGCACAACAATGTTGCTGTAGTGGTCTGTCCTGGTGGTAGTTATTTTTGGCATGATATGGAAGCAGAGGGCAAAGCGGTAGGTGAATGGTTACAGAAATATGGTATTTCTGCCTTTGTACTTCATTATCGTACAGCAGGCTTCTGGGCTTATTTTACACACTATCGCTATATTTTTCGAGGGAATCGCTATCCTGATGCTTTGAATGACTTGCATCAAGCTATGCGATATATCAAGGAACATTCACAACGATATGGTATCAATCCCGACAGTCTTGGTGCCATGGGCTTTTCGGCAGGCGGCCATCTTGTGATGTCGGCAGGCGAGCTGTTGCAACCAAAAGAGCGTCCTGCTTTTATCGCCTCTATCTATCCTGTCGTGACGATGGTAGACAAGTGTGTGCATAAGCGTTCACGACGTGCTTTATTAGGGGATAGAAGAAAGAATAATCGACAATTGCGTGATTCTCTTTCCCTTGAGTTGCATGTTCCGGATGATTGTCCTCCTGTATTTTTGGTTAATTGCCAGGACGACCCTATCGTGAAATACCATAATTCAGAACTTCTTGACTCTGCGCTTACGGTTCATCATGTCGATCACCGTTATATCCAATATAAGACTGGTGGTCATGGTTTTGGTGCTACCGACTATAAAGGTACAGCAGAATGCCGACAATGGAAGGATGAGTTCCTGATTTGGCTGAGGGGATTAACTCGGTAAGCGATATTTATAATCAAATGTATAAAATAATAAGGTATAGATTTTAATCAAAAGAAGCTAATGAAATCAACAATATTCGATGATATTCGTCCCTATAATGCAGAGGAGATACCTGCAGCTATGCAGCGTATAGCTTATAGTTCTTCCTTCCCCATTCTGGCGGCATACGTCTACCCAGAAGAACCTTTGGATAAGGTGCGTAAGCGCATAGCCAACTATAAAACCGTGAAGGAATTCCAAACGGAGACGATGCGTATGGTCAACAAGCGTGTAATAGAGAATAGCATTACCGATTTTTCTTGTTCAGGATTGGATAAATTAGATCCTCACAAGCAATATCTTTATGTATCTAATCACCGAGACATCATGCTCGACTCCAGCCTACTCCAGTATTTCCTCGTGCAGAATGGTTTTGACACAACGGAGATAACCTTCGGGGCAAACTTGATGATGAATCCTTTGATCATTGACATTGGCAAGAGCAATAAGATGTTTAAAGTGGAACGTCCAGGGGGGAGCATAAAGGAGTTCTATCGTTGTTCGAAGCACCTTTCCGATTATATCCGTCATGTCATTACAGAGAAAAAACAGTCGGCTTGGATTGCACAACGCAATGGAAGAACCAAGGATGGAAATGACGCTACAGACCAAGGTATCATCAAGATGTTTTGTATGTCTTGCTTGGATGACAAAATCAAAGCAATAGACCAACTTCATATCGTTCCTGTGTCTATCTCTTACGAATGGGAATCTTGCGACATCCTCAAGACCTTGGAACTTTATGAGTCCCAGTTCTCCAAATATACTAAAAAACCAGGAGAGGACTTGAATAGCATTCTTACGGGCATCGTACAATACAAGGGACGGGTACATATTGAACTTTGTGACCCTATCTCCCATGCCGAATTGGCTAAGTTTGAAAACTTGACCAATAACGAGTATCACAAGGCGATAGCTCAGCTCTTAGATAGTAGAATCAATACAGCTTATCGCCTCTATCCGAACAACTATATTGCTTACGACTTGCGATATGGTACAACGAAATATCAAGATTGCTATACACAGGAGCAAAAAGAATTGTTCTTAAAGCGTGTCAAGAAGTTGGAACGATATGACACTTGTGACATCGGGAAACTGATGGATATTTTCTTGGGAATTTATTCAAATCCAATAAGGGCGGTTCTATAAATTAGCTTTGTCAGATTGCGAGGCTGTTTTTGTGGCCAATTTGTTTGTGAGTGAAGGAGTATAGCGGGCTATACGACTGAATGAGCAAACAAATTGAACCAAAAAGAGACCGCAAGATGACAAAACGTAAACTGTCCAACATACAAAAAACTTTACGGCGGTAATTTATAGAACCGCCCATAAACAATAAGTAACATGCCAGAATTTATTCTGAAGTTATATGATTATATGAAGACGCACCGCATGACGTGTATCTTCTCATTCGTCGTCATTACTCTTCTGTTGGTGATGTCGGTGTTGCGCTTGGGTTATAAGGAAGACATTGCCGACTTTCTGCCAATTGACAGCAAGCATCACAATGCGTTAAAGGTATATCAGGACATATCTGGTGCAAACAAAGTGTTTGCTATTTTCCAGTATCGTGATGATAACAAGACGGATCCTGATGCCATGGTGAACAGCATCGATGCTTTTGTGGAAAAGTTAGAGAAGACTGACACCGCTCATATCCTTACCAATGTGATGTCTCAGATTGATGTGGAAAAGATGACCGAGGTGACGGACTTCGTTTATAAAAACATCCCTTATTTCTTGACAGATGCTGATTATGCGAGAATGGACAGTGTGATGTCTCAGCCTAACTATGTGGCTCATCAGTTGAAGCAAGACAAGCAAATGCTGATGTTCCCTGCCGGTGGCATTCTTGCTGATAATATTCAGCGTGATCCACTCAATATCTTTACTCCTGTGGTACAGAAGTTGCAGCGTTCAGATACAGGTCTCAAACATGAGATGTATAATGGGTATATCTTTTCTCCCGACATGCAGAAAGCCATTGTCATGATGGATTCCCCTTATGGAGCGAGCGAGACGGAGAACAATGCCCGGCTTACCAACATGTTGCAGACATGTGCAGACCAGGTGTCCAGTGAGCATAAGAATATTGACATCCATATCATCGGCGCCCCAGTTATAGCTGTGACCAATGCCTCTCAGATAAAGACGGATAGTATCTTGGCAGTCATAATTTCCGTGACCTTGATATTGGCCTTGCTCCTGTTCTCTTTCCGTAGTTTCCATAATCTCCTTCTGATAGCATTCTCCATAGCATGGGGATGGCTCTTTGCCATGGGTGGATTGGCTCTTTTCCATGACAAGGTCTCGGTCATTGTCATCGGCATATCTTCTGTCATCTTGGGTATCGCCGTCAATTATCCTTTGCATTTTATCGCCCACCTTTCCCATACGCCTAATAAACGCAAGGCTTTGCGAGAAATAGTGATGCCTTTGTTGGTAGGAAATGTGACGACCGTGGGGGCTTTCTTGGCATTGGTGCCTTTGCAGTCTGTTGCTTTGCGTGACCTGGGCTTATTCAGTTCTTTCTTGCTCATCGGTACCATTTTCTTTGTATTGATCTATCTTCCTCATCTTTCCAAGGAAACAAAGGAAGTGAAACATACTTTCTTAGATAAGTTGAGCAATGTGTCTTTGGAAAACAAACCTGTCTTTGTGGTTGCGGTGATTGTCCTAACCTTGGTGTTTGGCTATTTCAGTTTGCAAACTCAGTTTGATGCCAACATGGGGCACATCAACTATATGACTGATGAGCAGAAGGCAGACATGGCGTATTTCCAGCGTGCGATGGTACAGAGTGGAGGGTATCAGAAAGTATATGCCATCTCTTCCGATTCTACGATGGATGGTGCTTTGGACAAAAGCCTACATTTACAGCCTTGTATCAAGAAATTGCAAGCCCAAGGTAAGGTGCACGATTACAATACGTGCAGTCAATTTATAGTTTCATATAAGGAGCAGCAACGCCGTTTGCTTCTTTGGCAGGATTTTGTGCAACGTAACAAGGAAAAAATCAAGTCTTCCTTAGAAATAGGTATGCGCTTGGAAGGTTTTGCTGACAATAGTTTTGATGAGTTCTATGCCTTGTTAGACAAGGGCTATCAGCCACAAAGCTTCTCTTACTTTAAACCTCTTACCCAGTCACTCTTTGTTTCCAACTTGAGCGTGGATAGTGTCAATAGAAGATATAATGTAGTTAATGTTCTTTCCGTGAAGGATAACAACGTGAAGAAAGTGGAGGATGTCCTGGATTCGCATGATAGCTATAGCTTTGATGTTGTCAGTATGAATAGTGCTATCGCCAATCACTTGTCTGACGACTTCAACTACATCGGCTTTGCATGTGGATTCATCGTGTTCTTTTTCCTTTGGCTCTCTTTTGGCAGTATCGAGTTGGCAGTCCTCTCATTTGTCCCTATGGCAGTTAGCTGGTTGTGGATATTGGGTATCATGGCTTTATTTGGTATGCAGTTCAACATTGTCAATATCATTTTGGCTACCTTCATCTTCGGTCAAGGCGATGATTATACTATCTTCATGACTGAGGGTGCCATGTACGAATATGCTTATCGTCGCAAGATGTTGGCTTCTTACAAGCATTCCATCATCATTTCGGCATTGATTATGTTTATTGGAATCGGCACTTTGATTGTGGCACGTCATCCCGCACTCCATTCACTCGCAGAAGTTACAATTGCCGGTATGTTCTCTGTAGTGCTAATGGCTTACATTTTTCCACCACTCATATTCAATTTTTTGGTGCGCAAAAATGGCGAGTATCGTAAACGACCTGTTTCAATGATTCCTCTTCTCGTTATGGGATTATCTTCATTTGTTTTTTTCTGTCAGTTGACAACAGTTTATGCAAGAGGATTTTTGACATTATGCTTGTTAAAGCCTACGGCAAATAAGCGGAGACATTTTCATAGATATGTACAGCGACTTTATCAGTATAATCTTACGCATATACCTACGGTTAAATATCGTGTGGAGAAAACTTCTGATGAAGACTTTGAACAACCTGCCATGATAATCAGCAACCATCAATCAATGTTGGATGCTGCTGTTTTTATGGCGTTGAGTTCCAAAATAGTACTCATTTCCAATAGACTCCCAAGTAACAATTGGGTAGTAAAACATATTTATCAATGGTTGGGCTTTGTTACCCTATCAGAGGATATGAATAAGAACCTCTCTGTTCTTAGGGAACGTGTAAATCAGGGATATAGTCTTGTCGTATTTCCCGAAGGCGAACGAAATTCCACGTCTTCTATTATGCGATTTCATAAAGGTGCATTCTATATAGCAGAACAATTGGGATTGGATATTGTGCCTGTGTTCTTACATGGTTTGAATGATGTTTTACCAAGAAATAGCTTCGCGGTGTATGGTGGAAATATTACAGTAAGTATACATGAGCGCATTTTATTGAATGATGCTCGATGGGGAAAAGGATATGTACAGCGGACAAAAAGTATACATAGGTATTATGTTGAGGAGTATCTTAAAATGGCTTCCTTGATAGAAACCTCTCATTATTATCATAATCTACTGCTTGAACGCTATCGATATAAAGGAACGGAAATATATCGTGCTGTACAGAACAATCTAAAGAAGTATAGCAACTTTTCTCAGTGGATAGATGGAGTTGTAACATCTTCCAATGTTCTTGTCTTCAACCATAGTTTTGGAGAATTCGCACTTCTCTATGCCTTGGTGCATAAGAATGTTATAGTATCAGTATATGAACCTGATGAGGAGAAATCAACATTGTTGTTCTATTGTTCAGAAGGATTAGTACATAATTTAAAAATACATAAGACAATAGATGTTGCAGAAATTAAAAAGGATAAATGTCAGGTATTTATGTTTGATATGCCCGACAAGAGTTTAGAGGGAATTCGTAATATTAAAGTTATAAGCGTATGAAAAAAAATTTTATTGGGGCGTTCCATAAAGGACAGTTCTATCAATTACCACCATAAAGTTTTTTTATGTTTTGTCATCCTGTGGACTATTTTTAGGCTGGTCCTATAAATTAGCTTTGTTAGATTTTGAGCTTATTTTTGAGGTCAAAATGCAAGAGAGTGAAGGAGTGTAGCGAGCTACACGACTGAACGAACTTACATTTTGAACCAAAAATAGTCTCACAATCTGTCAAAGCTAATTTATAGAACCGCCCTTATTTGATGTTTACCTCGTATTTTTTTAAATTATTATTATTGTGACAATGAAAGAAATTATTCGACAAACACTGGAGAATCTGTTACCGTTAGTAGATTTAGACTCTGATTTTTTGTTTCAAGAGCTTGACTCTCTTGGAATAACAACAATTTTGATGACGCTTTCTGATATGTATGGAATAGAACTTAACCATTCGGATGTCACTCCAAAGAATTTCAAGACGCTTGACAGTCTTGTTGAGATGGTACAAAAAAAGATAGCAGAAAAATGACAATAGAGGATAAATTGCGTTCGCATGCAGCGTATAGTCCAGAGAAGGTAGCTTTAAAATGCGAGGGAAAGTCATATTCGTATTCAGCATTATTTAAAGCCGTTTGCCGTAAATCAACCGAATTGGGTGATGTTACACGAAAAATGGTACCAATCGTGGCAACATCTACTTTTGATTTTGTTGCATCTTATTTCGCAATCCATCTTGCAGATGCTGTAGCTGTGCCCTTAGACAAAGACCTACCGTCCTGTAAAAGAAAGCAACTTATAGATTTTTTTTCTGGGAAGATTGCTCCAGAGGGTGTGGCAGATATACTCTATACAACAGGTACAACAGGAAAATCCAAAGCAGTCATGATAAGTCATGAAACCATTATGGCTGATACGGAAAATTTGGTTGAGGCACAAGAGTATGATGGTGATTTAACATTTATCATCAATGGACCATTGAATCATATTGGTAGTTTATCGAAAATCTATCCCGTTATCTACACAGGAGGAACAATCCAACTGATTGATGGAATGAAGGATATTAACCGTTTCTTTGAGGTAATAGATGATGCGAATACCAAGGTGGCAACCTTCCTGGTTCCTGCTTGCATACGTATGCTCTTGACTTTCGCAAAGGATAAATTGACATCGTATGCTAATAAGATAGATTTCATAGAAACGGGAGCAGCTCCCATGCCATTAGAAGATATGCGTCTGTTGTGTCAAGTTTTGCCTCAAACTCGACTTTACAACACCTATGCGTCTACAGAAACAGGCATCATTTCTACTTTTAATTATAACGATGGCGAATGTTTGGCTGGTTGTTTGGGAACGCCAATGAAACAATCCTCATTTTTCATTACAGACGACGGCTTCGTTGGGTGTAAGGGAAAAACACTTATGATGGGATATTGGAACGATACGGAAGCAACAGCGAAAGTACTAAAAGATGGCGCCATCATTACAGCAGATTTAGGGTCAATAGATATGAAAGGTAGGCTGCGACTGCATGGACGAAGTGACGATGTTATAAACGTTGGAGGTTATAAGATTGCTCCAACAGAGGTTGAAGACGTTGCATTGGCTTTTTCTGGCGTGAAAGATTGCATTTGTATCGAGGCTCCACATCCTGTCGTTGGAAAAGTATTGAAACTGTTGATAGTACCAGATGTCGATTATAATCGAAAAAATCTGGTGAATTACCTCAGATCTAAATTAGAATCTCATAAAGTTCCTGTATTATATGATGAGATTGCTGAAGTGCGGCGTACATTTAATGGAAAAATCGATCGCAAGAGTTATCGATAAAGGGCGGTTCTATAATTTACCACCGTAACGTTTTTTATGGGCGGTTCTATAAATTAGCTTTGTCATCTTGCCAAAGCTAATTTATAGAACCGACCAGGTAAGTTCTCTTGCAGATTTGCAAGAGAACTTTGAGCGTTATTTATCGTTGTAGTATTCATAAGCCACCTAATATCTATTTCATTACCTTATCATATAAAGTTCTGTAGTCCTTAACAACACCGTACACTATATTATTATTATGGCTGATGGCTTCAAAGTGGCGGGCGGCGCATTCGATTTTGGCATCTTCAGCACCACGAAGTTGTGAACGTTGCCATTCGTTGCCTTTGGTCTCTGCAACAAAGTAGATATGCTTCACCGTTCCTTCGTTGAAAGCAATTGCCCAGTCGGGGTTGTAGTGTCCCATCGGCGTGTTGATATAGAAGCCACGTGGCAGCTTGGTATAGACAGCTACTTCGTCGCGGGTCTCCAAAGCCTCGGCAAAACGTTTCTCCACGCCCTCACTATCTACCACCACAAGGTCATACAGCGACTTTGTACTCTCGATTGCATTGATACCTATCTTTCCACGCAAGGTATCTTTTGTAAAGATATCCACATCGTAGGTATTGTTCGTGCGCTGGTAGCATATTTTCTGTACTACTGCCATTGCTTTTTCGTCATTGATAATATTGCCCACTTTACGGATAAACTCCTCGGGGTTCATCTTAAACTGATGGAACGTTGCTGGCTTAATACCTTTTAGAATGGCTACAATAGTTTTACGGGTCAGTCCTGTAGCAGCCACCAACCTGCCAATCAAATCATAAGCCACACCTGTACCGACCGTCTCACGCACATTGTAACTGCGTGCTTTCTCTTGTACCATTGCAGTCCCTGCTTCCAACGATTCTTTATCGCGTATCTCCTCCATGCGTCCTTCTTCCACGACCATGCGTATTTCTGTTACACTGAGATGCTTGTCGATGGCATCTATAGACTTGTGAATAAGGTCGGCCGTTTCAAAGTCCACCTTATAATAGGTCTTCACATTGATGCGCTTCCACAGTTCCTGAAATTGCTTCTTCTTAAATTTCTCCTCTTGGAAGTTGGCTTCCTTTGGTTTACGTCCATCCTCTATCTTGATAGTGTGAGGGTTGAACACCCTGTCTAATGTTTGTATGATACCTGCTTTAACTGGCTCGAATTGTTCGCCAAAACAGAGTGTCTCAGCCTCCTTTGCTTCAAAATAGGTATTGGTCAGTTTACCGTCATCGTCCACATAATCTCGCTTGATGAGTTGATTATAAATTTTGCGCGCCTCATCAACAGTTACTTTCATCTTCGTTCCCTCTGCCGTCTCAAACACGTTATCAACAAATAGTGTTGGGGTAATCACCAAGGGGCGGTCGCTTACCACTTCGGCTATTTCGTGTTGCAGCTGTTTGGAAAATTGCTCATAACTCTCACTCGCTATCACGGTTAATATATTGGTATCAAAAACCATATCGCCAAGCACATCTACATCTTGACGCTCTCCGAGCTTGTTAACACAGAGACGCATACCCCGCCCCACTTCCTGACGTTTACCTATTTCGTTTGCGGTATTCTTTAATGTACAAATTTGAAAGACGTTAGGATTGTCCCATCCTTCACGCAAGGCAGAATGAGAAAAGATAAAGCGTGTAGGTTCGTCAAAACTCAACAGCCGTTCCTTATCCTTCATTATCAAGTCGTAGGCACTCTCATCACTGCTACCAGCCTCGCCACGTTTCACCTTCGAATCAATAAACTTCCCTTTCTTGTCCTGAGAGAAATAACCATTGTGTACCTGTTCTGCCGAGAAACGTGAGAGATAGCGAGTATATGCCCCATCGGAAAAGGTGGGCATCAGCTCTTGCAGCATACGCTGGTACTCTTCCTCAAACATCTTAGCAAACTTGCCTTTGCCATTGCCCTCTTCATCGTATGTGCGATAGTTCTCCACATGATCGATGAAGAACAAACTCAAAACCTTAATGCCTTTTGAAAACAACTGACGCTCGCGCTCAAGATGTGTCTTAATGGTTTCGCGTATCTGTATTCTGCGCATAATGTCTTCAGTAACCTCACCTTGCGAATCTCCCTCATAGAGAGTCAAGCCATTGAGGAGTTTCACACTGCCTGCACGTCCGTCTATACGCTCCACAACATAGTTGTCACGATACTCTGCCATTTGTCCGCTCTGCTCATATAGGTCAAAGCCTTCTCCCACCATTTTGGTTATTTGGCGTACGTTGCCCGTGTTGCCTATAATATCATAGGTAATACGTGCCTGCGGATTCTTACCTTTGCTTACCACTATCTCGTCAAGATAGATGAAACCATTGGTAGCAGTGCTTCCCACTTGGCGTATGCCCTTCACCTCTATCTTTTTCACCAACTTCTTGTTGTAGGCATCAATGGCATCAAGGCGGTACACCATGTTCATTACCTCGCGATGAGTGGCAGAATAGAGGAGCAAGACGAGTGGATTAAAAAGTTTGATACCTTTTCGGGTGGAATTGTTAACATTGGCACCGAGCACACTCTGCGGCTCATCGATAATCATTACCGGGTGCGTCTTTGCCAATATATCTATCGGGCGGCGACTGCCAAACTCATCTCGCTTTGAGAAGATGATGCGTGCGGCGGC
This sequence comes from uncultured Prevotella sp., assembly GCA_946998205.1. Classification (GTDB taxonomy): domain Bacteria; phylum Bacteroidota; class Bacteroidia; order Bacteroidales; family Bacteroidaceae; genus Prevotella. The sequence goes on along the minus strand of CAMPYJ010000024.1, from coordinate 11,784 downwards.
GTCCCCACTGCGTCCCTCTTTGTTCTTATCTTCGTTGAGCGACGAGTTGAAAGCCTGCGTATTGATAATCATGGCATGCAGGTTGTTGTCACTGGCAAAGCTGTCTATCTTGGATAAATCCTTAGAGTTGTAAATGAAGTACTGCATACGCTTGCCATACTCATGGGCAAAGTGGTCTTGCATGGTCTCGAAACTCTTATACACGCCTTCTCGAATAGCCACACTGGGCACCACGATGATAAACTTGCTCCAGCCATAATGCTTGTTAAGCTCGTACATCGTCTTGATGTAGGTGTAGGTCTTGCCCGTACCCGTTTCCATCTCTATAGTAAGGTTTATGCCTTCGCCCTCAAGGTGGTCAATAGGCTTCAGTCCTTGTTCCATTTGGATAGTACGCACATTTTCCTTAATATCGCAGTGGTCGAGCTTAAGAGGCGCATTGCCAAACCCCGTTCCGAACAATTGCTTTTGTGCGCCCCAGTCCATGATGTAGTTGGCGCCGTCGCAATAGGGCTGTCCCTCAAAGGCACGCACCACGTTGCGGGCAGCCTCTACTTGAAACCCTTGGTGTTTGTATTTAATCTTCATGCTGATTTTCTTTTTGATTGATATTCCCCAAGCGTTTAATAGCATTGAGATAATCTCGCTCGGCGTCGCTGATGGTGCGTTGCTTATATTTGCGATATTCTGTTGTGGCGTGCTCCATGGCATCTTCGTGCGACACGCTTCCTGCATCTTGTAACAGCTGCTCACCAGACATTGTGAGTATTCGGTCCAGATAGTTTGCCCAGTCGTTCATGGTCATAGGCTGTTCTCGCTCTGCCTGACGCTCAGCAAAGTCTAAATATCCGGAAACCAACTGCCCCATAGCGCGAAGTTCTTTCTCGTTGAGATAGTTCTTTGCCGTGCGGGCTTCTATTAGTGTGGGCTGATTGCCTTTAAACGTGAGCAATCCCATAAAATCTTTTTCAGCATCTGCACGCTCCACAATGAGTTCAGCTGCCGTATGCCCATGAATGGCATAATGTATCTTGTTTTGCACCTTTTGAAAGAACTTCTGCGACACCGCTGCACGCGGGTCATAGTCTATACTGGTGGCATAGATCTCCAACACTTGCCGATACATCACCTTCTCTGTGGAACGAATGTCGCGAATGCGCTCCAGCAATTCTTTCCAATAGCCGCCACCACCCAATTTCTTCAGACGGTCATCATCGAGCGTAAAGCCTTTGGTGATGTACTCCTTCAGACGCGAGGTCGCCCATTGGCGGAAACGTGTTGCAATGATGCTGCGCACACGATAGCCAAGGGCAATAATCATATCCAAGTTGTAATAAGGTATCTCACGATTTACCCTCCTGTTGCCTTCTTGGCGAACCTGTCGGAAAGTCCGACAGGTTGCCGCTTCCTGTAATTCGCCTTCCTCATATATGTGTTTGATATGTTCCACCACATTTGTTCTCGACGTATGATAAAGCTCGCACATCTGTGCCTGTGTAAGCCACAGCGTGTCCTCCTCAAGTTTCACATCTATCTTGGTCAAACCATCTTGACCAGTATATATCAATATCTTGTTATTCTCGTCCATAGCCAATCAAATCACTCTGATATTTTGCATTGACTCACTTTCATCCCAGTTAAGTTGCTGTTTGAACAACTCGAAGATATTGATTTTAGTCTTGTCCTCGCCGAAGCAGCTGTCGCGGAAGAGCACACGCACGGGTATCTTGTCAGCCATAGCCTTTGCCACATTCTCGGTGATGTTCTCCGCAAAGCATGCCACGAGGCTGTTGCCGTCTACGGTGTATATCTTGCAGCCGTCCACCTCTTCGGTAGTCATGGGCAGAGATAGCTGCACGCCCCATGAGAGCATAGCCCCAAAGAGAAGGTCGAGGTCTGTGCGGTCGGCTTTGATGTTGTCGGCAAAGAGGTCGAGCGTCTGCTGGTCGTATTCGCCGGGTTGCTTCGTTACGTCCTCATAGTTGCTGGCAGCAAGGCGGAACACACGAAAGCCAGTGTCAAGGTCTTGCGTGGTTAATGGCGATTCTTCTTTTATCTTCTTTCCCGCACGACGGATACGCTCCTTCCCTATCTCACAAATATTCTTATAGCCTGCCTTTCGAGCTTCGCTATCTTCGGGCGTTTCTTCGTCAAGCTGCACACAGATATATCTTCTGTTGCCGCCATCTTCGGCATTCAGCTGCATAACTGCATGGGCAGTGGTAGCTGAGCCAGAGAAGAAGTCGAGGACGAGGGAGTCGGGGGAGGTGCCTATTCGTAAAGCTTGAAGAAGCAATCGTGTTGGTTTAGGAGAGTCAAAAGGAGGCTGTCCATCAAATAATACCTTTATTTCTTTTCTGGCCTCATCATTGTGCCCACATTCATCGTACGACCAATATGTTATAGGAACAACTCCATCTTGAACTTCTGATAAATATCTTTTTAACTGGGGAGCACCATCTCCTTTTTGACCAAAGAAGATACGCCCTTCGTCTATCCATAACTTAATCGTTTCCTTGTTCGTCATCCAACTTCTTCCTTTGGGAGGAATATAGGATACCCCTGTATTGGGATTAATAATAGGAAAGTCATATGCAGCTGAATAAGTTCTTACAGATAGATTGTCTGAGCGCCATTTCCCTTTTCCGTCATTACTATCATATTTATATAAATGATTTTGTTTTTCTGTTCTTGGTAGAAGATTGCGCTTAAACTCTTCTTCCTTGCGATATATTATGATGTAGTCTAATACATTCGAGAAAGTCTTAGCATCATTTGCAGATGCATAATTTCTATGCCAACTAACTTCCGCCACAAAGTTCCTTTCACCAAACACCTCGTCGCAAACTTTGCGAAGGTTATGCACTTCGTGGTCGTCGATGGAAATAAAGATCACGCCATCTTCCGTTAGCAGCGAGCGAGCCACGAGCAGGCGGCTATACATCATTGAGCACCAGTCGGAGTGGAAACGTCCGTTGTTGTCGAGGTTGCGGCGATAGCGCAGTCCCTCTTCATCGATGTTACCGGCGGCAAGCTCTTCGTCGGCAAGAGAGGTCTTAAAGTCATCATGATAGACAAAGTCGTTGCCCGTGTTATAAGGCGGGTCAATATAAATCATCTTCACCTTTCCCATATAGCCCCGTTGTAGGAGTTTTAAGACACGCAGGTTGTCGCCCTCTATGTAGAGGTTTTCTGTTGTGTCCCAGTCTGAAGAGTCTTCGGGTACCGGTCTTAGGGTGTCGGCAATGGGTGTGGCTGCCTCGTACCGTGCAGCCTGCTTGCCGGGCCATGTAAACTGGTACATCTCCTCGCTGTCTTCCACGGCAGCGTCGCCAAGGAGCTGGCGTAGGGTTTTGAAATTGATAGCCATGCGCACGTGTCGCCCGTCTTTCTCCACCGTTATAGTCTCTCCTTCGTGCTGCTTATCGCTACCGTCTAACACTTCTGTAAAGCATGAAGGCGCAATCTGGTAGAGTGCTTCCAAATTTAGTTTGTTGCCATTGGCAGATGTCGTTTCTATTCTGATTGGTTTCATCATATCTTCGTTTTTATTTTGTACTTATTAGGGTTGTTAGGCTAACGCTTTGGGTTCTCTTGGCAAAAGGTATGGGTTTATGAGGTAAAAACTATGCTTTTATGAGGTAAAACCTATGCTTTTGCAACGCATTGACTAACAGATGTTTGAAAAAAAGCGAATATCCGCAATGAATATAAGTTTTTTATGTGAATTACGGTCATTTATTTCTTCTAATCTTTATTTTCTTTTGTATCTATGGTTACATATTTTTGATTAGGCGCATTCTTTACCTTTGCCTCTGTCATAGAAATTTCTGTTCCTAACAATGGGTCAATATATACTTTTTTCATTCTATATCTATCGGCAAAGCCCAGTTGTGCCGCTATTTCTGTTAGCGTACGAGGCTCTTGACAATATTGCAGCAAACGCTCCAAGACCTTTCTTTGGTGTTTACTCCATACCAATTCGCTTACTCCTTGACTTTTACTCCTTGACTTTTCGCTTACTCCTTGACTTTTACTCCTTGACTTTTCGTTCGTATTAGTCTTGTAGTCTCTATTCACGGTATAGGTTGTCCATCGACCTTTATTGGTAGAAACGAGTAGTTTTCGTTCCACCATAGCGTAAAGAATCTTACCTGCCTCCAAGGGGTTTTTATCAAGTTGGAGTTGAATGGTATTGTTAGCCACACTTCCTTCGGTCAGAGCCGTGGCAAGAACATACTGTTCCTCCTTTGTTATTTTCTGATAGTCGCTGCCATAAATTTCCAACAAGTCTTTGTCTGTTTCAGACGAGATTAACGAAACCATTGATATGGTCAGCTCTATCAACCGCAGCTCAGTAAGCTCATTGAGTATCGGTTTGCGCCAATTCTCTTTTTTACAAGCATCCAGCATGGTAGGGAAGCCAGAGCCTATATTATCTCCCATACCTATCATGCGCAGCATGGTCTGCATCTTTGGGTTACGTGCTTCTGAGTGTCCTCCGTTATAAATGTCGAAGATGGGTAATTTTAAGGTACCCGGATTGGAAAACACAAGTTTGTCGTTGTGCTTCTCCACCTTCAGTACTCCAGTCATCATATAATCTGCGTGAATAATCATATTTGTCAAAGCCTCACGGATCAGTTTATGCACGGGAGAGTCATCCTCTCTCACAATATTGGTCATACTGAAAGGACGCTTGATGTCATTCACCAATTTTGCCAACACACGTGTAAAGAAGTTGTACAGGTTGTTTTCCCAACGACCATCATAAGTAAGGCGATCACTCCACCGACTTTCAGGGACAAGGTTAGTCAAGTCGAGATAGTCCATACGTATATTGTCGAACCGTTCACGGATAGCCAGCCCCTTGCCAAACATCAGAAGCCCAGCTAACGTAAGTCCCTCTCGCCGAGTATACCTGTCTTTGGTAAACCCGCCCATATTGATCAGAAATGTTTTATCGTCATATTCATTCCACACATGATCAGGATTGAGCGAGCTAAACCGATTGCGATAGGCGGCAAGGGTGGGTTTGTCTATATCGTCCATGCCGTAATTCTCTATCAGCACCCCATCATTTCCACTATCATTGGCATCGCGTATCATCGCTTTCACTTCTTCTTCGTTGCAATGGTAATCGCCTTCGTAGTTACGCTTAAACGAACCACTCAAGATATTTCCGTTGATGAAAATTGGTCGTTGTCGATAATCTGCTTGAGGTATATGAATGCAAAGCAATGTCTTGTCGTCGAATACCACTTCCTCAACGTCCTCGTCGGTGAGAATATTTCGGTTAACCTTATTGCTATTGATGGTATCGAAGAATTCTTTCTTGGTTTTGCGAACATCAGCAACGCCAGTAATCTCAAACCGTCGCTCAACATCGGTCTCATTCATATTCTCTTTGATACCCAAGATGATGGTTCCGCCTATGGTGTTGGCAAACGAGGAATAAGTTTCCCAAACCGATTTGGGAACAGTTTTCTCTGCTTGTTTACATTCAAAGGTGATGCGTTCTCCCACCTTCAAGTAATCCAGTATATCTGATTTTTCCATAGCCTATTTACATTGTTGCTGTGCATTAAGGATGGAGTTGCCATTCTCTAAACTCAATTCTATTTTTGCTTTCAACTCTTTTAATTCACGGTTCATTTCCAGCTGCCGGCTGAACTGCTTTTCGGCTCTCATCTTCTTTTGCAGTGCCGCATATTGCCTTTTCGTTGCGTTCTATGATATAAAGCGTGTGTCGGGGCAAGAGCATATCCAGTTCGCATAGTAGTTTCACTTCAAACTCTGTACCCGTAAGACTGCGCTCGCGGTGGAAACGAGGAATGTAAAACTCACGTTTCTGCTTATCAGACTTGTCAGATATAAAGGTTGGAGAAGTGAATATAAAACGCAATTCATCTATGCCTTCTAAAGTTTTCTTAAGCTCTTGAAAGGCATCAATAGAAAAACAAGAGGCAGCAATAGACACTTTACTTCCTTGTTTAATAGTGTTAGACAAATCGGCACACCATGTTTTGTGTATATTGTCTATAATCTCCATCGCATAAACTAAAGTTTTGTTGGTACTATCAGCTCACGAACATCAATACCAAGTATTCTTGCTATCTCGATAAGGCTTTCCAACGAGGGCTGCACCTTATTGGAGTTGTTCTGCCAGCCATTTGCTGGTGCGTTGTTGCTATACAAGCACTACTTTTAAGGGCGGTTCTATTCATTATCGTCATAAGATGATTTTATTTATCTATATAGAGGGCGGTACTATAAATTACCACCGTAAAGTTTTTTTATGTCATCCTTTTTACGTTTTGTCATCTTGTGGCCTCTTTTTATATAAAACAGGCTGCGCCTCAACAATTCAAACAAGTTTGATTGTATTCGGCTTGCTCCATTTTTGGTTCAATTTGCTTGTTCGTTCAGTCGTATAGCTCGCTATACTCCTTCACTCACAAACAAATTGACCTCAAAAATAGTCTCACAATCTGTCAAAGCTAATTTATAGAACCACCCTAGATATAAAACTAATAACAAAGGTAAAAAAATACTATGATGAAACAAAAGAAAGGAAAGTTTTTCTCAAGGCAGGTAGCACGGTGCTTTCATTTAAGGCTGGTTCTATACATTACCACCGTATATAGCCATTAAATGTTTATGAAATACGTTTTGTTATCTTTTGGCTTCTTTTTGGTTCAAAATGTAAGTTCAAAATCAAACAAAACTAATTTATAGAACCAGCCTTAAAAGGTCGTTTAGTGGCTAAAACAATCATTTGCTTTTGTTTCAACAACGGATTTAACAAAAGACACGAATTATTTTGTTGGAATCCATGAACGCTGGCGTTCAACGAATGAAGACGAATGTGGCAAGGCCATGCGGCATGTTCATGTCGGCGGATTTGTTTCATTGGCAGAACGCTTGCGTTCATTGGCTTGTTTAGTCCATTCGTGTCATTGGTTTCATTTGTTGTTAAACAACATTGTCCTTAAGTAATTTTATTGGGAATAATTGGCATCAATATCTGAAATTATTTATATTTGCATTATGAACGCTAAAAGTATCAATAAAATGAAAATTGGAGATTTAGTACACATTTCGCCTGACCTCACCATGAAGGACGATTGGGTGGATGGAAGAGTTATTGATATCAAAGATAATCCATTCGTTGGTGTCGTTGTATCAGCTAAGACGGATAACGGAGTGATATTCTTTGGACGAGAGGAACTTTTTAAACCTGCATGATATGTTCGCCTTGAGTTTTGATATGGTTGTTTCTGAACTAAAGCAATACTACGGAGAGCCATACAATAACGCCTACTATGAAATAAGACAAATACTCGAAGCAAATGGATTTGATTGGGTGCAAGGCAGCACCTATCTGACACAGTCCGATGATTTGAGTAATATGTTTGCTGCTATTCAAGCACTTTCGAGAATAGACTGGTTCAAAAAGTCAGTCAGAGACATTAGGGGCTACAAAGTGGAGAACTGGTCGAACTTCACGGGTTTGGTCAAGAACTCATAACTTTTAAAAGCGAGTTCCGAATATCGGAACACTCGCTTTCTCTTTCCTAAAATTACATTTCCCGCCTCTTGCGATAACCATTAGGGTACGCCTTCCAATGAACATCTTACACAACTTACACAACATGCTTGTGGGTATTTGACACAGTGTTGTTGATGGACGAAACTTTTATAGAACCACCCTGAAGCGTTTATGTACAACGGACAGCCTTTCGCACATGAAAGAGCGGCGGGTTAGCGGTTGCGCTTTGAGGTAACACGGCCCGACTTTGTCAATGTTAACGTCACATTCTGCAACTTTCTGTTCGGTATGTCGAATATCACGTTCGGATTCATTCGCCTTCCCCTGAACTTCACTTCGAAGTGCAAATGCTCCGTGGTGGCTCTGCCCGTGCGCCCCGTAAGGCCAATCACATCACCGGCCTTCACCTGCTGGCCCACCTTGACCAGGTTTTTGTATTGATGACTGTACAGTGTTTCGAAGCCATACCGATGTTTGACGGTGATGCAATTTCCATAGCCATAATGCGGCCCGGAAAGTGTAACCACACCATCAAAGGCGGCCACGATTTCATCTTTCGGCTTGGTTTTGAGATCTGATCCGCTATGACCTCGCCTGCCTCCGTATGGACTGATGAGCTTGGCACCTGAGAGGGGAAACGCCCAATGACCAGATTTTTCCACCTCAGCCAGGTTCAACTGGAATGAATCACCATGCGCGAAGGGGTTGTCGGGATCAACACCCAGCCGTCGTTCTTGGTCGGACACCACGGCAACGTCCACATGACGGCCTTTTTTTGTACATTGAATCATCCTGCGTCTGAGCTGATGACTATTGCCCTCGATGATGATTTCGGGACGGATGCGTTTGCCATCCACCATGATGGCGAAGGTGCAACAGGCTCTGCCAGCCCGCTCACCCACGATGGCGAGGGTTTGTCCCGCCGTGACCGTTTCGCCAACCTTAACCAGATTTTGCGCATTGTTGGCATAAACGGTTTCCAAACCATTGGGGTGGCGAACCACCACCACATGGCCGTATTCGGGAAACTTGCGTGACAAGCGAACCACACCGCCGAACATGGCCTTCACGGCATCGCCCTTCTTGGTTGCTATCTCCATGTAGAGATTGGGCAAGGTTTTGGGCTTTCCGACAGGAAGCGGAAACGAATATTCGTTGTCCTTGAGCTGAGTGAAGTCTGTTTCAAACGTTTTTTTCTTGTCAAACAGGTGAGGCGTGGATATGTTGATTTGCTGCTGCTCGGCGGCAGTGAATTGGTTGACGGCGGGTGCGAACGCAGACAGCGTCACGACAGAGGTTGCCGCCAAGAGCATTTTTCTTATGTGTTGTTTCATTGATCAACAAAAATAATGTGCAGACATGGCGTTACACCCGACCGTCATGGGTGGTGCTGTCTGCGTGGTTTACAACAAAATGATGCCGTTATAGATTCTCCCCGACCGGGTGCCTAAGCGCCGAGCCGAGAAATACGCATCCACCTGCTCGTAAGTACAGATGCCGGTGGACAAAATCCGGTCATCGCTTACGCCCGCTTCTAACAGCTGCAAGCGGTTGCACTCGGGCAGGTTGATATGCCATTTGTCCATCTGTTGGCTGATGGCAGACATGTTGAAGCCGGCTTGTGCGAAGGCCTGATACACCTCATCCCCCACTTCAAAATGGCGCAATGAGATGCCCGGACCGATACAGGCACGCAGATGAGCGGGCTGCGTGTGGAACGACAGCTGCATCACCGCAACGGCTTTTTGCACAACGCGCGCCACCGTTCCGCGCCAACCTGCGTGCACGGCAGCGGCCACATGGTGCTCTTCATCGTACAACAGCACGGGGATACAGTCGGCTGTCGACACGCCGATGCACACATGGGGGATGGCCGTGATGAGTGCGTCAACGCCTTCGAGCAACCGCTGACGTGTAGACGGCGAGAGAGAGAAAAACTCTTCCGCGATGATTCGGGCCTCGGTGCCATGAACCTGGTGCGCCATCACCAAATGGGCATCGTCTAATTGTAGCTCGGTGCACAGGGCCTTGCGGTTCATCTCAACCGCGTCGGCAGCGTCTCCGCAATAAGGATTGATGTTAAATTCGCCATACCGACCTACACTCACTCCACCTTTCCGCATGGAAGAGAAAGCTCTTACACGCGGGTGTAGGGAATGATATGTGAGTTGTGGATTGTTCAAAATATCGTTGTTTAGTTGTATCGAAGCCCTGGTTAATCGTCCAGGTCCTCGTATTCAAAATCTTCCAGGTCGGCAACATCGTCGAGATCATCATCGCTGACATGTTCTATCTCAGCCAACTCACCCTCATCTGCCAGCTCTGCGGCAAACTTGTCAGGGTCTTTGTCACGATGCACCAGATTGTCCTCTGCAATGATTTCCTTGAGTTTGTTGCTCTCACTGTTGAGCTCTTTCCAGAGGATGTCCTTCAGTTCGTTGAGTCCTTTTCCCGTCACGGCAGAGATGAAAATCACTGGAAGGTCGGCAGGCAGTGTTTCTTGGAGCATCTCAATGAGTTCGTCGTCCAGCAAATCGCACTTCGTTACCGCCAAGACACGATGCTTGTCCATCATGTCGGGGTTGAAGGTTCGCAGCTCGTTGAGCAAGATGTCGTATTCCCGCTTGATGTCATCGGTATCGCCCGGCACCATGAAGAGCAGCAGGGAGTTGCGCTCGATGTGCCGCAAGAAACGAAGTCCAAGCCCCTTTCCCTCACTCGCCCCTTCGATGATGCCCGGGATGTCGGCCATCACGAACGATTTGTGGTCACGGTATTCCACGATACCCAAGGAGGGTTCGAGCGTGGTGAACGGATAGTTGGCTATCTTGGGGCGCGCGCTGGATATGGCTGACACCAAGGTAGACTTGCCCGCATTGGGGAATCCAACCAAGCCGACGTCGGCCAACAGTTTCAGTTCGAGTATGATGGTGAGCTCCTGCATGGGCTCACCGGGCTGCGCATAACGCGGAGCCTGATTGGTGGCCGTGCGGAATTGGAAGTTGCCCAGTCCGCCTCTGCCGCCTTTGAGCAACAGCACCTCTTGTCCATCCTCGGTGACATCACAGATATACTTGCCTGTCTCGGCATTGTACACCACCGTTCCGCAGGGTACGTCGATGTAAACATCCTTGCCGTCGGTGCCATGTCGTTTGTCGCGACCGCCATTTCCACCGTGCTCGGCAAAGATGTGTCGGTCGTACCTGAGGTGCAACAGCGTCCAGTAGTTATGGTTCCCGCGGAGATAGATGCTGCCACCTTTGCCGCCGTCACCACCGTCGGGGCCGCCGTTGTAGTTGTACTTTACATGACGAAGGTGCATGGAACCCCGGCCACCCTTACCGGAGCGGCAGCAAATCTTTACATAGTCTACGAAATTGGTGGCCATCTTTTACTTTGAACTTTAGTTACTTTGAACTTTGAACTTTGAACTTTAGTTACTTTGAACTTTGAACTTTGAACTTTGAACTTTAGTTACTTTGAACTTTAGTCACTTTGAACGGTGAACTTTGAACTATGGTTATTTTTACTGTTAACTTTAAAGGTTGTGGCGATTTGGAATGTTTCAAGTGCCTTTGGTTGCCTTGACTATCTTAATTAATATAGCCTTGAGACGCTCGCAATCGTTAGAGATAGAAAGATATTCTTGCTCATTGATAAATTTAGCCTCACAAAGTAAATCAATCCAGTATTCAGTCTCAGTTGCTTCTTTCAAGGCAATGTTCATCTTGGTTGTAAAATCTGGACGACTTTGAGCATTCTTACCTTCATGAACATTCGCACCTATGCTGGTACCACAACGAAGAAGTTGCTTTGACAAAACATATTCACCATATTCTTTTGTCAGATAACGATACAGATTCACTATTCTTAGTGCAAACTCCTTTGACAACAGATAAATGTCGTTCTCTATGATTTTATCCTCAGACATAAACATTAACTTTGAACTTTGAACTGTACTTACTTTGAACTTTGAGCTTTGAACTTTGAACTTTATTTACTTTGAACATTGAACTGTACTTACTTTGAACTTTGAACTTTGAACTTTGAACTTTGAGCTTTATTTACTTTGAACAGGTTTTACGTTGTACTATGAACAACGTACTTTGAATAATGAAGTGTAATCGATGAATTTTATACTCATGACCAAAACTCATGTAACTATAAAGTTCAAAGCTCAATGTTCAAAGTAAATAACGTTCAAAGCTCAATGTTCAATGTTCAAAGTAAAT
>CAMPYJ010000023.1 GCA_946998205.1 uncultured Prevotella sp. | reverse complement strand
AGACACCTCAACATATAAAATTTTCTCACAAGAAAAAATACTGCGGAATTAAGGAAGAAAATTATTTTAATCTTTTTAGTACTGCTTATGGCAGTGAGTAACCTTAATGCCCAAAGCAAGAAATGGCAGGCAACAGCAGGAGTAGGTGTAGATGTAAGTTATGTAGATGTGAGCATCGGAAGATACCTCTCCAAGTATGGCGAAATTGAAATTCAATTCAGACAGCAGTTAAGAAACACAGACCTGGAGCAGATGTCGCTTATGATAAACTGGGTGAAAAATCTTACAAAGGATAAAGTAAGAAAGCTGCCAATCAATACAGAGCTAATTCTTGGTATCGGCGGTACTAAAAACAAATATGAAGAGACTATTATGGATACCAAAGGAAATCATCAAGCATTTGCCTTCAATGGAGGTGTAAGAGTGAATTATAATATAAAAGATAACTTCGGTGTCTTTATTGCTCCTAACGCAATATGGATAGGCTTTGGAAAATTAAAAGCAAATGTTACGCTTGGGGCAAAATATAAGTTCTAATAAATAGGTAATTTGTTCTTTGTTTATATAGCTTGCAAAAAACAAATTAAATAGTAGTAAAAGAATAAATATTAAAAAAGAAAGTTATGAAGAAACTATTTTCAATTTTAGCAGTTGTGTGCATGGGCTTTTTTGCCCTTGCCCTAACATCTTGTGGTGGCGACGATGACCCTTCTACTGATACGGATTGGGAAGGCCTCAATATTGATGGTCTGAAGTGCTTTGACACTGGCAATCACTTAGACGAGAGTGGCTTATACATGCATGGACTGTGGAGTGGCCCTACAAGTGAAAGCAAGAATGTGTATGCCATTCTCTATCAGATGGAGTTCAAGGTAGCCTCGGTGCAAAAGGGTAAACTCGATGTCACGAACTTTAAGATTGTTGGCTATGATTGGAAAGACATACACGACCGCATGGAGGGTTGTAAAATCGTTAGCGGTAGTATAGATTGCACCGAGTGTAGCAAGCACGAAGTGAAGGTAAGATTCAACAAACTGGTGGTCAATATCATTGATGAGAATGGTAGCGTCCTCCGTAAATGCAAGATTGATGGCACTGCATCGTATGTGAACTAAACCGTCATCATATCATACAATATTGCCCTTTGTCCATACGGACAAGGGGCTTTTATTTTGTGGTCTTATAAACCAACAGTGCAAAGGTTTTGAAAATTTCAAGCACCTTGATACGCTCTGTTGTATCGTGCGTGTATATGTCATCTATGAGCTGGTAGCAGATGTATTCGTAAGCCGAACGATGCTCAAAGTTTACCAAGGGGCTATGCTCTCCAAAGTAGGCAATGAGGCGTTGCTTCTCAATGTCTGTGTTTGAGCAATCGCAAAGTTCAGCCTCCTCCCAAAACTTCTTGTTGAACACCTTACGATTGACGAAGTAGAGAAAGGCGTTATATTCATCCACTTCTTCAAGCCCATGCCCCTCCTTAAAGTAAACACAATTGCCTATAAGTTTATCAACTTTCACTATTCTGTCTTTGGCAACGCCCAAAGCCATTCGTAAGAGGTTGCCCATAGTAGCTGCAAACCTCTCGTTCTTGTTCATGTCCTCATATCTTAATGTCATCTTGCTTGTTTTGGTTTCTGCCTACAAAGTTTACTAAAAAAATCCGAGAGAAACGAATAAATTACCTGTAAAAGAAGGAGATACCACCATGTAATATTATAAAAACTTGCTGATACGGGCTAATTTCACTATATTTGCAGCACGAAAGACGGTAGCACAACGATGCGAGATGAGGCGTGTGCTTGCAGGTCTTAGTCCATAAGAAAACAGAATGAACACCAGAAACGGACACCAGCTAAGTAGCCACAATGCCAAGTATATGGTATAAATTGCTGATAATATGATGATTATAAGCAAACCAAAAGCTACTTTGCCGTGTTGAATGGGAATGATGATTCCTCATTTCCATGCAAAATATGACAAAAAGTCCCAAAGATGAAAATCACCTTTGGGACTTTTTGTTCATGAATGCTTATCCGTTTTTATTCGAAGCCTGCGTTGATTATTTGAAAATCAGCTCGTCTTTTCCCGGCTTTTTCTCAATGGTGATGGTGTCACCCGGGTGGAGTTCGCCCGAAAGAATGCGGGCTGCAACGCCATCTTCAATATAAGTTTGGATGGCTCTCTTCAGTGGACGGGCGCCAAACTGCACGTCGTATCCTTTTGTTGCCACGAACTCTTTGGCCTTGTCCGAAACGTGAATGTGGTATCCCATGTCTTCAATGCGTTTGAACAGCCCCGTCAATTCGATGTTGATGATCTTCTTGATGGCATTCAAGTCTAACTGATCGAAGATGATGATTTCGTCCAAACGATTCAAGAACTCTGGTGCGAACTGCTTGCTCAGGCTTTTCTGAATAATCGAGCGGGCGTATTCCTTATCCTCATCGTTCATGCTGAGACCTAAATTGTTGGCGGCATTAAAACCAATACCACGGCCAAATTCCTTCAGTTGGCGTGTACCTGCGTTCGATGTCATGATGATGACGGTGTTTCTAAAGTCAACCAAGCGACCGTTTCCGTCCGTTAGTCTTCCTTCATCCAATACCTGCAGCAGCGTGTTGAACACGTTGCCATGCGCCTTTTCTATTTCGTCTAACAAAACGATGGAGTAGGGATGACGCCGAACTTTCTCTGTCAGTTGTCCCCCTTCCTCATATCCTACATATCCGGGAGGTGCTCCTACGAGCCGCGAAACATTGAAACTCTCGGTGTATTCGCTCATGTCAATCCTGATCAGCGCATCCGTTGAACCAAACATGTGCTCAGCCAATTTCTTGGCGAGATAGGTCTTGCCTACTCCAGTGGGTCCCAAGAACATGAAAGCGCCTATGGGATGATTGGGATCTTTCAATCCAACGCGGTTCCTCTGTATGGCCTTCACCATCTTGTCGATGGCAGAATCTTGGGCGATGACTGCGTCTTTCAGCTCTTTGGCCATTCCCTTCAACCTTACGCCTTCAGCTTCTGCCATGCGTTGAACAGGCACGCCGGTCATCATCGACACTACATCCGCAATCTCGTCTGCCGTGACGTTCACCCTTTCATCCATCTTGCCAGCCGACCATTGCTTGTTCAGGTCTTCCAACTCAATTTCCAATTCCGTTTGCTTGTCTCGATAACTGGCAGCCAATTCAAAATTCTGATTGCGCACAGCTTCTTGCTTCTTTATCTTAACCGCATCGATTTCTTTCTCCTTGTCGGTGATGGAAGAAGGCACTTCAGCATGCTGTAAATACACTTTCGACCCCACTTCATCCAACACGTCAATGGCCTTGTCGGGGAAGAAACGGTCGGTTACATATCTTTCTGTCAACTTGACACAGGCCAATAGTGCCTCATCCGAGTATTCAACATGATGATGCTGTTCGTATCTCTCTTTGATATTTTTCAGTATTTGCAGCGTTTCATCCGTGGAGGTCGGCTCAATCAGCACCTTTTGGAATCTGCGTTCCAAGGCTCCGTCTTTCTCTATCGAGTTGCGGAATTCATCCAACGTGGTGGCACCGATACACTGAATGACGCCACGGGCTAATGCTGGCTTCATGATGTTGGCGGCATCCATGCTTCCAGGTGTGCTTCCCGCACCAATCAGCGTGTGAATCTCGTCAATGAAAACGATGATGTCAGGATTCTGTTCCAATTCTTTCAACAGGGCACGAATACGCTCCTCAAACTGCCCCCGGTATTTCGTTCCGGCCACAATGGCAGTCATGTCCAGGCTCACCACACGCTTGTTGAAGAGCATGGGGGACGTCTTGTGCTTGGCAATCAGTTGTGCCAATCCCTCTACGATGGCGCTTTTGCCTACGCCCGGCTCACCAATCAAGATGGGATTATTCTTCTTTCGCCGTCCCAGTATCTCGATGACGCGTAGAATTTCCTTGTCCCTTCCTACCACCGGGTCCAGTTTTCCTTCCCTCGCAGCTTGTGTCAAGTCGGTGGAGAAGTTGTCTAAGATTGGCGTTTTGCCATTTCCTTTTCTCGACTGTGTCGCTGTTGGTGTCGCTGTGTTGCTCTTGTCGGAATCCGTGTGCTGCCCTCTTGGGTCAAACTCAGCTTCCTCTTCCTCGTCAGGCAAGTCAAGTCTGCTGCTTGTTGGTTTTGCCGTTCGTCGCAAATAGGTCAGCGTATCTTCGTAATTCATGTTGTTTGTCTCTAATATTTCTTTGGCGCCATTGTTGGCTTGGTCATGCAAGATGGCCAACAACAGGTGATGCACGTCCACCGTTTGTGTACGTTGAATCCTCGCTTCCAGCACGGCCAGCTTCAGAATGTTGCTGGCTCGCTCGTTCAATACGAGTTCCGACGTGTTGACGGGTTCGTTCAATTCGTTTATTCGCACCCGGTTTTCCAATGCCGCTTTCACGGTTGAAAGATTGATGTTCAATCGTGTGAACACATCATGTACCAGGCTGTCTTTTTCTCTGAGCATCCCCAAAAGAAGATGTTCAGGGCCAACTGATCGGCTGGCCAGTCGGGTAGCTTCCTCTCTACTGAATGCCAGTACTTCGGATACTTTTGGTGAAAACTGACTAGTCATATCTCTTTTTACCTTTCTTTTCTATTTAAACGTTACAGAATAATTTGCAAATATCGTGCCAATCTATGTTCGCATCGCCATCCAACCATGATGTCGTACCTTCGAGATGTGCCTCACTTCGGCGTCAGCCTCATTGCCGGTATATCCATGAAAAGATGCGGTTCACCCACGGTACGTATATCCTGAACCAGCGGTATTTGGTCACTGGCTTGCCACCGAACCTGAGGACGAACTCTCTGAACCGGCTTTTCTTAAACGGTAAGCCGGCGTAGAGAAAGTAGAAATGCTCGCAATGATTGGCGTGTGCATACTTAATGGCGTTCCATACCGTGACCGTGTCGGGATGCAGGGGATAGAAAGTCTTACGCTTGGATGCCAGGTACCACAGATAAGCGTTTCCTTGTGAAAGGATAATGGTGCATCCGCCAATCAACTTGTTTTTATATTTTGTGATGAATGTCTTGGTGTGTTGATTCTGATACAACTTCGTAAACATCTCTTCAGAAGGAATGAATCTTCTGATTTTGCTTCTGAAGTGGTTTTTCAGGTGATTGTAAAACTCGTGGAGCTCTTCCATGGTGGCCACCTCGCTGGTCGTCACTCCGGCTGCTTCGGCGTGTGCGATTTGTTTCAAGGTCTTCTTGCTCAACCTGTTTTCCGGCGGCATGTCGTGCAGTGAGTTATGAATCTCTTGCCAGTTCATGGGGAAAAACTTGTTCTGTCTGAAGTACTGGTAGCCAAACATCTTCTGGCTCAAGGCGCTGAACTCTGTGTATAGCGCGAGCCTGCGCCTGAAGAAGCGGCTTGTTTCATGAAGCATCAGCCCGAACACTTGCTCCTTGTTCTCACAGCTGTCCTCATACTCACCCTCGCCGTAAACTCTCACCTGCTTATATATGAAAGGTGGAAGCCAGGTGCCATGCCATTCCTGCAAGGCCAACATGTGGGCTACACACTTGCCTGTTTGGTCGTGCGCGACAACCATGTAAGGGCTTTGGCCGGATGTACGTTCGGCCATTCGGAAAAGCTCCGCGCTGTGAAAAAAGTTGTTGCAGGTCATCGACGGCAGTTGAGAGCTTTTGGTAATGATGCTGACCTTGATGTTGTCCATAGCACAAAAATACGAAATGTTTCGTGAAAAAAACAAGGTTTCGGTGATTTTGATTAACTTTGTTCCATAAATTTTCAGCTATTCTGATGAATCAACCATACAAAATCATTCTGGCTTCACACTCTCCGCGTCGTCAAGAATTGTTGCGGGGGCTTGACGTGTCCTTTGAGGTGAAGGTGAAAGAGGGCATTTCTGAGGACTATCCCGCCAATCTGGATACGGTCGAGATACCCAAGTTTATCGCACAAACGAAAGCGGCTGCCTACGACATTGCGCAAGACGAGCTGCTGATTACGGCCGACACGGTGGTTGTGCTGGGCCGGCATGTCATGGGTAAGCCCGTGGATGCCGGCCATGCCCGACGCATGTTGAGGGAGCTGAGCGGCAATACTCACCAAGTGGTGACGGGCGTTTGCTTGAAAACGGCATCGGAGCAGCGCGCCTTTTCGGTGGTGACGCATGTGACGTTCAAAGAGCTTTCGGATGCTGAGATAGATTACTACGTTGAGAAATACCAGCCCTTCGACAAGGCAGGTGCCTACGGTATACAAGAGTGGATTGGCTATATTGGTGTAACCAAGCTGGAGGGTAGTTACTTCAATGTCATGGGATTGCCCGTTCAGCGCATTTATGAAGAGTTGAACAAAATGAAGTAAACACCATAAATACAACGCTTTAAGGTCTTGATGCTTTGTGTTTTGAAAGGCGATTGCAAGTGTGTTTACCACCTTTCTACATCATGTGTTCTTTTCATCCATGCAAAGCGGTTTTTCAATAGCATTGAGTTTGGTGCTTAAAGTCATTGAGTTTGGTGTCCAAAGTGATAGTGATTGGACGCCAAACTCAATGCTATTCAAATCGATGAGCTGATTGATTGGGTAACAATCTGAAAAGCAGTGCGTTGGTTAGAGTATAATTTCCCCTTATACGTCACGCTCGCTTTTCTCTTTATTTGTACGATGAGAATGGTTGAGATGAGGTGTCACGCATCAGAAGTGGGATTGTCGTTTTGTCATGCCACATCCCGATTTTCCGGCGTACGGGTGCGTTAGCCTCTCGACGCCGCAGGTACGTTACGGTCACAAAGCTGGCGATAGGGACAATAGGTGCATCGTTTCAGTTCGCTGGTGGGTGCGAAGGGGATGGATGGATTGTAGATTTCGCTCAGCAATTGTTGCAGATTTTCCTTGAATTTCGCATCATACTCCCCAATATCCACCACCTTTTCTTTCTCTAAAAGTAGTGTCGGATCGTAGTCTTCGCCAGCGGTCTGTTGGATGAAGAGCAGTGCCGGACTTACCGGCAGCTGTGTTGGATTGAGCTGAGGGTGGCGCTTGACGATGGAAGCGTATAAGAAGGTTTGTAGATAGTAATCCTTGTGCTTCTCTGAAAGCTTTTCATCGGTAAAGATATCATCCACGTCAACGGGCGTCGATGTCATGGATTTGCCTGTTTTGTAGTCGATGACCCGTATGCGATGCGTGCCGTCGGGGTTGGCGATCTCGTCCAGTCGGTCGATGTAACCACCGACTGACAAAGAGTGGGAACCCTGTACTGTCTCGAAAGTAAGGGTAGAACTAACCTTCTCCTCCAACGACTTGATGACGAAGGGAGCCAGCTTTTCATCAATCTGCAGCAAACGGTTGAGGTAGTCGATGATGACCCTTCGGTTGATCAGTTGCAGGCCATTGTACTCAGGTCGGTAGCCCTGGCTGCTTACGTTGAACAATTCTTCGTTAAAAGCTTGGTCTACAAACTGTTCGATACGCTTTGCTTTCGTCCGCAGGTCATGAATGTCACTGGCTTGTATGCGTTGGTTTTTCTCCTTCAGATGGGTATAAATCAGTTCTGCGCTGCGGTGAAAAATGTTGCCGAACATGCGGTTGTCGACGGCATCCTCTGCCTCCGGTTCCTTCAATCCTGCGAGGATGTTGTAATAAAATTGCAAAGGGCAACGCAGATAGCGGTTGATGGCGGTGGGAGAGAGCTGCTCCAGTTGGTTCAAGGCCTGCGTCACCTGTTCGTTTTTCTCAATCGCTTTCGGCCCGTGCGTCTCCATGCTTTGCCCGCACTGCATGGAGTATCGTTGGATGGGGTGCCCACTTTCTACCATCATCTGCAACATGAACCTGCTCATCTCGCCCGTGTGGCTGATCTCGGTTGAATTGTTATAGGTCAGCGTTACGTCGGTGGCCCGCTGTATCAAGCGGTGAAAATGGTAGGCGTAGATGGCCACTTTGTGCTTTACCGTGGTGAGTCCGTAGGCTTCACGCAAAGCATGTGGGATGAACGACGTGTCGCTCACCCCTTTTGGCATGTTGCCTTCGTTGCACGACAGCACGAGCAGATGGTCGAAATCGAGGTTGCGCGTTTCCAATACGCCCATCACCTGGATGCCTTCAGCGGGCTCGCCATGGAACGGGATGCTGGTGGCTTGGATGAGTTGGGCCATGAGACGTTCGAAGGTAGTGAGGTTGATGGTGAGGTCGCCGGCTGCAATCAGATCTGACAGTCGGTTGATTAGGGTGTACATCCTGAACACCGACTCTTGGAAAAAAGCGTCTTCGTTGTCCCTTCCTTGCTGTCCTATCCGTTTGAGCACATTGAGTATCCATTTGGTAAGCAAGCTGTTGGTTGGGTCGTCGTCTATGTCTGTAAATAGAAGTGACAGGCCATCGTCCATGGAAAGCTCGCTGCGGGTTGGAAAGTAATGCTTCTCGGTTTCGAGATGCGTGAGCAATGTTTGGTGATTCTCTGAAATATACTGTGCGTACGGATGTCTTAGCGCGCGCTTGACGGCTGCCAGTCGGTATTTGTCAGTGTTGAGGATGTGGCCGGAGGTTTGCAGCATCAGCAAGACGTTGATGAGCGATGCCACTGGTGACTGCGCCAAGGGATAGCCCGTGGTGATGTTGATTTTTCCTGCTTCTGGTGGGATGCAGTGAATCACCGTTTGCAAGAGCTGCTCGTCGCACATCACGATGGCGGTGTTTTTGCCGGCTTCGATGCGCCCTTTTTCACGCAGCCAAGTGGTGATGTAGCGGGCTTGCATGTTCTCGGTGGGAGCCGATAGGTAGGTGATGTCTTTCGGTTGTGTGAACTGCTTGTACAGCTCGTCCGACTGGTTGTCAAGCTCGTTCGGGAACATGTCCAGGTATTGACGGATGAAATGGCCGGCTTCTTGCTTGCCATCTGCCAGGTAATAGCGGTCGAAGTCCCAATAAAACTTGGCCTTACCCATGTCTTTCAGTCGTTTGAAGAGAGCTTGTTCTACTTTTTGTAGCACGTTGAAGCCCACGAAGACATATTGGTCGTATTCAAATTCGATGTCCTCATTCTGTGCTACTTGTCGATAGAGTGCTCCTTCGTAGGCGATGCCCTGGTCTGACAAGCGCTGGTTGAAATCGTGATAGATGTCCTTGAAATGACTCCACAGATTGAGAAATCGACGCTTTAGTTCAGTGTCGTGATCTTCATCAAAGTTCTTGAAGAATGCTTGGAGTATCTTTTTTTGCTCCTCAGACAGGTAAGAAACGTCATCAAACTCGTGTATGTCTCGAAGATTGGCAAACACTTTGTCGGCATCAACCATGTTCTTGTCAATGTCATCAAAGTCGGAGAGCAACAGCTGCCCCCATCCATAGAACTTGTCAAGCGTTTCATCGCTTCCGGTACATGCGTTGAATGATTTGTGCAAGTCACAGATTAATTTGATGGAATCGCCGACGGTTAAGTGGGAATGGCGACGAAATAAGTCGCTGATAGTGATGTAGGACGGACTCCAGATGGGGCGGTCTGACAGGAATGCCAGCTGCTCGTTCATGAACAGCGACGCGCGCTTGTTGGGAAAAACTACCGCCACGCGGGATAAATCCTGCCCAAACTTTGCAATCAAATCTTGGGCTACATATTTTAAAAAGCTGTTTTTCATATCACTTCTTCAATCTTGTTGCTGTAAACATACCACAGGTATCCTGTTACATGTGCATGCCCCATCTGGGTTAACAATTGCATGTATTGCTTGACTTGATTGACGTGTTGGGGCTTTGGTTGGCCAAACTTGAAGTCAACCACTATCATCTGCTGTCCGTCGGTCATCACCCTGTCCGGGCGATGGGTCATCACTTCTCCCGTGACGGGATTGACATGCAAGATGCTGCACTCGTTAAATAGTTTCCATCTGCCTGAGAACCAGCTCGCAACCTTGGGATGATTGAACCGCTTGCTCAACATCTCTTGCAGTTTTTCTCGGGTCACAACGTCATCGTATAACACGCCGTCAAATTCTAATTTCCTCAAGACAGCCTCCACATCATCGGCGGTTTTGATTTGAGAAAACAGCTGATGGAGGATGTTTCCCAGTTGGATGTAGCTGGATTGTCTGTCCTCCGGTTCCTCATCCTGGCTGACAAACTCTTTGCTCTGGTTGCTTTGTCTGAATTCAACCCTGTTTTCAAAACTCTCCATTTCTATCTTCAGCGTTTTGACAGGAAGCTGAAAGATGTTATCGGAAGCCTTTTTTGTTTCGTCTTTAGGCGTGGACAGGGTTCCGAACTTCAGGCTGATGGTGTCGTTCTTGTCATCCATGTCGCCCGTGAGAATGCTTCCCGACAGAGCTTTTTGTATCTCTTTTAGACTTTCTTCAATTACCTTTGATCGCCTGCCGGCACTCTTTCGCTGGCCAAGGATGAAGAGACTCTTGCCTGCTCTGGTCAAAGCGACGTAGAGAAGGTTGAGGTTGTCAACCATGTTTTGCAGATGCTCGTGCTGATAATCGGGCTCGAAGAAAGTGTTTGTCATGCTTTTCTCCGAGAAATCTATCGGTATGAGCGGCAGTTGACAGAAGGGTTCGGCATCCGTTCTGCACCATAAAGTGTACCTTTTTTCCAGCTGCCAGTCACAGAAAGGAATGATGACATGGTCGAATTCCAGTCCCTTGCTCTTGTGAATGGTCAGTATTCTGATTCCATCAAAGCCGTCACTTTGAATGGTTTTGTCATGCAATGTCTCGTTCCACTGCCCCAGAAAGTTGTCCAAGCCAGTGATGTTGTCAGTCAAATATTGATTCAGCAGGTCATAAAACTCGCAGATGTACGCACTTTGATCCTTGAGTGTGTCGAGTTGAAAGATGGCAAACAAACGTTCAACCAAATCGATGGGCGGTAGTCTCAGTAATGAATCGGCCTGTTGCGTGAATTCTTTTGGAAGCCAATCCGTAACGTCTTTCCCTTGAATGAATAAGTCGTTGTCGTCCAGTTTGTTGTTAATGATTCGCTTTTGGTATACTTTTGACAGATTGGCCAAGGCGATTTTGTCTTCCGGATGCATGAGACAATGCAGGGCATCTATCAACAGATTGACTGCAATGGATGAGTCCAATCGGAAGGCTTCGTCAGATACCAGGCGTATTTCCGGCATGGTCTCCATCAGTGAGTCAGCGATGGTGGGTATCTCTTTGTTGTTGCGAACCAGGATGGCGATGTCTTTTTGCCGCACTCCTTGCCCTGTCAGCGTGGTGATGATCTGTGCGATTTCAGTCACCATCAGGTTGTCATAGTCTTCTTTTGGAAAGAGTTTGATGTTGGCAAAGCCTGTCTGAACTTTCTCATCAGGTGCTTTTTGGCACACGTCCTCGTACGCTTTCTTTACTTGCTCCGCTTCTTCAGGGTTGTCTGTGGCCAGTGCTTCATACTCTTTTTGTGCGACAATCGTGAAGAATGTGTTGTTGAAATCAATGATGTTCTTCTCAGATCGGCGGTTCATGTCTAGCTTTTGGGTCTTGAGCAGATGACCTTGTGATGAAAATTCTTGCTCAATATTGTTCAATAGTCGCCAATCACCAGAGCGGAACCGATAGATGCTTTGTTTGACATCACCCACGATGAGGCCCGTACCGTCTGCGTGACTGATGACTTCTTTCAATAGAATTTTGAAGTTTTCCCATTGGATGGTGCTGGTATCTTGAAACTCATCAATCATGATGTGTTTGAGTTGTGTGCCTATCTTTTCAAAGATAAAGGGCGAGTCGCTGTCCTCTATAAGCTTGTTGAGCAACAGCTGTGTGTCGCTGAGCAAGAAGCTGTTGGAGTCGGCGTTCAGCTCTCTTACCTTATTCTCAATGCTCCCGAGCAGTCTTAGCTGGTTGAGATGTCGCAAGATGAGTGTCGCCGTGCGGAAAGGAACGAGTAGTTGTCTTCGTCTTTGTTCTGTGGTGTTCAACAGTTTGGTGAGCTCTGTAGCCAGCGTCATCAACCCCTTATCTTTTTGATTACCCTTTGTCAGCCACTCTTCCGGCACCTCCGCTGCTTTTTGTGCCGTGGGATTGAATAGTTTGCTGTCGTCATATACGCCCGAACTGAGCTTGATGAAATAGCTTGCTGGACCCATTTTTCCCCTTTTCAGGTCGGTGATGGAAGCCTGATTCCGGTTGAGTGTTTCGTTGAAGGCTTCACCCATTTTACTGAATTCTGCCGACGCTCGTTCTCTGATGTTTCTCAATTGTTTGGTGTATTGCGCAAAGAAGTCCTCTTGACCGAGCACGCTTTCCAGCTCATCGCGATGCGCTTTATACACATCCTTAAAGATGTTCGAGCCAAATTCCTTGATTTCTCCAATGACATTCCATGACTTGTCGTCAGAGATGTTTTGCCGGATGTATTCGTATATCCATCTCAAGAGTTTATCATTAGGCTGCAATTCTTCAATCAACTCATCTACTGCCTTCTCTTTCACTTGCTTATCCCTCAACTCAATTCTTAGGTTTGCCGTGAGATCGAGTTCCCTTGCCAGGTTTCTCAACACGCTTTGAAAGAAAGCATCAATGGTTTCTACCCTGAAATAATTGTAATTGTGCAGCAACTGTCCCAATGCCTTTTGCGCCCGTTCACGGATTTTATTGCTGGGAAAAGGGATGGAGTCCTGTATCTTGTGTAAATAACTGTCAGAGTCGGGCAATCCGTGAGCGATGCCATACAGCTGGCTCAGGATGCGCATCTTCATTTCTTCCGTCGCCTTGTTGGTAAAGGTGACAGCCAAGATGGAACGGTAGGCGTCGGGATTTTCAATGACCCGTTTCATATACTCCGTGGCCAGTGTGAAGGTTTTGCCGCTGCCCGCACTTGCTTTATACACCGTGAGCGATGGTTGTTGTTCAGATGAGTTGTTCGTTGCAGTCATGTTTTGAGTTTTACCATTGTCTGAATAGCTCGAAGCCAAACTTGAATCCGAAGTTTCTGTACTTGCCGTTGATGGTCGAAATAAACGCTCCGACAGAGGCCAGGCGTGTCTTGAAGGCATAACCCAGTTCAATGTAAGGATGGGCATGCTTTGCGTGTAAAGCACTGAAATAAAGTCTTTCCCGCTCAATGAAATGTCCGGTTAAAGGCAGCCAGGCAAGTATCAAGAAAGGAGACTCGTATGCGAAGTTGGCTCTCGCGTAATAAAGAGATAAGTTGTACAAATCAGAATCCAGCAGTTCAAACTCGCCGGACCAGTCAACAGTCCATCCGTCGGGGAGGAACGTCTGTCTGAAGTTTTCGTAATCCACGAAGTAGTCGTTGTTGGTGCGGTGGGTGTAAAAACCGCCTCCCAAGCGCATGGACAGGCTCTGTACGTTCCACAAAGGCAGGATGTACTGTCCGTCAAACTCCCATCGCGTGTACGGCACGTTGGTGTTCGCCAACTTGTTGAGGCTTTGCTCGTAACTGGCCGTCAGGGTAGGACCTGCATATCCCCATGGTCTGTATAGCACTTGCAGCTTTGGGGCGAGTGAAGAATACACCCGAGGCTTGTTGATTAGTTCGAATCCCTCTTTGTGTAAGGCGGAACGGTGATGGAGAATCAGTCCGGCTTGGAAGCCGATGTGCTTGGACAGGTCATAGTTGGCAAAGCAATCCCAATAAGTATCTTTGTACTCATCCAATTGCATGTTCTCCCAAATGGGATTGTTGTCGGTGGCCAAGTTCAGCTCGTTGATCAGTCTTCTGTTTTTGATGTGGCGTCCGCCGGACAGGGCTGTTTTCAGGTATGCGTTGTGTTGTTTGTCGAAGTTGTAGATGAGTGGCGCCCAAAAATAAAATTGTTTGAGTTTGAAAGAATAGCCGGCCTTGAACTGAAGCCAGATGTCACTGTTGTCCGTAAACTTATATCCGCCTCGAATGTTAAACTTGTAGTAAAATCCCTGGCTGTTGCTGTATCCCATGAAGAGCGGGTTCAAGATGGGGTTGATTCTTAAATACCCCTGTTGGTTCGGTCCGAATTTTTGATTGATGTGCGTCAGCACGTTTTCGCCAATCTTGTCCCACAGGATGGTTTTCGTTTTCATCCATCTGCTGCCTGTCGAAAGACTGTCGATTCCCGCGGTGTCTTTCCCGGCAGCGTTTCTTGCCCTGACCAACCTGCCGTAGATTATTTTCTCATACGGGGTGAGCGGCTCTGGTCTTATCTGTCGCATCTTGTTCGGGTCATGATCGTCCTCAATGAGGGGGACGATGGGTTTAGGCAGGTTGTAGTCCATGGTGTAATGCGCCATGATGTCGTTGCCCAGAAACATGAAACGGGCATCCAGGTTGCACTTCTCCGGTCGCAACGAGTGCATGACTCCGCTGCCCATCTTGATGAGAAGGCGGAATCGTATCATGTCGTATTCACCCGCCAGTCTCACTTGCACGATGCGACCGTCTTGGGGTTTTACGATGGCCACCCCGTTCACCAGCAGGGTGTTCTTCAGTCTGGGTTTGAATCTGAGCCGGACAAGACTGTCGGATACTTGCTCAAAGCTGTATTTGTAATATATTTTATTCTGTTTGTTGAAGGGTGAAAGAATGTCTTCACCAATCATGGTGACATCGTATACGTTGGGTGCGAGGTAGTTCGTCAAGGTTGGCATGGCGACGTGTCGGCGGGGAATGGTGGACAGCGACAGCAGTTTCTCGGTGGTATAGGAGCCTGAAGGCAGAAACGAAACCTTGTTGAAACTTTCCTGTATGTATTCCCGGCTGCCCCCATGAACCACCATGTACATGGTGGGTATGGCCATGAGCAACACGTTGCGCTTGTTGACTCGCAGGGAGGACTTCATGTAAGCATAGCTGGCGGTGTCGGCAACTTGCCTTATCTCAATGGTTTGAGGGTAGCTGAAAACACGGTGCAACAAAGTGTCAATCTTACTTTTTGCAGACCATGCTTCCTGTGGCAGCGCAAGACAGGAAAACGTTAACATCACTACTTTCAACAATGCTGTTCTCACCAAAGACAAAGGTACGATAACCTTGACGAAAAAACGAACGATTGACAAAAATCTTATCGGCATTTTTTATTCATCTGCGGATGGCAGAAAATCCATGCGAGTGATGGCAAATGGTAGGGGGCACCCTGCAATTTGCGTTCGAGCAGAATTATCCATAGTTGGCTGCTTGGCCGTCTTCATGATTTATCTCTCTGCATTATTTCTGGCAACTAAAAAAACTTGGGCGCACAACTGAATCATGGAAATTGTCCCAAAAAATGACAATAATTCGGCTTTTGCAAAAGGTTGAAATAGAAAAAATTGATAGGTATTCGGGATGCACAGAAGGAGTAAATCATAATGTTTTATGTTGTTTGGGTGTAAAAGCATGGAGTTGTTCTTGTAAAGTGTATGGGTTTGCCCTTTAATCAGCATGCGTTTGTTGCGTTAAAGGTATCGTATAACAGTGCTAAAGCACCCTTTTAGCGGTGTAAACGAGTGATAAATCATCTTCAAAATTACTATGAAAAACGTAAGATGTTGGCAACTAACGCATTGCATTTTTCGCTCATTTTTGCGATATTTTCAGCTTTGGACATCTTCATGGAAAATATGCGAAGCACAGCGCGCCTTTTGTTAAGAAAAATCCAACAAATCCATTGCTGCACAACCTCATCCCCCTGCGAGGGATGTAGGCCAAAAGTTCTTAAAATATTGAAATATAGTGGTAAAATAATTATAAAACGGTAGGCAACTTTCGCTTCTGTGTCAATATTGTTGTATTTTTGCGTTCAGTTTAAAAATTGAATAACAACACAATTATGGCAGAAGCTATTGACATTCGCGAGTTAAACATCCGGATTGAACAACAGAGCGGTTTTGTGACCAACCTTGTTCGAGGTATGGATCAAGTCATCATCGGTCAAAAACATTTGGTTGACTCTTTATTGATTTCCTTGCTCAGCGATGGACACATCTTGCTGGAAGGTGTTCCCGGTTTGGCCAAGACCTTGGCTATCAAGACTCTGGCTCAATTGATAGAAGCAGACTATAGTCGCATTCAGTTTACCCCCGACTTGTTGCCTGCCGACGTGATTGGCACCATGATCTATTCGCAGAAGGAAGAGAAGTTTCAGGTGAAAAAAGGTCCGGTGTTCGCCAACTTCGTCTTGGCAGACGAGATTAACCGAGCACCTGCGAAGGTACAGAGCGCTTTACTGGAAGCCATGCAGGAACATCAAGTGACCATCGGTGAAAACACCTTCAAGTTGCCCAATCCGTTTTTGGTGATGGCCACGCAGAACCCCATTGAGCAAGAAGGAACTTATGAACTCCCCGAAGCTCAGGTAGACCGTTTCATGCTGAAGGTGGTC
The DNA here is from genome assembly GCA_946998205.1 of uncultured Prevotella sp. GTDB lineage: Bacteria > Bacteroidota > Bacteroidia > Bacteroidales > Bacteroidaceae > Prevotella. The sequence goes on along the minus strand of CAMPYJ010000023.1, from coordinate 24,697 downwards.
ATTGATTATCCTACCTTGGAGGAGGAGAAACTCATCATCCGCGAAAACCTTCAAGACACCATGCCACAGGTTACGCCCGTGACCACTGCGGAGGAGATACTCAAGGCTCGTACCATTGTCAACGAAGTATACATCGACGAAAAGATTGAGCAGTACATCGCTGACATTGTCTTCGCCACCCGGTATCCCGAACGCTATCAGCTGCCCGAACTGAAAAGCATGGTCACGTTCGGCGGTTCTCCGCGCGCCTCCATCAACCTGGCCAAGGCTGCCCGCGCATACGCCTTCATCAAGCATCGCGGGTACGTTGTTCCTGAAGACGTGAGAGCGGTGGCACACGACGTACTGCGTCATCGCATCGGATTGTCGTACGAGGCTGAAGCCAGCAACATAACGTCAGAAGAAATCGTGTCGAAAATCATCAACAAGATAGAAGTGCCCTAAAGAGGATGAGGAACAACTCGCACAGGCTGTCGCTGCCTGGTGAGAAACGATTCTGAAGGGAACGGCTCTACATGGTGAAGAATATGGATACAAGTGAAATTTTAAAAAAGGTAAGGAAGATTGAGATCAAGACTCGCGGACTGAGTCAGAATATCTTTGCAGGACAGTATCATACTGCCTTCAAAGGGCATGGTATGGCTTTCTCGGAGGTGCGGGAATACCAGTTCGGTGATGATGTCCGTGATGTTGATTGGAATGTCACCGCCCGCTTTAACCGTCCCTACGTCAAGGTGTTTGAAGAGGAACGCGAGCTCACGGTGATGCTGCTCATCGACGTCTCCGGCTCTTTGGACTTTGGAACTAAGAAGCAAACCAAAAGAGAGATGGCCACAGAAATCGCTGCAACACTTGCCTTCAGCGCCATACAGAACAATGACAAGATTGGCGTGATCTTCTTCTCTGACAGAATAGAGAAATATATCCCGCCCAAGAAAGGACGCAAGCATATTTTGTACATCATACGCGAGATGTTGGATTTTGAGCCCGTGAGCAAGAAGACTGATGTCTCCATGGCCGTAGAATACCTCACGCGGATGATGAGACGACGCTGCACGGCCTGCGTCTTAAGCGACTTCTACATCCGGCACGACGCCAAGGAGTACAACCGCTTTGAGCATGCCATGAACATCGCAAACCATAAACACGACATGGTTGCCGTGCAAATATACGACCCGCGCGCCAAGAAACTTCCCAACATAGGCTTGATGAAAATTTGTGACGCAGAGACGGGGCATGAGATGATAATAGACACCTCATCGGCCAAACTGCGCCGCGCCCATACGGCTTATTGGATGGAGCGCGAAGCCCAACTCAAGCAAACGTTTGCCAAAAGTGGGGTAGACTGGACGAGTGTGGCAACGGATGAAGATTACGTGAAGGCCATGATGCGGCTTTTCGCACGGCGTGGCGTTTAAAGGGGCCGTCTGCGGTGGGCGACCATCTATCTGGTGTGTAAATACCTTATGCGAATGAATGCAAACATGAAATATATCGTTGGTATCTTGCTTTGTCTCTTGTGCGAGACAAGCATGTCTGCCCAAACGGCCGTCGAACAAAAGATTGATTCGGTTGGCATCCTCATTGGGCAGCAGGCTCACATGACCATTGACGTGACGGCGCATGAGCATGCCAAGATTCAATTTCCATCCCTCAAACCCTTGCAGTATTTGGTTCCGGGAGTTGAAATCCTTGATGTTTCCGACGCTGATACCACGGCGCTGGACAATCACTTTGTGAAGGTGTCCAAGAGATATACCATCACCTCGTTCGACGAAAAATTGTATGCCATTCCCGGGCAGAAAGTAAAGATTGACGGAAAGGAATATGTGGGTGGAACCCTGGCGTTGAAGGTGGTTACCATGGACGTGGACACGCTGCATCCCAACCAGTTCTTCCCGCCAAAGGACGTGCAGGACAATCCTTTCCTGTGGAGCGAATGGAGCCCCATCTTTTGGATGAGCGTCCTCATGTTAGTACTCTGTATCATAGGATTTTATCTGTACCTCAGACTCAAGAATAACAAGCCCATCATCACCCGAATTAAAATCGTCAAGAAAATACCTCCCCACCAGAAAGCACTCACGGCCATTGAGAAGCTGAAAGAGGAGAAGATGACTACCTCAAGCGATCAGAAAACTTACTATACCGAGCTGACTGACACGCTGAGAAAGTATATTGAGGAACGTTTCGGCTTCAACGCCATGGAGATGACCACCACAGAAATCATCTACCATTTGCAACAGAACGGAGACCGCAAGATGATGGATGAGCTGAAGGGACTGTTTGAAACGGCCGATTTGGTGAAATTCGCCAAGCATGAGGCACTCATCAACGAGAATGACATGAACCTTGTCAATGCCATCAATTTCATTGATCAGACAAAGGTCGAGGGACAGCCTACCGAAGAACGCATCGTTCCCAAACTCGATGAGAGTGACAGGCGTAAGCAAATAAACAGAATGACAATCAAGACCCTACTCACGGTAATAGCCGTAGGTGTGCTGGGCTTGCTGGTTTATGTCATCTATCATGTCTGTCTCCTGGTCATGTGATCGGGGGCGGATGTGATGTCATTAAAACGAATGAACCGTGGAATTTGTAAATAAAGAATATTTTCTGCTGCTGTTGTTGCTCGTTCCCTATGTGGCATGGTACTTCCTTTATAGCAAGAAGAGCGAGCCAACCATGCGAATGAGCGACACGCATGCTTATCTGTTCGCCCCCAAGAGCTGGCGAACGCGGCTGATTCATCTGCCCATGGCACTTCGGTGCGTCACCTTCATCCTGGTGGTGTGCGTGCTGGCGAGGCCACAGACGCACAACTCTTGGGACCAGCAGTCGGTCGATGGCATTGACATCATGCTGGCTATGGACGTTTCTACGTCTATGTTGGCAGAGGACTTGAAGCCCAACAGGTTGGAAGCGGCCAAGAACGTAGCTGCCGAATTTATTTCGGGCAGGCCCAATGATAATATCGGACTGACGATATTCGCCGGCGAATCGTTCACCCAATGCCCCATGACAACCGATCATGCCTCGCTCTTGAACCTGTTGCGAAACGTTCGTACAGACATCGCCGCGCGTGGATTGATTTCTGATGGTACGGCCGTAGGGATGGGGTTGGCCAACGCTGTTTCGCGTCTGAAAGACTCCAAGGCCAAGAGTAAAGTGGTGATTCTCATCACCGATGGCAGCAACAACATGGGTGACATCTCACCGATGACCAGTGCGCAGATTGCGCAGAGCTTGGGCATCAGAGTGTATACCATTGGCGTAGGAACCAACAAGGTGGCTCCTTATCCCATCAGTGTGGGAGGTGCGACGCAGTATGTGAACATTCCGGTGGAGATAGACTCGAAGACCTTGAGTGACATCGCTGCCGTGACGGAAGGCAACTTCTACCGAGCAACCAATAACAAGGAATTGAAACGGATTTACAATGATATTGACAAGTTGGAGAAAACGAAGATGGAAGTCAAGAAATTCTCCAAACGCTATGAAGCCTTTCAGCCCTTCGCTTTAGCGGCCATCATCAGCTTGCTGTTGGAACTGCTGCTGAGAAATACGCTTTTGCGTCGTATTCCTTAAATGCTTCATTGCGGAACTCGTCAAGCTGTAAACGTGAAAAGCGTACGACGGCTGTACAAGCTGTATAATATGTTGAATACGGAAAGTATATGTTAAGATTTGAAGACCCGATATATCTTTGGCTATTAGTCTTGATTCCACTATTGGCATTGGTTCGTTTCGTGGGCTATCGCCGAAGAAAACAGAAATTAAAGGAGTTTGGTGATCCCGAACTCTTGAAGTCGCAGATGGCCGACACCTCGAAGTATCGCCCGTCTGTCAAGTTCTGGTTGTTGCAGGCCGCACTGGCTTTGCTTGTCATCATGTTTGCCCGGCCACAGATGGGGTCGAAGATATCCAACGAGAAACGCAGAGGTATAGAAACCATCATCGCCTTGGACATATCAAACTCCATGCTGGCAGAAGACGTGGTACCGTCAAGGTTGGCCAAGAGTAAGCTGATGGTAGAAAACTTGGTGGACAATTTTACCAACGACAAAATAGGGTTGGTGGTCTTTGCCGGAGAGGCCTTTGTGCAATTACCCATCACGAGTGATTACGTCAGTGCGAAGATGTTTCTGCAGAATGCCGACCCTTCACTCATCACCACCCAAGGCACTGATATAGCGCAGGCCATCCGTTTGTCCATGAACAGCTTCACGCAACAAGATAAAGTGGGGCGCGCCATCATCTTGATTACCGACGGTGAAGACCATGAAGGTGAGGCGTTGGAGGCTGCCGAGGAAGCTCGGAAGAAAGGCATCAACGTATTTATATTAGGTGTAGGCGGAACCAAAGGCGCTCCTATTCCAACGCCTGACGGTGGCTATCTGAAAGATGATAAGGGACAAACCGTCATGACGGCCTTGAATGAGAAGATGTGTCAAGAATTGGCCAAGGCTGGCGAAGGAACCTACATTCACGTTGACAACACGAGCGATGCGCAGAAACAATTGAATGACGAGCTGGCCAAGCTGCAGAAAGGTGAAACCAACAGCGTCATTTACAGCGAATATGACGAGCAGTTTCAGGCTTTTGCCATTCTTGCTCTCCTGTTGTTGATACTTGAAATATGTATATTGGAAAGCAAAAATCCAATGCTGAGTAAGATTCGGCTGTTCAAAAAAAGGAGACTGGAGAAAGATGAATAATACACTGATCAGATATATGTTGGCCTTGTTCGTCATGGCAGCGTGCGTGACAAACGTGTATGCGCAGAGTGACAGGCAGTTTATTCGCTCGGGCAACAAGCTGTATCGTTCGCAAAACTACGCCAAGGCAGAAGCTGAATACCGCAAGGCCATTGCGCAAAATGGCCAAAATCCACAAGCCATGTACAATCTTGGATGTGCGTTGATGATGCAGCAGAAAGATTCTGCGGCGATTGTGCAATATGAGAATGCGGGGAAGTTGGAGAACAATAAATCCAGAAAGGCCAAGATATATCATAACATCGGAGTGATCTGCCAGCACCGCCAAATGTATGGAGAGGCGATTGAAGCCTACAAGGAGAGTCTTCGCAACAATCCGGATGACAACGAGACGCGCTACAACCTGGCTCTTTGCAAACGCCAACAGAAGCGTCAAAAGCAGAATGGTAGCGAACAAAAGAAGAGTGACAATCGGAAAGGCAGAGATAAACAGAAGAAAGATGAGCAGCAGCAAAAGCAACAGAAACAGCAGCAACAACCAAAGAATATGCCCAAGGATAGGATGAGTAAGGAGAATGCCGAGCAACTCTTGAACGCGGCCATGCAGCAGGAAAAAGCCACACAGCAACGCATGAAGAAAGCCTTGCGGCAGCCTGGCAAGAAGAAGCAGAAGATGAATTGGTAAAACAGATGTGATCAAAAGGATGAATAAAAACAGGATGAAGCAATATCTCAATTATCTATTTGTCACCATACTCATTGGTGCGTTGTATCCACTGGTAGGCAACGCACAGTCGATGTCCGTGTCTGTGCCGTCCCATGTTTCTGTGGGTGAGAACTTCAGACTGTCATACACCATCAACACACAAGAGGTGGAGAACTTCAGGGCAGGCAACATTCCGGAAGCTATCGAGGTGATTGCAGGACCATACACATCCAGCCAGTCGAGCTTTCAGATGGTCAACGGTCATACCAGCAGCTCGTCTTCCGTCACATACACCTACACTTTGTATGCTTCAAAGAATGGTACCTACACCATTCCGGCTGCTCATGCACGCGTCAACGGAAGGATTATTTCATCGAGGGCAGTGAAAGTGACCGTGTCAGGTACGGCACGGCAGAGCAACGGAGCACCTCAGATGCACGATGATTATGCGGGAGAGGCTCAAATGAGAAAGGCCGGCAGCAGGATTTCGGGCAATGACTTGTTCATCAAGGTGAGCGCCAACAAACGAAGAGTGCATGAACAGGAACCCATCCTGCTGACATATAAGGTATATACGCTCGTTGATTTGACGCAACTGGAGGGTAACATGCCCGACTTGACAGGCTTTCACACGCAGGAAGTCAAGTTGCCACAGCAGAAAAACTTCCATGTGGAAAAGGTCAATGGAAAAAACTATCGCTGCGTTACATGGAGCCAGTATGTCATGTATCCGCAAGTAACCGGAAAATTAGAAATTCCCAGTATCACCTTCAAAGGTATCGTCGTCCAGCAGAACAGGGCCGTAGATCCCTTTGAAGCGTTCTTCAATGGTGGTTCTGGTTATGTGGAAGTAAAACGCAACATCGTGGCGCCCAGGTTGACTGTCCAGGTAGACCCATTGCCTAAGCGTCCATCGGATTTTTCTGGAGGGGTGGGAAAATTCAACCTTTCAGCTTCGGTCAACCATACGGAGGTAAAGGCTGGAGAACCCATATCCATGCGTGTCGTCGTGGGAGGCATCGGAAACTTGAAACTGATTAAAGAGCCTTCCGTTGTATTTCCTAAAGACTTTGACAAGTACGATGCGAAGATAACCGATAAAACAAAATTGACGGAAAACGGTGTTGAAGGCAACATGATTTATGACATACTGGCGGTTCCAAGAAATCAGGGACAGTATGAAATACCTCCCATTGAGTTTACTTATTACGATACAGGCCAGAATGCTTACAGAACCATCAAGACACAGGCTTTCAAGATAAACGTGAAGAAGGGTGATGGCAAAGGTTCTTCAGTAGAGGATTATCGACAGGAGGAGAATGACATCAGGGGACTTAAGCAGCAAAAGGTGAGAATGCACCGTGTTGATGAGTTCTTCTTTGGGTCTACGCAATATTGGGTGAGCTTGTTGGTGCCGCTGTTGGCATTTATCATCTTGTTGGTTGTGTTCCGTAAACGTGCTTTAGACCATGCAGACATTGTGAAAATGCGCGGTAAGAAAGCCAACAAGGTGGCGACCAAGCGGCTGAAGAAAGCCAGAAGCCTCATGAGTCAGAATAAACAAGCCGAGTTTTATGATGAGGTGCTGCATGCCTTGTGGGGATATGTAGGTGACAAATTGAACATGCCGGTTGAAAAGTTGGCGCGTGAGAATATTGCTGACAATCTGCAGCGGCAGTCTGTTGACGGAAAAACCATCGATACATTTATCTCGGCATTGGATGAATGTGAGTTTGAGAGATATGCCCCGGGTGATCCATCGGGAAATATGAATAAGACGATTGATTCTGCCATGACCGCTATCATGGAAATAGAAAATGTGATGAAAACGAGCTCAAAACATAAAAACAATTCGGCAGCGCGTGGCAAAACATTCTTGTTTTGCATGTTGATGGCACTCGTGTCTTTGTCAGCTTCGGCCACAACTAAGGAGAACGCCGACGCTGAATATAAGCGAGGAAATTATCAACAGGCCATCAAGGATTATGAGGAATTGCTCAAGCAAGGTGTCAATGCCGACTTGTACTATAATTTGGGCAACGCATACTATCGCACGGATAACGTCACACAGGCCATCCTTGCCTATGAACGTGCGCTGATGTTGTCTCCGGGCGATGATGACATTCGTTTCAACTTGCAGTTCGCAACCTCAAAAACCATTGACAAGATTACCCCGGAGAGCAAAATGTTCTTCGTTACTTGGTATCACTCGTTGGTTAATTTTACAAGTGTAGACAACTGGGCAGTCATGGCAATCGCATCCATAGTGCTGGTATTGCTGCTTGTGCTCATGTTTCTCTTCGGCCCCAACGTGCTGTTGCGCAAGATTGGCTTTTATGGTGGCTGTTTGTTCTTTGCCCTCTTTGTCTTTTGTAACTTCTTTGCGTATCAGCAAAAGTATAATCTTCAAAACAGGACGGCGGCCATTGTCATTGCTCCTTCCGTCACGGTCAAAAAGACACCGGCTAATGGGAGTTCTGATGTGTTCGTCATCCATGAGGGTACAAAGGTGGACATTACAGACAAAGGCCTCAAAGATTGGCGTGGCATCCGCTTGGCTGATGGGAGAGAGGGGTGGCTGCAAACTCGTCAGATAGAAGAAATATAATGCACCATTAATACAACATCCTGAAATTGAATATACAAGCATTAACAGATTTGGATCACCAACTACTATTTGCGCTGAATGGTTCTGACTCATTGTTTCTGGATGGAATGATGATGACCCTGACATCCAGTGTGACGTGGATTCCCCTGTATGTCGCTTTGATTTACCTTGTCATCAAGAACAATGAGACGATGACGCAGATATTTCTCGTCATTGGTTTTGCCGCTTTGTGCCTGCTCCTTTCATCGGGAATGGCCGACGCTTTCATCAAACCGTTGGTGGGCAGGATTCGTCCTTGTAACGACCCGATGTTGAAATACCAAATCGACGTGATTGATCAATATCGTCCCAGAACTTACAGTTTCTTTTCCGGTCATGCGTCAAATACGTTTTCCATTGCTCTGTTTCTGTGCCTGTTAGTCAGAAGTGGTTTGTTCAGTTTCTTCATGGTTACATGGTCTCTGCTCAATGCTTATTCCAGACTATATTTAGGCGTGCATTATCCAAGTGACGTTTTGGCGGGTTTCGCTTGGGCAACAATCGTTGGATTGAGTGTCTATTGGATGTATTGCCGGGTGAATCGAAAGATTTCAGCCAATGCGAATTACATCTCAAGCCAGTACACACAAACGGGGTATGGTCACAAGGACGTGCATCTTGTTATCTTAGTGATGTCGTTATCTTTCATGTATGTTATTTTTAGAGGATTAGTGTTGTTTACTTAAATAGATTAAAAACAGAGAAAGATGGATACAAAACATATACACATTAGTGATTATCAATATGAATTGCCAGATGACCGTATCGCAAAATTTCCTATTGCGCAACGCGATCAGAGTAAACTGCTGTTGTACAATCATGGAAAAGTTAGTGAGGATGTGTTCTGTCATCTGAGCGAGCATCTACCACAAGGGGCGTTGATGATTTTCAACAACACCAAAGTCATCCAGGCACGAATGTACTTCATGAAAAGTACAGGTGCTAAGATAGAGGTGTTTTTGATGGAACCGGCTGCCCCAACCGACTATGAACAGATTTTCCAGACAAAGGGACACTGTGCATGGTACTGCATGATTGGCAATTTGAAGAAATGGAAAGAAGGGCCTCTCACCCGCTCTTATGAGATAAAGGGCCGTAGTCTCACTCTTACCATAACCAGGAAAAGTCAGGATGTTGATGACGACACCAGGGGAAACCTACTGCTGTCCGCACCTGCCACGCATCATTGGATAGAGTTTGATTGGGATGATAATGATGTTAGTTTTTCCGAAATATTAGAAGATATGGGCGAGCTGCCCATTCCTCCTTATCTCAATCGGGAAACGGAGGAGAGCGACAAGACTACTTATCAAACCGTTTATTCTAAAATAAAAGGGTCGGTGGCAGCTCCAACGGCAGGTCTTCATTTTACCAATGATGTGCTCAAGTCGTTAGACGAGCATGGCATCGACAGGGAAGAGGTAACCCTTCACGTCGGAGCGGGAACGTTCAAACCCGTGAAAAGTCAAGAAATAGAAGGCCATGACATGCATACCGAATATATCTGCGTACACCAACAAACGTTGGAGAAGCTGTTGCGACACGATGCAAGTGCCATTGCGGTGGGGACGACCAGCGTGCGGACATTGGAAAGCTTGTATTACATGGGCGTGTATTTGTCAGCACACCCCGATGCTTCGGAGGCCGAGTTGCATGTCAGTCAGTGGGCTCCCTACGAGAGAATGAGAGAGGATGGAACGACCGAACGGCTGAATGGGGGATTGATAGACGGCATCACACCGATGCAGGCGATACAAAACGTCCTCAACTATCTCAAACGAAATCAATTGGGTGCCTTGCACAGTTCAACCCAAATCATCATAGCACCAGGCTATGAGTACAAGATCGTGAAGATGTTGATAACCAACTTTCATCAGCCACAGAGCACGTTGTTGCTTCTGGTCAGCGCCTTCGTTCATGGCGACTGGCGCAAGATTTACGACTATGCGCTGGCTCACGACTTCCGCTTTCTCAGTTATGGAGACAGCAGTTTGCTGATTCCTTAATCGGGTATACCCCTCGATGGCACGCTGGATGACAGCGGTATAATCGTTGAACGGCCATGCGCCGGACGCGTCTGGCGGGGCAAGTAGAAATAAACATGTTGGATATTTACATTTTTCTATAAGATGAAGATAGGTGATAAAGTAAGTTTTCTCAGCGAGTCTGGCGGTGGTGTCATCGCAGGATTCCAAGGAAAAAACATCGTATTGGTAGAGGATGAGGATGGCTTTCAAATTCCTACTCCCATCAATGAAGTGGTGCTTGTTCGGGACGATGATTATAGTACCAGCAAAGTAGTTGGTACTCATCCGCGGAAACCAACCTCCGTGAAGCAGGCCATCAGTCATGCTGAAATGGATGAGGAGGAGGAAGAGTTGGAACAAGACCCGGCAGACAAGGAGATTACATTCCGCCCTCCTGTAGAAGAACGTAAAGGTGGAAACCAACTGAGTTGTTATCTCGCCTTTGTACCTTTGGACATCAAGGAGGTGACCCATACGAGATTCGAGAGTTATTTTGTGAACGACAGCAACTATTATGTCCGATTCACTTACCTTGCTGCAGAAGGACAGAGCTGGACATTGAAAGCTACGCAGGAAGTAGAACCTAACACAAAAGAGTTTATCGAGGAGTTTGGTCGTGACGATTTAAATGAATTGGGCTGGGTAGCCGTTCAACTGATGGCCTACAAGCGTGAGAAACCATTCGTCTTGAAGCCGGTGGTGGACGCACAGTTTAGAATTGATCCGGTGAAGTTCTACAAGCTTCACACTTTTGAAGACAATGATTTCTTTGAGCAGCCAGCCTTGTTGTACACCATCATTGAAAACGATAAAACAGCGCGGCCGTTGGTTGTAGACCCCACAGCCTTGAAGGCTGAGATGTATCAGAAGGCGGAGCAGCATCATGCTAAGGTTGCAACGTCGGTAAAGGCGAAGGGTGATACCTACATGAGCCGGTATGATGACAAGCGGCGAAAAGGAAATCCTTTTGTGATAAAGCATCGGGGCGATGACAATCTTCTGGTGGTTGACCTGCATGCCAATGAGTTGTTGGATTCCACTGCGGGCATGAGTGCCGCTGACATACTGAATTATCAACTGAAGAAGTTTCGTGACATTTTGGCTGAGTATGCAGATAAGAAAGGGCAGAAAATCATTTTCATCCACGGTAAAGGTGAGGGGGTGCTGAGGCGGGCACTCATCAACGACCTGAATTATCGATATAAGAAGTATCCATATCAGGATGCGAGTTTTCTGGAATATGGTTACGGTGCCACGCAGGTGACGATTAAATAAAGGGCGGTTCTATAAGGCTGGTTCTATAAATTAGCTTTGTTAGATTTTGTGCTTATTTTTGAGGTCAAAATGCAAGAGAGTGAAGGAGTATAGCGAGCTACACGACTGAACGAACAAGAAAATTGAACCAAAAAGAGTACACAAGACGACAAAGCGTGAAAAGACTGACATAAAAACTTTACGGTGGTAGTTTATAGAACCGCCTAAAAAAGAAGTTAACGGCAGTTACGAGGGGAATTGGTGGGGGTAAACGGACATTGCTCTCTCGGATGAAAAGTATTTGTAGGTTCACTTCATTTGCTTTCCTTTTACTCCTCTCGTTTGATACGATCAATATAAAATCTACACATAATGAAATCGGGATTTATCAAAGTAGCATGTGCGGTGCCACTGGTCAAGGTGGCTGACTGTAAGTATAACGTAGAGCAAACGGAAGCGCAGATTGCTCAGGCGGAAAAACAGGGCGTCGAGATCATCGTCTTTCCTGAGTTGGGCATCACTTCCTACACGTGTCAGGATCTGTTTCAGCAGAATCTTTTGCTAAATGCGTCTGAATCCGCCGTTCTTCATCTGCTGGACTTCACGCGAGAGTTAGACGTCATTGTCATCATAGGCCTGCCTGTCATTGTCGGAGATTTGCTCTTGAATTGCGGCATGGTCATTCAACAAGGACGGATTGTCGGAGTGATTCCAAAGACCTACCTGCCCGATTACGGTGAGTTTTATGAGAAGAGATGGTTCGCGTCTTCACAGGATTTGAAGGAAACAACCATCCGTTATGCCGGACAGCACATCGTGGTGACTTCCGATCCCCAAATCTTCGTGACCTCCGACGGTGTGCAGTTTGGCGTGGAAATATGCGAGGACGTGTGGGCTCCCGTTCCTCCCAGCAACACATTGGCGTTGGCAGGAGCCGACATCATCTTCAACCTCTCGGCCAGTGACGCTGTGGTTGGCAAGTACAACTACCTCAAGAGCCTGCTTTCTCAACAAAGTTCCAGAACCATCACGGGGTATGTCTATGCGGCCAGTGGCTTTGGCGAGAGCACGCAAGACGTGGTTTATGCGGGCAATGGGCTCATCTATGAAAAAGGTACGTTGCTGGCGGAAGGGAAAAGGTTTACGTTCGAGGGACAGATACAAACCGCACAAATTGACATTGAGATGCTGAGGGCTGAGCGCAGAACAAACTCGACGTATGTCAATGCCCAGCGGCAAGTGAACAATTACGCCAAGCAAAAAGGATTCGCTGACCACTTGAGCCCCAATCAGTTCGCCATCTTCAACAATGGTTCTACCATCCATTACCTGCAATGCCTGCCATGTCTGAAGATGTATGACTTCAAACTTGAGCGTGAGATTAATCCACATCCCTTCCTCCCGGAAGCTGAACGGATGGATGAAAGCTGTGAGGAGGTGCTCAACATTCAGTCGATGGGGTTGGCCACGCGCATCAAGCACATTGGCTGCCGCAACGTTGTCCTGGGTATCAGTGGCGGCTTGGATTCCACGTTGGCGCTGCTGGTTTGCGTGTTGACGTTCGACAAACTTGGTTATGACCGCAAAGGAATCATCGGTGTTACCATGCCTGGCTTCGGAACGACTGACAGGACTTATCACAATGCCATTGACTTGATGCGGGAACTTGGCGTCACCATCAAGGAAATCGACATCCGCAAGAGCGTGAACCAGCATTTTGAAGACATAGGACATGATTCCGGCATACATGACGTGACGTATGAAAACAGTCAGGCTCGCGAGCGCACACAGATATTAATGGATTTGAGCAATCAGCTCGGAGCCCTGGTCGTTGGTACTGGCGACATGTCCGAATTGGCCCTTGGGTGGGCAACTTATAATGGCGACCACATGTCCATGTATGGCGTTAACGCGGGCGTGCCAAAGACCATGATCAGATTTTTGGTGCGCTTCTATGCCCAGCGCCTCATTCATGAAGAGCACACCTCGCGCGTCTTGATGGATGTCATCGATACGCCCATCTCGCCCGAGCTGACACCAGCTGACGAACATGGGGCTATCAAGCAAAAGACAGAAGACTTGGTGGGACCGTACGAGTTGCACGATTTCTTTCTCTATCATTTCTTACGTTTTGGCTTCCGTCCCCGCAAGGTATTCTTGTTGGCCAAAAAGGCTTTTGCCGAGGCCAAGCAACAGCCGAGGCAAGGCGTGGAGGGCGACTTGCTCAAGATGACGGGATGCTATGATGAGGAAACCATCAAGCAATGGCTCAAGGTGTTTTGCAAGCGTTTCTTCTCTCAGCAATTCAAGCGTTCGTGTTTGCCCGACGGGCCGAAGGTGAGCAGCGTGAGCTTGAATCCCCGTGGTGACTGGCGCATGCCAAGCGACGCTACCAGCAGACTCTGGTTGGAAGAGTGTGACAGCTTGTAGACAGCGAGGGGAAGCCTGTATGCTATCAAGGCATGCGAAAAATGATGTAAGTTAAAAATTGTCATCATTGATGAAACGATAAGAAGCGTGATTCGTCACGCTTCGCCTCGGTAAAAGATGACCGTATAGCCTAAGTTTCACTCCCTCATCAACAGCGAAAACTGTTTAGGGAGTGAAACTCTTGTTATAAAAGTCTACATATTGTTTGGCTACTTGCACATAGTCGTGGTGCTTCTTGATATATTCCACGCTTTGTCGCCGCAGCTGCTTAACCCGTTCGGGATGTTGCGCCAACAGATCTAATTCCCGATAAACACTCTCGTAGGTGGGACTTACGTTCACGATAGGATGAAGCTCGTGCTCGTGCAGCAATTCATAATTCTCCGGCTCACCGCCGCCAATACAAATCACACCTTTGCTCATTGCTTCAAGTGCGTTCATGGCAGGGGTGTAGCTGTATAGCTGGTCCAGGATGGCATCAGAGCCATCCATCATTTTTTTATATTCGTTGAAGGGCACGCTCTCGGCGATTCTCAAATGAACTTGCTGGGGATATTTACGCACTATGGCTTGCGCAGCGGCCAACATGATGTCAGTTCCCTTGTAGACCGACCGCTCTTTGTTGATGCCGATAAACAATTTTAACCTGTTGTCCTCTTTATTTTTAACAACGTCTTTGCTTGTTGAAACACGGATAGGATAGGGGATGAACGTTGTCTTTTGTGGGAAGATGGGCTGATAACATGCCCAATATTCATACAACCCTGCAATAATGCCATGGCAAGAGTTTGCTATGTATTCGTTCAGCTGTTGTTTGTCAGTGCCCAGCCAGTCTTTCCGTTCTTTCAGTGCGTCAGGCGTGTTTCTCAGTTCGTGCCCCATGTTAAAATCGCTATACCGCAAAGGCATGGTGGTGCAACACGTTTTTACCCAATAGTAGTCCATGCCGAAAGCGCCCATGAACACTTTTTTGTTATGCTTTTGCAAGTATTTGTAGATGGGTGTGATTCTATGTGCTTTGACTTCTAAGAATACCGGATTGATAACCTGCACCACATCATATCCACGCCATTGAGGCAACATGCCGTACAGCCTCAGCATGTACGCCACTCCACCCAGCTTGCCGGGCGTGCGGGTGAGATTGACGTCACGCGGATAGTTCTTCCAAAAATCTCCATTCGAGACAACTGTCACTTGATGACCCAGCTGGCGTAAGCCTTCAGCCAAGGTCCAGTGCACGTTGCTGTATTCGCCCAAAAGTAATATTTTCATCTCAATGTTAATAACAGCAGCATCCGGCGACCCATTGATGTTTGTATCAATCTTCTAAACCACAGATACTTATGCGTGTAATTCTTGTCAGGCAATGGATATAAACCACTTTCTTTTAATTGTGCTATAGCCTTTTGTAGATGCTTCATGCTGTGTGTATGTAGTGCCGTGTTGTAGATGTAGTCCATGGACAATTGTGCGATGCGCCTTTGCATGGCACTCTGTTCCATGGGCGGAAACGAGTCTAATTGTGTTTGAAACTGCGTGATGACTTTTAACAAATCGTTCAGTCTTTTCACCCTGTCTTTCTTGTTCGTGGTGTTGGTAATCGACTGTTTGCGTTTTCGATAGTAATAAGCCTTGGCGTCTGTTACATATAGTTGTTCGGCGCGCAATACCAACAGGGGGGTGAATGCTTCGTCTTCGGTTGCCAAATTGGGCGTAAATTGCAAGCCGTGTAGTATTTTTCGTTGAAACAACATCCCCCATACCGATGCTCTTAGGTTGGCGTTGCTCATGTATTCGCTTCCCGTCAACGGTCCCTTTGCGTGACACGTCGGCATTCCTAACGGTTTCGTCCGCACATGGTCGAATATCACCATGTCGGCATCGTGATAGCGTATGATGTCCAAACAATGCTCGTAAGTGAAGGGGACAAGGGCGTCGTCGCCGTCCACAAACTGAATGTATCTACCCTGTGCCATCCGCATGCCTGTGTTGCGTGCCACCGACTGTCCTTGATTGCGCTGGCGGATATAAAGAATTTGACTCCAATAATCCTTTAAGTCGCTGCAAAGCGATGCGGAAGAGCCGTCGTCTACCAAGATGA
Organism: uncultured Prevotella sp.; assembly: GCA_946998205.1. Classification (GTDB taxonomy): domain Bacteria; phylum Bacteroidota; class Bacteroidia; order Bacteroidales; family Bacteroidaceae; genus Prevotella. The sequence goes on along the minus strand of CAMPYJ010000023.1, from coordinate 8,811 downwards.
TTTCTCGCTCGCTATCATCCAGCGACAACGTCAAAATACTGTCCAAGCATTCGGAAACCATGTCGACAGGCAGGTCGTAGACAGGAATGATGAAACTTACTAACGGCTCCTTTGATAAGCCTTGTGAGTATATCTGTTGAGTTGGCATATATTATGTTTTTCCTACCATTTTATTACTTTGCTGAGTTGCAGCCTGTCTTATGCAAAGGCTGTGCAAACCGAAGGCAAAGCAAGTTTACTTGCTTTGCTGAGGTGCAGCCTGTCTTATGCAAAGGCTGTGCAAACCGAAGGCAAAGAAAGTTTACTTGCTTTGCTGAGGTGCAGCCTGTCTTATGCAAAGATAAGGCTTTTCTGTCATACTTGTGCGTTTGCTGCGATAATTCTTTCGTGTCCAAATAATTTTCTCTGTTTTGGTATCTGTTCAGCGATAGTAAGTCCTGCATTGCCTGCGTCTTTCATTTCCCGCAAGGCATCCCTCAAAAGCCTTAGAAAAAGCAGTCATTGAGTTTGATAACTAAAGTCAACGAGTTTGACCACCAAAGTCAATGAGTTTAAAAAGCAAACCCATGGAGATTGAAATCAATCTCCATGGGTTTATATTTAACTATCATTCAGATAGCCACGAATTAGGATTATATTGCTTTCTGTTAATTGGAATGTTCAGCTATCTCCTTTTGCGCACATTCAGTGCAGATGCCTTTGTAATATAGCTGAATCTCATCGACGATATTTCCGTGAATGTTTCTGTTCTGAACAAGTTTCGGCGCATCTTCTTCTGGCAGATCAATCACCTTTTTGCATTTCTTACAATAAAAATGCACATGGGGCTCTACACATCCATCGTAACATACACGATGCTCATCGATGGTTATCATTTGAGCAGCTTGATGTTCTGAAAGCAAACGCAACGTATTATAAACGGTGGTCCTGCTTAAAGTGGGAATCTTGTAACACAAGCCTTTATAAACATCCTCTACCGTCGGATGCGTATGATTCGCCATCAGGAATTCCATGATGGCCAACCGCTGTGCGGAAGGACGCACACCGGTCTCAATCAACTTATTATATGCTTCGTTTTCTGATGTCATATTCGTATTGTTTTTTCAAAGCGCAAATTTAGATAAAAATTCCGAATTATGAGCCCATGTCAACAAAAAAAAGCATCTCCGCACTTGCAGCCTTGCTGATTTTGGGTTCTAAAGAACTAAAAAAATGAGTCCCCTCCAAGTATTTGACGTTAAATGTCTTAGAAAATATTGGCTACTATTTTCAATACACGGTGTAAGCCCCTACATAGGGTAAGCTAACGAATGGTACCCCTGCAAGCTTGCGGAATGACAAAAACTCCCGCAAGTCCATCGAGTTTGACGATAATACTCTTTTTGGAGTCTCTCGACCTTGTTTTTCAAAGCTATCATTCTCCGCCAGCATTAGGGTCAGCATGTTGAAGAAGTCATGATCAAGACGTTTACTGACAAAATACTGTCCCATGGAAGGTTGTCCGCAAGCTTGACCCTGCGGTTCGACTTGCGTATTTCTGAGAGGGACTCTTGGAGTTCAAACAAGTCGTGACTACGATGTTGAGAGTAGTATTTCATTTTACATCGTTTATATTTTAACAACCAAAGGTAGTCATTTTTGGTGAATTATGCAAATATTACTCAAGATATATCATTGTGTATCAAAACCTTGTATTTATTTAGCAGACCATGGTTAGCAGAGCCTAAATATTTATTTTCATATTTATTTTTTAATAAAATATAAAATGCTTATATTTGCCTTTAATAACAATGAAGAATATATGAGGTTATAAAAAGATACCATATAACCTATCAATAAAATACAAAAAAGGTGAGAATTACAAGAATCCCCACCTAAAATGTTTTCACAACGGAATAATCCTTATTGTGATTTGCTTAAAATATCTTGATGCAAATGTAGAAATAAAAAATTAGATAAACAAATAAAATAGTAATAAAATATGAAAAAAGTTTTAGGATTAGATCTCGGCTCTAACAGTGTAGGCTGGGCTTTAGTAAAGGTAGAAGAGAATGGAAAACCTATTGGAAGCATAAAAATGGGTAGTAGAATAATACCTATGAGCCAAGATATATTAGGAAGTTTTGAGAAAGGTGATACTGTTTCCCAAACGGCACAACGCACATTTTATAGAGGCAAAAGGCGTCTTATAGAACGGCATGCGTTACGTCGTGAACGTTTGTGCAGAGTATTACATATAATGAACTTTTTACCTGATCATTTTGATAAGTTACTGGGCTGGGATAAGACTGACAATAAAACATATGGGAAGTTTATAGATTACAGTGAGCCAAAATTGGCATGGAGGCAGAATAAAAACGAAATGGGGAAGATGGAATTTGTCTTTATGGACTCTTTTCATGAAATGTTATCCGACTTTGCCAAGCATCAACCTCAGTTAATAGCTAATGGAAAGAAAGTGCCTTTAGACTGGACCATTTATTATCTGCGTAAAAAGGCTCTTACACAGCTTATTAGTAAAGAAGAATTGGCATGGATATTACTCAATTTTAACACCAAACGTGGTTATTACCAATTGCGTGGCGAGGAAGAAGAGCAGCCTACTAAGAAAGAGGAATACAAAGTATTAAAAGTGATAAGTGTAGATGCTGATGAAGGACAAAAGGGTAATGGCATTTGGTATAACATACATTTAGAAGATGGCGGTATATATAAAAGGAAGAGCGATATACCTTTATATGATTGGGTAGGTAAAACATTACAACTTATAGTTGTAACTATCTACGAAAAAGATGGTAAAACGCCAAAGATTTTTGATAGTGGCAAGCAAAATCCGTCATACAGACTACCTAAAGAGGACGATTGGGGATTAATAAAAAAACGTACAGAAAGCCAAATACAATCATCGGGCAAGACAGTGGGCGCATTTATTTACGATAATATACTTAGTAAGCCTGCCGATAAGATACGGGGAAACTTAGTAAGAACTATAGAACGTAAGTATTACAAAAAAGAGCTAATAGAGATATTGCAGCAGCAAGCTAAATATCATGATGAGTTGCATAATCAGCATTTGCTTGAGAGTTGTGCAAAAGAGCTATATGCTCATAACGATGTACGCTACAATGAAGTGGTAAAGAGCAACATGATACATCTGTTAGTAGATGATATAATTTTCTACCAACGCCCACTAAAGAGCAAAAAGTCGCTTATAGATAACTGTAAATATGAGAGCTATGAATATGTAGATAAAGAAACAGGTGAAGTAAAAGAAATGCCTATTAAGTGTATAGCTAAATCAAATCCGTATTATCAAGAGTTTAGGTTATGGCAATTTATTCACAATCTACGATTATCTGATGTCGTTACAGGAGAAGATGTAACGGCGCAATATCTATCAACACCACAAGATTATTGTAACCTCTTTACCTATCTTAATGATAGAAAGGAGATAAAGCAAGACATCTTGTTAAAAGACTTTTTCAAAATAAAGAAAGTGCAGATAGATAAAGAAAAAGTATTCCCTATAGAGTGGAATTATATTAAAGACGCCACTAAAACATATCCTTGCAACGAAACCAGATATGAATTGTTATCGGCTCTAAAGCGTGCTGGTATGGATAAGCAATGGTTAGATGACACACCTAACATGCAATATCGGCTTTGGCATTTGCTTTATTCTGTAGAAGAAAAAGAGGAGTCGGCTAAGGCTTTACGTAAATTGTATGATGATGATAACTTTGTATCGTCATTCCTAAAAATCAAGCCTTTTAAGAAGTGTTATGGTGCATACTCTGAAAAAGCTATAAAAAGACTTTTAACGTTGATGCGTATGGGTAAGGCTTGGAACGAACAAGCCATTGATGCTAAAACACTGAAATGTATTCAACAAATTATAACTGGTAATGTTGATAGCAAGCTAAAAGAGAAGATAGATGATAGCAGATATGTTTTACACCATGTAACCGACTTTCAAGGGTTGCCCACTTACTTAGCTTCTTACGTAATATATGGACGCCATTCAGAAGTTACGGACATACAATGTTGGGATACTCCAAAAGATTTATTAAAATTTATTTGCGGCTTTCCGCAGCATTCTTTGCGTAATCCTATTGTAGAACAAGTAATTTTAGAAACGCTTAGGGTGGTATATGATATTTGGAAAGCAGAAAAGCATATTGATGAGATACACGTAGAGGTGGCACGTGAAATGAAGCTAACTGCACAGCAACGTAATGAAGCTAATCTTAGAAATCTTAATAACGAAGCTACTAACTTACGAATAAAGTATCTGTTAGAAGAATTGAAGAACGATACTTTTATCAAAGATGTCAGACCTTTATCTCCTATACATCAAGAAAAAATGCGTATTTATGAGCAGGCTGTATTAGGTAACCTTAATAAGCAGGATAAAGACTATGACGATATTATTAAAATATCAAAGAAAGAACGCCCTACCAGTGCAGAACTGATAAGATATAAATTGTGGCTAGAACAAAAATATTGCTCGCCTTATACAGGTAAAGCTATCTCGCTAAGCAAGCTCTTTACAACGGCATACCAGATAGAACATGTTATTCCACAAAGCAGATACTTTGATAATTCTTTTAATAACAAGGTTATTTGCGAATCAGAAGTAAACAAAGAAAAGGATAAAATGTTGGGCTATGAGTTTATTAAAGGCAGAGGTGGAGACAGGATTTATTGTACAGCACATGGCAAAGAGGTAACAATATTAAAAGAAGAAGAGTATAAGCAGTTTGTTAACGAGCATTATGCACATAACAAGCGTAAGTGTGATAACTTGTTAGCTGAAAATATACCGGAGAGCTTTAGCAGTAGGCAGCTTAATGATACGCGTTATATTACTAAAACAATTATGTCTTTACTTTCTAATGTAGTAAGACAGCAAGGCGAAGAAGAGGCTACGGCTAAGAACTTATTACCTTCATCTGGCGCTGTTACTGATAAGCTGAAAAACGATTGGGGACTTAAAGATGTATGGAACACGATAGTTACGCCAAGGTTTGAAAGGCTTAACAAATTGTTTGGAACAAACGATTTTGGAGAGATGAAAGAAGAGAATGGTAGCAGATATTTTCAAACCAATGTGCCGTCAGAATATGAAAAGGGATTTAAAAAGAAGCGTATCGACCATAGGCACCATGCTATGGACGCCCTTGTTATAGCCTGTACTACACGAAACATGGTAAACTATATTAGCAATGTAAATGCTAATAGCTCTAAGCAAAGAGAAGACTTACGACAATTGTTATGTGATAAAAACAGGATTATTAACAAGCCATGGGACACCTTTACACAAGATGCCTTAAAAGCACTAAACGATATTGTTGTTAGTTTTAAAAACAATGTAAGAATAATTAATAGGGCTACTAATAGATATCAACGCTATGATGAGAATGGAAAGAAAATGACATGTAGTCAGAAAGGCAACGATATGTGGGCTATACGCAAGTCTATGCATAAAGAAACAGTGTTTGGAAGAGTAAATCTTATTAGGAAAGAAGTTTTACCCATTGCTAAAGCCTTAGATAACATATCTGCTATATGCAACGCACAGTTAAGAGCTTATGTCAACGATTTGGTTGATAAGCATTTTAACAAAAAACAGTTAGTTGCTCATTTTAAGAGTTTGAATTATAAATGGAACCGACAAGATGTGTCAAAAGTTGAAGTATGGATAAGTAGTGATAACAAAACTCCTATGGTAGCTGTACGCAAACCGTTAGATACATCATTTGATAAAAAGAAAATTGCATCTATTACTGATACAGGTATACAAGCTATTTTGCTTAACTACTTAGAAAGTAAAGGGGGAGATGCTTTAGTAGCTTTCGCTCCTGAAGGTATACAAGAGATGAATAGCAACATCGAGCCATATAATAATGGTAAAGCTCACAAGCCTATTAAGAATGTGCGACTGTCTGAACCGCTTGGTGCTAAATATCAAGTGGGGGAAAGAGGAACTAAAACTAAGAAATATGTAGAAGCTGATAAAGGTACTAATCTCTTTTTTGCTATTTATGAAGACGAAGAAGGTAAGAGGTATTATTACTCCGTACCGTTAAGAGAAGCTATAGAACGACAGAAGCAAAAGCTTTCACCCGTTCCTGAATATAACGAAAAAGGTGTTGCGCTGAAGTTTTATCTATCGCCAAACGATTTAGTCTACGTCCCCACTGAAGAAGAACGGACAATGGGAACATGCAACATTGATAAAACAAGGATTTATAAGATGGTTAGTTCTACTGGTAAACAGTGTTTTTTCGTTCCATCTACTATTGCTAAAGTGATAGCTGATAAGGTAGAGCTTCAGTCGCTTAACAAAATGGAAAAAGCTATAACAGATGAGTGCATTAAAGAGGTATGTTGGAAATTGAAGGTAGACAGACTGGGTAATATCTTAAACGTAATAAAGTAAATGTATGATAAAGAAAACGCTTTGCTTTAACAATGCGGCTTACCTTAGCTTGCGAAACGAGCAGCTGCTTATCCATATACCAGAAGTTGTAAGCCAAAAAGATTTGCCAAAGCCATTATTACAAGAAGCTGAGCGCACTATTCCAATAGAAGATATTGGAGTAGTGGTGCTCAATAGCTTACGCATTACCATTACCACAGGTGCCATGCAAGCTCTTTTGGCTAACAATGTGGCTGTTATAACGTGCGATGCAAAAGGCTTGCCAGTGGGGTTGCAATTGCCTTTGTCTGGTAATACGCTGCAAAACGAACGTTTTAGACATCAGTTAGACGCTTCGTTGCCATTGCGTAAACAATTATGGCAGCAAACTACAAAACAAAAAATCCTTAACCAAGAGGCAATACTTAGGCGTTATACCGAAGCAGAAACTAAATGTATGCGGGTGTGGGCTAACAATGTGCGAAGTGGCGATCCTGATAACCTTGAGGCAAGAGCAGCCGCTTATTATTGGAAAAACATCTTTCCTTCTCTTCCGCTATTTACAAGAGAAAGAGAAGGCATTCCTCCTAACAACTTGCTTAATTATGGTTATGCCATGTTAAGGGCTGTTATAGCAAGAGCTTTAGTAGGTAGCGGACTTTTACCTACCTTAGGCATTCATCACCATAATAAGTATAATGCTTATTGCTTAGCCGATGATATAATGGAGCCTTATCGTCCGTATGTAGACAATATGGTAATAGACATTATGCACCAAGAAGATAGTATTGATCAGCTTACAAAAGATATTAAGTTTAGGTTGTTAGGCATTCCTGTGATAGATGTTATTATTAAAGGTAAGCGTAGCCCACTTATGATTGCTGCACAACAAACTACCGCATCGCTTTACAAGTGCTTTTCAGGGGAGGATAAAACTATATTATACCCCGAGCTTACATAATTACTTTTTTCATATCATCATCTATTATGCCTTTAGATAGATTTAGCGAATATCGTGTTATGTGGATACTTGTATTTTTCGATATGCCTACCGAAACGAAAAAGGAAAAGAAAGCCTATATCGATTTTAGAAAATTTCTTATAAAAGATGGCTTTACAATGTTTCAGTTTTCTATCTATGTTCGCCATTGCTCAAGTATGGAAAATGCAGAAGTTCATAAAAAGCGTATTCATAACAATCTTCCTAACACAGGGAAAGTTGGCTTGTTGTGCATAACCGATAAGCAATTTGCTGCTATTGAGTTGTTTTATTGCAAAAAGCAGAAGGCTCCTAATGCTCCTTACCAGCAGTTAGATTTTTTTTAGGGCTGTTCTATAAATTAGCTTTGACAGATTGTGAGACTTTTTTTTTGAGGTCAATTTGTTTGTGAGTGAAGGAGTATAGCGAGCTATGCGACTGAACGAACAAGCAAATTGAACCAAAAACGGAGCAAGCCGAATACAATCAAACTTGTTTGAATTGTTGAGGCGCAGCCTGTTTTATATAAAAAGAGTCCACAAGATGACAAAACGTAAAAAGACTTACATAAAAAACTTACGGTGGTAATTTATAGAACCGTCCTTAATAGCTTATAAGCTCTTTCTTTATCAATAGCAATCAAGCAGAGGGGAAAATACTAATCATAGACGTTTTTGTTTCTTACTTTTATGTTTACTGTTCTTTCATGCCACTGTATGTATACGGCTTAATACACGAAAAAATCCCATTCTGTATGAATGGGATTTGTGTTTGTAGTAGCATTTTTTATTTTTCTCTAATATCTCTACAATAGCTTGATAAACAGCTTTTTGTAGTGCCCGAGTTGTTTATGCACCTACAAAGGTAAGAAATTTTAAGCAAATCACAACGGCAGCTCCTTCAACCTCGTGCTTATCATGTTGTTTATGCACCTACAAAGGTAAGAAATTTTAAGCAAATCACAACTACGAACCGTTCTTTGCCTTTGTGTGCTTTGTTGTTTATGCACCTACAAAGGTAAGAAATTTTAAGCAAATCACAACTGAATGAGTGTAGCATAGAAATTCTCTCCGGTTGTTTATGCACCTACAAAGGTAAGAAATTTTAAGCAAATCACAACTGCGTATTACTCAGTCCGCTGGCAAGACTGTTGTTTATGCACCTACAAAGGTAAGAAATTTTAAGCAAATCACAACAAATTCTCAGTCTGTTTATATAGATATTGAGTTGTTTATGCACCTACAAAGGTAAGAAATTTTAAGCAAATCACAACAAATTCTCAGTCTGTTTATATAGATATTGAGTTGTTTATGCACCTACAAAGGTAAGAAATTTTAAGCAAATCACAACACAATCATGGTGTGTTCTATTAATTCATAAAGACGAGTGGAAGCCGTTCCGTTATAATCAT
>CAMPYJ010000022.1 GCA_946998205.1 uncultured Prevotella sp. | reverse complement strand
TTGTTTCTCAGACACTTGGAGTTCTTACAAGAATTTATGCTGCGGAATTAAGGTTGTATATGTATCATCAATTAACCTCGGAGCAAAGGTCGCAAATTTTGCCTTACTCCAAAAGAAAACAAAGAGAAAAGAAATTGCCAGCATTGTGGGCACGAGTGAAGCTGCGATCTGTCGTGAGCTAAAGAACAACGGCACGCCATCGGGAAACTATATCTGGACGAAGGCGCACGACATGGCCATGCAGCGCAGAAAGAGAACGGTAAAGAACGCCAAACTCTCCGACGAATTGGTATGGAGAATTAAGGAATACATCATCAATGACCAGTGGTCTCCAAGACAAATATCAGGTTATTTGCGCAAGAATGAGGAGATAAAGGTGTCCCATCAGTCCATCTATAACATCATCCACAATGGCACGACAGGGGAACTTGCCAAGCACACAAGGCATAATATGAAATACAGGCATCGTCTCAAGGGCAAACATCTTCCAATTAAAGATAGGGTGAGCATCCATGAAAGAAGTAAGGAAGTTGACGGGAAGAGATTCGGAGATTTTGAGATGGACTTGATAGTAGACCCTGACCAGCACGCCATACTCACGCTGGTGGAGAAGTCTACCAGTATGCTGCTTATGCAGAAACTGCCATGTGGAAAGCAGTCAAAGCCTTTGGCAAAGGTGGTCAGGAAACTGCTGCTGCTATACAAGGACAGTCTGAAGACCATCACAACAGACAACGGACCTGAATTTGCTGCACATAAGGATATTACCAAGTTCTTAGGCGTACCTGCGTACTTCGCTGATCCATACTGCTCATGGCAAAAAGGAGCGATTGAGAATACGAATAAGGCTGGTTCTATAAATTAGCTTCGTTAGATTTTGTGCTTATTTTTGAGGTCAAAATGCAAGAGAGTGAAGGAGTGTAGCGAGCTACACGACTGAACGAACTTACATTTTGAACCAAAAAGAAGCCAAAAGATAACAAAACGTATTTCACAAACATTTAATGGCTATGTGTGGTGGTAATTTATAGAATTAGCCATAAACTAATCAGGCAGTATATACCGAAAAAGAATTCGTTTGAACATTACACAGACAAGAGAATTATGTCGATACAAAAGAAACTGAACGAAAGACCGAGAGAAAAATTAAACTTTTCTACACCTAAGTGCGAGTTCTTCAAACACGTTTTGTAATTTTGCACTTGCTGGTTGACTCTACGCATGTAAAACTTTTTATTCATGTTTATCAACTTAAATTAATTTCGCCAACGGGTTAATATAGTTATGGATAAGTTCACAAATAATTCATTTATGATGTCAGCTCTTGCCGACGGCAATGAGATGGCATTTGATGCATTGTTTGTGGAATATTATCCTAAGGTATTACAGTTTGTAATGCGCTTTTGTAGTGATAAAAGTGAGGCAGAGAATATAGTTCAGGATCTTTTTATGGAACTATGGATAAAGCGTGAGCGTTTCTTGAAGATAGAAAATCTTGATAAATATCTTTTTATTTCTGCTCGTAATGCAGCTATACATTGCGTGAAGCAGTCGCTTGTATATTGTGATGCCGAATTGGCATGTGACATTCAAGGCAATGATATCTCTGGCGACATGAAGATGTGTTACGAGGAACTTTATGATTTTATTTTTCACGAGATAGATGCTATGCCTGAGCAACGTCGTAGAGTCTTTATAATGAGTCGTGTTGAAGGACTGAGCAACGCTGAGATCGCTGAACGTCTTTGCATTAGTAAGCGTACTGTAGAAACGCACATATCTGCTGCGCTTGCCTATTTGCGCCAGTTATTGTTATTGTTTGTAATGTTAACATTGATTAACCATAAATAGCTACGTGTAGTTTATGGTTTTTTACTCTTATTAGTAGAAAACCATAATCTATTATGCAACCAGATAATTCAAAATATACAGATACTTCTATTAAAGACGATGCGTTGCGTAGTCTGTGGAGCAAGGATGTATCTGACATATCAGAAAATGAAATGTCGGATGCGCTTGAAATTTTCCGCAATCGTCGCACGGCATATAAACATGCAAAGCGTCGTAAATTGCGCATGCTAAATGTCATGAAATATGCCGCACTATTTATTGTGCCTATTATCACTGCTTTGGTTGCTTGGAATTATTCGGCAGAATATCATGTACAAGAGACAGAGTTGACACAATATTATGTTCCGGAAGGTAAGATAGATAGTTTGATTCTCTCGGACAATACTTGTGTTAAGCTTGATGCTGGTACGACAATAATCTATCCTGCCCGTTTTAGCAGTCGTTCATACAATCGCAATGTGTATGTTAATGGTAAGTGTCATTTTGCTGTAGCAAAAGACCGTGTTCATCCTTTTGTGGTGAACATGGGCAGTCTGAAAGTAAAGGTTCTTGGTACACATTTTACGGTTGACTCATATAATGATGATGAGAATATCACTGTGACACTTGAGGAAGGGTTGGTGAAAGTATTTGACAACAAACAATTTATGACCCTCAAGCCAAATGAGCAGGTTGTTTACAATCGTAGAAATGGTAGTATGCGCAAGAATAGTGTAGATGCTATGGCATATGGTGCGTGGGTAGGAGGCAATGTTGACTTTACATCGCAACCACTTTCGGTGATTATAAAGACATTGGAACGTAAGTATGATGTATCAATAACGGTCGCCCCGGATGTCAATTTGGATAAGCGATATACGATGAACTTCAAAAAGGAAGAATCGATAGATAGCGTACTGAAAGTATTGTCAATGGTATCGGGAGATATAAACTATACTATAGATAATCGAAAAGTCAGACTTTACAAAAAACACACATCAGAATAATATTTTTTTTGTTAACATAAACTAATAAATCTATGAAGACCTTATTGAACAAGAAGACAGCAGCTACACTTGCACTCTGTCTGTCGATGTCGATGAGCACGTTCGGACAAAATCAGGTGATACATCTGACTCAGAACAAGGCTACGGTATCGTCAATTATCAAGGCTATTGAGAAGCAGACCAAAATGTCGGTGGACTTCTCACAGAACACTATCAATCTTAACAAGACAGTAAACTTGAAGTCGAAGTCGCTGTCACTTGGCGAAATCATGAACCAAATTCTAAGTGGTAATGGTGCCCTATCCTATAAGATAGTGGATAGACACATCATTATCGTGAAAGGAGAACAGCGTTGTGTACAGTCTACACAGACCATGCAGCAAGGTTCTGGCAAACATAAAATCGCAGGTTGTGTGCTTGATAATAATGGTGAACCTATTATTGGCGCATCTGTTGTAGAGCAAGGAACCAAGAATGGTACTGTGACAGATATAGATGGTAACTTTGTGCTGAACTGTTCTAAAGAGAATGCTACATTAAGCGTATCATATATAGGGTTTGTACCACAGCAGATAAGGATTAGTGGTGGCGCAACCACAAATGTAACTCTGAAGGAAAATGCACAGAGTCTTGAAGAACTTGTAGTTGTGGGTTACGGTTCACAGAAGAAAGTTAATGTCATAGGCTCTATTGGAACGGTTGACTCTAAATCGCTTGAAACCCGTTCGGCAAGCGACGTCAGTAACATGCTCACAGGTCAAATGTCGGGTGTTACTATTACCCAGACAAGTGGTAATCCTGGTCAAGACGGTGGTACAATCCGTGTGCGTGGTGTAGGTTCGTTCGGTGCAACACCAAGTCCACTCGTACTTGTTGATGGTATGCCTGGCTCGTTGAGCGACATCACTCCGGACGAAATCGAAAACATCTCTGTTCTAAAGGATGCTTCTTCGGCTGCCATTTATGGTTCGCGTGCTGCCAATGGTGTTGTGCTCGTTACTACAAAACGAGGTAAGGAGGGGCGTACAAAGGTATCGTACAATGGTTCTGTCGGTTTCAGCAAAGCTGCCGAGCTGCCAGAAATGGCGCACTCGTATGACTATGCAAAGTTCTATAACATAGCAGCTGGTACAGAAACATACAAACCAGAAGAAATACAGAAATATAAGGATGGTTCGGACCCAGACAACTATGTTGACGAGAACTATCTCGACAAGTTGTTTGGCGGACACTCGTTCCTTACAAAACATACACTCAATGTAAATGGTGGCAACGACCGCGTACAGTATATGGCTACTGCAGGCTACCTTCACCACGATGGTTTGTTAGAGAACAACTATTACAACAAGTACAATGCTCGTCTCAACCTCAATGCCAAGATTACAAAGGATTTATCTATGGGCATCCGCTTGAATGGTATGGCAAGCGACCGCCACGAGCCATCTACTCCTGGCTCGCTTGATAGTGGTGGCTACGCAGGTATTATGCTTGCAGCTCTGCGTTATCCAGGATTGCTGCCTTCGTACATGAGCGACGGCTCTAATGGTGTAGGTCTTAAGGGTAGCGGCACACCTGTGGCTTGGGCAGAGAAGTGTGCTTCGTTCTATCGTCAAGACTTTGACAAGTTTGGTGGTAATATTGACCTTACTTATAATCCTATTAAGGGACTAACAATTAAAGGCATCGGTGGCTATAAGTACTCTTTGCAGCACATAAGACACTATCGTAGCGAGTTTGCCACAGTAAATGGTCACGCTAATGGTCCGTCGTCACTCATCGATGACATGTACCGTACTGTGTACAAGACATTCCAGGCTACAGCCGACTATAATACCACTATTGCCAAGAAGCATGCCATTGATGTGCTTGTAGGTTACACATGGGAGGACGAAAACCAGCGCTCTGTAGGTGGTTATCGTCAGAAATTCCCATCTAACGATATACCTTACCTTACAGCAGGTGGTGCCGATGGACAGACCAACTTCGGTGGTGGTTACGACTGGGCTATCCTGTCTATCTTTGGGCGTCTTACCTACAACTACGATGAGTGCTACCTCTTCGAGGCCACTATGCGTTATGACGGCTCTTCACGCTTCCCAACCGACTCTAAGTATGGTTTCTTCCCATCTGCAGCTTTGGGCTGGCGTGTTAGCGAGGAGAAGTTCTGGAAGGATTCTTCTGTTGCTAAGTGGTTTACCAACCTCAAGATTAGGGCTTCTACTGGTGTGCTTGGTAACAACAATATTGGTAACTATCCTTATCAGTCGGTTTATACTCTCGATAGCAGTCAGAACTATGTATTCGGTGGCGTGTACACTACAGGTGCTTCCATTACAACATATGTAGATCCTAACCTTAAGTGGGAGAAGACATATACATCTGATATTGGTATTGAGACTGGATTCTTCCAGAACCGACTCACCTTAAACGCAACTTACTTCTATCGCAAGACCACCGACGTGCTCTATAAACCATCGGCAAGCTACTCTTCTATCTTCGGTCTTAGCGTATCGCAGGTCAACACCGGTGCTGTAGAAAACAAGGGTTGGGAGTTTGAAGTAGGCTATCGCGACAAAGTAGGCGCATTCAACTACTGGGTAAACGGAAACTTCTCTATCATCAAGAACAAGGTGCTAACACTTGGTATGGGTAACGTTACACAGGCTAACGGCATGGTTGGTAATGGTAGCAACCTCTTCATTGGCTACCCAATGCAGATGTACTATGGCTACAAGACTGATGGTGTGTTCCTTACTGACGAGGAAGTTGGCGAGTGGTACGACCAGAGTGCTATTGCCAAGGGTTCGAAGGCTGGTGACATCCGCTATGTTGACCTCGATGGCGACAACAAGGTTACACCTAAGGATATGACCTATCTTGGTTCGTCTATTCCTAAGTACAACTTAGGTCTTAGCTTTGGCGGCGACTATAAAGGCTTCGACTTCAGTGTGCTCTTGCAGGGTGTAGCTGGTGTTAAGGGCCGTCTTAACGAGTGGGCAGGTTTTGCTTTTTTCCAGGAAGGCAATATCCAGAAGTGGCAGATGGAGGAGTGCTGGAATATGAACCAAACAAACCGCCATCCTAAGTATCCTCGCCTTGAGATTATGTCTAATGCAGGTAGCAACAACACTTTGTTGTCCGACTTCTGGATTCTCAACGCATCGTTCGTAAAGGTGCGCAACATACAGTTTGGTTACAAGCTGCCTAAGAATATCATAAGCAAGGTCGGCATTAGCTGTATGCGTGCATACATCTCTCTGGACAACCCATTCTCATTTGATAGCTATCGCAAGGGATGGGATCCAGAGAATACTAACAACTATGGTTCTTACTATCCCGTTATGTCTTCGTACACATTCGGTCTAACTTTAGCTTTTTAACACATTATGAAAACCAAATTATTATATATAGGCATCGTATTGGCATCGTTGGCACTATGCCTAAACTCTTGTGACCTGGAGCGTTCTCCACTCACCGACTTGTCAGACAACAACTACTGGAGTGGTTCTGACGTTGAAAACGAAGCCAAGTTGGCTCTTACTCCACTATATCGTGGAAGTATAACAAATGGTGTTGAGTATCAACCAAGCGACTTTTGGTCGTATCACGGATTGCTCTTTACCGAGCACCTTACAGACAATGCGTTCGACCGTCGTGGCGAAAACAACCCTTACTTTAAAATAACAAGCGGACAGCTGCTTAATAACAATGCCTTTATAGCCAGATATTGGTCGTCGGCATACGCACGTATTGGAAAGTGCAACCGATTCCTCGAAGGCATTGAGGGTGGACAAGAATTTACTCAGCGCAAGCGTATGATTGCAGAGGCTCGCTTCCTCAGAGCAACACAGTATCACTACCTTGCTTCTTACTTCCATGATGTACCTCTCGTAACTTCTGTACTCACCGGTGAAGAGGCCAATAATGTGAAGAAGGAAACGCAAGCCAACATCTTGGCTTGGTGCGAAAGGGAGTTTAGAGAGGCTGCCGATGACCTGCCACGTTTCAAGGAGATAGGTTCATCTGAAACTGGTCGTGCCTGCAAGCAGGCTGCATTGGCTTTCCTCGGACGTACATATATGTTTGACAAGAAGTGGAGCGAGGCAGCAGCTGCTTACAAGGAGATTATCAATCTTGGCGACAACGACATCGAGGCAAGCTACTCTAGCCTCTTCCTACCAGCTTCGGGTGTTGGCAATAAGGAAAACATCTTCTACATAAGCTATCTTGAGGGCTACTTTGGCTGCGGTTTGCCACAGCATGGTTTGCCGGCTAAGGATGGTGGATGGAGCCTGTCTAATCCATCGGCAGGATTGTTTGAGGCTTATGAGTTTAACGATGGTACACCTTTCAGCTACGACGACCCAAGATACGATTCAAACAACTTGGGCAAGAACCGCGACCCACGTCTCGACTACACCATATATTATAATGGTGCTACATTCCGCGGAACTGAGTATCGTATGAGTCCTGACTACGAGCCAGGAAAGAAGGAGCGTCTCGACTACTCGTCAGAGGCTTCGCGTACTGGCTTTATGTGGCGCAAGTACTACACAGAAGATCCTATCGCTGACCTCACAAGCTACTCGGCTGTTACTCCTATCATCCGCTATGCTGAAGTGCTGCTTAGCTACCTTGAATCGATGATAGAGAGCAACCAGACTATCGACCAGACTTTGCTCGACCTCACTATCAATAAGGTACGTGGTCGTGCCGATGTACACATGCCTGCTATTACCGAGACCAATCCCGATAAGCTGCGCGAAATTGTACGCCACGAGCGTCGCGTTGAATTGGCTTACGAGGGTGTACGTCTTTGGGATATCTTCCGTTGGCAGATTGCCGACAAGGTGCTTGTGGGCAAGATTTGGGGTGCTCCTTATCCTAATGCTGTAAAATATTCAAGTTCTATGGAGATTGATCCAACAGGTAAGTGTCGTTGGTATGTAGGCAAGCGTAACTTCCGTGCTCCGCAAGATTATACATGGCCAGTTCCACTGTTTGAGCAGAATATCAACCCGAACTTGAGAGATAATTAAAACTGAATACAAATAAGGCTGGAGGCTTTATGTCATAAAGGCACAGCCTCTTGTCTGTTTATAACATTTACTAAATATATAATAAGCATGAATAAATCATATTTGGCATTATCGCTTCTTGCACCATTGGCCACTCAGATCGCACATGCTGCGAAGAAAGCAAAGCCTAATACTGCCCCCAATCGTCCTAACGTTATCATTATCCTTGCTGACGACCTTGGCTACGGCGACCTTGGATGTTATGGAGCTAAGAATGTTGAGACTCCAAACGTTGATCGTTTGGCCAAGCAGGGTATACGTTTTACTGATACCCATGCTATTGCTGCTACAAGTACTCCATCTCGCTACTCTATTCTTACGGGTGAATACGCTTGGCGTCGTCCTGGCACAGATGTGGCAGCAGGTAATGCAGGCATGATAATTCGTCCGGAGGATTACACTATGGCTGATTTGTTTCGTAGTCAAGGTTACCGTACTTGTGCTATAGGCAAGTGGCATCTTGGTCTTGGTGACAAGGCTGGTACGCAGGATTGGAACGCTCCTCTGCCTACAGGTCCTGCCGACATAGGTTTCGACTATCACTATATAATGGCTGCAACTGCCGACCGTGTGCCTTGCGTGTTTATCGAGAATGGTAGTGTAGCCAATTGGGATGAGAACGCTCCTATTGAGGTGAGCTACAAGCAAAACTTCCCTGGTGAGCCTACGGGTAAGCAGAATCCTGAACTTTGTTATAATATGAAGTCAAGCCATGGACACAACATGTCTATCGTGAATGGTATAGGTCGCATTGGTTATATGAAGGGAGGCGGCAAGGCTTTGTGGAAGGACGAGAACATTGCCGACTCTATTACATCGCATGCTATCGACTTTATCAAGGCTAACAAGAACAAGCCGTTCTTCATGTACTTTGCTACAAACGACGTACATGTGCCTCGTTTCCCACATCAGCGTTTCCGTGGAAAGAGCAGCATGGGTGTGCGTGGCGATGCTATCGTACAGTTCGACTGGTCGGTAGGTCAGATTATGGAG
This sequence comes from uncultured Prevotella sp., assembly GCA_946998205.1. GTDB lineage: Bacteria > Bacteroidota > Bacteroidia > Bacteroidales > Bacteroidaceae > Prevotella. The sequence goes on along the minus strand of CAMPYJ010000022.1, from coordinate 32,913 downwards.
ACTCTTGATAAGCTTGGTATTGCTGACAACACTATTATTCTTCTTACAAGTGATAATGGCCCCGTTGTGGACGATGGCTATCAGGATCAGTCAGAGGAATTACTTAATGGCCATAAGCCTTCTGGCCCATGGCGTGGCAATAAGTATAGTGCATTTGAGGGTGGTACATGTGTGCCGGCTATTGTAAGATGGCCTGCTAAGGTAAAGGCTGGTCAGACATCAGATGCTCTTGTTTCGCAGATTGACTACATTCGTTCGTTTGCAGTTATGCTTGGTGCGCGTATGCCACAAGGTACGGCTCCCGACAGTGAAGATTGCATCTCAACATTGCTTGGCAGGGATACTAAAAACCGCAAGTATGTTCTTGAACTTGCCTCTAATCATGTGCTCTCTGTTCGTACTAAGCAGTGGAAATACATTGAGCCGAGCAATGGTCCGAAGATGATACAATGGGGCCCGAAGATAGAGACGGGCAATAATCCTATGCCACAGCTTTTTGATATTTCTGCAAGCGAGTGGGAAAGCAACAACCTTGCCAACGAAAAGCCACAGATAGTGTACTCTATGCAGAATATTCTGCGGGATGAGCGTGCAAAGACGAAGAAATAAAGAACTGGAGGTGAAAGCCTAAAGTTTAAGCCCAAATCGGTCATTAGACCGAAATGGGTGAGTTATTATCATCTTGCCAATATGAAACGTCTCTTGCTTGACACAGATGAATGGTTAAGGCGTAGAATACGCATGTGTATATGGAAGGCTTGGAAGAAAGTCAGGACAAAAGCAGCAAACCTCATCAGATATGGTATCAATCAATACCAAGCATACGAATGGGGTAATACTCGCAAGGGTTATTGGCGAATAGCTGATAGTCCTATATTAACAAGGGCGATAGATAACAATAAACTACGCTCAGCAGGGTATACCGCTTTAATGGAGTCGTATCTCGAATGGCACCTAAAATAGGAATCGCCGTATGCTGGACCGCATGTACGGTGGTGTGAGAGGTCGGTGAACACGAAAGTAGGAGATAAACACCTATGATTAGTGTTTACCTCCTACTCGATTGTTTATTATGTGTTTACCTTTCGGCATTACTTCACTTCCTCGAAGTCGGCGTCCTGTACAGTGTCATCAGACGAGCCGCCTTGGGTTTGCTGACCGTCACCTGCTTGCTGTGCACCGGCGTTGAATCCTGCGCCAGCACCTGGCTGTGCGCCACCAGCCTGGCTGTACATCTGTGCGCTGGCAGCCTGCATCACGGTGTTGAGGTTGTTGATGGCTGTGTCAATGGCGGCCACGTCGGCATTCTTGTGAGCATCTTTCAGCTGTTGCAAAGCACTTTCGATGTTAGGCTTCTGGTCGGCAGGAATCTTGTCACCGTTGTCTTTCAAGAAGTTTTCGGTGCTGAAGATCATCGAGTCAGCCTGATTCATTTTGTCAACCTTCTCACGTTCAGCCTTGTCGGCAGCTGCGTTTTGCTCTGCCTCGGCCTTCATGCGGTCGATTTCATCCTGGCTCAAACCTGACGAAGCCTCGATGCGAATCTTCTGTTCCTTGCCCGTGGCCTTGTCTTTTGCCGATACATTCAAGATACCGTTGGCATCGATGTCGAAGGTAACTTCAATCTGTGGAACGCCACGACGTGCCGGAGCGATGCCTTCAAGATTGAACTGTCCGATGCTCTTGTTCTGTGCAGCCATGGGGCGTTCGCCTTGTAACACATGGATGGTCACGGCCGTTTGATTATCCACTGCGGTAGAGAACGTCTCACTCTTCTTGGTAGGAATGGTGGTGTTGGCGTCAATCAATTTGGTCATCACGCCACCCATGGTCTCGATACCCAGTGTCAGCGGAGTCACGTCAAGCAACACGATGTCGCCCACGCCGCTCTCTTTGTTCAAGATGGCTCCTTGGATAGCGGCGCCGATGGCAACCACCTCATCGGGGTTGACGCCTTTTGAAGGCTCTTTACCAAAGTAATTTTTTACTAAGGTCTGCACGGCAGGGATACGGCTCGAACCACCCACGAGAATCACTTCATCAATGTCTGACGTAGAAATCTTGGCATCCTTGATGGCATTCTGACACGGAATCAAGCACGCTTGAATCAAGTCGTGTGCCAATTGCTCGAACTGTGCGCGCGTCAAAGTCTTCACCAAGTGCTTTGGCACGCCGCCTTCAGCAGATATATATGGCAGGTTGATTTCGGTTGATGTGGTGCTCGAAAGTTCGATTTTCGCCTTTTCGGCAGCCTCCTTCAAGCGTTGCATGGCCATCGGGTCTTTGGAAAGGTCGATGCCTTGGTCGGCCTTGAAATCCTTTACCAGCCAGTCGATGATCACCTGGTCGAAGTCATCGCCGCCGAGATGTGTGTCACCGTTGGTTGACAGCACTTCGAACACGCCGCCGCCAAATTCCAAGATTGAGATATCGAAGGTACCACCACCAAGGTCGAACACGGCAATCTTCATGTCCTTGTGTGCCTTGTCCACGCCGTATGCCAATGCTGCGGCGGTAGGCTCGTTCACGATACGCTGCACTTTCAGTCCGGCAATCTCGCCTGCCTCTTTAGTTGCTTGTCGCTGTGAGTCGGAGAAGTAAGCCGGAACGGTAATCACCGCATCAGTCACCTCTTGCCCCAAATAGTCTTCTGCCGTTTTCTTCATCTTCTGAAGTATCATCGCCGAAATCTCCTGGGGAGTATATTTGCGTCCTTCGATTTCTATGCGCGGATACCCGTTTTCGTTCACCACCTTGAAAGGAACCCGTTCGGCTTCTTTCTGGCTCTGCTCGTACGTTTCGCCCATGAAACGCTTGATGGAGTATACCGTGTTTGTAGGATTGGTAATGGCCTGTCGCTTGGCAGGGTCACCCACCTTGCGCTCACCGTCTTTTACAAAACCTATCACAGAAGGCGTTGTGCGTTTTCCTTCACTATTGGCAATAACCACTGGTTCATTGCCTTCAAATACAGAAACACATGAGTTTGTTGTTCCTAAGTCGATTCCTATAATCTTTCCCATAATATGTTGTTTTTTAGTTTACGAGTTAATGAGTTTACGAGTTTACTAGTTGATAGTTCACAAGTAATGCTGCTGATTTCGATACGCTCATGTAAAAACAAATGTCATGCCAAAATACAACATGTTGGCTTAGGCTGACAAAAAACATGCCAATCTGTCATCATGCCGTTGGCGCTGTCATGCTGGGAAAGGGCTGTCGGGGCGGAATGGCAATCAGCCTTCATCCCACTTTCGTCATGTGATAGCCCATGAGCTTGAGCTGCATGGCGGCGCCCATCAGGTATAGCTGGTGCAGCGCCGCGATCACGGCCCGGTAGGCATCTTCCGATCCCGGCGTGATGGCCAGATGGTGCAGCAGGTTGTTGGTTCGGGCGGCACATTCGCCGACCGTTTCTTGCAATTGCCGGGCTTGTTCGCCGTTCAGAAGCAGAACTTTCCCGCGTATGTAGTCATCCATGTGGTCAAAATCAATTCGGTCGCGCAGGTAGGTGTACAGGTTTTCCACCTTATTATATAGTTCCCAATCCTCGTCCCAGTATTTGGCCACGGCCATGCCCACATACATCATCCAACCGAAAACAACGGTAGGATATTGATTAAACTCTCGTACGGCGTCGGGCATGTAGGCGTTGGCTATGTCATGCCATTTTCCTTCGATGTCGGGGGCATCCGGCAGGTGTTCGTCTACCTTGTCCAGCGTGCGCAGATAGGTGTATAGGTCATGCCTGAAAATGGCTTCCGGTGTTTGTGATTTGTCGCTTGGGTGCATCATGTTTTTATTCGTTGAGGTTGTATGGAATGTGGAATGTTTTGTTTCGGAGACGATATGTCTGGTATGGCCGTTCGTTTCATGTCCACTATTATGCTGCCTGCAAAGGTAAACACTTATCCGGAAAAAACAAAACGCCGGATGGATGAGTCGTTGGCAAGCTCGCGGTCGTGCGGATAGGTGACTGTGAATTTTGTTGACAGCGATGCCCTTTCTCTTTCGCGTATTTACAACCAACTCTACTTTGGATTGCAAATACGCCAAATATGAGCGATTTTTCTATCTAACTATGAACCAGTGTGTTACAGTTTTCTTTCTGTCATTATGCCTCCATGTGCAAGTGTTGATTGGCCAAAAGCATGGTTTTAAGCACGAAAGATGCATGCTTTTGGCAGGTAATTGCTTGTTGGTTGCACCGCAAGAGGATGCTTTTGTGAGCATTATCCCATAGCTATTGCGGCAAAAAGTGATTTTTCAAAAGAAAAAATGGTCATGTTTGCCTCCTGTTTTCCTATCGTTTTTTTTCTATTTTGAAAGTTTTTATGAGCCATTTTTGGGGGTGAAAATTCAGAAAAAACCGAACGAATATTGTCAGACGCATTACATTGATGGGATGGGGATGTGGCGGTGATTTTCGTTCAACCACCTTGGGTAAAGGAGGATGTTTATTATCGGAGGACGTGTGAAAAATTGACAGTAATGCTTTTGTTGTTTGAAAAAACTCTGTATCTTTGGAAATGAATAATAGAAACAACCTGATGGCAAAGAAGAAACATAAAAAGCAGGGCGGACAACAGTTCTTGTCTGATGCCGATTATCTGAAACAGCGTATGCGGTCTGTTGAAATAGGGACATGCTATATTTTACCATCCATTCTGGAAACGGGATTGGGGCATGTCGTGGTTACCCGTAGACATACGGGTGGCAATGTCAGTATGGGGTGTTTTTTTGTGGATACCTTTTGCCTGGGTGTGAAAGACTCGTTCTACTACCTGCGGATGACCCCGTATGAGTTTTCCTGCTTCATGGAGCCGCTGATCCGCGCGGGTGTTGAGGAATGCAGCTACGAGGAGGCTCACAACATGATATATGGCGCCATTGAGTTCGCAGAGGAAGGTGGCATAAAGCCCGACAAGAGCTTTGCTCTGACAAAGTATATATTAGAGGAAGACACTGATGACGTGCCGCTGATAGAATATGAATTTGGCAAAGACGGCCAGCACTTTCTGTTTGTACACAGTGAGCTGGAGGCAAGCAAGTATCTCCCCACGCTGCGGAAGACGCTGGGCGACGATTTCGGCTTCATGATAGGCAACGAATGGGATGACTTCGATGAGGACGACGAAGATGATTTTGACGATATGGAGGATGATGGCTGGGACATGCCGCGCGGCGGGATAGATGCGCTCGTGGACATGCCTTATACCTACAAGCACCCGCCTTATCCATCGACCTGTACCATCAAGCATGAATGGCTGTTGCAGGAACTGAGTAAAAAGGAGAATGCCTTTGGACTGGAAGACGAGCTGACCGACCGTATTCTGGCACTGCCCAGGGAGGAGGCACGGCAAGACTTAGAGCAAATTTTGGCGTTCAACCTGGGGCTGACCTGCGATGAAGATTTGACTGATGGCGATGATGAAGAGTTTATCGGCATTGTCAGCTCGTGCGTTCTGTTACTGGGAGAAGTAGGGAACAGTGACAGTAGTTTGGATTTGGTATTGGAGGTGATGAGGCAGTCGCCCGCGTTCTACGAGTATCATTTCGGTGATTTTGGTCCCGATATCTTGATTCCTACGCTGTATAAACTTGGGCAACATCGAACCGACAAACTGCTGGATTATTGCAAGGAAGCGGGACTGTATACATACGCCAAGTGCCAAGCAATAACAGCTTTGGCAAGCATTGGTGTTCTGCAGCCTGACAGGCGGGACGAAATAGTAGGCTTATTCAAAGAGCTTCTTGCGTTTGCCGCAGAGCATTTAGCCGAGAATACCACCTTCATTCCTACGCTGGTCGGACTGATGTCTTCTTATGTGATGGACTTACAAGTCAAGGAGTTGTTGCCGGAATTGAAGAACCTGTATGATACCGGGTTGGTGGATGAGGGCATTGCCGGGCATTTCTGTGAGGTAGAAAAGCAGCTGACAGGGCAGCTTCCCATGCACAGTGGTATACAACAAGAAATGGACATTCGCAAAATATTTGCCAGAATGCGTTCAATTCCATCAGATTAACAGCAGGCAGGCATGATGGACGGCGCCTTCTTGTCGTCTCCAAAGGAATGGTGAGTGGGGCTGGAAACAAAGAAAAACCCTGTCAATCGCATCGTTGCGAGTTGATAGGGTTTTGTCGTTCTGGCTGTTGCGCATGGTTACATGACAGGCAGATGAATCAAAAAAGAGGGGGTTCATGATGTGGATACACCCTCCTTCCCGTTAATTTTCCATCTTTTCAGCGATGGCCTGCTTAATCTTTGCTTCCAACTCTTCGCACAGTTCAGGATTGTCTTTGAGTAAGTTTTTGGTCGCGTCGCGTCCCTGTGCCAATTTAGAGTCTTGGTACGAATACCACGAGCCGCTTTTCTTGATGATGTCATACTCAACGCCAAGGTCAACAATCTCACCAATCTTTGAGATGCCTTCACCGAAGGTTATTTCAAATTCAGCCCTGCGGAAGGGAGGCGCCACCTTGTTTTTGACCACTTTCACGCGAACCTGGTTTCCAAGAACCTCGTCGCCATCCTTCACGCTTCCTTTCTTGCGGATGTCAAGACGTACCGAAGCGTAAAACTTCAGCGCATTACCACCTGTCGTTGTTTCAGGACTTCCGAACAGCACACCTATCTTTTCGCGCAGCTGGTTGATGAAGATGCAGGTGGTATTGGTTTTGCTGATGGTAGAAGTTAGCTTTCGCAAAGCCTGACTCATCAATCGGGCTTGCAAACCAACGTTGCTGTCGCCCATGTCACCTTCTATTTCTTTCTTGGGTGTAAGTGCAGCCACAGAGTCGACAACCAAAATGTCTATGGCCGACGAGCGGATGAGTTGGTCGGCTATTTCTAACGCTTGTTCTCCGTTATCGGGTTGTGAAATCCACAGATTGTCGACATCCACGCCTAACTTAGCCGCATAAAAACGGTCGAAAGCGTGTTCGGCATCAATGAAAGCAGCAATGCCGCCTGCTTTTTGTGCTTCGGCAATGGCATGGATGGCCAATGTTGTTTTACCTGATGACTCTGGTCCGAATATCTCTATGATTCTTCCTCGTGGATATCCACCTACGCCCAATGCCACGTCTAAGGCGATGCTGCCCGTGGGAATTACTTCCACATCGGCTATCTGTTCATCGCCCATACGCATGATGGCACCTTTACCAAAGTCTTTCTCTATCTTAGCCATCGCAGCTTGTAGGGCCTTCAACTTTCCCTCGCCGGCTGCGGGATTGTTTGTTTGTTCTTTTGCCATAATTAAATGGAAGCCTCACCCCCGACCCCTCCCCAAAGGGGATGAGCGTAGATAGCTTCTTTTTTTATAATTATTGTTTAATAATGTTATTTCTCACTGTTGATTAAATGAACAGTCATTTATTGTTTATCTTTATTGGTAAGCACTGATGCTTTCAGCAAAAAGTCTAATCACTCCCCTCCCTTTCGGGGAGGGGCAGGGGGAGAGGCTTCTTTTCATTTCTCTCCAAACACTTCGTGCCAAGGCAAGCCTTGCTTGTTGAGTTGTTCCATGAAAGGATCGGGATCGAAGTCTTCTACATTCCAAACGCCGGGCTTTTTCCAAAGACCTTTCAGGAACATCATGGCGCCAATCATGGCCGGAACGCCCGTGGTGTAGCTCACGCCCTGCATGCCTGTTTCCTTGTAGGCATCCTGGTGCTTGCAGTTGTTGTACACATAGTAAGATAGTTCTTTACCATCTTTCACGCCACGAATGCGGCATCCGATGCTCGTCTCACCGTCATAGTTCTCGCCAAGGTCTTGTGGATTGGGTAAAACGGCTTTCAAGAATTGCAGGGGAACAATGTTCACCTTCACCTTCTTGCCCGAACCATCAGCCAATTCAGCTTCGTATTCAATCTCGTCAATGCGCGACATTCCTAAGTTTTGAATGACATCCAGATAATTAAGGTATTGCTCTCCGAAAGTCATCCAAAAGCGAGCCTGCTTGATGGTGGGATAGTTTTTCACCAAACTTTCCAGCTCTTCGTGGTGCATCAGGTAGCTCTCACGCGGCCCGATGTTTGGATAAGTAATGGGTTTATGAATCTCCAACGGTTCGGTTTCTATCCATTTGCCGTCTTTATAATAAAGACCCTTCTGCGTAATCTCCCGAATGTTGATTTCTGGATTGAAGTTCGTGGCGAAAGCCTTATGGTGATTACCCGCATTGCAATCCACAATATCCAAATAATGTATCTCGTCAAAATAATGCTTGGCTGCGTAGGCGGTGAAAATACCACTCACGCCTGGGTCGAAACCACAGCCAAGGATGGCCGTAAGCCCAGCCTGCTCGAACTTCTCTTTGTATGCCCATTGCCATGAATATTCAAAGTGCGCCTCGTCTCTTGGCTCATAGTTGGCCGTGTCCAAGTAGTTGCAGCCACAGGCCAGACAAGCCTCCATGATGGTAAGGTCTTGATAAGGCAAAGCCAAGTTGATGACCAATTCGGGTTGATAATCGTTCATCAGCGTTTTGAGTTGTTCCACATCGTCAGCATCTACCTGAGCTGTTTTGATGCTTGGCTTGCCAATTGCTTTCACGATCTCATCGCATTTTTCCTTTCGCCGGCTTGCTATCATGAAGTCGGTGAAAACCTCTGGGTTTTGTGCAATCTTAAATGCGGCAACCGTAGCCACGCCACCGGCGCCGATCATTAAAACTTTTGACATGATAAAGACTCCCCGTCACCCCCAGCATGTGAGGGAGAGTGCCTCGCAGGGTACGCTTTTAGCGGCACTTTCTGTTGGTTGTTATACGTTATTTTATTTCTTCACTCTTGATACCCAAGGCGTTCATCAGCGAGTAGCCCAATATCTCTTGCCGGAAATTACCACCCGGCATGGGCTGCATGGCAAACACGGTGACGCGCTTGTCGTCGTCTACGTACTGCAGCGCATGGCGCACGCGGTCGTATACGCCATCCCGTTCGCTGTCGGGCACCACCATGATGCGCTTCACGCCGGGCTGCCTGCAAGCCGTTTGCAGAATGTCTATCAAGAAATCAGTGTCACACACGATGTCTTCTATGCGAAACGAACTTATGACGAACTCGCCCAGATGGTCCTTGAAGGCCTTGCCGTTCAATTCGGCTTCATAATCGCTTGGGCGGAAGTTCTCCAGTCCGTTCTTTTCCTTGCGGTGTACGAAGACCACCTGTGTCTGCTGTTCTCCCTCGCGCACCCCGCCATCCAAGGCGATGCAGTCAATCCATCTTGCCATGTCGGCAGCGGGAATGCGCCGTCCAATCATCCGCTCGAAGTTGACGATAAGGTTGAAAGCAACCCGGTCAATGTAGTCGGCGTCCACCAATATTACATTCTCGCTCCATTTCGTGTCGATGTGATTTGTCTGTGCGTTCATACTTTGCAAATGTACATAAAAATAATGAGAAATGACAAATGAACATCTTAAAGTTTTTCGCGGCAATTGCCAAGATCCGTTTTGTCGTGTGGAAATCCGGGCGCGTGAAAATAGTTTGCTTGAAAAAACGTTTCTTTCATACCGCCAAAGAAGAAGCCCGCTTTTCATTCCGCAGTCAGCATCATTCCGCGAATGTCCGTTCTTTTTGACTCATGCCCCAATCCTTTCGTCTGGCATGGAGCAGGGAGATGACCTTTCGCGATACTTGCGCAGAAGCAATCGTGACAAGGATGCACAGTAAAAGCAGCGCTCCGTAATGCCCGGAGCATTGGTGCTTCATGCTCTCACTCAAGATGACGTTGATAACAATCTGGTGGACCATGTAAATTTCAAACGAAATCCTACCCAGCCACAAAAGAAACTTTTTGTGAAGGATGGATGTGATGAGACCGCCGTTTCGGTCGGTCGCGGCGAAGTACGCTATCGTTGGTGGAAGACAAGTCCAGAAAATCAATGATGTCCTGACGCGCGGATTGATGCTGGGGTAGGCGGCGCACCAGCATGCGAGCACGGCGATGAGTGACAGTTCGATGGCGGTCTTGCCGATGTACGACTGACTGCTGAAGCGCGAGGGTAATGTCGTTTCTTGGCAAATGCGACAAGTGATGATGCCGATGCTGAAGTCTGCAAGCCGGGAGACCGGCAGCACATACACGAACCACCGTACGTTGTCTTCGGGTATGAGGAGGATGAATGCAACATAGGCGCCCGTCAACGCAATGGCGGCTAATGCCAAGTTGCGGAGTCTTGCGCGGTGTATGCGCTTATACAGACAGGGGAACAGGAGATACATAAACAGGAGGTCGGACAGAAACCATGACACGCCATTACCAGAAAAGTAAATGTCTGATTGAGGAAACCAACTTTGAATTAAAAGGAAATTAGGCAACAGCCTGACGTAGTCTGCCGAAGTAAGTCTGCCGGCATGGATGGCAATCGTAAACAGCAAGCATGGCAGATGCAAGGGGTAGAGCTTGAAAAGCCGTTTCTTAAAGAAGCGTCCCCGCGGCATACGACCCATCGGCGACCTGTCCGCCATGCGCGTGGGAGAGGACAAAACCACTGAGCATGAAGAAGAAGGCTACTCCGCAGTCGCCGCCATAATCAAAAGGCGTCGTGTTCAGTGCGAAATGCGACATGAACACCATGGCGACAAAAATAATCCTGAGTGACTGAAGTGATTCAATCATGGCGGTTGTCTTGAGCGTTTACAAGCATGTGGGTCTTGGTGATGATGTTCTGTTTGGTCTTTGTTCTCACAATGGCGGCGCCTGCTGCTGAGAGGTGCATGATATGCGAATGACATGTGACGGCCGGCGGCGGCTGCCGTCTTCGCGCCGTTTGCCGCAAGCGTTTCCACTTATTTTTTGAGCAGCTGGGCGGAAGCCGTCGGCCTGTCATCCTCTTGATGTTGGCGACGAGGCGGGAAACCGCACGGTCAACATGGTCAGCATCGGTGATGATGGCGTTTTCGCTTCACTGCGGATTTTCACGGCCATACCTTGCAAAGTTAGTGAAAAAGTAAGAAAAAGCTGATGAATGTCATTCTTTTTATTTTCTAATGTCAGAATCATCATTTATTTTGGCTTATGAAACAGAAATGTGTCATATAAAAACAAACAATACGTCCCTTATTTCCGTCGAAATTAATCTCAATGCGTTTGCAGGTCAAACTCAATGACGTTGGAGGTCAAACTCAATGACTTTGAGGGCCAATCTCTTTGCTTTTAGAAATCCATGTCTTTGGCCTGTTTTTCAGGGCGATTACGAGTGCGATTTTTCATGCTGTGACTGTGAAATTTCATGGGGAACGAAAGAATAATAATAAAGATGTGTTTTTGTTTGGTTATTCAGCAGGCAACGACTATCTTTGCAGTGGTTTTTCAGTCAAGGCTACCAACGACATCCTTATCATCCGGTAGCATGATTCCGGCTGAAGTAGGCGAAAACAATTAGAAATAAATTTTATGGCATTTTTAACGTTAGCGATTGTCATCGTTTTCATCATCGGTTATTTTTGCATAGCCATTGAGAGTGTTACCAAGGTGAACAAGGCCGCCGTGGCCCTGTTGATGTTCGTGTTCTGCTGGACGCTGTTCATGCTCGCGCCGGGTACTTACCTGCCCGGGTTCGAAGGTCAGGACTTGATTAACGAGGTGGGCCGCGTCATTGAGAAACATCTGGGCAGCACCTCTACCACCCTTTTCTTCTTGATGGGCGCCATGACCATCGTAGAGGTGGTTGACCAAAATGGCGGGTTCAACTTCGTGCGCAATGTCATGAAGACGAAGGGCAAGCGTGCCTTGCTGTGGCGTATCACGTTCATGACGTTCATCCTCTCCGCCATCTTGGACAACATGACGACCAGCATCGTGATGATTATGATATTACGCAAGTTGGTGCGTCGCCATGAAGACCTCTTGGTTTATGCCTCTCTGGTAATCATCGCAGCTAACGCGGGCGGAGCGTTCTCTCCAATCGGGGACGTGACGACCATCATGCTTTGGAACAAGGGAGTCATCACGGCATTGGGCGTGATGGCGGAAATCTTCCTGCCGTCAATCGTGGCCATGGTTGTGCCGGCGTTCATCATGCAATATTCCCTGAAAGGCGACTTGGAAACGGCGGAGGTGTGCGAGGCGTCAGACGGTCAGGCCGTTGACCTTTCTGAGCGGCAGCGCAATGTGATATTCGGCGTCGGGGTGGGAGGCTTGATTTTCGTCCCCATCTTCAAGAGTCTCACTCACCTGCCGCCGTTTGTCGGCATCTTGTTGGTGCTGGGCGTGCTTTGGACTGTCACCGAGGTGTTTTACCGTAAGTTGGAACATGCGAGAGACGGAATGGGCAAGCGCGTGAGCAAACTGTTGTCTCACATCGACATGTCCACCATTCTGTTCTTCCTCGGCATCCTCATGGCGGTGGCTTGTCTGGAAGAAATCGGCGTGTTGGGAGGACTGGGAAGATGGCTCAACGAAGTGTCTGACGGCAACCACTATGTGGTGACAGGCGTGATAGGCGTGATTTCCAGCATCGTGGACAATGTTCCCTTGGTGGCGGGATGCATGGGCATGTATCCCGTGGGGGCCGTGGGCGACATGGCTGTCGATGGCATTTTCTGGCAGTTGCTGGCTTACTGCGCCGGTGTGGGCGGGTCTATCCTCATCGTGGGCAGCGCGGCCGGCGTGGTGGTGATGGGCTTGGAGAAGATAACCTTCGGTTGGTACCTCAAGCATGTTAGCTGGATTGCTATGGTAAGTTATTTATCAGGAATCTTATGCTATTGGGTCATTCGTACTTTCATTTTCCCGACAGTTATATAGGCTTATCGCTGATTACGATTGATAACAATATAACCTTGCAACATTATGATTGATAAAATTATTTGTAGTCTATTTGTGTTGTTGCTGGGAACACTTCCTGCTACGGCACAAAACAGTTCTGTATTTGAACGTTTTTTTGCAAATGCTGTAACCTTTTCCAAGACGTTCCCACGGGAGAAGGTGCATTTGCATTTAGATAACAGCAGCTATTACCAAGGTGACACTATATGGTTTAAGGCGTATGTTGTAACGGCTACAAATAATCAGTTGAGCAATATCAGTAAACCACTTTATGTAGAATTGCTCGATCAGCTCGGCAATGTAATGGAGCGCCATATCATTAAGTTGCACGATGGCGAGGGAGAAGGGCATATTGCACTGACGAATGCCTTTTTCACGGGTTATTATGAGATACGAGCTTACACCCGTTGGATGTTGGCTTTTGACGATGCATCGTACTTTTCACAAACCATTCCCATATATCGGAAATGGCTCACACATAAGGAGTCACCAAGGAGTATTGCTGTATACAACATGGATAAGAGTATGGCGCAACGTCCGCTTCCTCAAAAAGATGAGTTAGAAGCTCGTTTTTACCCTGAGGGCGGTAATTTGGTGCAAGGCATTCCCTGTGTGATTGGTTTCGAAACTGTGAGCCGTGACAGCGGTTTTGTAAACCTCGATGGATTCTTACTTTCTCCTTCGGGCGAACGTACAATCCCCATTTCTACGATCCATGATGGAATGGGGAGCTTCATGTATACACCTCGTGAACAGCCCGCCAATGTAGAAATCCTTTTTCGAGGCAGCACCTATCGCTTTGTGTTGCCCAAAGCTTTGCCTCAAGGTTATTCCATGTCTGTAGCAAACCGAGAAACATCTTTCGATGTGACGGTGAAGAGAAGTTCAGAATCGTTGACAGATTCCTTGGCATTGTTCACCTTTTCTCAAGGAACACCGCATAGTTTCAACACCATAGAATTTGTGGGTAAGGTGTCGAAGACACTGCGAATTATGAAATCAGACTTACCTTCCGGCATTGTGCGCATGTCGCTTATCAATGCAGCAGGACATACTCTTTGCGACCGTTTTTGTTTTTCCTATCCAAAGAAGACAATCACCATGAAAGGTGGTAGCGATAGTAAGGTGTACACGCCCTATCAGAAAGCACGCTATAAGGTAAAGGTTACCGATACGGAAGGAAAGCCTGTGCGCAATGCCAGTGTGTCGATAGCCATACGTGATGGTGAACGAACCGACTATATACCAGGCTCTCAAACCATTGAGACCGACTTACTGCTCACTTCCGATTTAAAAGGTTATATTCATCAACCAGCGTATTATTTTGAAGAAAAGAGTAGGGGAAGGCGCAAATTGTTAGATAATTTGTTGCTTATTCGTGGCTGGAGACAATATGATATAACTCAGCTTATTGGTAAGAAGCCGTTTGAGCCGAAGCAAATGCCCGAACCAAACTTGACCCTGTATGGGCATGTAGACTCTTGGTTTGGCAAACAACAGTCTAATATTGCCGTTACGGTGTTAGGTAAGCGCGACACAATTTATGTGTCGGGGGCGACCTATACCGATTCGTTAGGGAATTTCAGTCTTCCAATGGACGATATATATGGGCGTATGGAGTCTGTCATTCAGACTAAACGCAATGGTAAGCAAAAGAATCGTTATGCCGACGTGAGTCTTTATCGCAATTTTGAACCTGGCTTAAGAGCTTATGATTGGCGAGAGTTGCACCCCATTTGGGAGGAACCTGTAGACACTTTGGCACTGCAACAATTGGTTGATTCGCTTACAACAAATCAACTTGAAGCGAATGCTTTGCAAATAGACGAGGTGGTGGTGAAGGGTAAAAAGCGTCATAATACTTTGAAAGACACAGAGTCGTTTGAACGAGATATTCTCGCCTTTTATAATATTCGTAAACATATTGACAAGCTACGCGACGAAGGGAAGTATGTATCCAACGAGGTGGGATTTTTCTTGCACAACCTTAACCCACTAATTAACCCGGAAGGAACGCAATATGGTGTTAATCCGTTGCGATATAGCGTGAATGGAGAAGAGATACAACTGCCCTATATAGAGAAAGACCTCGACATGATAGAAACGGCAATGTTGTACATGGACAAGTTTAACAGATACGCTTATTCAGTTGACGATAACTATCGCATACGGAAGTCTGAACTCACCGATGCTTATACTCATTTACGTGTAGACACTGCCAGCCAGACAGCACTCAAAAAGTACGTAGTACGTTGTGCGTTCAAGATGGCTGACAATTGGAGTTCTAACAAAAACTATCGCCCATCACGAGGTATCCGTCGCACAGTGATTCAAGGATATGACGAGCCAAAGGCTTTTTATTCACCCATCTATCCAGAGAGTGGATACTTTGACAGCAATGCCGATGAGACGCGTCGTACTTTATATTGGAATCCGAATTTGAAGACAGACGAAAACGGAATAGCGGTTGTAGAATATTACAATGGAAGTTACACAACTTATATGAATGTGTGTGCTGAGACGCTCGTAGATGGCGTACCCGCATCACTGAACGCTTTTTCTTATCCTATCCGTAAAAAGTAATCAAATACTGTAGGTGTTTCATGGGATGTCCACCCCAATCGGTGTCGTCTACATACCGAAACCCTTGGGTTGTGTAGAGGCGCTCTGCATGTGGATTGTCTTTGTCCACTAAAAGTCCAATTTTATCTATCTTCATGTCTTTCGCCTTATTTAAGGCATGTGTGATTAGTTCTTTAGCAATGCCCTTGCGGCGGTATTGCGGAAGAATAGCAATACTGTCGATATATAGTTCGTCAGGTTGTGCCTCGTCTTTCATATCTCGATAGTCTATGCTGAATTTTTGAAGTGCTTTTTCTATAAATACTTTTCTCAGTTTCTTCAGGTCGGCGCCATGGTAACTCACACAAATACCTGCTACATCGTTGTTCTCATTCAATGCTACGAAGGTGTTCTTATAGCTGTATTGGCTTTCGTCCATGCTCACCAGCTCTGTCATTAAGTCTTCAAACTCGTTCAGCGTGTGATTTGGACCTGCTAAGTTTTGACAACACTCATAATTCATGGCAAGCATGATGAGTTTTGCAATTTCTCTTGCTTGTTCTTTGGTGGCTTGTGTTATTTTCATTCGTTATTTTTTTTTTAATGTTAAAATCAAATCGCAGACCTCCTGTGGGCAGGTTTTTAGCTTGAATCGTTCCTCCATGAATCATCACCGCATTCTTTACAATAGCGAGTCCTAAACCTGTGCCGCCTAACTTTCTGCTTCTCCCTTTATCAACCCGATAAAAACGTTCAAAAATGCGAGACAAATGTTCATTTGCGACCCCAATGCCATTATCATAAAACGCAAAACTCCAATCTTTATTATTTTCTACGGCATCCAATGTAATCGTGGTGCCATAGCCTGCATAGGCGATAGCGTTATCTGTCAGATTTCTAAAGACGCTATATAGCAAGCTTTTGTTCCCGTGAACAATGATGTTTTCAGGAAGATTGATAATAAAGTTCATGTGGTGCTTTTCTAATTGTAGTGCTGTTTCTTTACTAATATCTTCTACCATTTCAGAGATATTCACTTCTATATTTTCTTTTATTTCAGGGGCATCGTCCATTCGATTTAACGTAGAGATATCTTGTAGGAGAGAGGTTAGTCGCTGACTCTGGGCATAACTGTGTTTCAAAAATTGCTTCTTCGTCTCCTCATCGATATGGGGATTGTCTAAGATGGTTTCCAAATAGCCTTGGATGCTTGCTACGGGAGTTTTCAGTTCGTGTGCAATGTTTTGGGTAAGCTGTCTTTTCAGAATGTCTTGTTCCTGTCTGGTGTTCTGAAGACGCTTGTATATCTTGATTATTCGTTCGGCTATTTCGCCCAACTCATCGTCTGGAAAGGCGATTAAATCTTCGGTATCGAGGCTCTCATTGTGGTCGGCGCGACTGGCAAACAGTTTCAATTTGGTGATGTTGTCGGACATCCTTCTTGAGAATCGCCACAACACGAGCGTCAGAATGACGATCGCCGTGATTGCGAACCAGATGAAATGCTGGTCGGCTTGCAGCGACTTGGTCAAGCCGTTGTTATAGGGCAAGGCGCTTCTGATGGTCAATTTGTCATCTTTAAAATAGGTAGCCGAATAGAAAAATTCTTGCTTCAAGGTCTTGCTGTTACGCTCCGCGCTTGACCCCGTCCCCGTCTTCCTCGCCTGTATGATTTCCGGACGGTTGGCATGATTCTTGAAGCTGCTGTAGTTTTTTTGGAAATTGTCAAATACAACCTGCCCTTGGTCATTGATCAACGTCACCCTCAGGCTGGGTATGCTGTGCGTCTTCACATAGTTGCTCAGCGTCTGTTCGTCTCTCTTGCCCATGTATTGGATGGCGTTTGCCATCCTCGTGTTATAGTCTTGCAGTCTCATGTTCAGCATCTCTATCTTGTATTGCTTTTCCCGCGTCTGCTGGAAGACGATGAACGAGACGGCAAAAAGCAAGAACACCGCCATGATGCTGATGTATAGTTTGCAGCCTACCGAAACTTTTCTCATAGGTCATCAAAGTAGTATCCGAAGCCAGGCCGGGTGACGATGCACTTGGAGAATCGTCCAATTTTCTTCCTTAGCCGCGTGATGTTCACGTCTACCGTGCGGTCGAGCACCAATACGTCCTTTGGCCATATCCTGTCTATGAGCTCCTGACGCGAGAGCACGTGGCCCTTTTCGGATAGAAACAGATGCAGCAGCTCGAACTCAGTCTTGGTGAAAGGAACATCTTCACCGTTGATAAGCACCTTCTTTCTGTCCAGATCCATTTCCAAGCCTTGGTATTTCAGTGTCTTCGGCCCTGCGTGATCGTCGGTTTCGTTTGTCCTTCGGATGACGGCGCGAATGCGGACCAAGACTTCACGGATGGAAAAAGGCTTGCTGATATAGTCGTCTGCGCCCAGATTAAAGCCTGTCACCGTATCGTTCTCGGTGTCGCGGGCGGTCAGAAAGATGATGGGGATGTTGGCGGTCATGGGGTTTTCTTTCAGCTTTTTAGCCATGGCGAACCCCGACATCTCACCCATCATCACGTCCAGCAATAGGAGGTTGTACGATGGGATGTCCATCGTCATGGCCTCTTCGGCAGAGTTTGCCGTATCGGCTACATAGCCCTCCGTCTCCAAGTTGAACTTGAGAATTTCACATAAGTCCTGTTCGTCGTCTACTACGAGTATGCGAGAATTGTTTCCTTTCATATGGTTCGCTGTCTGTTTTCTGTTGACAAAGTTAGCGCGTTGGCTCTTCATAGGTATGTCAAACGTATTACGATCACGTTACGTTCATGCGTGATGCCAGCTGACATGCT
This sequence comes from uncultured Prevotella sp., assembly GCA_946998205.1. Classification (GTDB taxonomy): domain Bacteria; phylum Bacteroidota; class Bacteroidia; order Bacteroidales; family Bacteroidaceae; genus Prevotella. The sequence continues at coordinate 14,762 of CAMPYJ010000022.1, read as the reverse complement.
TGAAGTGTGCGTCTGACAGCAGGCCGGTCTCCATTTTCTTAATGCTACAAAGTTACGCAATAAAAACCATTTTGTCAAGTCATGACGGGAAAAAATCATCAGACACAGATATGCGCAAGGCAGCGGGAGACCTCTTTGTGGTGGCCTCCCGCTATGCTCTTTCGATGTGCCACTGCCCAGTTGCGGTGCTTTATAGGGGATACTCGTCAAAGGCGTACAGCACGGTTGAGAGATAGCGTTCGCCGGTATCGGGCAGCAACGCCACAATCTTCTTGTCCTTATTCTCCGGTCGTAGGGCCAATTCTGCTGCGGCAAAGACTGCTGCCCCTGACGAGATTCCCACCAACAGTCCCTCCTGTTGAACCAACTGCCGGCCTGTTCGGATGGCGTCATCGTTGTCTACGGGAAGTATCTCGTCTACCACCTCGGCGTGATAGGTCTGGGGAATAAACCCGGCACCGATGCCCTGAATCTTATGAGGTCCCGGTTTTCCGCCGCTCAATACAGGTGAAGCCGTGGGTTCTACGGCCACAATTTTAATGTTGGGGTTCCTCTCTTTGAGGTATTTGCCGATGCCAGAGAGCGTCCCACCAGTCCCCACACCAGCCACGAAGATGTCAATGTCGCCGCCGGTGTCGTTCCATATCTCAACAGCCGTGGTGTCATAATGTTTCCGCGGATTGGCGGGATTGGTGAATTGTCCCAGTATTACCGCACCTTCTATGCTGTCTCTCAGCTTCTCGGCCGCCTTGATGGCGCCACTCATCCCATCCTTTCCGGGGGTCAACTCAACCTTGGCGCCGTAAGCCCTGACGAGGTTCCGGCGTTCAACGCTCATGGTTTCGGGCATGGTGAGAATCAGTTTGTAACCTTTTACGGCCGCCACCAGTGCCAATCCTACGCCCGTGTTGCCACTGGTGGGCTCGATGATGGTGGCACCGGGCTTCAGGGTTCCGTCCTTCTCTGCGGCTTCCACCATTCCTAAGGCGATGCGGTCTTTCACGCTGCCGCCTGGATTGAAGAACTCTACCTTGGCCACAAGGGGCGTCTTCAGTCCGCGAAAGGCCGAATATTTGTTCAACTCTACCAGTGGGGTCTTTCCAATCAGGTCTGTCATCTGTTTTGCAATCTTGCTCATGTCGTATCTCCTTTTTTATGAATGAATGTTTTCCGGGCGCCAGCCTCATCACGCTCTTCCGTCCTCTTGCCGGTTGTTCGTTGTCGGTCGGCGTACCGTTTTTTCGGCCATTGATGCGGAAGATTTGTCTTGCGGCGTTGCGCCCCATGAATGATGTTGCAAAGGTAAGTCAAAACAAGCAGGTTTGCAATCGCACGATGACGGTATTCGGCCTACCACGATTGTGGTATTTTGCGCCTTCGGGCATCCTCCCGTCTTTGGTGAGCGGAACGCGCCGGCTTCTAAAAATCAAGTCATTAAAAAGCCAATGTGTTTGCCGCATTGGTGATAAATGCTTATATTTGCCCTACTAACCGTGCCTGACGCATCATGATTGGCGCATGTTGTCTCGTGACGTCGTCAGGCACACAACGCACAAAGCTCATGAAATATGCTGATTACATCGAAAGGGTTGAGATAGACTCGCTGTGGAGTGGCCGCAAGCATGTGGTATGGAATCTTGACAGACAGGTTAACGTGCTGAGCGGTGTCAATGGTGTTGGCAAGAGCACCATCTTGAACCGGGTGGTGAAAGGTTTGTCGGCTGGCGGCGACTTCAACTCGCATTTGCCCAAAGGGGTGCACATCACAGTGTCGCCAGCCGATGCTACGGCCATCCGTCATGACGTCATCCGGTCGTTCGACCGGCCGCTGATGAGTTCGGAGATAGTCGCCAAGGTGGACGGTAGTCTGGCCACCGAACTGGACTGGCAGCTCTTTCAGTTGCAGCGCAAGTATCTGGATTATCAGGTAAACATCGGCAACCGCATCATCGAGGTGTTGCAGAAAGGAGGCGAAGACGCTGCCGCTGAGGCACAACGCATATCCGCCAACAAGTTGAAATTTCAGGACATGGTGGACAAGCTGTTTGCCGAAACGGGCAAAACCATCGTGAGAACTGAGAACGAGATACGTTTCATGCAGATGGGAGAGAAGCTCTTGCCCTACCAATTGTCAAGTGGCGAGAAGCAAATCCTGGCCATCTTGCTCACCGTGCTGGTGGAAGACCGCTTGCCTTATGTGCTGCTCATGGACGAACCAGAGGTGAGCTTGCATGTGGATTGGCAGCAACAACTCATCGACCTGATACTGCAACTCAATCCAAATGTTCAGATTATCCTCACCACGCATTCGCCTGCCGTCATCATGAACGGGTGGATGGGGCATGTCACCGAGGTTAGTGACATTACGGATGTTCACTGATAGGAAAGGCCTGGATGTGAAAAAGGCATGTGAATCATGGGTAAAAGACTAAAAGACAACCTCTCCTCGCGCTATTTCGAGGCGGCCAACAAGATGAAGTCACAGTGCGCCAAGCGCCGCATCGCGGCCTATGTGGAGAGTTATGACGACATCTTTTTCTGGCGTTCTGTGTTGAGCGACTTCGAAGACGACACCCGGTATTTCCAGGTGATGCTGCCTTCTCGCATGCAACATCTGGACAGGGGGAAGAAGGCGGTGCTGATGAACCTGCTCATGGACAAGGTGGGCAGGGACATGATTGCCTGCGTTGACGCCGATTACGACTATCTCGTGCAGGGCGCCACCGAAACGTCAAAACAGGTGACGACCAATCCTTACGTCTTCCACACCTACGCTTACGCCATTGAAAACCTGCAATGCTATGCGCCGTCACTGTATGAGACCAGTGTGATGGTCACCCTCAACGACCACCACATCTTTGACATGGAGGCTTACCTGCGCGACTATTCGCAAGCCATCTTCCCGCTTTTCGTGTGGAGCATCTGGTTTTATCGCACGCCCAATTACACCGAGTTCACCATGACTGACTTCCTGCACGTCATCGAGCCGGGACACTTCACCATGGCGAGAGCCGGGGACATGCTGGCCAACGTGCGCAGAAAGGTGGACAAGCGCATCAACCAGCTGCGACATGAATATCCTAACGCGAGGGAAAGTTATCTGCAAGTAAAGCAGGATATCAAACGACTGGGCGTGACTCCCGATACCACCTATTTATATATACAGGGTCATCATCTCTTCGACAAGGTGGTGGCGCCCATGCTCGACAAGGTTTGCATGCAGCTCATTCGCGAGCGAGAGGTGGAGATTACCCGGCAAAGCATTCACGGTACCCAGCAGCGCAACGAACTGTCCTGTTACCGCAATAGCATCGAAGCCATTCCGTCGATGCTCAAAAAGAACACCCGTTACAAGCAGTCGGAGCCGGTGGCGCGCATTCAGGCCGATCTTCAACGATATTTAGAGCTGACAAAACAAAACCACACAACCAACGACACAGACCGGGAGTAGCCTGTGCCCAGATAAATACTTAAAACTATTTGATGATGTTAGATTTTATTTTTGCCGTATTAGGAATTTGCTTGCTGCTGGTCATCGTGGTGCCTGGCGTATATAATTATGTGAAGTCGATGCGGGAGAATGTGCGGGAGAAGGATGCTAAAAACGCCTTTTTCAACACCATGTTTTTTGTGGTCGTGCTGGTGCTGTGCATCCTTTTATTCAAGTCTATTGGCGTGTTCCACGCCTTTGACACCATCGCGGCATACCTGCATTGATGCAATGTCACGAATGGGGCATTGCGCATGGGTTTCAATGTCATTGAGTTTGGGCATCAATAGCATTGAGTTTTCCTATCAATAGCATTGACTTTGGAGCCCAAACTCAATGCTATTGGAATGATATCTATATCTTCTTGTAAGCCAGGTGATTAACTGTTACAAGAAAAGTCCTCACCATGATTTTTACTTTGTCATTGCATCATTCGGTTCGAATCACACATACAGCATATTTGCAACCTGCGAGTTTATAACGGAGAAGTGACGAAGTCAGGATATAGTTCACAGCACATCCTGTTCGAAAACGAAATGGGAAAGATACGGGCTGAAAGCCCAAAAGCATATAGCCCAGGGCAGCGCCCTGGGTAAGTGTGTGACATGTTGAACGCCCTGTAAGGGCAAAAGCATGTGCAATACAATGATAACCAGGTGCTTTTGCCCTTACAGGGCGCAGGCTTTTCAACGTATATTAGCCCCAGGGTGTTACCCTGGGCTAAGAGCTTTTGGGCTTTCAGCCCGCAGGATACCGTATTATCTAATCAGGGAGATATAATATTGTTTATCAATTGGTTATGGCTGTTTTACGAGAAGAGGACAAAGTAAGAGAAAGGTCTGCGCCATGAAGTATGTCCATGATGCAGACCTTTCCTGATTGCGGGTTTCTTTGCTACTCTTTTTTAAACGTAGGTTTCGAGGAACTTCACGGTTCCTTCCACCTTTAACTCCCGGGTTGTTGCGGGAATCAGGATGGTTTCGCCGGCGCGGAGCGATGTTTCGTTGCCCTCGTTGTCTGTGATTTTGCCCTCACCCTTCACGCCAATGAGGATGACGAAGCTGTCCAATTCGCTGTAATCGAGCGTCATCGGCTCGTCAAGGTCGTACACGGCCGTGTTGAAGTAGGGACAGTGAACGAGGCTCACGCCTTGGTTCTTGGCAGACGTGTACTCGGTGCGGTAGTCTTTTTCCACGTTGTAGTTGATGCACTCGGCGGCCTGCGCTGTGTGCAGTTCGCGATAGTTGCCATTCTTGTCCTTGCGCTTGAAGTCGTAGATGCGGTAGGTTACGTCGGATGTCTGCTGAATCTCGGCCAGGAAGCATCCCGTTCCGATGCTGTGGATGCGGCCGGCCGGCAGGAAGAAGCAGTCGCCTTCTTTCACCGAGTAGTCGGCAATGGCGTCGAGAATGGTGTCGTTCTCCACCATCTGCTTGTACTCTTCGGGCGTGATTTTCTTCTTCAGTCCGCTCCGCAGGTGTGCGTCTTTGTCGCTGTCCATGATGTACCACATCTCCGTTTTACCGCGGCTCTTCCCTTGTTTCTTGGCAATCTCGTCCGTGGGATGCACCTGTATGGAAAGGTCTTGGCGGGCATCGATGAACTTGATGAGCAGGGGAAACTCGTCGCCAAAGCGCTCATGGTTGGATTCTCCAATGAGTTTGCCTTTCAATTCGCGTACAACATCGTTCAAGGCGCGGCCCTCATATTCGCCCTCACTGACGAGGGTCTCGTTGTCTTTCACGCCTGATATTTCCCAACTCTCGCCAACGTTATCCAGTTGTTCGTCGAGTTTCTTGAACGGAATAATCTTGTTGCCCCCCCAAATGGTTTGTTTGAGCAGGGGTTTGAATTTTAATGGTTTCATATTTTTCTATGTTATGTTTACTGTTTTGTAATTTTCTTGTTCAGTTGTCTTTCCAGAACGACGGTGACAGGATGACCAGCACGGTGAATATTTCCAGACGGCCGATGAGCATGAGCAGCGAGCATACCCATTTCGCAAAGTCGGGTAACATGCTCCAATTCATCGTCGGTCCGATTTCATGTCCCAGCGCCGGCCCCACGTTTCCGATGCAGCTGAGGATGATGGTGATGGCGTCGGTGCTGTCGGTGTTGACCATCATCAACGCGAATGCAGCCAGCAGGCACAGGATGAGGTACATGGTGAAGAAGGCCAGCAGGGTGCCACGCTTCTGATAGGGTATGTTGGCACCGTCAACTTTCAGGGGCAGTACGGCGTTGGGGTGCAGTATTTGCTTGAATTCGTTGCGGATGGTCTTGAGCAGCATCACCACTCGGATGCACTTGAGGCCGCCACTGGTCGACCCAGAGCAGGCTCCGATGAACATGCCGACGGACAGGATTAGCCAGGTGACGTGTGGCCATTTTCCGGCATCGTCGCTGAAAAGGCCGGTGGTGGTCATGAACGAGACTACTTGGAAGGTGCTTGAGCGGAATGCGGGCTCTAAGGCATAACCCCGCTTGAGCATCAACTCGACCATGATGAACAGGCTGAAGAGTACGACGATGCTCAGGTAGAGTTTGAATTCAGAGCTTTTGATGAGAGCGTTGAAGCGGTGCTTCACCACCGTGGTGTACAGCAGGGTGAAGTTCACGCCCGACAGAAAACAGAAAATGATGCAGATGTATTCCAGCGCGGGTGACTGGAAATAGGCGACGCTGTTGTTGTGAGTGGAGAAGCCACCCGTGGCCGTGGAGGTCATCGAATAGTTGACGGCGTCGAACCAGTTCATACCATAAAGGATGAAACAGCCTATGCAGGCGAGGGTAAGCACGAAGTAGACGGTAAGAATCCACTTGGCACTGGTGGAAAGCCTTGGGTGCAATTTCGACTTGATAGGGCCGGTTGCTTCAGCTGCAAACACCTGAACCGATCCTCCAACCATGGAGGGAAGCAGGGCGACGGTGAAGAACACGATGCCCAAGCCGCCAATCCATTGGGTCAGTGAACGCCAGAAGAGTAGGGCGTGGGGTAACACTTCTACGTCATCTATGATGGTGGCACCGGTGGTAGTGAACCCGGACATGGTCTCGAAGTAGGCGTCCGTGAAACTGTGAATGTAGCCGCTGAGGGTAAAGGGGAACGTTCCGAAGAAACTGAAGACTATCCATGAGAGCGTCACCACCAGGTAAGCGTCGCGCCTGGACAAGGTGTTGTCGGAGTTGCGCCCTAAGTATCGTAGGATGAAAGCGAAGAAGAGACCGATGAATACCGACACGAGAAAAGGCATGGCGTCATCCTCACCGTAGAAAAGAGCCATTCCGAAGCAGATGAAAAGGATGAAGGCTTCGATGAAAAGCAGGGAGCCTATCACTTTGTATATAGTCCTGAGGTTGAACATTGCTTGCTGTTTTGACTTTGCTATATGAAGAGTTTTTCTATCGTCTTGAGATTGATGTTGTGACAGAACACCATGACGATGTCCCCTGTCTGTATCTGCGTGTGTCCCGAGACGAGCAGTCCCTCATCTCCTCTGACCAGTCCTCCTATGGTCGCCTCTTTAGGTAATCCCAGATCTTTCACGGGCTTTTTTGTGACGCGGGAGCCTTCTTGGGCCACGAACTCGGCCACGTCGGCGTTCGCAGTCATGATGAATCGCATGTTCATGACTTTGGCGTCGAGCATGATTTGGTAGATGTGGCTGGCCGCGATGGCCTTTTTGTTGATGATGGTGCCGATGTCCAGGCTCTCTGCCATGTTCACATAGTCAACGTTCTCCACCATGGCGACGGTCTTCCTCACGCCCAGTCGCTTGGCTGTTAGGCAGGCCAGGATGTTGGTCTCGGCATTGCTGGTCAGGGCAACGAAGGCTTGCGTGTTCTTGATACCTTCCTCCAGCAGCAACTGGGTGTCACGTCCGTCTCCGTTGATGATGAGTGCTTTGTCATCGTCCAACAGGTTGTTGAGCTCTTCACACCGGTCCTCGTTGATCTCAATGAGTTTGGTGTCCAGGTAGTCGGGCATGGTGTTGATGGCTCTGACGGCCGTCGCGCCGCCGCCCATGATCATCACGTTCTTCACGTCTACATACTGCTCTTTGCCCACTATCTTGCGGATGTAGGGAATGTATTGCGTGGTTGTCATGAAGTAAGCCAAGTCGTAGAGCTTCAATTCGTCGTTACCACCGGGGATGATGGTTTCGTTCAAACGCTTGATAGCCACCACATGATACGGATCGTCGGGTCCGCAGAGGTTCTTCAGCGGGTTGTTGAGTATCTCACAGGTCTCCCTCAGCTTGATGGCCAGCATCACCAATGCGCCATTGTGCACATCCCATCGCTGGCGGACCCACGACATCTTGAGTCCGTTGATGATGTCTACGGCAGCCAACTTCTCTGGGTAAATCAGCGAACTGACACCCAGTCCGGTAAAGAAATCCTGCAGTTCGGGGGCCGTGTATTCGCTGTTGCTGATTTTGGCCACGGTCTTCTTGGCTCCTAAGGCTTTGGCCAGAACGCACGAAGTGATGTTCAGACTCTCTTCAGGCGTTACGGCAATGAACAAATCCGCATGTTCAGCGCCCGCTTCGTGTAATGCCTTAATGCTGCTGGGCGAGGCCTGTGCGGTCAGCAGGTCAAAGTCGCTTCCTATCTGAGCCAGCCGTTCGTCGTCTTCATCAATCAGCGTGATGTCTTCGTGATTGCGTGAAAGCATCTTGGCCAGATGCGTGCCGATGCCGTATGCGCCACAGATGATAATCTTCATGTCTATGTGATTTCTTTTTATTCTTTGTTGTTTCAAGTGTCTCAGTCTTGGTCTGAAGCCAGCATTGCTTCGATGACTTGCCTGATGTGGGGTGCGTCCAGTCCCACGATTCTCCTCAGTTCGTCCACCGAGCCATGCGTCACAAACTCGTCGGGCAATCCCATTCGCTGCACGCTTGGGGCATATCCATGGTCGTTGAGCCACTCCAGGACCGCCGAACCGAACCCGCCGTTGCGCACGCCGTCTTCAATCGTGACCACTTTCTTGAACTTTTTCCCAATCTCTTCCAACAACTGTCCGTCCAAAGGCTTGATGAACCGCATGTCGTAATGCGCCACGTTGTCCCGCTGAGGCAATGCTTGAATAACCTTCTGCACATCATTTCCGATGGGGCCCACCGTGAGGATGGCCACCTGGTCGCCGTCTTTCAGCTTGCGACCCGTGCCCACTTTGATTTCCTCCAGTGGGCATTTCCAATCCTTGTTCACCCCTCTGCCGCGCGGATAACGAATGACAAACATCCCCTTGTCGGGCAGTTGAGCCGTGTACATCAGTCGTCTCAGCTCCTTTTCGTCCATCGGTGCGGCGATGGTCAGATTGGGGATGGGGCGCAAGGCCGCCAGGTCGAATGCGCCATGGTGCGTGGGGCCGTCCTCACCAACAAGTCCTGCGCGGTCCAAACACAGTACCACGGGCAGGTTGAGGATGGCCAAGTCGTGGATGATGTTGTCGTAAGCGCGTTGCGCAAACGAGCTGTATATGTTGCAAAACGGCTGCAAGCCCTCTTTCGCCATGCCTCCTGAAAAGGTCACCGCGTGTCCTTCGGCTATGCCAACGTCAAAGGCTCGGTCTGGCATGGCCTTCATCAGCTTGTTCATCGAGCAGCCGGTTGGCATGGCAGGGGTGACCCCTACAATCTTTGGGTTCTGCAAAGCAAGCTCTATCAGCGTCTCACCAAAAACGTCTTGGTAGCGCGGTGGCTCTTCAGAACAGTCTTTAACGATGCGCTCACCCGTCTCGGCGTTGAATCTACCAGGTGCATGCCATTCGGTTTGCGACTCCTCGGCAGGCTTGTATCCCTTACCCTTGGTGGTGTGCAGATGCAGCAGCTTGGGGCCTCTCATGTTCTTCAGCTGGCTCAGGATGCGCACGATTTCAGTGACGTCGTGCCCGTCAAAAGGTCCGAAGTACCGGATGTTCATGCCCTCGAAGATGTTCTGTTGGCGGCTGATGGCCGACTTGATGGCATTGTTGAGCCGCAGGATGCCTTTCTTTCTGTTCTCGCTGAGGTAGCCGCGTTGATGGAGCCATTGCGAAGCCTTGAACCTCAGCTTGTTGTAAGTGGCGTTGGTGTCGAGGCTCAACAGATATTTTTCCATTCCCCCTACCGCATGGTCGATGCTCATGTCGTTGTCGTTGAGGATGATGAGAAGGTCGTTCGGGGTAGACGAAACATTGTTCAGTCCCTCGAATGCCAATCCACCACTCATGGCACCATCGCCGATGATGGCTACAATCTTCTTGTCATTCTCGCCACTTTTCTTGGCTGCGACGGCCATGCCCAATGCCGCCGAGATGGAATTGGAGGCATGTCCACAGGTAAAAGTGTCGTACCGGCTCTCCAAAGGCGTGGGAAACGGGCACAGTCCATGCAGCTTCCGGTTGGTGGAGAACAGCTCACGCCGTCCCGTGAGTATCTTGTGTCCATAGGCCTGATGGCCCACGTCCCATACAAGTTTGTCGTTCGGCGTGTCAAACACATAGTGCAGGGCCACGGTAATCTCAATGGCTCCAAGCGACGATGCGAAGTGTCCGGGGTTTACAGAGACCTCTTGGATGATGTCTTCGCGAAGTTCACGACACACCTCGGGCAACTCTTCAACGCTGAGTTTTCGTAAGTCTTCGGGATAATTAATTTGAGTTAAAAGCCTTAAATTCGTCTTGTCCATCAATAAGCTCTCTTCTATAACCATGCAAAGATAATAAATTTAAGTGAACAACGCATCCTTCGCAATGAATTTTGCTGGCAGACATACGGCGCTATCATGTAAGAATGACGCATTGTGTTTTTTACGTCCAGCAGTGCGTTTATCAGATAAATCCCCGCCGTCGCAACTCAAAAAACTTTACGGTGGTAATTTATTGAACCGCCCTAAAATGAGTTTTAACCTGAAATACTGGATTGTTCCATGAAAAATGCGTATTTTTGTCAACCTATCAATCATTCAAACAAACGTATGATGAAACAGAAATCATTTTTCTTGGCTGCCGTCCTGCTGTTCTCGAGCTTGGCCGTAGGGGCGCAAAAGCCTGGTGGACTTTCTGCTGACCTGTTGAGAAAGATACAGCGGGCGCAACCATCTTCACTTGCCGACAAGGCTATCATCAATGCCGTGGCATCTAACAACATTGACGATTTGGTTAAAAACCATGCCAATCAGGGTGCGGTGGACACCTATTTCAGTATCGAGACACCCAAGCAGAGCATACACGACCAGCAGAAGAGCGGCCGCTGTTGGATGTTCTCGGGCTTCAACGTGCTGCGCGCCAACTTTGCCAAACGGCACCAAGACACGCTGTCCGTGGAGTTCTCACATGCCTACTTATTCTTCTATGACCAGCTGGAGAAGGCCAACCTCATGCTGCAAGGCGTCATTGACAACGCGTCGAAGCCATTGGATGACAAGCGCGTGCAGTTCTTCTTCAAGAATCCCATCAGTGATGGCGGAACCTTTTGCGGGGTTGCCGACTTGGCAGAGAAGTATGGTTTGGTGCCCATGAGCGTGATGCCCGAGACCTATTCGTCTGACAACACCAGGGTGATGGCTCGTCTGTTGTCATCCAAATTGCGCGAATACGGACTGGAATTGCGACGCATGGTGAACGCTAAAAAGAAAAAAGCGGAGGTGGAAAAGCGGAAAACCGAGATGCTTGCCACCGTTTATCATATCTTGTCGCTAACCATTGGCGAGCCTGTTCAGAGCTTTACATACGCTTTCAAAAACAAAGACGGCAAGGCTGTCACACCGCAAAAGCACTATACGCCCCGCGAATTTTATGACGAAACGGTGGGACATGGGCTCAACGGAACGTTCATCATGGTGATGAATGACCCTCGACGGGCTTATCATGAAACGTACGAAGTGGAGTATGATCGGCACAGTTACGATGGACACAACTGGAGATACCTCAATCTTCCGATGGATGAAATTGCGCAGTTGGCCATCGCCAGCTTGAAAGATGGGCACAAGATGTACAGCTCTTACGATGTAGGCAAGCAGCTGGATCGCAAGCGAGGCTATATGGATGTGGACAACTATGATTACGGCAGTCTGCTGGGAACAACGTTCAACATGGGCAAGGCCGACCGCATTGCCACGTTCGACAGCGGCTCCACACACGCCATGACACTGACGGCTGTCGACTTGGACGCACAGGGCAAGCCACTGAAGTGGAAGGTGGAGAACAGTTGGGGGGCCACATACGGACAGAATGGCTGCCTCATCATGACCAACCGTTGGTTCAATGAATATATGTTCCGCTTGGTTGTCGATAAGAAATACGTACCCGCGCAGCTGCTCAAGGAATACGACAAGGCCCCAACGATGGTCATGCCTGAGGATCCTCTTTTCGCGGCAGATGAGTAACTGTGCAGCCACTCCTCGCGGAGGGGAGCCGGCGCAAGGCCGCGCAGCGTCGTAAAAAGTGCGCTGACTCTGTATAAGTAATAGGGTTAGCGCACGTTTTATCATTCATCAAGAACGGGTGCGATGGCGCCATCTTCCATATCAGCCACCGTGGGATCAACGTATCCCAGTGACTTCAAGATGCCTTTACCTGAAGTTGTGTATTTGGGCGCACTTGCTGGTTCTCCACCGGTAACTTTGTAAAAATACGGTTTATAAGTATTGCCCGTCTGCGTTCCCACTATCAGGTAATCGAAACCATTTGTTTCATGTAGAAAATAACGGTTACTGAGGGCCTGCTAACCAATAATAACCATGCAAGCTCGTGGTATGGCAAAAACTCCTGCAAGTCCATTGAATTTGACGATAATACTCTTTTTGAAGTCTCTCGACCCTGTTTTTTCAAAAAGAAGCAAAGAAGTCCCCTTAGGAACTCCATGATATTCTTAGCGAAGAAGCAAGCTCCTATCCAAGTGTCAGTCGTTTGGTCAAGTTTCACTCGGATGTCGTCGGCTCGGTAAACTCTCTTGGTTGTTCCAAATGTGCCTTCTATCTCATTTCGCTCGCCGATGGCTCTCTTCTTATCCTCTGCGTCGCATCATGTGGCGTCAATCTTCATCGTCCCGCCGTGGTCGTTGCCGTCCTCATCGGTGTATTCCTTCTTCGGCTTGCTCCCGTCTGCTTCCGCCAGCATCAGGGTCAGCATGTTGAAGAAGTCATGGTCGAGTCGCTTGCGGACAAGGACGAGCAACTCGGGAACGAATACCGGATTTTCCGTAAACTTCTCAATCCCAAGCAGGTACTGCATGTAGGGGTTCTCCTGAATGGCTTGGATGGTTTTCTCATCGCTCAGTTTTTCCACATGCTTCACGATTAGCGCTCCCACCACCATGCGAGCGGGCTTGTTGCCGGCATCATTGTGACTGTTCCTCAGGCGTTTGTTGTATTCCTTCTCTATCCTGTCCCAGGGAAGGTGGTCGGCCAGCTTGACCCAACGGTTGGATTTGCTCAATCCAGAAAGTGACTCCTGAAGTTCAAACAGGTCGTGACTGCGATATTGTGAGTAGTATTTCATCTCGATTCTTGAATGTTTTAACATCCCAAGGTAGTCATTTTGCGCGAATTGATCAAATTTTATACTACATAAATAGTTAATTGTCAGATAGTTATAGTTAATTTGTAGACCCTAAATAGTTACCCCGCAATATTTAAAAGGTTAAAATAAATAAAAAGCGTAAACGATTACGAATTAATTCATATTTTTACAAAATAAAATTACTAAAGCGTTAGCAAAAGTGAACACTTAACATGAAGCACATCTGTATTATCGTCAATTTCAAGGCGTTGCTTCTGATGAATAGTCTACAGTTGTCTGCACAGACTGGAGACTGTCAGTGTTCCTTGTCTTATACTGTCGACACGTTGTCGTTTCTTTCCAATGCGGCCCGTATGGAAAAGCTAAGGTATGCCAATGAACTGCTACGCTATGAAAATTACAAAAAGAGTTTCCTACCTTCTTTTTTGCTTACACTTTCCCCAGTTAGTTTTAACCGTTCTCTTCGTTTGCTGCAGCAGGCTTCCGATGGCAATTACTCGTATGTAGAGGATTATGCCAATACCGGCAGTGTTGGAATGAATATCCGCCAGAAAATAGGAATATTTGGTGGAGAGCTGAGCATTGGCAGTAATTTAAGCTACCTGCGCGAATATTCCCAGTCCAGGCAAAGTTTCAGCACTTCACCTTACTATATCAGTTATTCACAGCAATTATGGGGTGGAAGAAAACTCCATCGATTGGAAAAAAGCATTGAAGAAACTAAAAACCTAGTTGCAGTAAACGAATATTGTGCTAACATAACCCGCATACAGCAGCAGGTGCTAGGGATGTATCTTGAAGCACTGTCTAGTAAGATGAACCGTGACCTGTCCGTACAGACGAGGCTCAACAACGACACGCTGCTGCATATAGCCAAAGTAAAGTTAGACAATGGACATAGCACGGAGTATGAATACAAGCAGATAGAAGTGCAATGCCTGAAAAGCCAACTGGTAGCAGAAAATGCTACTAAAAGCTACGAACAGTCGCTTCGCCGGCTGTCCACTTTCCTTGGCAGAGACAGACTAATAGAGGTGTCAGTACCCGATTTCGATTTGCCGCTCACGTTAGACTCTGTATGGGTGGAGCTTCATGTCCGGAGTAACCACCCTTTTTATCGTCAACTGGATATTCAGCGGTTGGAAGCTGAAAGGGAACTCTATTCCGTAAGGATCAGCAATGGTTTCAATGTCAACATCAGCCTTGGTTATGGCGTTAATCAGTATGCGGAGAATCTATCTGATGCTTACCGTCGTCTCAATGCCCGACAGTCTGTTGGTGTAACGGTACAGATACCAGTGTTCCAATGGGGCATCGGTAAGAACAAGGTTCGTATGGCAGAGAATACCTACCATAGTCTCCTGCTGGAAAGAGAGAGCAAGCGGAAAGAGTTCGAGAACCAACTAATCGAGAAGATTGATAGTTACCATTCCTCCTTGAAACAATGGCTCATGGCCAAACGTACCTACCAGCTTTCTTTAGAACAATACCGCATGGTCATTAAGTTGTTTTCCTTGGGGAAGACTTCCGGCTATGAGCTGTATGCGGCACAGAACAATCAGTTTACGGCATTGACTCAGTATTATTCTGCCATCCAGCAGGCTTATACTAATTACTATGTAATAAGAACATTGGCACTCTACGATTTTAAGGTAGGAAAAGAGTTAATCCAACAATTTATTAATCAACAATCCAATTTATAAAAGTAACCCGTTGGCGGAATTAATTTAAATTGATAAATATGAATAAAAAGTTGCACAC
>CAMPYJ010000021.1 GCA_946998205.1 uncultured Prevotella sp. | reverse complement strand
AACTGTCCAACATACAAAAAACTTTACGGCGGTAATTTATAGAACCGCCCTTTAGAAAAAGTAGGGTTGTGAAGAGCATGTGAAACGGAAAATAACGTTAAACTGCGTTGCGGTCTTGCGTATTTGTCGTGAAAACATTATCTTTGCAACAGCTAAATAATATAGGTAGCGTGAAGATAATAGAAGTGGTGAATGCCCTTGAGCGATTCGCGCCTTTGCCCTTGCAAGCAGATTATGACAACGCTGGGTTGCAAGTTGGACTGACAGAGGCGGAACTATCAGGGGCTTTATTGTGTCTGGATGTGACGGAGCAGATTGTTGACGAGGCTGTCGCGCTGGGGTGTAACCTCATTGTGGCGCACCATCCGCTGATATTCCGCAGGCTGTCGTGCATCTCCGACCAGAACTATGTGCAGCGAACGGTCATGAAGGCCATCCGTCACGACGTGGCCATCGTGGCCATGCACACCAACCTGGACAGCGCCAAAGGCGGCGTGAACTACAAGATTGCCGGGAAGATGGGGTTGCAGAACCTGTCGCTCATCGGCAAGACGCAGCTGGTTGATGGCGTGGAAGGTGGCGAGGGCGTCGTTGGATGCTTTGCGGAAGCAATGGCTGCCGATGACTTCATCATGATGCTCAAGCGCGCGTTTGACGTGGAGTGCGTGCAGGCCAACCAGCTGTTGCGGCGACCCATCAAGACCGTTGCGCTGTGTGGAGGCTCCGGCTCGTTTCTCTTGAAAGACGCGTTGCAGGCCGGCGCCGACGCTTTCGTGACGGGCGAAATGGGCTATCACGAGTTTTTCGGCATGGAGCAGCGCATACAGTTGGCCGTGATAGGTCATTACCAGAGTGAGCAGTACACCACCGAGCTATTGAAACAGATTATCGAGGAGCGGTGTCCTGGAGCTGAATGTCATCTGACCAATATCAACACGAATCCAATCATCTACCTTTAACAAGGGGATGAATCAATCAATAAATCAAATAGAACATGGCAAAGAAAGATCCTACAGATTTATCAGTAGAAGAGAAGTTGAAGGCGCTTTATCAGTTGCAAACCACCCTGTCGGGCATTGACGAGAAACGAGCCTTGCGCGGGGAACTGCCACTGGAGGTGCAGGACCTTGAGGACGAGATAGCCGGCTTGAACACTCGCGTGGAGAAGATTAAGACCGACATCGATGAGTTCAAGAAGGCTGTCGCACAGAAGAAGACTGACATAACAAGCGCTGAAGCGAGCGTGGAGCGTTACAAAAAACAGCTTGACGAGGTGAAGAACAACCGCGAGTATGACACGCTGACCAAGGAAATTGAGTTTCAAAGTCTTGAGATTGAGCTTTGCAACAAGAAAATCAAGGAAGCCTTACTCAAGGTGGAGGAGAAGAACGCTGACTTGGCAAAGGCCGATGAGCTGATTAAAGACCGTACGGCAGCCTTGAAGGAGAAGAAGGAAGAGCTTGATGAAATCATGCAGGAGACGCGTGACGAGGAGGAGAAACTGAAAAACAAGGCCAGTGAGCTCGAGGTGACGATAGAACCGCGCCTGCTCTCAAGTTTCAAGCGCATCCGCAAAAACTCACGAAACGGACTGGGCATCGTGTATGTGCAGCGTGACGCGTGTGGTGGCTGCTTCAACAAGATTCCGCCACAGCGACAGCTGGACATCAAGATGCACAAGAAAATCATCGTGTGTGAGTATTGCGGACGTATCATGATAGATCCCGAATTGGCCGGTGTGAAAGTAGAGAAAAACACTACGGAGGAGAAACCAAAGCGCAAGCGTACGGTAAGAAAGGCGGCCAAGACCGCTGATGACGCCGAGTAGGTGAGCTGAAACCACCAACTGAACACACCCCACCCCGGCTCTTTCGTTTAAGGGCGGTTCTATAAATTAACACGGTAAGGCTTTTAATGTCAGTCTGTTTACGTTTTGTCATCTTGTGAACTATTTTTGAGGTCATGACCTCAAAAATAGTCTCACAATCTGTCAAAGCTGATTTATAGAACCTCCCTTCGGGCTTTTCGTACGTTTCAGAACCTTCCCGCGAGTTGATATTGCCCGTTGGTGATGTCCTCAAGTTTTAGGCTTTGATAGTCGATATTGTAGATGGTGGGTCCAGACTCCCACAAGAATCCAATCCTCCCATCCTTCTGAAGCGTCATGGTGGAGTAGGCTCCCAAGCCTGTTGACACCATCATGCCCCGCTGCCAGCCGTCGGCCAGCTGCTGGGATGTGAGACGTTTCTTGCCCAAGTCCTTGTAAAAGAATCCTACGCGCGTTCGCTGTGGACCGAAAGGAACCGACTGAATGGCAACGAACGTTTTCCTGCCATCGGCTTTGCGGATGGCTGGGACGACTAAGATTTCACCATTACACTCGTTCTCGATGCCCGCGAAGGCAGCCGCTTCGGTGCGTTGTCCCCAGGAGCCTTCGGCCTTTTTGAGGTTGCTGAAGGTGAATACGTTGAACAGTCGGCCGTTGTGACGCGAACTGAGAATGAGGCTGCCGTCGGGCAGTTCTTCGCATTTCACCTCGTCACCGTCGCGGCAGGGCGACGCGTTGATGTCGCCCAGCACGTTCCACTGCCGGCCAAAATCGTCGCTGTAAAGCACGAAGTTGCCTGACAGGGTGCACAGGCCGACGTACAGACGGTAGTATTTGCCTACCTTGACGTGGCGGCTTTGGTGAATCTTGCCCGACGTGAAGAAGAGCGACTGGATGGGTCCGGCCTTCCGTTGGTCGAACAGGCGGTATATCTGTTCGGTGATTTCGTGACCCTTGTCCCACGTCTTTCCGTTGTCATGACTGCGGAAGATGGCGATGCGGTTAGGGTTGTTGCGCGTCGCATGGAAATATACTGTCTTGCCGGCCGCGCAAACAGCGAGCACCTCGCTGCTGTTTTTGTCGGCCACCAGGGCGCAGTCGCCGAAGGCATAGTCCCACTTGATATCAGCCTCGTTGCCCCGTCCGTCGGCCAACACCTTCTCAGCCGACCACGTCTTGCCGTTGTCGCGGCTCGTGCGACAGACCACGTCCACGGCTCCATAGCCGATGTCGGAGCCGCAATAGCGGTAGTCGGCCGCAGCGATGATGTCGCCGTTGCTGCATGTGGCGATGGCGGGGATGCGGTAGGGGACGGCATTCTTTCCGCCGGTAGTGAAAAGTCGCTGCCGGATGTGTACCTCATGAGTGGCATGGAGGTTGAAGCAGAACATGAGTGCGGCGATGCTGATGACCATACGAAGGTGCGTGCCGACTGACTGATGGATGTGGTTGTGATGTGTGCGCATAGCAAAATTCTTGTTGTTCATTATGTGCCAAAAACGGCTTGATGCAGGCAAATGTACGCAAAAATTTTGAAAGCAGCTGTGATTTCCCCGCTAAACTCCCACAAAACACACGGCTCTTTCATTTAATAATAGCCTTTGCTGCCATAAATCATTCATCCTTTGGGTACTTCACTCTCAAATTTACCGATTAAATGAATATAACATATTGCGTACCAATAAAAAGCAGCATGACATCTCATCATTAAACAACGAAAAACACAAAAGAATCTAAAAAACATTGCCGCAAAAGCCATTTCACGAAAGAACGTCCCGTTCTGTCTAAAGCAACGAAAAACATAGTTGCGGCATTTCACTTTTGACAAAGAATCGGAGAAAAATCACGACGCATTTCTTTTCGCTGTTTTCGTCAGAACGCCGGCGTTCTGTGGTTTCTTCATGTCACCCGCACGTTTTCGTGTTTTCTGCTTTCGTTGTTGATTTCTTCTATGTTGTTTACAGCAACAAAATATACCTTCGTTAAATGAAAGAGCCGTGCACAAAACAGGAAATCGGAAAGACACGAAATCGTCTTTGGACGGTTCTATAAATTGGCTTTGACAGATTGTGAGACTTTTTTTTTGAGGTCAATTTGTTTGTTCGTTCAGTCGTATAGCTCGCTGTACTCCTTCACTCACAAACAAATTGACCACAAAAACAGCCTCGCAATCTGACAAAGCTAATTTATAGAGCCGCCCTAAAAAGAATCCACAAGATGACAAAACGTAAAAAGGCTGATATAAAAAACTTTTACGGTGGTAATTTATGGAAACGTCCCTTTACAACAACCTCTTCAGGATTCGCTTGTTGGTGAGCAATGCGCGCCCTTGCTTCAAACACGCTGAAGAGGAGGGAGGGGTACGAGTTGATGGCATATAAGTTGATTGGCCATGAGCCACTCGCTTTCTCATCATCTTTCAACTTCATGAGCGTAGAAAGGTGCTGACTTGTTAAATATTTTCGTATTCAGGGATATGGTCTAAATATAAACATTTTTTACTTTCATAATCCATTTTGCAGCAATAAGAATCAATGCCGTTGCTGACGATGAGATAGTCGACATGCAGCAGTAAATTATAGGTGGCGATTTGGTCGAACACCTTCTGCGTGATGGGGATGGATGGTGCCTTGTATTCTATGATCATCCTGGGACGGAGGCGTGAATCATACAAAACACTGTCGGCCCGCAGTGTCTTACCGGCCATGTTGAGACGTATCTCGTTAGCCAGCAAGGTGGCGGGATAATGTTTGTGCTCTATTAGATAATGTATGAAATGCTGCCTCACCCATTCTTCTGGTGTAAGCGCGACATATCTCCTTCGGAGGATGTCGAAAATAGTGGGTTTGTCTTTCGTGCCGCCTAATTTTATTGCGTAATGGGGTAGGTTTAATGGATACATTTTAGTAATTTTGCATTCAGATACAAAGTTAACAAAAAAACAAGAAAGGAAAAAGACCTGGCGGAGATTAGGCAGTTCGTGTTGAAATGTCAATTGGTATGGCTTTTTGTCATATTCATCTCGTATCAGGTTTTTTGTAATGATGGTTAAGACGGGACCCACATACGATTCTATCATGCGTGACCTTCAGGCGCGGCACTTTTCACCTATTTATATATTGATGGGTGAGGAGTCGTATTTTATTGACCAAATTTCAGATTATATCGCCGAAAACGTCCTGCAACCCGAAGAGCGTGACTTCAATCAAAACATAGTCTTCGGTTCTGACATCAACGCCGCACAAATCGTTGATCTGGCAAAGGGCTATCCTATGATGGCCGAATATCGGGTCGTCATCGTGAAAGAAGCGCAAAACTTGCGCGGTACTGACGTGATTGAAAAATATCTGAAAAATCCTGTAAAATCAACAATCTTGGTGCTGTGCCATAAAAATGGAACCATCGACAGACGAAAAAAACTGATTGGAAGGTCTGAAGCTATTGGCGTGGTTTTTGAAAGTAAAAAGATGAGAGAGACAGAACTGCCTACTTTCATCGCCTCGTATCTGAAACAGAAAAACGTGACCATCGATTATAAATCTACAGCGATGATTGCCGATCATGTTGGCTCGGACTTGAACAGGATGATTTCTGTGCTCGACAAATTGTTGATCTCTCTTCCGGAAAACAACCGAGTGGTTGTGCCTGAAGTTATTGAAAAGCAAATTGGCGTGAGCAAAGATTTCAACGCTTTCGAGCTGAGAAACGCCTTGGTGAATCGGGATGTTTTCAAAGCTAATCAGATAATCAAATATTTTGACAATAATCCCAAAGCTGGATCAATCTTTTCTTTTCTTCCTTTGCTCTTCAGCTATTTTCAAAATTTGATGATTGCCTATTACGCTCCCACCAAAAACGAGAACGCCGTTGCGCAATTTCTGGATCTAAGAGGAGGGTGGGCCGCGCGTGATTATATCACGGGAATGAAAAATTATTCAGGTAAGAAAACCATGCAGATCATTGCGAAGTTTAGAGAAATTGATGCAAAAAGTAAAGGTATCAACAATCCTAATACTTCGACGGGGGATCTCATGAAAGAGCTTATCTTTTATATCCTGCACTGAAAGAGATGCGTTTTTGATTCACAAAGAACTCCAAAACTGGCGTCTCCAATAAACTTCAAGCAGCCCTTTGTAACTTCAGATAGGTTTCTAACCATTTCAGATAGACCCTTGATAACATCATATAGACTTGCTGATAACTTCAGATAGCCCCCCTGATAACCTCAGACAGGCCTTTTGATAACTTCAGATAGCCCCCTGATAACATCATATAGACTTGCCGAAAACCTCAGACAAGCCTTCTGATAACTTCAGATAGGTTGCTGATAGGGTAGCTTTTTCTATCTGAAGAGGATTTTTCGCATGTTTTAAAAGCTCTTTTTTGCCTAAAATGGACCCTGTTTTAGCTTATTTTTGTCTAGAATACAACTTTTATTTTTCATGTTTTTTGCCGTTAAACCCAGATGGAGCCTGGGTTTTTCGCTTTTTTGTATGCTCATAATTCGCATATTTGAGCGCACCCTGTACCTTGTTTCAGAATATTGAAATTATGGCGATTTCTTATGTTGACTTGAGATGAAAATTCATCGTTAACCGTTATTAAGATTTAAAATACTAAAAGGATGCTGCTTTGTAAATATAAAAATATGAATATATGAATTTGATTTTATGTCTGTTTTATAAACATATATCGATAATGCGATATTGATATGTGATATTGAAATGTGAATATTTTGATTTCATATTTGATACTCATAAATATTCAGCATACTGATAAGTGGCTAATTCTATGATAACCAATGTAAACGAGACTTATTCTCTTCTGCTTTCTATATATTTACATTGGTTCATGCTTGATTTCACGGAATAAAGCTGATATGAAGCAAAATGATAGAGCGTAATATACTTATTCCCAGTTTTTTGCGGCTATTTGCTTTATTAAAGAAAATCATCAATTCACAGATATGATTTATATATGTATATCTAAAGTTACGGCGATGTATTCTTTTTATTTTAGATTTACAAATACAAACACATAAATTCAAATTATCGAAAGGTGAATATTATATGGATTTGTTTGTTTTGTCATTTTTATTGTTTACCTTTGTAAAGTCAATGAGATTTGCCGTTTTTGGCCTGTTTTACGTTGAATGATGAATGAAATGAAAGATCGAATCAGACAATTGATGAATGCTCAGCACATGAATCAGCAAAGTTTTGCTGAGGTATTGGATATTTCACCTGCTTCATTGAGTAGCATATTTAATGATCGCACTAAACCGACATTGAACCATATCGATGCCATCAAGAAAAAATTTCCATCTATTAATTTAGATTGGTTGTTGTATGGACAAGGTCCTATGTTCTTGGATGATTATACAGGTGATAACGATAATCATGCAGTTTCTACACCATCTGCTGAATCTGTATTAAAGTTTGAAGATTCTCCTTCTACTCCACCCGAGAGTAATGTGGTGCAGTCTCAGTTACGTTTTTCTGACCAACGTAACCAACTTCCGCCGGCTTCAGCTTGCAATACGAAATATATTGACAAAAATCCGCGTAAGATTGCTGAAATAAGAGTATTCTATGATGACCAAACGTGGGAAACTTTTGTTCCTAAAAAATAAGTATTTAGTCAGGCTCTTACCAAATCTTTTCAGTCAATTTGTTTGTCGTTAATCGATACTCTGGATATTTTTTTCTGTTCAGCTCATTCTTTTAAAAGGTTGGGCGATTATTGTTGTAGGCGTTTTTATTTATTTCTTTCATTTGTGAGTGTGTTCTATTTGTGCTAACTTTGCACTTGATATATTATTAAGTGTTTCAAGATTATCACAATTAAATAGGCGTATATTCAAGGCTGAGCTTATTCTTCGTTCAGACAAGGAGGTTTGTATGTACTATCATCGCCCTCGCATGTCGCAGTTTAAGATTTGTTCATAGCTTCCTATTTCAATACTATTATAATGAAATTGTTCAATGAGAAAGATTTGTGAAGATTTCCTTGTACAAGCCACAGAGCAATTAAGCGATCGTCATTGGCTCATGCGATTGCGTTCTTCATCGGCATTGCCCGAGATGCATCCAGGCCAATTCGTACAAGTGCGTATTGACGATTCACCTACAACCTATTTGCGTCGGCCCATTTCCATTAACATGGTGGATTACGAACGCGATGAGATTTTATTGCTTGTGGCGGCGATAGGTGAGGGAACCCGTCGTCTGGTGCGAAAGAAACCTGGTGAGAAGGTCAATTGTTTGTTACCTCTTGGAAATGGTTTTACCATGCCCCGTTCTACCGATGAGCGTGTCTTGCTCGTTGGAGGAGGTGTTGGAATCGCTCCAATGCTTTTCTTGGGAAAGCGATTAGTGGAGATGGGCGTGCGCCCTTCGTTTTTGTTAGGCGCACGAACAGCTGACGAATTGCTTGAAAAAAATATGTTTAGTGAGCTTGGTGACCTGTATCTCACCACGGAAGATGGTTCAGAAGGTGAGAAAGGTTATGTTACCAATCATTCCATTCTCAAGGAAAAACAATTCGACCGCATCGCCACCTGCGGCCCCAAACCCATGATGATGTCGGTGGCGCGCTATGCCAAACAGAACGACATAGCATGCGAAGTCTCGTTGGAGAATGACATGGCGTGCGGCTTGGGCGCCTGTCTTTGTTGCGTGGAAGATACTACCGACGGTCATGTCTGCGTTTGTACACAAGGTCCTGTGTTAAATATTAAGAAGTTATTATGGCAGCTCTAAATGTAAAAATAAATGATATTGAGTTTAAAAATCCAATCTTAACCGCTTCGGGTACTTTCGGGTATGGACTCGAATTTGCCGATTTGGTACCATTAGATCAGCTTGGTGGTATCATTGTCAAGGGTACAACGCTCCATCCTCGTCAAGGAAACAAGTATCCACGAATGGCCGAAACGCCGCATGGCATGCTCAACTGTGTGGGTCTGCAGAATAAGGGTGTTGACTATTTCTGCTCAGAAATCTATCCAAAGATCAAGGATATCGACACCCACATGATTGTCAATGTCAGCGGGAACACGCCCGATGATTATGCCGAGTGTGCGGCCCGTATTGATACTCTGGACAAGATTCCGGCCATCGAACTCAATATTTCCTGTCCTAATGTCAAGGAGGGCGGCATGGCTTTTGGCGTATCTTGTGCCGGAGCCGCAGCGGTTGTCAAAGCCGTTCGACGGGCTTATCACAAGACACTCATCGTCAAGTTGTCGCCCAACGTCACCGATGTGGCCGAAATAGCACGATCCTGCGAGGCCGAAGGAGCCGACAGTGTTTCGCTTATCAACACCCTCATGGGCATGGCCATTGACATAGAGCGGCGCAAACCCGTGTTGAGCATTGCCACAGGTGGCCTCAGCGGACCGGCTGTAAAGCCCGTAGCGTTGCGCATGGTATGGCAAGTGGCCAAAGCAGTCAGCATCCCTGTCATTGGACTTGGAGGGATTTCTACGGCGAAAGATGCCATCGAATTCTTCATGGCGGGTGCCACGGCCATCCAAATTGGCACGGCCAACTTTGTCGATCCCATGGCTACCATCCACGTTCGTGATGGTGTGAACCGCTGGCTTGATGACCATGGTTGTGCTTCGGTGACAGAAATCATTGGCGCATTAAACGTTTAAGCCGTCTTAAACCTGCGCATCCCGTTCATCTGCTGAATCCGCATAGGCTCTAAAAAACATTTCCTATGAAAATACAGTGTATATTAATTTGCATAGCCTTTGCTTCTTTTTTATGCTCATGCGAGAGTGAAAAAAGTTTAGAAGGGCTTGTGATAGATAAATAATAACCCGTTGGCGGAATTAAGTATGCACTAAATTAATTCCGCCAACGGGTATGACATAAGCCCAAGTGCATCAACTGGCTTCAGTTTAACCTTTCCCTATCCCGTCGTTATCTCAAATTTTAACGAACTGTTGTCAGCATTTATCATTTTTTTGTAAGTTTGCAATATCGAAATTTATAAAATCAAGGATATGAATAAAGCTAAAATTTTATTGTTGACCTTTGCCACCGCATTGCTCGTGGCATGTGGAACTACGCGCACCGTGCCTATCACGGGCCGTAAACAGAATCTGATGGTCTCGGATGAGCAGGTGCTTAGTTTGAGCAAACAAGAATACGACAAGTACATGGCCACGGCCACCAAGTCGTCTAATGCAGCCAACACGGCTATGGTGAAGCGTGTGGGACAGCGGCTGGCCCGCGCCGTCGAGGCCTATTTCAACAGCCGCGGACTGAGCGAAGAACTGCAACACTATCGCTGGGAGTTCAACCTTGTCGCCGACAACCAGGCCAACGCGTTCTGCATGCCCGGTGGCAAAATCGTGGTGTACGAAGGTCTTCTGCCCTATACGCGGGACGAACCGTCCCTGGCAGTGGTCATGGGGCACGAGATAGCGCATGCCGTTGCCCGCCACAGCGCCGAGCAGATGAGCAGGCAGATTATGGACAACCTGGGCGTGCGGGTGCTTGGCGGTACTCTCAGCGCGCTGGGTGTGGGAAACACCACCACGCAGATTGCACAGGTGGTGGCCCAGCAAGGATTGCAGTTCCGCAGTCTGAAATACTCACGCGACCATGAGTTGGAGGCCGACAACATGGGACTTATCTTTGCCGCCATGGCCGGTTACGATCCGCGTGTGGCCGTCCCATTCTGGCAGCGCATGGCCAAAGGCAAGGGAAACCAGAGCGATATTTTCAGTACTCACCCCACCGATGCCAAGCGCATTGCCGCTTTGCAGCGTCTTATGCCCACGGCTTTACAATATTATAATGGTGGCTCTGGTGCCGCAGCAGCCCCCGCTCCAAAGACGAGCAGGAAGCTGACGGACAGGAAACAGTCATCCCGGCAAAAGACGGTTTCTGCCTCCAGCCTTTACAGAAACGTGGGAAAGTAAGCGCGCGCACCATTTTTACCGGGCCTGACAGGAACGCTTAATCCTGTCAGGCCTGGTCCTGTCTGGGCTGATGGGTCATCCGTCCGCCGTGGGTGCTCCACGTTCTGTCCACCTCTTCTGATATCTTTTTCATGAATGTGTATGATGCTGATTACAAGCAGTTTATGTGTACGTTAGGAAAAGCGTAGGCTTTGCCTGCCAATGTCATGGCTATTGGGTGCCAATTTCATTGAGTTTGGCGGGCAAGGTCAACGCCTTTTTACCGGCATGATATAGGATGAACGCTTTATCCCGGGGTGTGGCAGACGTCTTTTTTTATCTTTCATGGCTGGTTCTATAAATTAGCTTTGTTAGATTTTGAGCTTATTTTTGAGGTCAAAATGCAAGAGAGTGAAGGAGTGTAGCGAGCTACACGACTGAACGAACTTACATTTTGAACCAAAAAGAAGCCAAAAGATAACAAAACGTATTTCATAAACATTTGATGACTATGTGCGGTGGTAATTTATAGAATCAGCCTTATCTGCAGAAAAAAAATTTTTTTGTTCCGACAGGCGTATGATTCAAGATTTTTCTTTAAATTTGTTGCGGAATCACATGTAATTCTTCATTGTTTCCTTGCGGTGCGTCCCGTTTCAGAATGGCTCGATCCGCAGCGTTTTTTGTTTGCCAAAAACTTATACAGATGATAGAATACGTTTCACAAAATTTATGGCTCGTTTGGATTATCGTAGCCATGCTCTGTCTGATTATCGAGCTGGGGTCGGGCGATTTCTTTGTCACCTGCTTCGCCATCGGTGCGCTGTGTGCCATGGTCAGCTCGCTCTTTGACGTGCCACTCTGGCTCCAGATTATCATTTTCGCCTTGTGCTCGGTGCTGAGCCTCGTGTTCGTGCGCCCGCCATTGGTACATGCCCTGCATGCCTCGGGCGACAACCGGCCCAGCAACGCTGAGGCCCTCATCGGGCGTACCGGCACGGTGGAAGAGCCCATCACGGGCGAGCACAGTGGTTATGTCAAGATCGACGGCGACGTGTGGAAGGCTGTCAGCACCGATTTGGAGACCATCCAGCGGGGCGAGCGGGTACGCGTGGTCAAGATGGACAGCATCATCCTCACCGTGGAGCGGTGCCTGTAACGCATGAATTATTCACCAAAAAACTTCATATCATGATTGCAACCTATGTGTTAGTGGCGATTGTTGTATTGGCCTTGATATTCGTCAAGCAGGCCGTCATCATCATCCCACAGTCAGAAACCAAAATTGTAGAGCGTCTGGGCAGGTACTATGCCACACTCAGCCCTGGCATCAACGTCATCATCCCCTTCATCGACCGCGCCAAGAATATCGTGACGCTCAACCGTGGTCGCTACATCTACAGTACCAGCATCGACCTTCGCGAGCAGGTGTACGACTTTGACAAGCAGAATGTCATCACCAAGGACAACATTCAGATGCAGATCAATGCCTTGTTGTATTTCCAGATTGTGGACCCGTTCAAGGCCGTTTACGAAATCAACAACCTGCCCAACGCCATTGAGAAGCTCACGCAGACCACCTTGCGTAACATCATCGGCGAGCTGGAACTGGACCAGACGCTCACCTCGCGCGACACCATCAACACCAAGTTGCGCGCCGTTCTCGATGATGCCACCAACAAGTGGGGCATCAAGGTGAACCGTGTGGAACTGCAAGACATCACGCCCCCCGAGAGCGTGTTGCAGGCCATGGAGAAGCAGATGCAGGCCGAGCGCAACAAGCGTGCCACCATCTTGACCAGCGAGGGCGAGAAGCAGGCGGCCATCTTGCAGTCGGAAGGCGAGAAGACCAGCACCATCAACCGCGCCGAGGCCACCAAGCAGCAGGCCATTCTTTATGCCGAAGGTGAGGCAACAGCGCGCATTCGCAAGGCTGAGGCCGAGGCTATCGCCATCCAGAAGATTACCGAGGCCGTGGGGAAAAGCACCAATCCTGCTAATTACCTCCTGGCTCAGAAGTACATCGCCATGATGCAGGAGCTGGCTTCGGGCGACAAGTCAAAGACCGTCTACCTGCCTTACGAGGCCACCAACCTGCTTGGCAGCATCGGAGGCATCAAGGATTTGTTCAAGACCGAATAGCAAAACGCTTGCATAGCCAGAAGAGGTTGCCTTTTCTTAGCCGGAAGTACAGTGGACTAATTCATGTTTAGCGTGTCTTTCTGACAAAAGGCGAGAAAAGGCAACAAGCTTTCTTCGTATTTTAAGGGGGCGTCAAGTCCGTTGTTAAATTGATGGGCGAGGGGGTGGAAGTGTCCCAAGAACGCATTTTTCCCACAAAGATAATGGCGGACTTGACTCATTCTATCATCAGTCATCAAAAGCCGTTTTTTGTGTAAGTCTGTTCTTGAAGACATCCCCTTCGCACAACTGAACGTTCAGCTATGTAGAAACACAGTCACTAAATCGTGAAAAAAAGAAGTCTATTGCTCATCATGCCTCGCCAATTGAGCCATAGGAGATAAGACCATTTAACCGAGCATGAAAACATTTCGTTCCATAGAAGAGCTGATTAAAGTATTGGGGAGAGAGAAGACATTGCTGCGCGAGATGTTCGCCAAGCGCAAATCGTTCTCTTTCAAGACCGACTATGCATGCGAATTGGTTGACTATAAAGAAGAACGAATCAGGTTTTTGATAGACTATGGCATCATACACGAATCGGGCAACTACTTGGAAATGGAAGACGTGTATCTGCAATTCTTTGAAGAAGTGTTAGAGGTAAACGAACAAATCAACACGGCTTCGGTGGCAGAATATATCACAACGCTCAATGAGAATATTGAATACTATCTGAAAGAGAATAATGAGCGTCGCCGCATGGACTATCACAAAAAGGTAAGAAAGATTCTGAAAAACATAGCACTTACCACTGTTCGCAACGTGATAGACCTGAAACGAAATGTGGACAATACGTATAAGAACGAGCCTAATTATCTTGTCAAGAGAGCAAGGCTCATCCATTTGGACGAGAAACGTGACACCATTGCAACGCTCATCAAGGAGGTTGAGAAGGTAATCGACGTAGGCCAACCCGTGTTTTTTGCGCAAGCCATGGACGTACAGTTACGCGGCGTGGTAACAGATGTGAAACTACAGCTGAACGAGGTTTATCACAATTTGTTGGAAATTGATCGGCAAATTATTGGCTATCTGAATTTCATTGACTACCAAAATAAACTTTTCAAGAAAATTCAGCAAATAAAATACCTGAAAGATCAACTTACCTGGGAAGAGCATACCAATGTAAAAATGGTGATGGGGCAGGTGAATCCTGTGTGGATTGAGCCACAGGCGGGATACAGGCTCAAGCTGTCTATCAACTATTTACGCAACGAAGATGGGGCGATAGAACTTCTTCAAAACGTCATGCAACGCATCAAGTTGCCCAACAAGGCGCAACAAACGGCAGCCGAAGCTATTGATGCGGCTTATATTCAGCAACAAGAAGAACGAATATCGGTAGTGAGCCAGCAAGAAATGATGAATGCCTTTAGAGCACAAGGAACCCATTTGTTTGCTTTCGTGATGAACCATGCGTATAAAAGAGAATTGAACATCGAAGAAAAGCTGGTGCTATTCTGCCAGATAGCCACACAATACGAAAGCGAATTGTGTTTTACGAATCAAACTGAAACTACTCAAAACATCGAGTATCCACTTATTTATCCGGCAAAATGATGAAAAAGACCGAAGAAATTTTTAGCATATTAAGCAAGGGAATGTTTATCTCACGCAACAGCACATCACAAAGTATGAGAGCTTATTACGACTTGTTGGAAGACCATCAGCAAGAGTATGCCGACTATTATGCTGGCATTGGCTTTCTGTTAGAAGGAGGTAATGGGTATTTTTATTTTTGCAGAAAAGAGAGTAAGGCCGATATGCAACGCAAATTAGAGCGTATGGCACAATGGATTGACATTCTTGATTTCTTGAAAATATACAACGGTACCTTTTCGTCAGGCTTTGAATTCATGACATCAGACATTGAGGTAAGGTTAAGTTCGGATATTGAGTTGAAAGAGAAGGCTGAACAATTGTTTCGTGGCAGGCACAGCACACATCAGGAAATCATAGAGCGGTTGATGAAAGAGTTAACCGACAATGGCTTTGCCGAACTTATTAGTGAGGTGACAAAACAATATGTAGTCACAGATGCGTTTCATTATATGGAAGAACTTGTTGACTGCTTAACCATATCAGAGGAGGTGAAGAATGAGATACCTGAATAAGATAGTTTTCATCAACAGCGCACACATTCCGTATGCAGAAGTAAAGGTAGACGGCAATGTACACTTCGTTGGAACACAAGGTGTCGGTAAAAGTACGGTGCTACGAGCGTTATTGTTTTTCTACAATGCCGACAAATTGAAGTTGGGTATTCCGCGTGAAAAGCAGTCTTTCGATGCTTTTTATTTTCCGTACCCTAACTCTTATATCGTTTACGAAGTGATAAGAGATGCCAATGCGTATTTCATTTTAGCCTTTAAGCATCGGGGTAGAGTGGCTTTTCGGTTTATCGACTGTGCTTATCGGCGAGAGATACTTATGAGCGAACAAGGTGAAGTGTACTCAGAGTGGATGCACATACAGCAAAAAATTGACAAAGGGGTACACACTTCTCGTATCATTGATAGGTATGAGGAGTATCGTGATATTATATTTGGAAACCGACATGAGGTGCAACCCGAGTTTCGTAAGTATGCCATTGCCGAAAGCAATAAGTATCAAAACATTCCACGAACCATTCAAAATGTGTTTCTGAACACGAAACTGGATGCCGAATTCATCAAAAACACCATGATTAGTTCGATGACGGATGACGAGATTTCTATTGATTTGGCTTACTATAGAAGTCAGGTGTCGGCGTTTGAACAAGAATACAACGACGTTCATTTGTGGTATAAAACCGACAAGCATGGGGTGGTTACGGTGCGAAGAGATGCCGATAAAGTGGAGAAGGCTTATCGTAACTTATTGTTGATTACCGCTAAAATCAAAGACTTGATTAGCGAATTGGTATATGCTTATCAGCGAGATGAACAGCGTTTGCCCTTGTTACATCAAGAATTAGGAAAATTAAAAGAAGAGTTTGCGCGTATCAACAGACTGATTTCAGAAGAAAGCGGCAAGTACAACAAACAGAAGGATGGTAAAAATCGTGAGTTGGGAGCGGTAGATGCTCGTTTGAAAGAAATTGCTGACAAAAGAAAGTTTTACCAGCAAAGCGATATCTTGTCTGTGGTTAGCAGAATTGAGAAAGAGGATTTTGTGAAAAACGAAATAGAGAATAAGAAACGATATAAAGAAGAACTAACACTTCAACATAAGAGTATCACCGATAAATACGCAGCATTGACAGAAAAACTGCAATTAGAACTTCGCACTATTGAAACCACTTGCAACGAAAAGAAAAACCTTTTGCAAGAGGTGTACAACAGGGAAGTGGCACGAATAGCACAACAAAAAGAGGAGCGAAACAAAGAGATTTATGCGCATTTTGATGTTGAAAGTCAAACTGTTGATGAGAAAATACAAGCAGCTAACACAGATTTGACGGCCGCAAAGAGTAAAAGATTGATATATCAGAATACGCATTTGTACGCTAACGAGTTGGAACAATGTAAAAATAAAATAGATCAACTGCATGAACAGCATAGGAAAACAGAAATTGAAAAGGAGAAAAATCGCAGTAAGATCAATGAACTGAGGCATGAAGCTGAAGCAGAAAGGCAAAAAATAGAGCAGGAATTGCAAGCTCAACTGAAAGACTTGGAACAAAAGGATGAAAAGCTTGCTCAACAAATAGCTAAACTTGATGAGCTTCTTGCACAGTACAAGGGATCGTTTTATGAATGGCTGTCTACGCATAAACAGGGCTGGCAACAAACGATTGGCAAGGTGGTTGACGAACAACATGTATTGTATAACAACCTGCTGCACCCGCAATTGAGCAGTCAACACAATGCTTCGCTCTTTGGAGTAGATGTGGATTTATCGCATATAGAGCGTGAACTCCGTACGCCAGACGATTTGAAAGCTGAAAAACGAGATGCTGAACAAGAGATTGAAGAAAACAAAAAACGAATTTATGAATGTACTACTGCCAACCAAGAGAACATCCAACAAATAGAAAATCGGTATGCTAAACAGATTAGAGAACTGCGTATGGCACACCAAACGTTAGAAGCCAATTTGCTACAAACGGCCCAACAGATAAAAGTTGAGCAGGTTAAAATGCAAGATTGGGATAAACGAAACGAGGAGGAAAAACAAAAAAGATTAGCAAATATCGACCTGCAAATCAGTAAACAGCAAGAACAACTATCTACCTTCCAACAAGAAAAAGAGAAATTGCGCAATAAACGAAATCGGGAGTTGAAAGCTTGTGAGCAAGAATCCGCATTTGCCAACAATGCAAAACGTAAAGAAACGGATAGCAAAATAGAAATGTTGCTACAAGAAATGCAAGAAAAAACCACCGTTATCAACAATCAGATTAATCAGTTAAAAATACAAGAAAGCAACGAGTTGGCTGGACAAGGGGTGAATACAACTGCTTTGCAACAAATAAATGATAAGCTGATAGCGTTACAAAGGGAGCTTGATTTTATAAACAACAACCGCAAACGATATTTCGATTATTTATCGTTTAAAGAAGAATGGTTGCCCGAAGAGGATAAAAAGAAAGAGCAAAAGAGAAAGTTGGAAAATGACTTGGCGCTGTTGGATGAAAAATTTAGGTTGAGAAGTAGTCGATTAGGACAACAGAAATTGCAGTTTGAAACAAAAATAAGGAATAAAGAAACGGAACAAACACAATTGGAAAAAGGGTTGACAGCGGTTGACAATTTCAAATTGTCTATAGAGAACAAAACTTCTATTGAATGGGCAACTGTCAAGCCAAAGACGTCAACAGACCCTACAGATCAGGTTTTGCAATTACTAAAAGATAGCCTATATGATAAACTTGGGAAGGCTGATGCGTTAAAACAAAACGTTGATCGGTTTAAAAGTTACTTTTCTACGAAGAACACTTTCGCCTTTAAGACCCAATTAAACACGGATGATGACTATATGGCGTTTGCGCAAAATTTGTGCGACTTTATTGATCATGACAAAATAGAGGAATATAGTCGGAGGCTTAGCGATAGATATGGCGACATCCTGCAACGCATATCAAAAGAGGTGGGAAGCATTAACAGCTACGCCAGTGAGATAGGAAAGATCATTAACGACATCAATGCCGACTTTCACGAGCGTAATTTTGCGGGCGTGATTAAAGAAATTGCCTTGCGCAGTCAGCCCAGTAGCGACCGTTTAATGATATTGCTCAACGATATGAAAGCCTTTAACGACGAGCATACCTACGACATAGGCGAACTGAATCTGTTTTCATCTGTACAACAAAGAGATGATACCAACAGAGGGGTCACCAAACGATTGTTTGATTTCATGGTGTGCTTAAACGAGAATCCGAACAGAAGTAGGTTGGTTTTGAGCGATACATTCAAACTGCAATTCCGCATCAAAGAAAACGATAACGATACGGGTTGGATAGAAAAAATATCGAATGTAGGGTCGGATGGTACGGACATTTTAGTGAAAGCAATGGTTAACATCATGCTTATCAACGTGTTTAAGGAAAAGGTGTCGAGAAAGTTTGGCGACTTTACCTTGCATTGTATGATGGACGAGATTGGTAAATTGCATCCCAACAACGTACGGGGAATACTGAAATTTGCAAATGTTCGCAACATCTATTTGGTGAACAGTTCGCCTATATCGTATGCGGTATCCGATTACAAGTATACTTATCTGCTCACAAAAGATCACAAATCGAACACGCTTGTCAAAGCACTTATTACGATGAAAGTATGAATATCACACGTTCGCTATTGGAAAATCTATGCGCATTGGCTGCCGGCGAAACGATTGCTGCCAGTAAATTAAAGGGTAAATGGATAAATGAAATGCTGCAAGATGGGGTGCTTGTCTCAATCAGTCATGGCAGCAGGGTGACGTATAAGGTAGCTGCTGTTGACTATTTTCAAAAATATTTGGCAGAAAAATACAATTTGCGAGATGTGCAGGCCATACTGGATATGAAGCTGAACCATGATACCGAACGCAGTAGGCAGGTGGCATTGTCGGGAAACTCGAAACTGTTGAGGCAACGAACAATGAGGGGCTTTTTGGTAAACGGTTACGAACCGTTGGAGGTAGAGCTGTCGGGCGTGCGTCAAACACTTCGTTTTCAGCCTGGCATGTTACCTTTTATCCATGATTATCCAACGTTTGTCATTCCAAAAGACGTAACGGTTATAGGTATGGAGAATGTGGAAAACTTCGTGCAGATAGTCCATCAGCGTTATTTGTTTCCTAACAACAGGCTGTTGTTTGTATCACGTTATCCCCAATCGGGCGATTTGATAAAATGGTTGAAAACCATTCCCAACCCTTATATCCACTTTGGTGATTTTGATTTGGCGGGGATACATATTTATTTGTCCGAATATTACAAGCATTTAGGTTCGCGTGCTTCGTTCCTCTTTCCCAGCGACATAGCCACACGCTTGCAACACGGTAGCGGACAAAGATACGATGCTCAATACGACAAATTCAAAGATATGGTTGTTACGGATCAGCGGGTACAGCCTCTGGTCGACCTTATTCACAGCACACATAAAGGTTATGATCAAGAGGGATATATACAAAAAGAATAACCGTATGCGTGCCTCCCATGAAAGGAGAGTGCGTCAATAAATCGAACAACGCTGTTGTCTTCTGATAGGGTAGTAGCATGGCAGAAGTCACAAGATATGCTTCTGTCTGGGCAAAAAGACAAGTTCTTCCGTCTAAATGTATGGTCGTTCTATTAATAATGTATAACTTTGCAGAAAAATAGTACAATGAATATATGTATCGTAGCGGGCGCACGGCCCAACTTTGTGAAGGTGGCACCCATCATCAGGGCCATCCAAAAGGCGGCAGATGCTGGTAGGGATATTTCTTACCAATTGGTTTATGCCGGTAAAGAGGACGATCCCACCCTGGAGAAGTCGCTTTTTGACGATCTTCAAATGCCCTATCCAGACACCTATTTAGGGGTTGATTGTGAGAATCTCAACCAACTCACCGGACTCGTCATGGCTGGTTTTGAACATTATTTGCAGACCCATCCTACCGATGTCGTGATAGTCGTGGACGACTTGGCCTCTACGTTGGCGACGGCCATCGTGACGAAGAAGCAGGGCATCACCTTGGCGCATCTGGTCGCAGGCACGCGAAGTTTTGACCTCAGCATGCCCAAAGAAATCAACAGACTGGTCATCGATGGGTTGAGCGACTTGTTGTTCACGGCCGGCATGGGCAGCAACAGCACTGCTACGCGTGAGGGTGCTGAGCTGTCGAAGATATACATGGTGGGCAATATCTTGATGGATACGTTGCGTTTCAACCACGGTAGGCTGCAGCGTCCTGCCGTGCTCGACGAGCTGGGCGTGAGAGAAGGCGAATACATTGTTTTCACATTGAACCGTAAGGCTTTGCTGGCAGACAAGGCAAACCTTAAAGACATGCTGCATGCCATGCTCGACAATGCAGCCGGCAAGCAGGTTCTGGCACCGCTCCGCAGCCGTTCGGCAGCTGTCGTGGCCGAACTTTTAGGTTCTGATCATCCCACATTCAGGTTGATAAAGCCACTTTCTTACTTGCAGTTTGGCTATCTCACCGCTCATGCTTGCGGTGTGATTACCGACAGTGGCAATGTGGCCGAAGAGGCAACGTTCAACAACGTTCCCTGCATCACGCTCAACAGTTACACCGAACATATTGAAACGGTCAAGATTGGTTCCAACGTTTTGGTTGGCGAAGATGCCCGGTTGTTGGGCAAGGCTGTTGAGGATATGGTGAATGAGACGTGGAAAAAATGCGCCATTCCCGACCGCTGGGACGGAAGGAGTGCCGAGCGTATCGTACAGATTTTGTTGGAACGGCAATCATAAAATAGCGGTAAGCCGCCACTCTTCCCATGCTGGCACAAAAAAGCGCGCTTTGTCATCCATCCGCAGCTGCGGTCACGTTATGCTGCCGCTTCCACATGTGACGTTCGGTGAGTAGAGGCAGGCGTAACGTGCTGGTGCGCCAAGTGGTGAGAGAGGTTGAGTTGGAAGATTAAAAATGTTAGGTATTTTGATGGAAATATGCCATCAAAATGACTTTTCAAAATCTTTCATCTGGAGATAAATAATAGGTCAAGAGGATGCAAGGCAGGAGATTCTTTAGGAATCGTCAGTCATATTATCAGCAATACCCATGCTTTTGTACGCTTAGAAACCTCACTTTGGCAGTCAATTCTCATGAGGTTGCACGCTAAAAGCGTGTCTGTTGGTGGCTTACAGCAATGCTTTTTCCTTGAAATGGCTTGGAAAATCCATACATTGTGATTTGCTGTTGTCGTAATGTATTGTGTTACATGTTTTTACGAAACATGCTCGTGCTTGGCGTATTTGCGGCGAGCGGCACGAAAGTTCGTGAATATAGCCGGTATCATGCGGCATGTTGTCAAGAAAATTCGTCATCATCCAAAAGCTTGATTCTTATTTTTTCCATGGGTTTGGGTTCATGAGTAGGCATCCTTCTTGTACTGAAAGTTGGTTAGAACGGGCCAAAAATCCAACCGCCACACATGGCGTTTACAAACTTATTCGCTAAATTTGCAGATGACACCTCATGCTATTGGGAGGAAAGGGAGCATCAAGATGAAGAGTCGGTAAAAGCTAACTCAAAAACTCATGAACTCAAAAACTCATCAACTATCCTACATAAAATGATTAAGAAAACAATACCGGTGGTGGGGATGGCATGTTCTGCCTGCTCTGCCCATGTGGAGCGGAAGCTCAATTCCCTGCCAGGCATCCAGTCAGCGTCAGTCAGTCTGCCAGGCAGAAGCGCGCTGGTGGAATACGATGAAAAAGAGATTTCACCCGAACAGATGAAGCGTGAAATCAATGCCATTGGCTATGATCTCGTGATAGAGAGCGACCGGTCGGTGGAAGAGATTGAGCGCAATGCGTACAGACAACTGAAGCGAAAGACACTGCTGTCGTGGCTCTTTGCCGTGTTGTGCATGGCCGTTTCGATGAGGTGGATTTCATTGGGGGCAGTCCAAGTGTCCAATCAAGTGGCCATGCTGCTGGCATTGGCCAACTTTGTCTACTGCGGTCGCCAGTTCTTCACATCTGCCTGGAAGCAGTTGCTGCAAAAGTCGGCAAACATGGATACGCTCGTGGCACTCTCCACGGGCATCGCGTTCATTTTCAGTGCGTTCAATACCTTTTACGGTGAGCGCGTTTGGGGCAGCAGAGGCATTGAGTGGCACACTTATTTTGATGCCTCGGTGATGATCATCACCTTCGTTCTCACCGGCAGGTTGTTGGAAGAGAGGGCCAAGGACAGCACGGCCGGCAGCATTCGCCAGCTCATGGGTCTGTCTCCCAAGACGGCTCATCTGGTCAGTGGTGAGCAGACGGAGGATGTTCCCCTGTCTACCGTCAACATAGGTGACGTGCTGGAGGTGCGTGCGGGTGAGAAGGTTCCGGTAGATGGTGAGGTGACCTGGGCGACCAGCTTCATGCTCGAAGACGGTGGTTATGTTGATGAGAGCATGATAACCGGCGAACCCACGCCGGCCTTGAAGCAGGTTGGGGCATCGGTGTTGGCGGGAACTGTGATCTCGCAGGGCAAACTTCGATTTAAAGCCCAACAGATAGGCGAGCATACGGCGTTGGCACAGATTATCCAGATGGTGCAACAGGCACAGGGAAGCAAGGCTCCCGTGCAGCGCGTTGTCGACAAGTTGGCATTGGTGTTTGTGCCGGTAGTTATGGGTGTAGCTGTGTTGACGTTCGCACTATGGTGGCTTCTTGGTGGCAACGAGGCTCTTCCGCAAGCCATTCTATCGGGTGTCTCGGTGCTGGTCATCGCTTGTCCGTGTGCCATGGGCTTGGCAACACCCACGGCATTGATGGTGGGCATCGGGAAAGCGGCTGAGAAGAATGTGCTCATCAAGGACGCAACAGCGCTGGAAAGTCTGCGTAAGGTCAATGCCATGGTCATCGACAAGACCGGCACACTGACTATTCCGAATCAGCAAATCGATTTTACCAAGGCTGATGACTTACCGCTTGAAGCGCGCGAAACGTTGAAGCCGAATGCCCGTGAGGCCATGCTTGAATTGCAAAACGAGGCTGGGGTGGAGGTCTATATGATGAGTGGCGACAAAGAAGAGGCCGCCAAATATTGGGCTCAGCAGGCTGGTATCCGACATTATCAAAGTAAGGTGTTGCCGCAGGATAAAGAAAACTTGGTGCGCAAGCTGCAGCGTGAGGGCAAGCAGGTGGCCATGGTAGGCGACGGTATTAATGATACGCAGGCCCTGGCCCTGGCGGATGTGAGCATTGCCATGGGTCGGGGAACTGACGTGGCCATGGATGTGGCGCAGGTAACGTTGATGGGCGATGACCTTCGGCGCTTGCCACAGGCCATTCATTTGAGCAAGAAAACGGTGTCGATGATCAGGCAGAATCTCTTTTGGGCCTTCATCTACAACATCGTTTGCATTCCGTTGGCGGCCGGTGTGCTGTACGTTTTCGGTATAAACTTTCAGATAACGCCCATGTGGGCCAGTGCTTTGATGGCCTTTTCGAGCGTGAGTGTGGTGTTGAACAGCCTCCGGTTGAAGTACATGAGGTGACGGCTGTCGGTATGTTCAATACGTTCAAGGTGCTTTACTCATGGTATGCTGCGGCGCGATGGGCATCAGGTAGGTCAGCTATGTGGCATGGGCAGCCGGATGAAAGTGTCGCTGCAAGTGTCCCGTTGGTCTAAAGTCCGGGTACGGGATAGTTGTATTGATCGAAGTAGCGGCTATCTTGTTTGGGCATCCAGCCTCGTTCTACCGATAATTGTACGCTGAAAGAAGGGTTGAAGTTGTACTTCACCGCAGCACCAATGCGGTCGCCCAAATTGCCCATATCGTACAAGGGTAGTGGTGTGAAGCGAGTTCGGGCGATGGATTTCTGTCCGTAGAGATAAGCCTCCCAGTGTTCGTCAAAGCGATAACCCAGGGCCGCCGTCAGTCCGGCATCACGGTATGAGGTTCGGCTCCATATAACGTTGTTGAGATAACCACCCGCGGCGAGCGACAAATTCTTGGTCAGGGGCATGGCATACATGGCGGATATGCTCTGCGTGAACCCTGCTCCGCGAGGTGCGTTCTTGCCTAAAAAAGCGAAAACAGATGCACCAAGGTTGACATTCAGACCGGGGTGAAGGTTCCAATTGTACCATCCCAACCATCCGTAAGGGTACCAACGGAAGGGCAACACCTGCCCGTATGCGTTGATGGTGGGCAGATGCAGCGTGTCGGTAGCCGTGGTTTGCTCGGCCGGCAAATGCCTGTCGATCATGGGTTGGGCATAGGTTCCGGCCGTGTGAGGCTGAAGATTGGAGCCGGCATCAGTAGGTTTGGCATGCACAGAGTCTGGTCTTTCGACCATAGACCGAAATACTGGGCGACGCTCCTGCGCACTGACGTTGATGCAAAACAGCCCTGCCAACAATAAAAAGTACATCTTTTTCATCTGCCACAAAGATAGGTTATCGTGCTTATATCGCAAAACTTTTAAGGGTAATTTTATTTTAATTATCAATTGTTATTTTGATTCTCTGCTTATTTATGCTATTTTTGCGACATTCTTTTAAATAATACGACAATGAAAAAAATTTGGTATCTCGGGCTCGTCCTGTTATTAGGAGCTGTCACGAACGTGTCGGCCCAGAAGCAAGATAAGAAAAAAGTGCGTTTTGAAGAAAAGGTGTCAAAGTTCTTGAAGAAGACCAAAAAGAATTTGGAGCAGGCCGGACACGAGCTTGGCGATGCCATTGGCTTTGAGGACAGGATAGATGTAAAGTCGGATTTGGTGAAGGTGAACGGGTCTTTCTACATGCCCTTATACAGCACGGATTTGTACAAAGGCGAGGATGCGTTGGCATATCGCAAGACCAGCACACAACTGTTTAGAAAGAAATACCCCAAGGTAAACATCCTGTCGGTGGCCATTCCGCAGAAAGAATGGGTGCTGGAGACGGTTGAGAAAGACGACGAGCTGGTGGGATATCAACGAACGCTGCATTGTTTCATCATCGCCCGCGACGGCGATGAGGGGTATGTCAATGCCAAATTTACCTATCGACAGTATAAGAATGTGGGTCAGGAATTTCAGAACGTGAAAGACTGGTGGCCGAAATGGGAGCGTACCGACTTCATGACCAACTCGGTTTACGAACAACTTTTAAGGGCGGTTCTATAAATTAGCTTTGACGGATTGTGAGACTATTTTTGAGTTCAATTTGTTTGTGAGTGAAGGAGTATAGCGAGCTATACGACTGAACGAACAAGAAAATTGAACCAAAAAGAGTCCACAAGATGACAAAACGTAAAAAAACTGACATAAAAAAACTTTACGGTGGTAATTTATAGAACCGCCCTTAAATCTATAAAAACTATGAATTTCTTTAAATCGCTGTTTGGAAACAAGGCTGAAAACGAGGAAGAAAAGCGTCGGGAAGAAGAAAGGAAGAACTTTGAAACACTGAAATACGATGGTGTCAGAGCACTACAAATCAACCAAATAGAACAAGCTCTGCGCTGTTTCAGTCACGCCTTGCAACTGCACGACGATCTGGAGACGCGTGATTACTATTCACAAGCGTTGATACGCAGCAACGACCTGCCTGGTGCCTACGCACAATTGCAGAAGCTGATGGAGGCAGAACCTGACAATTTGCAGATTTATCTTCGCATGGCCGACGTGGCATATATGATGGAAGACTACGTTGCCATGGGCAATGCCTGCGAGAAAGCCATGCTTGTTGACAGTGAAAATCCGCAAGTGTTGTATCGCTACGCCAAGGCCTGTATAGGTCGTGACGACCTTACCAACGCCATTGCCATGCTCACCAAGGCCATTATGTTGAACCCCGAAGCATACGAAGCCTATCTTTTACGAGGCGAAACGCTGTTGGATTCGGATGATTTGGACGCTGCGGATGAAGATGCCTCCCATCTGTTAGAACATTTGGCAGACAATGAAGACGTGCTGGTTTTGAAGGCTCGCGTCGAACAGAAGAAGGGAAACAAGGCTGAAGCACTTACCTATTATAATAAAGTGATAGATGTGAACCCATTCTCGATGGTTGCCTTTCAGGAACGAGGGCCGCTCAGGAGGGAGCTGGGTGATGAGCAAGGAGGTAGGGAAGACGTTGAGATGGCCGAGAAGATGGCTGCCCAATTGGCTGCCGAGCAGGCGCAAGGTGTTGCCGATGAGGATGTGGAGCAGAAGGTGAAACAGGCCTACAAGAACGTGGACGCATACGGCATTTTAGGAAATTCTTGACCCTTTGTCTTGGAAAATATGGAAAATGTAAGTTGTTTTCATGATTTCTTAGCCAAATGTTTGCTCGTTACAAATAAATCATCTACTTTTGTAATCAAATAAACCAATATGAGAAAAATGTTGAATCAGTCACACACATACTTTTACTACTATTATTTTTACTTCGCAAACACTTGTGAAGCGGGGAGTTGCGTGTGAATTTCAACTCAAGGATAGGTCAAGCATACAGCCCCGCTTCATATTATATGAAAGCGGGGTTTTTCATGATGATTCCTTTCAAGAAGAAACAATATATAGGCAGAGAACGACGAATATGGCAAAATGAAACAGATAGCAATACAAGGAGAATTGGGGTCATTTCACGACATAGCGGCTCACCGATACTTCAAGGGCGAGCATGTGCAACTGCTTTGTTGCGCTACTTTCGAGGAAGTGTTCGCGCATATCAAGCGCGACTCCACCGTCGTGGGAATGCTGGCCATCGAGAATACCATCGCCGGCTCGTTGCTTCACAACTACGAATTGTTGCGGGAATCGGGTGCAACCATCGTGGGCGAGTACAAACTCCATATCCAACATGCCATTTGTTGTTTGCCTGACGACGACTGGGAAACCATCCGTGAGGTTCATTCTCATCCCGTAGCCTTGATGCAATGCCGCCATTTCTTAGCCAGCCATGCAGGCTTGAAGGTGGTGGAAGCGGATGATACGGCCGGTGCAGCAGCGTTCATCCGGCAACATCAGATGAAATCGTGGGCTGCCATCTGTCATGGTGACGCCGCCAAATTATACCATCTCCGGGTGCTTGAGGATCATATTGAAGACAACAAGCACAACTTTACCCGTTTTCTGTTGGTGTCGAATCTGCACAAGGCCGACGTTCTTCGTCCTTTGAATCAGGCAGACAAGGCCAGTCTTGTATTCTCTCTGCCTCATGAGGAGGGCAGTCTGTCCAAGGTACTCACCATCCTTTCATTCTATGGCATCAATCTAACCAAGATACAGTCGCTGCCGGTTATCGGGCATGAGTGGGAATATATGTTCTACGTTGATGT
This sequence comes from uncultured Prevotella sp., assembly GCA_946998205.1. Classification (GTDB taxonomy): domain Bacteria; phylum Bacteroidota; class Bacteroidia; order Bacteroidales; family Bacteroidaceae; genus Prevotella. Next base: position 17,319 of record CAMPYJ010000021.1, on the reverse strand, counting down.
CACTTATGACGATTTGACGCGATACAAACAGTCGATAGATGCCATCACACCTTTGACCACAGAACTGAAAATACTAGGCGAATACAAGGCAATCTGAGAAGCAATCAAACACAGAACCACCCTAAAATATAACGATATGACCATACAACCCGCAAGACGTATAGACGAGATACAAGAATATTATTTCAGTAGAAAACTGAAAGAAGTAGCCAAGCTCAATGCCGCCGGCGAAGACATCATATCGCTTGCCATCGGAAGTCCTGACATGCCACCCTCCCGGCAGACGGTGAAGAAGCTCTGTGAGGTGGCCAGCGAGCCGGCGTCGCATGGTTACCAGCCCACGGTGGGCACACCTGAATTGCGGCAGGCCATGGCTCATTTCTACAAAAAGTGGTACGGCGTGGAGCTTGATCCCTCATCAGAGATTCAGCCTTTGATTGGCAGCAAAGAGGGCATCCTGCACGTCACGCTGGCTTTTGTCAATCCGGGTGACGAGGTCTTGGTACCCAATCCGGGTTATCCAACCTACACCTCTTTGAGCAAGATTCTCGGTGCGAAGGTGGTAAACTATAATCTGAAAGAGAGTCATGCGTGGCAACCCGATTTTGAAGAGCTGGAACAGATGGACTTGAGCCGCGTCAAACTGATGTGGACCAACTATCCCAACATGCCAACCGGTGGCAATGCGCAGCTTGATACTTATGAGAGACTCGTGGCATTTGCCAAGAAACATGGCATCGTGGTGGTGAATGATAATCCTTATTCGTTTATCCTCAACGACCGTCCCCTGTCGATTTTGCAGGTTGAGGGAGCCAAGGATTGCTGCATTGAGTTCAATTCCATGTCTAAAAGTTTCAACATGCCGGGCTGGCGAGTGGGACTATGTGCCACCAATGCCACGTTCGTTTCATGGATATTGAAGATTAAGAGCAATGTCGACAGTGGTACTTTCCGGGGCATCCAGTTGGCTGCGGCCGAGGCATACCATACCAATGACGAGGCCTGGCACCACGAATACAATGTCGAGGTGTATCGCCGTCGCCGTGTCATCGCTGAAGAAATCATGGCAACACTGGGGTGTACCTTCGATTCCAAGCAAGTAGGTATGTTCCTTTGGGGGCGCATTCCTGACTGTTACGAGGATGTAGAACAACTCACCGAGCGTGTGTTGCACGAGGCTAAGGTATTCATTACGCCCGGATTCATCTTCGGTAGCAATGGCCGGCGATACATCCGAATCTCGCTGTGTGCCAAAGATGAGAAGATAAAGCAGGCGTTAAATCGCATCAAAACCTTGGAATGGCCTCGCCAAGAGCCGGGTGTTACAAGTGTGAAAGAGCGGGTTTGAGTGTCGGGTAAGAGTGATTTTGCAGCGTAAGACAAATTGTCTTGCACGAAAAAAATAGCGACAGTACACATAATTAAAGATATTTCCTTCCGAATGGCTCATGGAGAGCCAGGTGAAAGAGAAAGGAGAGAAAGATGGAATTAGATTTGTTATCCCTGAATATGCTGAGTGATTTGGAACGACCTTTCGTCATCGCGGGGCCTTGCAGTGCGGAGACGGAAGAGCAGGTCATGACAACGGCGCGCCAATTGAAGGCCAAAGGCTGTCACAACTTTCGTGCTGGCGTGTGGAAACCCCGCACCAAACCCGGAGGTTTTGAAGGGAAAGGCGAGGAGGCTTTGCCGTGGTTGAAGCGCGTGAAGGATGAGACGGGTATGCTTGTTTCCACGGAAGTGGCCACCCCAGAGCATGTAGAGCTGTGTTTGAAGCATGGTTTAGACATCCTTTGGATAGGGGCACGCACCGCTGCCAACCCCTTTGCCATGCAGGCTTTGGCCGACTCTCTGCGGGGAGTGGACATTCCCGTGCTTGTCAAAAACCCCGTCAATCCCGACTTGGAATTGTGGATTGGAGCCTTGGAGCGTCTCAACAGGGCCGGCGTAAAGCGTTTAGGAGCTATTCATCGCGGTTTTTCAAGCTATGAAAAAACTGTGTATCGAAATCTTCCAATGTGGCAAATCCCCATTGAACTGCGTCGCCGCATCCCCGAACTGCCCATCATTTGCGACCCAAGTCATATCGGTGGGCGCAGAGAGTTGATAGGGCCACTCAGCCAACAAGCGATGGATTTGGGATTCGATGGGCTTATCGTGGAGTCGCATTGTAATCCCGACAACGCCTGGAGCGACGCCAAACAGCAGGTAGCCCCAGATGCCTTGGACGTCATCCTGAGCATGTTGGTGATACGCGATGAGCATGCCACGACCGAGGGTCTGCGTAGCTTGCGCGCGCAGATTGACGAGTTGGATGATGAACTCATGGCTCTTTTGTCAAAACGTCTTCGTGTTTGTCGTGAAATAGGGCAGTACAAGAAAGAACACAACATGACCGTGCTGCAGTCAAATCGTTACAAGGAGATATTGGAAAAGCGAGGACAGCAGGGCCTGCAGTGTGGCATCTCGGCTGAGAGTGTGGCCAACATCTTTGAAGAGATACACCAGGAGAGTGTGAGACAACAACTGAAAATCATTAATTCATAATATAGTTGACAAGTTTACGAGTTTACGAGTTTACAAGTTGACGAGGAGACAAGTAAATAGACTTATTGCTAATAAGACTATCAACTGGTGAACTTGTAAACTCGTAAACTTGTCAACTATATTATGAATGATGAATGATGAATTAAAACCAAGCTATGCGAATATTGATAATGGGTGCGGGTAAGATGGGAAGTTTCTTCCTTGACCTGCTGAGTTTCGACCATGAAACGGCCGTGTACGAGAAAGATCCGAAGCGAATGCGCTTCACATACAATTGTCAGCGCTTCACCTCGATGGACGAGGTGCGGGCCTTTCAACCCGAACTGGTCATCAACGCCGTGACGGTGAAATACACCATCTCGGCTTTTCAGGAGGTGATGCCCTATTTGCCGCCCAACTGTATATTGAGTGACATCAGCTCGGTGAAGACGGGTTTGAAGGATTATTACGAGCAGGCCGGTCACCCTTACGTTTCTACGCATCCCATGTTCGGGCCGACTTTCGCCAACCTGAACCAGCTGAATGAGGAGAATGCCATCGTCATCAGTGAGGGTGACTACATGGGGCGCATCTTCTTCAAGGATCTGTACCAGCGCCTGGGGCTGCACATCTATGAGTACACCTTTGATGAACACGACAAAACCGTAGCTTACTCACTGAGCATTCCCTTTGTCAGTACGTTCGTCTTCGCCGCCGTGATGAAGCATCAAGACGCGCCCGGAACGACGTTCAAGCGGCACATGAGCATTGCCAAGGGCGTGTTGAACGAGGATGATTACCTCTTGCAGGAGATACTTTTCAATCCCTACACGCACGACCAGGTGTCGCAGATACGGGTAGAACTGAAAGAACTTCTGAACATCATCGACAACAAGGATGCCGAAGGGATGAAAAGGTATCTGGCGAAAATAAGGCGGAATGTGAAAGAAGATTTGTAGCTTTGCAGTACAAAAAGTGTCTCAACCTTAACAAATGCGTTTGTCATGTGGTTTTATCACGTTGTTGCTTTCCTCACGGTGGCCGTCTGGGGCTCTACCTTCATCTCCACCAAGGTGCTGATTCAAAGTGGCGTTTCGCCGGCCCAGGTGTACACGTTGCGTTTTCTGATGGCTTATGTGCTGCTGTCGCTGTTCTCTCACAGGCACGTCTTTTCTCGCACATGGAAAGATGAGCTGCTGATGGCGGGACTGGGATTGACAGGCGGCACGGTGTTCTTCCTGGCGCAAAACGTGGCGTTGGGTTACTCAACGGCCATGAACGTGTCGCTCATCGTGTGCTCATGTCCGCTGTTCACCATGCTGCTCCACCGGATATGGTTCAGGGGCGAGCCGCTCGGCAAGTGGCAAATCATCGGAACGGCCATCTCGTTCGTGGGCATGGCGGCCGTGGTACTCAACGGTCAGCTGGTGCTCAATCTCTCTCCGCTGGGCGATTCGCTGGCCCTGCTGGCTTGCGTGAGCTGGGCGGTGTACTCGCTGTTGCTCAAGAAAGCCAATGAGAAATACTCCACGACCTTCATCACCCGCAAGGTGTTCTTCTACGGACTGCTCACCGTGTTGCCCTACTATGCCGTCGTTCCGGGCTTTCCCGGTCTCGACACCTTGATGCAACCCAAGATACTGTGCAACCTGCTGTTTCTGGGAGCGGTGGCCTCCATGCTCTGTTTCTGGCTGTGGACGTGGGTGATGTCGCGGTTGGGTGCGTTGCAGGCAACCAATTATGTGTATGTGAATCCCGTGACAACCATCATCTTCGCCGCATGGATACTGCGCGAGGAGATTACGGTTTTCTTCGTCGCGGGCACCGCGCTGATATTGACGGGATTGTACCTGAGCGGCCGAAAGGGGCGGACACCCGCGGGAAAAAACGCTTGACGCTGCGATGATGACGTGTCTGCTGAGCCTGCTGTTGGGGGTGTTCACGGTGGTTGAACTGAACTGTGAGAACTTTTTTGACTGCCGCCATGACAGTTTGAAGCATGATGAGCAGTTTCTGCCTTCCTCTGATTATCATTGGACGCCTAACCGTTATTGGAAGAAAGTGAACCGCATCGGGCAGACCATCCTATCGTGTGGCGAATCAAACGATGGCTGGTCGCTGCCCGACCTTGTGGGCCTGTGCGAGGTGGAGAACGACAGTTGTTTGGTCGACTTGACCAAACGGTCGCTGTTGCGCAAGGCCCGGTATGAGTATGTGATGACCAATTCGCCTGACGAACGTGGCATTGACGTGGCCTTGTTGTATTCTCCGTTCTCTTTTCAATTACTTCAATCTTATTCCATCCGCATCCATCCCATGAAAGAGATGCGCCCCACGCGTGACATCCTGTATGCGAAGGGACTGGTAGGCCTGCGAGACACGCTGCACGTTTTTGTGGTACACACCCCCAGCAGGATGGGGGGCGAGCGTGCTACCCGCGCCTTCCGCAGGTTGGTGGGCGAGCGGTTGATGCAGTCGGTTGATTCGCTTCGCGCCTTGTCGGCGTGCCCTCACCTCTTGGTGATGGGCGACTTCAACGACTATTCCACGGATGACAACATCCGACGGCTCACCGAGCATGGCTTCGTAGAAGTCTCCCAGCACGCCGTCGGCACGCACGGAGCTAAAGGCACGTACCGCTTCCGGGGCGATTGGGGCAGCTTGGATCATGTCATGGTGGACGAACTCGCGGCGAAAAGGCTGGTGGAATGTCATGTGCATGATGCCCCTTTTTTGCTGAAAGAAGATGAGAAATACGGTGGAGTGCAGCCCCGGAGGAATTATCTGGGCCCTCGCTATCTCAACGGGTTCAGTGACCATCTGCCCTTGGTGGCCAGGCTCCGGTGGGACTGACTGACCAAACAAGTTTCCGATGGTAGGGGAGGAGATGTTGGTGTTCGTATTGTGTTGATAATCAATTGCTTGATTCGCTCATTCAAACTCCATGCAATTGAGCGCCAAACTCCATGCAATTGGAGGTGAAACTCCATGCAATTGGGTGCTAAGCTCCATGTTATTGAAAACCAAGCCTTATGAGGGCTTGTCGAAGCAGGAAAAGCATATCGACTTGCACACTGGATTGAATTTGTGCAATAAGGCCATGTTTTCCTTGATAATTTAAGCTAAATCACTTGGAGAATCGAAAAAAAATATTACTTTTGCAAGAGTGTGGAGGGTGCTTGCGGGCAGTGTTTACACCCCGGCCGACATCCGTCAGGCCGTTGTCGGTACCGGCAGGTTGTCATCTCCACGGCATGCATATGAATACGCCTCACACATCATTCGCCGCGTTGTTGTCTTGTTCTTTTCCACACCGCGGGGGAATTGCTTCTCAGCATGAAGGCAAGTAAGAAAATAATCATCAAGCAAACATCATAAAACAATGTTCGAGAATTTAAGTGATAGACTGGAAAGATCCTTTAAAATACTGAAAGGTGAAGGAAAGATTACCGAGATTAACGTCGCTGAAACGTTGAAAGACGTGCGGCGCGCATTGTTGGACGCCGACGTTAACTACAAGGTGGCCAAGAGCTTCACCGACCGGGTTAAGGAGAAGGCCATGGGCATGAACGTGCTCACAGCCGTGAAACCTGGGCAGTTGATGGTGAAGATCGTACACGATGAGCTGGCAGAGCTCATGGGTGGCGAGGCTGTCGGACTGCGGTTGGAATCCAAACCGGCCGTCATTCTGATGTCGGGTCTGCAGGGATCGGGCAAGACTACGTTCTCGGGGAAGCTGGCCAACCTGCTCAAGAGCAAGCAGCGGAAGAATCCTTTGCTGGTTGCTTGCGACGTATACCGTCCCGCTGCCATCGAACAGCTGAAGGTTGTTGGTGGCCAGGTGGGCGTTGAGGTGTACAGCGAGCCTGACAGCAAGGACGTGGTTGCCATTGCCAACCAAGCCATACGGCAAGCTAAAGCCAAAGGCAATGATGTGGTAATCATCGATACGGCCGGCCGTTTGGCGGTAGACGAGGAGATGATGGATGAGATAGCACGCCTCAAAGAAGCCGTTCATCCAGACGAAACCCTGTTCGTCGTCGACGCGATGACGGGACAGGATGCCGTGAATACCGCGAAAGAATTTAACGACCGGCTTGACTTCAACGGCGTTGTACTCACCAAGTTGGACGGCGATACCCGCGGCGGCGCCGCGCTTTCCATCCGCACGGTGGTTGCCAAGCCCATCAAGTTTGTGGGTACTGGCGAGAAGATGGAAGCCATTGACGTGTTCCATCCCTCGCGTATGGCCGACCGAATCTTAGGCATGGGCGACATCGTCTCTTTGGTAGAGCGCGCGCAGGAGCAGTTTGACGAGGAAGAAGCCAAGCGTCTGCAAAAGAAAATCCAAAAGAACAAGTTCGACTTCAACGACTTTCTCAAACAGATAGAGCAAATCAAGAAGATGGGTAACATCAAGGACTTGGCTGCCATGATACCGGGCGTGGGCAAGGCAATCAAGGACGTTGACATCGACAACAACTCGTTCAAGGGCATCGAGGCCATCATCAAGAGCATGACACCGCAAGAGCGCACGAACCCTGAAATACTGAATTCCTCGCGCCGTCAGCGCATTGCCAAAGGTAGCGGAACGGACGTTCAGGAGGTGAATCGGCTGATCAAGCAGTTCGACCAGACGCGCAAGATGATGAAGATGCTCACCGGTAACCGCATGGCCGGCATGATGAGCCGCATGAAGGGAATGCCAAAGATGCGCTGATGTTTTTTTAGACAAGGAGAAAGAAGCGGAATGCGACTCATAGACGGTAAGGCAACGGCCGCAGTCATCAAGGCAGAAATAGCCGAAGAAGTGAAAGCGATGGCCCACAGGGGCGGCAAGCAGCCTCACTTGGCGGCTGTCTTGGTGGGACACGACGGCGGCAGTGAAACGTATGTCAGGAACAAAGTGCTGACTTGCGAGCAATGCGGATTCAAGTCAACCTTGATACGATACGAGGCAGATGTCACCGAAGAAGAACTCTTGCGGTGCGTAGACAGGCTGAATAAAGACGAAGACGTGGATGGCTTTATCGTGCAGTTGCCGCTGCCAGAGCACATTGATGAGCAGAAAATCATCATGGCCGTTGACTACAGGAAAGACGTGGACGGCTTTCATCCCATCAACGCGGGACGCATGGCGATAGGTCTTCCTTGCTTCATCCCGGCCACGCCGCTGGGCATCCTCACCCTGTTGCGGCGTTATGACATTGAGACGAGTGGGAAAAAATGTGTCGTTCTGGGGCGAAGCAACATCGTAGGCAAGCCCATGGCGCAGCTCATGATGCAAAAACAATATGGCGATGCCACGGTGACGGTATGCCACAGTCATTCCAAGGCCTTGAAGGAAGAGTGCCGGCAGGCCGACATCATCATCGCGGCCGTTGGTAAACCAGACTTCGTGCGGGCTGACATGGTGAAAGAGGGGGCCGTAGTGATTGACGTGGGAACCACGCGCGTGCCCGACGCTTCTCGTAAGAGTGGGTTCCGGCTCAATGGAGATGTGAAGTTTGATGAGGTGTCGGCAAAGTGCAGTTACATCACACCGGTACCCGGTGGAGTGGGTCCCATGACGATATGCTCGCTGATGAAGAATACGTTGGCGGCGGCAAAAAAAGAATATTACAAATGACGGCAGAAGAATTCTATCAACAAGGCAACCGCTACCGGCAGCAGGGAAACTGGCAGATGGCGCTGAATTGCTATCTGGAGGCCATCGAGTTGGACCCCCAGTCGCCCGCCGTGGCGGCCAAACAGATGGTAGAGGACATTCTGAGCTTTTACAATAAGGATGCTTACAATCCTTAGACACATAAAACATTATACAATGAGCAAGATGAAAGGAGCCATAGTCGTGAATACCGATCGCTGCAAGGGATGTTCGCTCTGCGTGGTGGCATGTCCGAAAAAGGTGATCGAATTGGCTCAGAAACAAGTGAACACGCACGGATACAGATATGCGCTGGCCGTGAACCCGGATGATTGCGTGGGTTGTGCGGCATGCGGCATCGTTTGTCCGGATGGGTGTATTACCGTTTATAGAAAACGAGTGGAGGCGTGACAAGATGGCAGCAGAACAAGAAATAACGTTGATGAAAGGGAACGAGGCTATCGCCAACGCGGCGATTCGCTGTGGCACTGATGGCTATTTCGGCTATCCCATTACTCCCCAGAGTGAGATTATTGAGACGCTGGCACTGCTCAAACCGTGGGAAACCACGGGGATGGTGGTGCTGCAAGCCGAGAGTGAGGTGGCGTCCATCAATATGGTTTATGGCGGCGCAGGTGCCGGTAAGCGCGTGTTGACGAGTTCTTCGTCGCCGGGAATAGCGTTGATGCAGGAGGGTATCTCTTACATGGCGGGCGCCGAACTGCCCGGCGTGTTTGTCAATGTGCAGCGGGGTGGTCCCGGATTGGGAACCATTCAGCCTTCGCAGAGCGATTATTTTCAGGCAACAAGGGGTGGGGGTAACGGTGATTATCATGTCATCGTGTTGGCTCCAAACTCTGTTCAGGAGATGGCAGACTTTGTTGATTTGGCTTTCGAGTTGGCGTTCAGATACCGCAATCCGGCCATGATTCTGAGTGATGGCGTGATAGGACAGATGATGGAAAAGGTGGTTCTGCCTCCATTCAAGCCACGTCGTACCGAGGAGGAGATTAAGAAAGAATGCCCATGGGCCACGGTTGGGCGGACAAAGGACCGCAAACCGAACATCATCACTTCGTTGGAACTAAAATCAGAAGTGATGGAAGAGCGTAACTTACATCTCCAGGATAAATACAACACCATTCAGGAGAAGGAAGTAAGATACGAAACACAACAGATGGAAGATGCCGATTATGTCATCGTAGCCTTTGGCAGTGCGGCCCGGATAGCAGAAAAGGCACTTGAATTGGCACACGAGGAAGGGTTGAAGGTTGGTCTGTTCCGACCGATAACCTTATGGCCATTCCCTCAAAAAGAACTTGCTGAGGCTGCACGAGGCAAAAGGGGTGTGCTGGTAGCAGAGATAAATGCAGGTCAGATGGTGCAGGATGTGCGGTTAGCCATCAACAACACTGTCAAGGTAGAACATTTCGGACGTCTCGGAGGTATCGTCCCTGAACCGGAAGAGATCGTCAAAGCATTGAAGGAGAAACTGTAGGATGAACAACGATATCATATCCCCCGAGAACTTGGTTTATGCCAAACCGGAACTGATGAATGATACAACCATGCACTATTGTCCTGGTTGTTCGCACGGTGTCGTGCATAAATTGGTGGCCGAAGTCATTGCAGAAATGCAGATGGAGGAAAAGACTGTCGGCGTATGTCCTGTCGGTTGCGCGGTTTTCGCCTATCGTTATCTGGACATTGACTGGCAGGAAGCGCCGCATGGACGTGCTCCTGCGTTGGCAACGGCTGTGAAACGGCTGTGGCCCGACCGTCTGGTCTTCACCTATCAGGGTGACGGAGACCTGGCATGTATAGGCACTGCCGAGTCGATTCATGCACTAAACAGAGGTGAGAACATCGCCATGATATTCATCAACAACGCCATCTACGGCATGACCGGCGGACAAATGGCCCCGACAACGCTTTTGGGTCAGAAAACCAGCACTTGTCCTTACGGCCGCGATCCCAAGCTGCATGGCTATCCACTCAACATCACTGAGTTGGCTGCCAAGCTGGAAGGAACCTGCTATGTCACACGACAGAGTGTAGATACCGTGGCTTCCATCCGCCAAGCGAAGAAAGCCATCAAGAAAGCTTTCACCGCCTCCATGGAGGGAAAGGGGTCGTCGCTCGTTGAAATGGTCAGCACATGTAACAGCGGATGGAAAGTTTCACCCGTCAAGGCCAATGAGTGGATGCGCGAATACATGTTCGACAAATACCCAAAGGGCGACCTGAAAGACAATACAGGCCTATAACCAAACAGGAGGAAACAACGTATGAAGACAGAAATTATCATATCGGGCTTTGGCGGACAGGGCGTACTTTCTATGGGTAAGATCCTGGCTTATTCGGGCTTGATGGAAGAAAAAGAGGTGACATGGATGCCTGCTTACGGACCAGAGCAACGTGGTGGAACGGCCAACGTGACGGTCATCGTGAGCGACGAGCGCATTTCATCGCCCATATTAAGTAAATATGACGTGGCAATTGTGCTCAACCAGCCTTCGCTTGACAAGTTTCAACCGAAGATAAAGCCTGGTGGCATCTTGATATACGATGGTAATGGCATCGTCAATCCACCGTCAAGGACGGACATACAGGTATATCGTATCGATGCGGTGGAGCAGGCTGCCGAGATGAAGAACGCCAAGGTGTTCAACATGATTGTGCTGGGTGGACTTCTCAAGGTGTGTCCCGTGGTCAGTACAGACGGACTGCAGAAGGCTCTCTACAAATCCCTGCCCGAGCGGCATCATAACATGATTCCGCTCAACATGCAGGCCGTTGACATTGGAATGAAACTCATAGCTAAACAAAAATAACTTGATTTTTATAACTCTCTAATTTTTTTTCAGGGCTGGTCGTAGTGATTACGGTCAGCTCTTCTTGTTTTTCGGCATCAACTCCTTTGTCCTGTCAGCAGCATCCACTAAGCGGAAAGTTTTTAAAAACAACGGCTTTTTCTATACATACATCAAGCATTTGCCATGAATTGTCAAAAATGTTCGCATATTTTTTGTGTTCATCGCTTTTTATTCCTTACTTTGTCTTTCCGAATAGGAAACAAAAACATTATAATTGATTAAATTTAAGGTAAATGAAAAAATTAGGATTACTTATTACCGCAGCTGCCATGGCTGCATCTGTTTCAGCACAAACTGTAACAGAAAGCAAGACGTTTGACAACTTCTATATTGGTATTAACGGTGGAGTTGCAACCAAGACAACGGGAAACAGTTGGATGAAGAACTTGAATCCCAATGCAGGTCTTCGCATTGGTCGCAATTTTACTCCAGTTTTTGGTATGGCTGCAGAGGGCAACGCATATTTCTCTAACAAGCCTTTCGCATCAACCGGTACGGCTGTCCGCGCGCTCAACACCAGCTTGTTGGGTACTGTAAACCTCAGTAATTGGTTCGGTGGATATACTGGTGAGCCTCGTTCGTTCGAGTTGGTTGGTTTGTATGGATTCGGTTGGGGCCACTTGTTTGGTAACACCGACGCTTACAAGAAGATGAATCACGACAACCTCACCTCCAAGGCCGCCGTTGATTTCGTTTTCAACTTGGGCATAGAGAAGGCATGGCAGTTCTATGTAGAACCAGCAATCGTATGGGCTTTGAACGGTGATGGTACACAACCGGTTGAGTACAACATCAACAAGTCGGCAGTACAGCTGAACGCTGGTTTCGTTTACAAGTTCAAAAACTCTAACCGAACCAACAACTTCACCATCGCCAAGCTGCGCGACCAGGCTGAAATTGACGGACTGAACGCCCAGATCAACAGCCTTCGCAGCGACTTGAATGGTAAGGATGCTCAACTTTCTGACAAGGATCGTCAGATTTCAGAACTGCAGAAAGCCCTGAATGAATGCAATGGCAAGAAGCCTGCATATGTGAAGCCGGCAACGGCAACCAACCTGCAGCCAACGGTTCTCTTCCGTGTTGGCCAGAGCGTTGTAGACCGTTCTCAGATGCCAAACGTTGAGATGATTGCCAATTACATGAAGATTCATAAGAATTCAAAGCTCTCCATCAAGGGGTATGCTTCACCGGAAGGTCCGGCAGAGCTGAACCAACGTCTGTCAGAGAATCGTGCTAAGAATGTCAAGAAAATGCTCGTTGACAAGTATAAGATTGCTTCCAGCCGCTTGACCGTCATCGGCATGGGCGAGACAAACAAGCTGTTCAAAGAACTCGACTTCAACCGCGTGGCTACTTTCAACGACGATACAAGTGTTGAATAAGCAACCGCAAGATTAAAATTTCATCAAATCCCGATGTTCATCCATTGAGTATCGGGATTTTTTAGTGCCATGCCAACAGCCCTCGTTCTACCTTTTTTCATCAATGGGAAAGGTGAGAATGTACATCATCAATGGTGATTGAGGATGGTAAGCTACTTTCTTCACCCTCAAGGCAGATTATTTCGCGGATGATAAAATAATCGCGCATCCCATGGGGTTATATCCTATAGCAACCCCTATTTCGCGCGGAAGCCTAATGCGTTTGCGAAACATATACATCAACAACAACGTGAAAACGAATCTTTTAAGTAAGGTAGGGCGTTATTCCTTCCTGTCAGAACCCTTCCATTGCGACTTCTCACAACGGCTGTTCATCGGCCGTTTGGGCAACATCCTGCTCAATGCCGCTGATTTCCACTCCAACGAACGTGGTTGCGGCATGACCACTCTCCATCCGCTTCACAAGACTTGGGTGCTCTCTCGCCTGGCCATCGAGTTGGAAGAGATGCCCACGGCTTATCAAAAGTTTTATGTAGAGACGTGGGTGGAGGGTGTCATGAAATACTTCACCAACCGTAATTACGCGATGGTGGACGAAGGTGGAAAAGTGTTTGGCTATGGACGCAGCGTCTGGGCCATGATTGATACGGACACGCGGCAGCCCACCGACATACAGACCATCAACGGAGGACTTGTCAGTCGGTATGCAGAGGTAGGAAGGACATGTCCCATCGACAAGCCTTCTCGGGTGAAGATGACCGACGCTGCCCAACGGGTGCGCGCCATAGGCACCTGTTACAGTGACGTCGACATGAACGGACACATTAACAGCGTGAAGTACATTGAGCATGTCATGGATCTCTGGAGCATGGATTTTCATCGCTCGCATCAGCTCAAGCGGATTGAAGTGGCCTATGTGGCCGAGGCTCACGGAGGGGATGAGTTGGCTTTTTATGTGGAACAGACCGGTGCCGAAGAATACAATGTAAGTATCACCAAATATGCGAAAGCAGCGCCTCAAGAAGTGGAGGTTTGTAGGTGTAAGATGCTCTTTGTTCATGCACGCCGCCAAACTCATTGACGTTGGTCTCCAAACCCATTGATATTGGCCACCAAACCCATTGACTTTGCACTCCAATCTCCATGCTATTGGTTTTGGCTCTCAAAGGCTTTCGTTTAGAACATTGATGGGGGTGTTCCGTTATTTTGATGTTTTGCCTGTCTTAATCTTACTGAATTTTGTATCTTTGCATTTGCAACTGGTTCTATACGGATAGAATGAAAAAGGTAATCAGGTGAAAGTCCTGAACAGTCACGCTGCTGTGAGCAACCTTCAGCGCATGCGAACACAAGGCCACTGACATTTTTTCGGGAAGGCGTTTGCATGATGGGTTGCAAGTCAGAATACCTGCCGTTGCAGCATGTTCCCATTCGGGCTCGAGGAAGACGAATGGATGAAAAATTAATTGTACAGCTGTTTCATGCCAAGGTGTGTCATCACATTCGTGTTGTGCGTGTGTGTCTTGTCTGCTTTTTCGCAGAGCGATTCGATTCGTGATCAAGTTCATGTGTTGGATACCGTTGTCGTATCCCGCCTGCGCAGCCATCGCTCCGTGCAGAGTACGTCTCCGCTTCATACGCTCGGTCGCAGCGACATGTTGTCCATGGGCGTCACCGACATGGCCGATGCCCTGCTTCGCTTGCCGGGCATTACCTTGCGTGATTACGGTGGAGCGGGTGGCATGAAGACGGTGTCGGTGCGTGGCTTCGGTACACAGCACACGGGAGTGAGCTACGATGGCATCTTATTGAACAATAGTCAGAATGGCGAGATAGACCTCTCACACTATTCGTTGGATAATCTGGGCAGCCTGTCGTTGCTGGTAGGCGATAACGACCAGCTTTTCATTCCTGCGCGCAATGCCAGCGTACCCTCATTGTTGTTGCTGGAAACACGCTCCATGCTATTTGACGATGCTGCGCCGCACGTCACGTCACAGTTGCGTATCGGCTCGTTTGGCTATGTGGGTCCGTTTGTTCGGTACGAGCAGAAGCTGTCTTCCCGCATGGAACTCTCGGCCCTGGGTGAGTATGTGTATGCGGAGAACGACTATCCGTTCACCTTGCGTAACGTTTCAGTGGTAACTCGTGAGCGTCGCACCAACAGTAGGATGAATACTGGTCATGCTGAGCTGAATGCGTCGTGGCTTCCGACATCCCATCATGAGTTGAAGGCGAAGGTGTATTATTACGACAACCGTCAGCAGTTGCCCGGAATAGTGAGGTATTATACCAACGAGAGTGATGAGACGCTGCACACGCAAAACTTCTTTGCGCAGGCGCAGTATATGGTCACCAGCCTTCCCAAGTGGTCGTTCAAGTGGTTGGGAAAGTTCAATTGGTCATCGTCAAACTATCGCAATGGCAACTATCCGGATGGCGTGGTTGATGGGCATTACTGGCAGCGCGAGGCCTATACCTCGGCATGTGTCTTGTATGCTCCGAGCCGCCAATGGGCTTTCGATTATTCTGTTGATTACATCTTCAACAACCTCAACAGCTCTCGATTGTATGATGTGAAACCCTATCGCCAGGCACTGTTGCAAACGCTGTCGGCCACTTATCGTCAACAGCATTTCAAGGTGTTGGCCCGCTTGTTGGGGTCGCTTTACTTTAATAGGGCTCGCAAAGGTGATGGAGCCAATGACATGCGCCGCCTGTCACCCTCTGTTTCTCTGTCGTATCAGTTGCTCCACCAGCCTGCCATGTATCTGCGCGCCTCGTATAAAAACATCTTCAGGGTTCCGACGTTCAATGAAAACTACTTCTACCATTATGGCAGTAAGGATTTGAAACCCGAGTTGACCGATCAGTTGAATATTGGACTCACCTTCCTGCATGACCAGTCGCCTTGGCGGATAGAGGCCTCACTCGATGGTTATCTCAACCATGTGAAAGACAAGATCGTGGCTGTGCCGTACAATATGTTTGTGTGGAGCAATATCAATGTAGGTAAGGTGCGCATCCTTGGGCTGGATGCCATGCTTCGTACGGCTTGTCAGTTGGTGCCGCAACATGTGTTGCGCTACACGGGCAGTTATGGTTTTCAGCGTGCAGCCAACCGAACACTGAAAACGTCTCCTTACTATAACAACCAAATAGCCTATATGCCGATGCACTCTGGCAGTATGTCGTTGGCCTATGAGAATCCTTGGGTTAACCTTACCGTGCATGCCTCGGGCGTGAGCAGTAAATGGAGTAACAACGAACACCATGACCAGAGCAAGATTGGAGGCTACATGGAATGGGGCGTCATGGCTGCCCGAACGTTCAAGGTGTGGCGCCATCCATTGGTTGTAAGGGCTGATGTCAAGAATATTTTTAACCGACAATACGAGATTGTGGTCGGCTATCCGATGCCCGGTATCCACTATCAAATAACAATGAATTATCAATTTTAAAAAAACAATGAAGATGAAAAAGTATTTATTAAGTTTTGCCGTGTTGTTAATGGGCATGGCCATGTTCACGTCATGTAGTGAAGATGAAGAGGATGTAACGCCTGGTTCTACTCCCATGAAGATGAAAACCACAGGCATTTATGTCATTAATCAAGGTAACGAGTATTACAAGATTTCCGGCAGCATCACAGGCATTTCCACCAAGAACTGGAACGCAACCCAAAACTTCTTTGAGCTTGCCAACGGCCGAAAGCTGGGCATGACGCCCAATGATGCCATTATTTATGGCAGCCGCATGTACATTGCGGTATCTGCAGAAGGCACGGTAGAAGTGGTAGACAAGAACACCATGAAGTCGGTGAAGCAAGTTAAGATTACCGACCTGCTGGGTAGTAAGGAAGGATATTACCCCCGCCATTTGGCAAGTGCCGATGGATGTGTGTATGTAACCACGTTTGGCGGCTATGTGGCAGCCATCGATACCGTATCATTGAGCTTGAAAAAGAAATACCAGGTAGGGTCTTATCCTGAAGGAATCACCGTGCGTGGTAATAAGTTGTATGTGGCTAATTCTGACTGGGGAAGAGGAAAAGGCAACTTATCTGAAATCAATCTGACCAACGGCACCGTGGCATCCATCAACAATCCGCTGGTTGTCAACCCCTCGGGCATCAAGGCTGTTTCCGAAGGTTTGTTTGTTCTCGACTTCGGTACAGGCAATCAGCAAGGTGCCGGCGTCATTCGGTTCATGGATGGAAAGGCTAAAAAGGTTGCCGATGCCACCATGATGGCCGTCATGAGCGTGAGTGGTAAGCCACACCGCATCTACACCATCAATGCTCCGTACACCAAACCGGCTACACCTGTTACATACCAGGTGTACGACATGCATACGGGTAAGACCAGTACGTTTATCAAAGAAGGGGTAGACAGTCCGGCTGCAATAGCGGTTGATCCCGTTTCTGGTTATGTGTACATTACGTCTTACAAGAAGAGTCCAGACACAGGCTCTGCTGATTATAGCACACCGGGCTATGTGAATATCTATGATGAGTCGGGTGTGTTGCTCAAAACATTACCCACCGGCGTTGGTCCAGGTGCCATTGTTTTTGACCATCATAACGTGATGCAGTAAGCTGAATGCTGCATCGTATACACTATAGTCTGTGAGCTTCATAGACGCGACATGCCACCTCGGTTGTAACACATCGGGGTGGCATTTTTTAGTTCGCAGCTTTGGCGTCTTCATGCATGAAGACTGTAAAAGTTAGCATGGACGACCCATCGGTCAATTATTTTGGCTATCTTTGTAGAAGATTGGCTTCGCCTTAACATAGAAAGTAAACTTTCTCTGTTTTCGGCTTGCGCAATCTTTGTAGAAGATTGGCTT
Organism: uncultured Prevotella sp.; assembly: GCA_946998205.1. GTDB lineage: Bacteria > Bacteroidota > Bacteroidia > Bacteroidales > Bacteroidaceae > Prevotella. The sequence goes on along the minus strand of CAMPYJ010000021.1, from coordinate 34 downwards.
CGCCTTAACATAGAAAGTAAACTTTCTCTGTTTT
>CAMPYJ010000020.1 GCA_946998205.1 uncultured Prevotella sp. | reverse complement strand
AGGATAAAGGCTTTCAGCCTGCTTGTCTTTTTCAATGGCTTGACCTTTTCGCTGATATGACGGACGAGATAGAGATAGAAGTTCTTCAGCATGGCGGTAACCATCATGAAAACCATGTTCTCAGCCATAAAGGAAAAGGGCAGATGTGACCAGCCGAAGTCATTGTTCTGTATGTCGAAGTTCTTTTCGCTTGCTCCACGCTCATTATAAAATGTAATGATGTCTTTCTCGGTAGATGTCCAGTTATTGGTGAGGATACAGCGGTATGTGTATATTACTCCGAACATATCCGTCTGCTCCCTGCCATCCTTGTCTTTCAAAGGACTACGCTGTACGACAAGCCTGTATGACTTTCCTTCTATTAAGTTGTCCATGCTGACGGAGGTGACATCGCATTTCTCATAGCCAACTTCAACACTCTTCCATTCTTTCAGCTGGCGGAAGTCCTCATATCGGCTGCCGCAGTTGGCAGCACGTATATAGAACGTGTTGCAGCGCTGCTCTACGGTTTGGATGATTTCCTTTGAAAACGACCCGCAGTCGGCACGGAAACGCTCTATTACCACACCAAGTTCTGAGGTTACACGGTCCATAATGCGACGGAGCGTGTCCTCCTGATGGAATCTCACATTGGTGTTTCCGTCACGATTCTCACCTCCGACTATGATTCCCCCAATGGAAGCCCAACCAGGGAAATAGCCAAAATCCTGCTTGTAAGAATACTTTGCATCGAACTTGTGGGCAGGAACAAACTGGTGGTCAAAGTCTAAGTCAACATGACTACCCACCTTTATAAGCCCCATCCTCCGTATCATTCGTAAAAGTAAGGTATTCAACTTCTGTGCCGTGTTGAAACTATACGACTTGTCGGAGGTTTCGCTCTTATAGACAATACTTTTCTCGGCAAGCTCCTTTAGTCCGCGCCCCACAGTGTCGGCACCGGGTAATAGCGTGTCAGGTCTCTGCTTGAACTGTCCTATAAGCACATTGATGTCCTCAAGGCATTCTCCACCACAAAGGTAACTGAAGAAGAGAGAGCCGAAAATACTTCCATGGCTGAATGCTTTGCCGCTACTTCCACGTTTGCCCAATACAGATTCGGTAAGTTTTTCAAAGCCCAACTTTGAGAAAACGTCCATAATGTGATAAATTCCACCGAAAGAAGTGATATTCTCGTTTTTAATTGCTACCTTTGTCATGTCAGATTTTTGCTTACTTGTTATATTCGTAGCACTAAGATAGGTGAAATTTCTGACATATCCAAGTGTTTTGAGAACTTTGTTTCTCAGGCACTTGGAGTTCTTACAAGAATTTATGCTGCGGAATTAAGGTTATCTATCATGGCAAAGATTAAATTATACATTGCAAAGGCACAGAGTAACAATTCGGGAAGCAATGGTGCAGGCGGAAGCGGTAGTAGTTCTAAAGGTTATAGTGTTTCCAAGGCGGTTTCTTATTTGAAGAATCATTCACAGCCTTACCATATATTCATTCTGCTACTCTTCCTCTTATATGTCCCGAAAGCCTGGGCACAACATTTAACGACAGCCGAACAAATCGTACACTTTTACGATTGCTATATGGAATGTTTTGAGAAAGGAGACCGTAGTATGGAGAACGATTTGCTGGGTAAGTTCTTGACACATGAAATGCAGAAGAAAAGAGTACGTTTGGCGAATGCCACGGATTCCGACCCTATATTGCGTGCGCAGGATGTGTCGGAGTATGGTCGACAGTCCTTGACATGCCTGCATCTGGAGGGCGACTGGTACGAGGTGACATATCGCTGGGATGCGCAGGATACCACCGCCATTCACATACCAGTGAGAGTAGAAGAGGACGAGAAGGGGCAGGTGCGCATCAACTATATCACACCCGAGTGGGGAGGGAGACGCTATGGCGATTATTTGTTTGATATCCCAGCTCAGAAGGTGGCGGACCGAAAGGATGCCCGCACTTTCGTGGAAACCTTTTTCAAAGCCTATACCTATCCCTATGTGAAGATGTCCCACACTTTGGAGCAGGATTTGGAACAACTGCGCAAACGATACTGCACATCATCGTTCCTAACAGGGAAATATGCAGCCATCAAACAGGAGTATATGAAGGATTATGAGGACATAGATCCGTTGGTTGACTGCGCCGACTTCGATGCATTCTGGTATCCCTCCATCAAGATTGACTCTATTGATAGTCACACCTTCCGCTTCGGTTATGATACATGTGTCAAGGGTTGGCACCAAGATATAAAGGTGGTGGTGACACGGGAAAGTGGCCGTTTCCTCATTTCGGACATAGAAGCGGAATAAGGGTTGAGGTAAGGTTGTATTTTACAGGAATGCTTATGCAAATTCAATAAAATAATACCACAGTGACAATTAACAAAACAATCTTTACTTTGATTATTTTGCTGTCATCACATGTTCATGCACAGCAAGTTTCTTTCCGCACATTCCTGTCCGAGCACGAAAAGGTGGAGAGGTTGGACAGTGCGTCCTTTGGCTGTCCATACGAGTTTATTGAAAATGAAAATCGGTATTCCAAGTTCCTTCCCCCTGCCAATGATGACTGCCTATGCAAACAGGAAGATATAAGATGGCAAAAGGGAAGTTACGTTGAGTTCAAGAATTTCATAGCAGTTGCCCTACAACGCTATTGCATGAACTATCAAGACGGCAACAACGAATGGTTCATGGAGAATGATGGGTTTGACTACATGCTCATCACATATTCACGCGATGGCAAGATGATTGATTGCAAGTCCATTGGTCATTACGGTACGGCTGCTTACAAAATAGGCATAAAGGCATCGCACGATGGAAAAGACCTCATGGTGGAGCAACGGACATTGGACGATTGCAGCCTGTTGGTTCAATACAAGAATCTGGAATACACGTCCTGTACGCGCAAGTACACCCTTAATTCGGACGGAAAGATTAAGGAAAGCGTTACCGTTGCTCCCCACAAAGAGATTGTGGATGTCCTTTCTTCGGTAAAGCAATTTTCATTTGAGCAATTCAAGGCTTACTTTCAAAGACAGGACAACCCCAAGATAGACCACACGCTGTTCACCAGGGAAGGAGGGGACAAGGAACTGCCCTTCGAGTCATGCCTTGCACTGATTCCATATCCTTTGGACTACAACTGTTGGCCTCGCAACATTTGGTGGACAGCCTACCAGTACATTGAGGACGAGGAACAGTTCTCCTTTTTCGTTATCAAATCTTGCGACATCCCAAAGATAGGATTCTATCCATATAGTGACAACATGATACTGGAGTTCCACAAAGACGGAACTTTCAAAGGCGCAAGGAATGTCTACCATTTCGATGACAACTATTTCGTAGACGAAGATATGCAGAACAACATGATAACAAAAACACTAAAGCATATTTTCGCAGAGAGGGCAAGGCAATAGTGCCCAAATTATAATCATACCAAAAATGTAATATAGAATTATAATTCTGACAATGTGTTTCTTAATGCTAGCCTACTGTGAAGATTCAAAAACGAAGTGTAAAACTTGCTGAAATTAAAATATAATCTGAAAACTTGGATGTTTGATAAATAAGTCGTAATTTTGCACCCGCATTTGGTGGCGTGATGTTACCGTGCGTCATAATAAACAATAAAAATAAAAAACAACAACATGATTATCGTACCAGTAAAAGATGGCGAAAACATCGAAAGGGCTCTTAAAAAATTCAAGAGGAAATTCGATAAAACCGGTGTATCTAAAGAGTTGCGCGCTCGTCAGCAGTACAACAAACCGTCGGTTTTGAAGCGCCTGAAGATGGAACGCGCCATCTACATACAGAAGTTGCGCGACGCAGAAGAGTAAAATCTTCTGAAAAAATTTGGTGGTTTAAATTAATTTCCTTATTTTCGTTGCAGAATCTGATGCGGTTCTCTGTGAATGGGTGAACACCTTTTTTTTAGGGAGGATGAGGCGTCAGAGGTGATACTTCAACGGGAGACGTCATGATAGATGAATTTTTGAACTACCTGAGATTTGAGAAAAATCGCTCGGAGCTTACGGTAAATAGCTACGGTGATGATTTGAAAGCCTTCGAACACTATTTCCAGGGCTTGGGAACTCAGATTACATGGGAGTCGGTTGATTCGGACGTCATCCGTGGCTGGATGGAGGAGATGATGGATCGTGGGAACAGTGCCACTTCTGTTTGCAGGAGGCTTAGTGCGCTGCGTTCCTTGTATCGCTATTCCCTTTCCAGAGGTCTGGTTGCCGTAAACCCCACCTTGTGCGTTGAACGCCCTAAGAAGAGCAAACCCCTGCCGCAGTTCTTGAAAGAATCAGAAATGGATGAGTTGTTGGATGGCAACGCATGGGACGTGGGTTATCAAGATACACTTGCGCGCACCATTATAATGACCTTTTACGAAACGGGAATGCGGTTGGCGGAATTGATAGGGCTGGACGATGCTTCCGTAGACTTTGTCAACCATCAGTTCAAAGTTCTGGGAAAACGAAATAAGCAGCGTCTCATTCCATTCGGTGAAGAGCTGAACCAGGCACTTTGCAGTTACCTGAAGCGGCGTGGTGCCCAGGTGATTCGTGAGTCGCCGGCATTCTTTCTGACCAAAAACGGTGGACGGATGAACCGCGGTCAAGTCAGGTATCTCGTGAAAAAGCATCTGTCGCTGGTCTGCACGCTGAAGAAGCGTACGCCCCATGTGCTCAGGCACACCTTTGCGACCGCCATGCTCAACCATGGGGCGGGGTTGGAAAGCGTGCGACGACTGCTGGGACATGAAAGTCTGGAGACGACCGAAATCTATACGCATACGACGTTCGCGCAGTTGAGGAAAGCATATGCCAAGGCTCACCCCAGAGCGTAACCTTTTTAATAAACAATAGGAGGTAATATGGAAATTAAGATTCAGTCAATTCATTTTGACACTACTGAGAAATTGGACGCCTTCATACAGAAAAAAGTAGGCAAGTTAGAAAAAACATCGGAAGATATTCAGAAAGTAGAGGTGCAACTGAAATTGATAAAGCCGGCGACCGCATTGAACAAGCAGGCAACGTTGACCGTAGCCGTTCCCGGCAGTACGCTGTTCGTTGAGAAAACCTGTGACACGTTTGAGGAGAGCATCGACCTCTGTGTGGATGCGATGCGCGTTCAGCTGTCTAAATATAAGGAAAAAACGCGGGTGCGTTAAAAAAAAGTAGAAAAAGTTTTGGCGGTTAAAAAATAATCCCTATCTTTGCAGCCGTTTTACGACACGTATTAAACAAGTGGTTTGACGGCTGCATAGAATCGCCTCTTTAGCTCAGTTGGCCAGAGCACGTGATTTGTAATCTCGGGGTCGTTGGTTCGAATCCGACAAGAGGCTCTCCAACGAAAGGCGATGCGGGTTGTGTAAACAAGAAGGGTAGTTACCAGAGTGGCCAAATGGGGCAGACTGTAAATCTGTTGTCTTTCGACTTCGGTGGTTCGAATCCATCACTACCCACTTCAGTAGAAGTCTTTGCGGAAATAGCTCAGTTGATAGAGCACTAGCCTTCCAAGCTGGGGGTCGCGGGTTTGAGTCCCGTTTTCCGCTCTCACTGCTGTAATAGCTCAGTGGTAGAGCACTTCCTTGGTAAGGAAGAGGTCCTGAGTTCAACTCTCAGTTACAGCTCTACTTCGGTTCTATTTTATAGATCGATTGTAGAAAAACAGATATTAAACAAGATCATTCATTCATAAAAATAAAAAGGAAAAGCTATGGCTAAAGAAGAATTCGTACGTACCAAACCGCACGTAAACATTGGTACAATCGGTCACGTTGACCACGGTAAGACTACTTTGACGGCTGCCATCTCCAAGGTTCTTCACGACAAGGGCTTCGGTGGTGAGGATGTCAAGTCGTTTGACCAAATTGACAATGCTCCTGAAGAGAAAGAGCGTGGTATCACCATCAACTCTTCTCACATTGAGTATGAAACAGCTAAGCGTCACTATGCGCATGTAGACTGCCCCGGACACGCCGACTATGTAAAGAACATGGTTACGGGTGCTGCTCAGATGGACGGTTCTATCTTGGTGGTAGCTGCGACAGATGGTCCCATGCCACAGACGCGTGAGCACGTGCTTTTGGCTCGTCAGGTGAACGTTCCCCGTTTGGTTGTCTTCTTGAACAAGTGTGACTTGGTTGATGATGAGGAGATGATGGAACTCGTAGAAATGGAACTTCACGAGCTTCTTGAGCAATATGATTTCGAAGAGGATACTCCTATCGTTCGCGGTTCCGCACTGGGTGCTTTGAACGGTGTTGACAAGTGGGTTGACAGCGTGATGAAGCTGATGGACACCGTTGACGAGTGGATTCAGGAGCCAGAGCGTGATTTGGACAAACCTTTCTTGATGCCTGTTGAGGACGTGTTCTCCATCACGGGCCGCGGTACCGTTGTCACCGGCCGTATCGAAACCGGTAAGGTGAAGGTTGGCGACGAGGTTCAGTTGCTCGGTCTTGGTGAGGATAAGAAGTCTGTCGTTACTGGTGTTGAGATGTTCCGTAAGATTCTTTCTGAAGGTGAAGCAGGTGACAACGTTGGACTTTTGCTACGCGGTATTGATAAGGATGAGGTTAAACGCGGTATGGTAGTCGTACACCCGGGTGCCATCACTCCTCACGATCACTTCAAGGCTTCTATCTATGTGCTGAAGAAGGAAGAGGGTGGACGTCACACTCCGTTTGGAAACAAGTATCGTCCTCAGTTCTACCTCCGTACGATGGACTGTACAGGTGAAATCTCTCTGCCCGAAGGTGTTGAGATGGTAATGCCTGGTGACAACGTTGAGATTGAGGTTACCTTGATTTACAAGGTTGCTTTGAACGAAGGTCTTCGTTTCGCTATCCGCGAGGGCGGTCGTACGGTTGGTTCCGGCCAGATTACACAGATACTTGACGACGTGAAGTAAATTGAACAAAAAGCGGGGAGGGCGTTCCCTTTCTCGTTATCATACAAGGTTCCCGCAATGCGGTTGCGGGGACTTCTTTACGGGTTTAGCTCAGTTGGTAGAGCACTGGTCTCCAAAACCAGGTGTCGAGAGTTCGAGTCTTTCAACCCGTGCAAATAAGAAAATCATATGTTTAGGAAAATCGAAAGTTTTTTCAAGTATGCAGTTACTTACTGCAAGGCTTGCTATGATGAACTTGCGCATAAGACTACTTGGCCTACAAGCCAGGAATTAACTCATAGTGCAGTGGTCGTATTGTCTGCTTCCCTGGTCATTGCACTGGTTGTGTTCTGTATGGACTGGTGCTTTCAGCACTTGATGGGTGTCGTTTATCCAGGTTAAATCGTTGGGATATGGCTGAAACAAAAAAGAATTGGTATGTACTTCGTGCTGTCAGTGGAAAAGAAGCCAAGCTGAAAGAGTATATCGAGGCTGAAATGAAACACAACGCGTTGTTACAGCAGCATGTTTCTCAGGTGTTGATTCCGTTGGAGAAACAGGCTGCCTTGCGTAATGGCAAGAGGGTTGAGAAAGAGAAAATCAGTCTCCCTGGATACGTTTTTGTGGAAGCTTCTCTCGTTGGTGACGTGGCGCATACCCTGCGTTTCATGCCCAATTGCTTGGGATTCCTGGGAGGATTGGATAATCCGTCGCCCGTTCCCCAGTCTGAAATCAACCGCATGCTTGGCGAAGCCGAGGAAACCGAAATAATGAGCAGCATTGACGTTCCTTATGAGGTTGACGAGGTTGTCAAGGTGACCGATGGTCCGTTCAGCGGGTTCAGCGGCGTCATTGAAGAGGTGAATGCCGAGAAACATAAGCTGAAAGTTTTGGTTAAGATTTTCGGACGCAAAACTCCATTAGAGCTAAGTTTTATGCAAGTTGAGAAAGAGGCTTAACACTGTTACGGGTGCTATGTCGTCTTTTGTATATTTTAAATTAAATATTAACAAAAAATGGCTAAAGAAGTAGCTGGATTAATCAAATTACAGATTAAAGGTGGTGCTGCGAATCCTTCTCCACCTGTAGGGCCTGCTTTGGGTTCTAAGGGTATCAATATCATGGGATTCTGCAAAGAGTTCAACGCCAGAACCCAGGATAAGGCTGGAAAGATTATCCCGGTCGTTATCACTTACTATACTGACAAGTCATTCGATTTTGTTCTCAAGACACCTCCCGCAGCTGTACAGCTGAAGGAGATGGCAAAGGTGAAGACGGCTTCGGCTCAGCCTAACCGACAGAAGGTGGCCTCCGTTACTTGGGATCAGGTACGTGCTATCGCCGAAGATAAGATGGCCGACTTGAATTGCTTTACCATTGAGAGTGCGATGAAACTTGTTGCAGGCACTGCGCGTAGCATGGGTATCACTGTAAAAGGGGAATTCCCTGGAAATAATTAAAACTTCAATTAGAAATGAGTAAACTGACAAAAAATCAGAAATCAGTAGCTGAGAAGGTTGAAGCAGGGAAGGCATATACATTGAAAGAGGCTTCTGAATTGGTGAAGGAAATTACCACCACTAAGTTTGATGCGTCTTTGGATGTTGACGTTCGCTTAGGCGTAGACCCGCGAAAAGCTAACCAGATGGTTCGGGGTGTCGTGACACTTCCATTTGGAACCGGCAAGGTTACTCGTGTTCTCTGTCTCTGCACTCCTGATCAGGAAGCAGCTGCCAAGGAGGCAGGTGCCGACTATGTAGGTCTTGATGAGTATATCGAAAAGATCAAAGGCGGATGGACAGATGTTGACGTGATTATTACAATGCCATCTTGTATGGGTAAGGTAGGTCCCTTGGGGCGCGTGCTCGGTCCTCGCGGCTTGATGCCAAACCCTAAGAGTGGCACCGTAACCATGGATGTTGCCAAGGCTGTCTCGGAAATAAAGAAAGGTAAGATAGACTTTAAGGTTGACAAGGCGGGTATCATACATACCTCCATTGGCAAGGTGAGCATGACTGCAGATCAAATCTATGGTAATGCGAAAGAGTTTATCTCTACCGTTATCAAATTGAAGCCGACTGCTGCTAAAGGTACATACATCAAGAGTATCTTTATTTCAAGCACTATGAGTAAGGGTATCAAGATTGATCCTAAATCAGTTGAATAACTCTAAAAGTTTTGTAAAATGAAAAAGGAAGTAAAAGATACTATAATCGTAGAACTTGGTGAGAAGCTCAAGGAATTTCCGCATTTCTATCTCGTTGACCTTACTGGATTGGATGCCGGAGCTACCAGTGCGCTTCGTCGCAAATGCTTCAAGAACGAGATTAAGATGGTCGTCGTAAAGAATACGCTTCTGCGTAAGGCTTTCGAGGCATCTGATGTAGACTATGAGCCTTTGTACGGTAGTTTGAAAGGGTGTACGGCGGTGATGTTCACACACACAGCTAATGTGCCGGCAAAACTGCTGAAGGAATATCAAAAGGAAGGAATTCCCGCACTGAAGGCCGCTTATGCTGAGGAATGCATCTATGTGGGTGCTGAGAAATTGGCTGAGCTGGCTGCTCTCAAGAGCAAGAACGAAGTTATCGCAGAGATTGTCGCATTGCTGCAGTCGCCCGCAAAGAACGTTGTTTCTGCTCTCCAGTCGGGTGCAAACACTATTCATGGCGTGCTGAAGACTTTAGGCGAGCGTCCTGAGTAATCAATGACCTGCGTTCATTGATGGCATTAAGAGTAATTAAATAAGATAAAAAATAAATTAAATTTTAGAATAGAATGGCAGATATTAAAGCTATTGCTGAAGAATTGGTAAATTTGACAGTTAAGGAAGTAAATGAGTTGGCAACAGTCCTCAAGGACGAGTATGGTATTGAGCCTGCTGCTGCAGCTGTTGCTGTAGCTGCTGGTCCTGCAGCTGGTGCAGCTGAGGCAGCTGAAGAGAAGACATCTTTCGATGTAGTCTTAACGGAAGTAGGTGGTACCAAGCTTCAGGTTGTAAAGGCTGTGAAGGAAGCATGTGGCCTTGGCTTGAAGGAAGCAAAGGATTTGGTAGACGGTGCTCCTGCTACCATCAAGGAAGGTTTGGCTAAAGACGAGGCTGAAAACTTGAAGAAGGCTATCGAGGCTGCCGGCGCTAAGGTGGAACTCAAGTAAACTCAGATAATCGGGTATCGCATTACCTTTCTGGTTATGCGGTATCTTTACTTTTTGCGAATAGGGTTAGGATTTGCTCGGTAGGCATGTCCTAACCTTTTTGTGTCTTATGATGACAAATTCCTAATTGGCTCATGGGAATGTTTTCCCGATTATAAAATATATGGCTACAAAAATCATTGATAACAGAATTAACTTTGCAAGCGTGCATAATCCGGTTCCTTATCCGGATTTCCTCGACGTGCAATTAAAGTCCTTCAAGGATTTCTTACAGTTGGAAACTCCACCTGAGGAACGCAAGAATGACGGTTTGTATAAGGTGTTCGCAGAGAACTTCCCTATCACCGACACTCGTAATAACTTCGTTCTTGAGTTCTTGGATTACTATATCGATCCGCCTAGATATTCCATTGACGAATGTCTTGAGCGCGGTTTGACTTATAGCGTGCCTTTGAAGGCGAAGATGAAACTTTATTGTACGGATCCTGATCATGAGGATTTCGGAACATTCATACAGGATGTTTTTCTGGGTACCATTCCTTATATGACAGATAACGGTACCTTCGTCATCAATGGAGCCGAGCGTGTCGTGGTTTCTCAGCTGCATCGCTCACCAGGTGTTTTCTTCGGGCAGGGTGTCCATGCCAATGGTACGATGTTGTACTCTGCTCGAATCATTCCGTTCAAGGGTTCGTGGATCGAGTTTGCCACAGACATCAATAATGTGATGTATGCGTACATTGATCGTAAAAAGAAACTCCCCGTCACTACTTTGTTGCGTGCCATAGGGTATCAGTCGGATAAAGACATTCTCCAAATCTTTGATCTTGCCGAAGAGGTAAAGGTGAACAAGAAGAACATGAAGGCTGCCGTTGGACGGCGGTTGGCTGCGCGTGTTCTGAAGAGCTGGAATGAAGACTTCGTGGATGAGGATACGGGTGAAGTGGTGTCTATCGAGCGCAATGAGGTCATCATGGAACGCGAGACCGAGATTACTGCCGACAATGTGCAAGACATTTTGGACAGTGGAGCCTCAACCCTTTTGTTGCATAAGGATTCTGAGCTGGCTAACAAATTTGCCATCATCTTCAACACGCTGTCCAAGGATCCTTCAAACTCGGAGAAAGAAGCGGTTACCTATATTTACCGTCAGTTGCGTAATGCTGATCCTGCGGATGACGCAAGTGCCAAAGAGGTGTTTAACAACTTGTTCTTTTCTGACAAGCGGTATGACCTGGGCGAAGTGGGCCGCTATCGTATCAATAAGAAATTGGGTCTGGATACCGACATGGATGTCCGCGTGCTGACCAAGGATGACATCATTGAGATTATCAAATATTTGATACAGTTGGTCAACTCCAATGCTACGGTGGATGACATCGACCACTTGTCTAACCGACGCGTGCGTACGGTCGGCGAGCAGTTGTCCAATCAGTTCTCCGTTGGTTTGGCCCGCATGAGCAGAACCATTCGTGAGCGAATGAACGTGCGAGACAACGAAGTCTTCACGCCTACCGACCTCATCAACGCCAAGACCATTACCAGCGTCATCAACTCGTTCTTTGGAACCAACCCGTTGTCTCAGTTCATGGATCAGACCAATCCATTGGCGGAGGTCACGCACAAGCGCCGCCTGTCCGCGTTAGGCCCCGGTGGCCTTTCACGTGAGCGTGCGGGTTTTGAGGTTCGTGACGTTCACTACACCCACTATGGACGTTTGTGTCCTATCGAGAGTCCTGAAGGACCTAACATCGGTTTGATTTCTTCTCTCTGCGTGTATGCGAAGATCAACGACATGGGCTTTATCGTCACTCCTTATCGCAAGGTCAAGGATGCCAAGGTCGACATGAATAATGAGCACATCGTGTTCATGACGGCGGAGGAGGAAGAAGGCTTGATCGTCGGACAGGGAAACGCTCCGTTGCGCGAAGATGGTTCATTCATTCGCGACTATGTGAAATGCCGTCAGGATGCCGACTATCCTGTCGTGAATCCCGAAGAGGTTTCATTGGTGGACGTTTCTCCGCAGCAGATCGCCTCCGTTTCCGCTGCGTTGATTCCTTTCTTGGAACATGATGATGGCCACCGCGCGCTGATGGGATGTAACATGATGCGACAGGCCGTTCCCTTGCTTCACAATGATGCACCTATCGTAGGAACGGGATTGGAGAAGCAGGTGTGTGAAAACTCCCGCACGATGATTACAGCCGAAGGTGAAGGCGTGATAGAATATGTAGACGCTACAACTATCCGCATTTTATACGACCGTACCGACGAAGAAGAGTTCGTGAGCTTTGAGCCGGCCTTGAAGGAATATCGCATTCCCAAGTTCCGCCGCACCAATCAAAACATGACCATTGACTTGCGCCCTATCTGCGTGAAAGGTCAGCGTGTGAAGGATGGTGACATCTTGACCGAGGGTTATGCTACTGAAAACGGTGAATTGGCGCTCGGTCGTAACATGTTGGTGGCTTACATGCCGTGGAAGGGCTACAACTACGAGGATGCCGTGGTTATTTCAGAACGTGTCGTTCGTGACGACGTGTTGACGTCTGTCCACGTTGACGAGTATTCTCTTGACGTCCGCGAAACGAAACGCGGCATGGAAGAGTTCACCAACGACATCCCCAATGTAAGCGAAGAGGCGACCAAGGATCTTGATGAGAATGGTATCGTCAGGGTAGGAGCGCGCGTAGAGCCGGGTGACATATTGATAGGTAAGATTTCTCCCAAGGGCGAGAGTGACCCCTCTCCCGAGGAGAAACTGCTTCGCGCCATCTTCGGTGACAAAGCGGGCGACGTGAAGGACTCTTCCCTGAAGGCCAACCCGTCCTTGAGTGGAGTCGTGATTGATAAGAAACTTTTCACGCGTGCCATCAAAACACGTGAGACCAAAAAGCAGGATAAGCTGGTTCTTGCGAAGATTGACGAAGAGTACGAGGCTAAGAACACCGACTTGAAAGATATTCTGGTTGACAAGTTGTTGACCTTGACTGCGGGTAAGAAGTCGCAGGGCGTGAAAGATTATTCGGGTGCTGAGATCATCACGAAGGGAAGCAATTTCACGGCGGCCGCCTTGAAGAATCTTGAGTATGACGGAATTCAGTCAAACTCATGGACGGATGATGAGCATACCAACGGTCTCATCCAGACGCTGATACTCAACTATATCCGAAAATACAAGTTGTTGGATGCCGAATTGAAGCGCCGTAAGTTTGCCATCTCCATCGGTGATGAGCTGCCTGCGGGTGTCCTGCAGATGGCTAAGGTGTACATTGCCAAGAAACGTAAGATTAGCGTGGGTGACAAACTCGCCGGACGTCATGGCAACAAGGGCATCGTGTCTAAGATTGTGCGCATGGAGGATATGCCGTTCTTGGAAGACGGTCGTCCGGTAGACTTGGTGTTGAACCCATTGGGCGTGCCCTCCCGTATGAACTTGGGACAGATTTTCGAAGCCATTCTTGGCGCTGCCGGCCGCAAGCTGGGCGTTAAGTTTGCAACACCTATCTTCGATGGGGCCAAACTGGAAGACTTGTCCGAATGGACCGACAAGGCCGGATTGCCTCACTTGTGCTCCACCCATCTGTATGACGGAGAGACGGGAAAGAGGTTTGACCAGCCTGCAACGGTGGGCGTAACCTATTTCTTGAAGCTCGGACACATGGTTGAGGACAAGATGCACGCGCGTTCCATCGGCCCTTACTCTTTGATTACCCAACAGCCACTCGGCGGTAAGGCGCAGTTTGGCGGTCAGCGTTTCGGTGAGATGGAGGTGTGGGCTCTTGAAGCTTTCGGAGCCAGTCATGTTTTACAAGAGATTCTCACCATCAAGTCGGACGACACTGTCGGGCGCAGCAAGGCCTACGAGGCCATCGTCAAGGGCGACGCACTGCCTACACCTGGCATCCCGGAGTCGTTGAACGTGCTGCTGCACGAATTGCGTGGACTCGGATTGAGCGTGAAACTCGATTAGTTATGAATAGATTGTTTTCACACAATAAAGATAAAGAACATGGCTTTTAAGAAAGATACAAAAGTAAAAAATAATTTTACGAAGATAACCATCAGCTTGGCTTCTCCGGAAGAGATTCTGGAAAATTCATACGGTGAGGTGACCAAACCGGAAACAATCAATTACCGTACCTACAAGCCCGAGCGGGATGGCTTGTTCTGTGAACGCATCTTCGGTCCGACGAAAGACTACGAGTGCGCTTGCGGTAAGTACAAGCGTATTCGTTACAAGGGAATCGTCTGCGACCGCTGTGGCGTTGAGGTCACGGAAAAGAAAGTGCGCCGCGAGCGCTCCGGACATATTGAATTGGTGGTGCCCGTGGCACACATTTGGTACTTCCGCTCCTTGCCTAACAAGATTGGTTACTTGTTGGGGATGCCAACCAAGAAACTTGATTCGGTAATATACTACGAAAAATATGTAGTAATCAAGCCGGGCGTCCTGGAGGGACGTAAGGATGCTGATGGCGCCGAACTCAACGGCTCGCATGTCATGGACCTTCTCACGGAAGATGAATATCTGGACATCGTCGACCATCAACTGGATCCAAACAATGACCGACTGGAGGACACGGACCCCAATAAGTTCATTGCCAAGATGGGAGCTGAAGCCGTCTATGATTTGCTGGCCAATTTGGACTTGGACTCTATCTCGTACGAGTTGCGTGACCGCGCCAACAACGACTCGAGCCAGCAGCGTAAGACGGAGGCCTTGAAGCGCTTGCAGGTTGTTGAAGCCTTCCGGTCCAGCACAGGGGTCAACCGTCCGGAATGGATGATTCTCAAAATCGTTCCGGTGATACCGCCCGAGCTGCGTCCGCTCGTGCCGTTGGACGGAGGTCGTTTCGCCACGTCCGACTTGAACGATCTCTACCGCCGCGTCATTATCCGCAACAACCGTCTGAAACGCTTGATGGAAATCAAGGCTCCTGAGGTTATTCTGCGCAATGAGAAGCGCATGCTCCAAGAAGCCGTCGACTCCCTGTTCGACAACTCACGCAAGAGCAGCGCGGTGAAGAGCGAGAGCAATCGACCGTTGAAGTCGTTGTCTGACTCTCTGAAAGGTAAGGCGGGACGTTTCCGTCAAAACCTCCTGGGTAAGCGTGTTGACTATTCGGCGCGTTCGGTGATTGTCGTAGGACCTGAATTGAAGATGGGCGAGTGCGGCTTGCCTAAGTTGATGGCCGCCGAGCTCTACAAGCCGTTCATCATCCGCAAACTGATCGAACGCGGCATCGTTAAGACCGTGAAGAGTGCCAAGAAGATAGTCGACCGTCGTGAACCTGTCATTTGGGACATTTTGGAAAACGTGATGAAAGGTCATCCAGTGCTGTTGAACCGTGCCCCTACACTTCACCGATTGGGTATCCAGGCTTTCCAGCCTAAGCTGATTGAAGGCAAGGCCATTCAGTTGCATCCCTTGGCTTGTACCGCCTTCAATGCCGACTTCGACGGCGACCAGATGGCCGTGCACCTGCCTTTGAGCAATGAGGCCGTTCTTGAAGCGCAGATCTTGATGCTTCAGAGCCACAACATCTTGAACCCAGCCAACGGCGCTCCTATCACCGTTCCCTCTCAGGACATGGTGCTGGGCTTGTATTATGTAACCAAGATTCGCCCGGGGGCCAAGGGCTCCGGCCTCACTTTCTATGGTCCCGAAGAGGCCATCATCGCTTATAATGAGGGACGTTGCGACCTTCATGCCCCCGTGAAAGTGATTGTAAAGGATTTGGTCGACGGACAGTTGGAAGACCGCATGGTCGACACCTCTGTTGGCCGCGTCATCGTCAATGGCATCATTCCCGATGAAGTGGGCTATTTCAACGACATCATATCCAAGAAAACCCTGCGCGGCATCATCTCTGATGTCATTAAGGTGGTGGGCATGGCCCGGGCGTGTGAGTTCTTGGATGGTATCAAGAATCTGGGGTATCGCATGGCCTACCTGGCCGGTCTTTCCTTCAACCTGGACGACATCATCATTCCGGATGAGAAGGAAGGCATCGTGAAGAAAGGACAGGACGAGGTAAGTCAAATCAAGTCCAACTACGAGATGGGATTCATCACCGACACCGAGCGTTACAACCAGGTCATCGACGCATGGACGCATGTCAACAACGAGCTGGGAGACGTCCTTATGAAGGAAATGACCGAAGCCGACCAAGGGTTCAACGCTGTGTACATGATGCTCGACTCTGGTGCCCGTGGTTCTAAAGACCAGATCAAACAGCTCTCTGGTATGCGCGGCTTGATGGCCAAACCTCAGAAAGCAGGCGCCGAGGGGCAGCAGATTATAGAGAACCCTATTCTTTCTAACTTCAAGGAGGGCATGTCCGTGCTCGAGTATTTTATCTCCTCACACGGCGCTCGCAAGGGTCTTGCCGATACGGCCATGAAGACTGCCGACGCCGGTTATTTGACGCGTCGTCTGGTAGACGTCTCCCACGATGTTATCATCACCGAGGAAGACTGCGGAACCCTGCGCGGACTGGTCTGCACGGCGCTGAAGAGTGGCGACGAGGTTATTTCGACGCTTTACGAGCGTATCTTGGGACGTGTCTCCGTTCATGACATCATCCATCCTACGACAGGCGAGCTGATCGTGGCGGCCGGTGAGGAAATCACGGAAGACAAAGCCCAACAGATTGAAGATTCGCCCATCGAGAGTGTTGAAATCCGCTCGGTGCTCACTTGTGAGAGCAAGCGAGGGGTGTGCAAGAAGTGTTATGGACGCAACCTCGCCACGGCACGCATGGTTCAAAAGGGTGAGGCCGTTGGCGTCATCGCGGCTCAGGCCATTGGTGAGCCGGGTACACAGCTCACCCTTCGTACCTTCCACGCCGGCGGTGTGGCCGGTAACGCGGCTGCCAACGCCAGCATCGTGGCGAAGAACGACTGCAAGATTGAGTTCGAGGAACTGCGTACCGTGCCGTTCGTTGAGAGTGACGGCGAGAAAGACGCTGAATGTATGAAAGTGGTGAGCCGTTTGGCTGAGATTCGCTTCATCGATCCCAACACCGACATCGTGTTGAGCACGCTCAACGTACCTTATGGCAGCTCTCTCTATTACAAGGAGGGTGACAGGGTGAAGCAGGGAAGCCTTATCGCCAAGTGGGATCCGTTCAACGCGCTGATCGTTTCAGAATATTCGGGTACCTTGAGGTTTAACGGCGTTGTAGCCGGTAAGACTTACCATGCTGAGACTGACGAGACGACGGGACTTACCGAGAAGATCATCAGCGACTCCAAGGACAAGTCGCTGGTGCCCACCTGTGACATCGTCGACAAGCAAGGCCAAGTGTTGGGCACTTATAACTTCCCCGTGGGTGGACACGTCGTCGTTGACGACGGGGCAACCATTAAGTCGGGCGAAACCTTGGTGAAGATACCGCGTGCCGTGGGTGGCGCGGGCGACATCACCGGTGGTCTGCCGCGTGTCACCGAGCTGTTCGAGGCCCGTAACCCATCCAACCCGGCCGTGGTTTCTGAAATCGACGGTGAGGTTACCATGGGCAAGGTGAAGAGAGGCAACCGCGAAATCATCGTCACTTCAAGAACCGGCGAGCAGAAGAAGTACCTCGTTTCATTGAGCAAGCAGATTCTTGTACAGGAACACGATGCCGTACGCGCAGGAACGCCGTTGTCCGACGGCGTCATTACGCCCGATGACATCTTGGCCATCAAGGGGCCTACCGCCGTGCAAGAGTACATCGTGAACGAGGTGCAAGACGTGTACCGTTTGCAAGGTGTGAAAATCAACGACAAGCACTTCGAGATCATCGTCCGTCAGATGATGCGCAAGGTTCAAATCAACGAGCCGGGAGATACCACGTTCTTGGAACAGGAACTGGTGGACAAGCTCGACTTTGCAGCCGAGAACGACCGCATCTGGGGTAAGAAGGTCGTCATCAACGCCGGTGACAGCGAGGTGTTGAGGGTAGGACAAATCGTCACGGCGCGCAAGCTCCGTGATGAGAATTCGGCTTTGAAGCGCCGTGACCTGCGCCCCGTGGAGGTGCGCGACGCCGTACCGGCTACGTCCACCCAGATACTTCAGGGCATCACCCGCGCCGCTTTGCAAACCAAGAGCTTCATGAGCGCCGCTTCGTTCCAGGAAACCACGAAGGTGCTCAACGAAGCTGCCATCCGCGCCAAGGTGGACCGTCTCGAGGGAATGAAGGAGAACGTTATCTGCGGACACCTCATCCCTGCCGGAACAGGTCTTCGTCAATGGGACAAACTCATCGTCGGCTCGAAGGAAGAGTACGAGCGCATTGAGGCTAATCGCAAGAACGTGCTCGACTTCTCTGAGTAATCACTTGTAGAATGCAAACAAGCGGCTGTCTCATGGCAGCCGCTTGCATCATCAGAAACCGGCTGCAGGCCTTGGAGCTTGCAGCCGGTTTTTGAGTGTATTGCGATCCGAAACGTTTTCGATGTCTGTTTTGTCACATGCGCCAATATCTTCGGTCCATTCGTTGATTCACCAATGTGAAAAAAGGTTTGTATGCAATGTTTAAAATGCACATCAATAATTGCTATGCTATTGCCTGTCAAAGTCAATTCTATTGAGGGTCAAAGTCGTTGGGTTTGGCCGTCAATGGCAATGCTTTTCAAGCGTTGAGGTCTGTTTGCCCTAACAGTATTGCTTCCGCCACGGCCAGAATCATCAGTGATTTTCCGTTATAATTGCCGGCAAGAGAGCGAAGGGCGCACAATACTTTTGTTATATGGTATTCAACGGTTTTCACGGAGACGCCAAGTCTCTCTGCTATTTCTCTGTTCAGCAAATCCTCTTCTCGGCTCATCTTGAAAATCGTTTTTGACTGTTCGGGCAAGGAGTCGAGTACCTCATTGATTTGTCTGCGCAATTCCTCATATACCAGTTCTTCTTCTGCGTTGTGGTTGAAGATTAGGCTATACAGCTGTTCTGCCCCCTGTTGTTGTGGCAGTTCGTCAAACGAGTACTGGTTGGCCACCATCTGATGCCGCAGAAAATTGAGACACGCGTTCCTCACCATGGTGTAAAGTAGTGAGGAGATGGAGATGCGTGTCAGTCTTTCCCTGTTTTCCCATAGCCTTACAAAACAGTCTTGCAAGATGTCGTTCAAGTCATCCGGTGAAGTGATGAAGCGACTGGCGTAGGCTCTCAGCCTGGGTTGATAGGTCTTGAAGACGAATTCGAAAGCTTCGGCTTTTCCTAACTTCAAGTCATCGAACAGCAAATCGGAATTCAATGTATATCTTATCATTTCGCACGAACGTATGGTACAAAGATAGAAAATGTCTGCATAAATAACAAACGAATATGAAAAATAAAATGCAATTTACTTGAGGTTTTGTTTAGGGTAAGGTCGTGGTCAGGTGTTATATTGATGAAGACTATTGTAAAACATACATGCAAAATACAGACGACCTATTGGCAAAGCTGGCCCAGGGTTTCTTCGAGGGTACGCTTTCGTATGATGAAGAGCAGATGCTGTTTGTCATTCTTCGTGAGGATGATGAGTGCCGCGCGCGCTTCGATGCGATGGAGCAGGCGTGGAGTGGCGTTCACGTTCCGTCGGCTGCGGTTGAGCGGGAATGGCGAAACGTCTGGTGCCGTATTCTCGGCAGCAGTCCTGTCTGCATGAAGCCGCGCGGGAAGCGCCTGTATTATAGGCTTGCCGCCGCTGCCGTGGCTTTGGTTTTGGTTTCGTCGCTCGTTACCTACTTCTTCAGCAGCCGCGGCTCTGGACGCGAGACATACTACGCCTGCATGGCCCCACTTGGCGGCAAGGCCGAGGTGGCGTTGCCCGATGGGTCACGGGTGTGGCTCAACGCAGGGTCAGACTTGCGCTATCCGGCCTCTTTCGGTGGTGGCAACCGTACCGTTGAACTCAACGGTGAGGCCTATTTTGAGGTAGCCAAGCATGAAGGAGCCAAGTTCACCGTAAAAACCAAGGGATATGACGTGATTGTCCATGGTACCAAATTCAACATCTCAGCCTACGATGATGACGCTACCGTCACGACAACCTTGTTAGAGGGAAGCGTGCAGGTAAACCTCGGCCATGAGCGCGTCATGATGGTTCCGGGCGAGAAACTCGCACTGAACTGCACCTCAGGCAAAATGGTCAAGACTAAGGTGTCTGCCAAAGCCAGTGCCTGGATTCAGGGCAATACGGAGTATGAGAGCATTACCCTGGCCAACCTTGTGAAAGTGCTGTCGCGCAGGTTCGATATGAACATCAGCGTACAGTCGCCGTCTTTGCGTGATGAGCAGCTGGCCATCTCGCTGAACAACGGCGAGGATTTCGATGGCATCATGCGGGGGTTGCAGAGAATCATACCTATACGGATTGTCAGGCATGGGAAGAATGTGCAAATCCTGAGACGTTAGCGTGCGTCTGCCTGAAACCGCAACCGAATCAAAACATACAAAAACATACATGATTATATAATATTATCTCTAATCTAACAGAAAAGTAAAAACTACAACCATGAGAGGAAAGTACCTTTATTATTCGCTTTTATCCGTGTTCCTTCTGTTTCCTGTCCGAGGACTTTCTCAGACGGTTACGAAGGTATTTAGCAAAACTCCCCTGAAGACCGTTCTGAAAGAGGTGGAGGAACAAACCAAAATGTCTGTCATCTACAAGGTTAACGAAGTGGATGTCAATAAGAAAATTTCAGTATCGTTCACGAACGAGCCGGTCAGCAAGGTTCTCGACAAAGTGCTTGACCCGTCTTTAACGTATACGATAGATGACAAGATGATTACCATTTATCGTCGAAGCAGAGCACATGAGAAAGCGAAAGCCACACCGCAAAATACAATCGGGCAGTCGCGAAAAATCCAAGGTGTTGTCGTTGATTCCCATGGAGAACCTCTCATTGGGGTGACGGTTCGTATAAAGAACGCACAGGCAGGTGTAGTGACAGACATCGATGGCAAGTATTCGTTGGTGACTAAGGAGACAGCTCCAACGTTGGAATTTTCTTACATCGGTTATACACCTCAAAGTATTGTCGCACATAACAACAGGATTAATGTAACGTTGAAAGAAGAAAGCAGCATGCTCAACGAGGTGGTGGTGACCGCCATGGGTATTCAGCGTAAGGAGAAATCGCTGACTTATGCCACACAACAGGTAAAGGCAGAAGACTTGATGCGTGTACAAGACCCCAACGCAGTGAACTCTTTGGAAGGTAAAGTGTCGGGCGTCGTTATCACGCCAAGTGCCGGTGGAGCCGGTGGTGCGTCCAAGATTATCCTCCGCGGTAACAAGTCGGTATTGGGAAACAGCTCTCCACTCATTGTATTGGACGGAGTTCCAATGAGCAACGGTACGCGTGGACAAATCAATGGTTCGAACATCGAATACGCAGGTGTTTCTGAAGGTGCTGACCCTTTGTCGATGATCAACCCTGACGATATTGAGTCAATGAACGTACTGAAGGGTGCCAATGCTGCCGCTCTCTACGGTTCGGCTGCCGCTAACGGTGTGGTGATGATTACGACAAAGAAAGGAAAGCAAGGAAAGCTATCAGTCAGTGTTACTTCTAACATTACTTTCGACACGCCGCTGCTCACACCAGAGATACAAAACGTTTATGGTGCACGCATCAAAGCAGCTGGTGGACTTGATATTGGTAGCTGGGGAGAAAAGGTGGCTAACCGCCCTGCAGACCAGTTAACTTTGCAATCGTCCTTTGACTCTTCTGCACCATTCGAATCAGGTTTTCTAAATACCGTTCATTTGCGTAATGCTGCCAAGAACGACTTGGACGACTTCTATCGTACGGGTACCACGATCAACAACTCGGTATCGTTTTCTGGAGGTACAGAGAAGATACAAAGTTACTTCTCTTTCTCTAACTCGCACGCCAACGGTATGCTGGTTAGCAACTCATACAACCGTAATACGGTGAATTTCCGACAGTCGTACAACTTCCTCAAACGTCTGCATATCAATACTGCTATCAACTATATCCAGACCATTACCAACAACCGTCCTGGTGGAGGTACGGTGATGAATCCAGTGTACCACATGTACACAGCGCCACGTAACTTGGACATGGATTACTATCGCAACCATTACTATCGTGAAAATGGTACGTGGATGGCGAAGAACGTTCCTGCATACGTACAGCAAAATGGTAGTATTTACGAGCTTACCACTACTGATTTGACATTCAATGGTCCGATGCAAGACTGGGCATACTTGGAGAAGAGCCAGAACAACCCTTACTGGCTTACCCGCATGAATAGTACCAAGCAGCGCACCGACCGTGTGTTTGGAACGGTGAGTGGTAAGATTGACATTTATGACGGGTTGGATTTCCAAGCACGTCTTAGCATTGACCACACCAAGTACGACAACGACGGAAAACGATACGCTACCACCTTCACCCCCGGAGGTATTGAGCCTTATGGTATCTATTCAAAGACTTTGGACCGTACTTCGGAAATTTATACCGACTACTTGCTGTCTTACAACAAGACATTTGCAGATACATGGAGTGTATCGGCAACGGCAGGATGGGTGGCTCACTTAATCAGAACAAAGTACCAAAATACTTATACCACTGCAACACCGAAGGATGGCAACAAAATAAGATTCTCTAAACTCGTGAACTATTTTGAGACCGATGCTGCCACAGCTGGTGAAACACGTGCTTCGGTAAGCACCAACTGGGACAAGGCTGCCCTGTTCACCGCCCAACTCGGCTGGAAAGATATGGTATACTTTGATGCTTCCTATCGTCAGGACTGGTATCGTGCCTTCAGACAGTTCAAGAATCGTGGCACTTCCGAAAGCTATGGTTACTTTGGTTTTGGTGCCAATGCCATTGTTAGCTCTATGGTCAAGCTGCCAGAGGTGATTTCTTACTTGAAATATCGTGCTTCTTATTCAGAGGTAGGTAACTCTATTCCTAACAAGGTACTGGCGAGATCATCGCGTGACACGTTCACAGGTGCTGTCTCTCCGTCACCATACTCGTCATTCAAAAATCCTAAACCCGAGAAAACTCGTTCATTCGAGACAGGTATTGAGTCGTCATGGTTCGGCAGTCGTCTCGACTTCGACTTCACGTTCTACCATGCCCTCTCTACCGATCAATATATGGAGGGAGCCAATGCTTCTGGAAAAATTGAACCGATGAACTCTGGAAAAATTAGAAACATGGGTGTGGAGACGACCCTTGGTTATAACTTCCGCTTTGGAAAAGACTGGCGTTGGAAGACTTCTTACAACCTGTCGTACAACGATAACGAAATCATGGAGACCACCTACAACCCCGATGGCACCGAGAAATTGGTGTTCCAAGATGTGGCTGAGGTGCGCGTAAGATATAAGAAAGGCGGATCGATTGGTGACATGTATGTAACCGATTACAAACGCAATGCCGACGGAACACTCGTTACGACGAAAGACGGAAGACTGAGCTTTGAGTCTGAGGCTTCTAAAAAATACACGGTATATGCTGGCAACATGAACTCCAAGTGGCAAATGGGTTGGAGCAACACCCTTAGCTATAAGAACTTCCAGTTGTTCTTCCTCATCAATGGTCGCATTGGCGGTAAGGTGATTTCGCTCACCGAGTCGTACCTTGACAACTTAGGATTGTCACAGCGTACCGCAGATGCACGCTTGTATGCCGAGCAACACAACTTGACAGCCAATGGACAACTGGCAATGCCCCTGCCAGATGGTAGTGGTCGACTGGTTCCCATTGAGAGTTATTATACAAGTATCGGTGGTGTGAAGAAGAGTCCATTGGAGTATATCTATGATGCCACTAACTTCCGCTTACGCGAGTTGTCTATGGGCTATACGTTCCAAAATCTCTTTAAGAGCAATGCCAGCCTCAATGTGTCGTTCATTGCACGCAACTTATTCTTCTTGTACAAGAATTCACCCGTTGATCCTGATGTATCTTTGTCAACTGGTAACGGATTAGGTGCGTTCGAGATGTTCAACATGCCTTCTTCGCGCTCGTATGGATTATCAATGAAACTAACATTCTAAACAATCGTTCAAACAATGAAAAGAATACAATATATTGCAATAGCAGCACTTACTACAGGGTTCATGACCCTGCAGTCGTGCTTGGATTTTGATGAGCCGACCGATGATTTTCGACCAAATGACATCACTATTGATGAGGGAGACATCGTGGGTGAGGCAGACTCTGTAAATCTCATCAACTATAAAGCGTTGTACACAGAGGAGCAGGTAGATGCAGCAGCCAAGAGTTTGGATAAATATTTTGGTATGTTGAAGGCAGCTCAGTACTGTATGCGCGGTGGAAAAGAAGGACAATATCCCGTTTCCCATGCTTACCAGCGTTATTATACGTTGCCCGATGTGTACGCACAATATGGTGTTGTTCCACATTCTGACTTCGCTTTTGCCAGTGAGTTGATATCTTCCTATCATGCCAGTCAGGATTGGATCGCTGGACCTAACGGTCAGTTTATGGGAGCACGTACCAGTTTGACACCGCTGCTGAATCATAAATCTTCCGATTCCATTCCTGAAGTGAAGGCGATAGCCTTGTTGTTGTACAACTATGCAGCGATTGAGAATGTTGACATGTATGGAACCATTCCTTATAATGACTTCAAGGCGAACAAGGTAGACCCACCTTTCAAGTACGATGACATGAAGACTATCTACACAGGTGCCGAAGCCAATATTGATACCATTGTTAATTGTCTACGCTATTTTGACAGCAAACCTGCGTGGTATCAAGCCAAGGTAAAGGACATTGTCAACAAGTTTAGTGAGGTAACGCAAGACAAAACAAATGGTGTTAAAAACATGGAAACATGGGTTCGCTTTGCCAATTCGCTGAAGTTGCGCATGGCGATGCACATGGTCAAGGCAGAGCCTCAGTTGGCACAAAAGTGGGCAGAAGAGGCTGTGAAGAGTGGAGTGATTGATGATTTGAAGTATGAAGTGGCACTTTTCCCCTCCCAGTATGGAGGCGTACATCCTTTAGTAGAAATTTCTGAAAGCTGGAGTGATATGCGTTTTAGTGCCTCGTTCATTAGCCTGCTGAAGAGTTTGACACACCCATACAGTTTCTCCCTTTGTATGCGGAATAGTGGAAACCTGAGCAATGACCAAGGAGTCACCCTGCCAGCCGAAACAGACCAAGTAGGTATCCGCTCTGGCATACACACGGGGAAAGGTCAGTCCTACGGTTCTAACCAGTTTATTGGGTTCAGCCGAATCAACAAGATGCTGATAGAGAAAGCTCCTTTGTACCTCTTTAAGTGGGCAGAAATTGACTTCCTGCGTGCAGAAGGTGCCTTACGAGGATGGGACATGGGTGGTAAAGCCGAATTGTTCTATACCAGAGCTATTGAAAATTCTTCCATCTTTGAACCAGGCTCTGACCTTTATAATTCCTTTAAACCAGTACTTTCGCAATATGGAAGTGTGGAGAAGCCTGTTGCTTATACGTATAAAGACCCAACAGGTTCATCACCAGATATGGAAGGCGTGACGAAGATTGGCGTCAAATGGAATGAAGCCGATGACAAGGAAACGAAGTTAGAGAAAATCATTACGCAGAAATACATTGCACTCTTCCCTAACAGCATGGAAGCATGGGGCGAAATGCGACGCACTGGTTACCCCAAGATGTTCCCCGTTCTTAACGTCGAGGAGGGCGACGGAAGCTTGAAACCCGGTGATTTGGTTCGGCGCATTCTCTTCCCCAACAGCGATGAAGCTTCGTTGAAAGACATTCAGGCTACTGGACTGAAAGCCTTGGGCGGTCCCGACCAACAAGCTACGCGTGTGTGGTGGGATGTGAAAGGTAAAGGAAACTTTTAACAAATGAACAATACAGTGATAGGGAACTACCGTCTGTTCGCTGACAAGGATCAGACGGTTCCCCTCATCACTCATTTAATATTTATAACTTAATCAATAAAACAACCAAATCTATGAAGAAAAGATTTTTACCCCTGATGCTTTTGGCTTGTTTAGCTGGACCTGCAAATGCGCAGTCTGGCATGTCGCCAACGGCAACATCCACGATTTATGATTTCGCTGGATTTAATGAGGTTACTCTGCTGAACCTTTTCGATAAGGCTTTGCAGAATGGTCGCAACTATCCTACTAAGGAAGAATTCGCTGCAGCAGGTATTCAAGCCTCCGATATTGCTTTCGTGCGTTCGCACGTCAAACAGCGTACCATCTTGGATCGCAAAGACCGTTTGGTGAAAGACACTTACGAGAAGCGCAACCTGTTCATGAATATTCCGAGTGGTTCGGGTAAGGGTACCGGTGGCTATCCATCGTCCAACTTTGCCAATGATGTGTTCTCTATGTGGAACTACACCAACCTCTT
Source organism: uncultured Prevotella sp. (assembly GCA_946998205.1). Lineage (GTDB taxonomy): Bacteria > Bacteroidota > Bacteroidia > Bacteroidales > Bacteroidaceae > Prevotella. The sequence continues at coordinate 21,350 of CAMPYJ010000020.1, read as the reverse complement.
TGGTTCTTGGAACCATGGTTTGTTCCAAGCTCCTGGAGCATGGACCGATGCGGCACACAAGAATGGTACCGACATTATGAGTGGTATCAAGTTTTTTGAAGGATGGACAGCAGGATCGCATGATACAGAATATGTACAATTCTTATCAACTAAAGATGTCAGCGGTAATTATAAATATGTCAAACCCATGTTGAATTGCTTGTTATTCTTCGGTTTTGATGGCATCAACTACAACTGGGAGGACAACTCATACTCTAATCCTGACGTGACAGCTTTCCATAAGGCTTTATATAAAGAGGCTAAGAAGATGGGCTTCAATAACTTCCATGCAGCTCTTTATACGCAAGGCCAAAGTTTGACGGATGCGGCAGTTGACTATTTATATGGAAAAAAGGAAACAGGCAAAACCTTTGATTTGTTTCTTAATTACTCCAATGGTGACTTTGCTACCAGTGGCTATGAATACTCTGTTCAAACTGCTGAGAAGGCTATGGGAACCGCAGAGGGCCTTTATGGAGGTGCTTGGATTGTTAGTATGGACCACAACTGGAAGGGATTGGTCGAAACATCAACTTACGATTGGGCCACGGGCAGCTTCCAATACAGACCAAGCGAAACTGTGAAACGAATTGGTATCTGTCTTTGGGGCGAGCATAGCGACAGCCGTTTCTGGAGTTATAACTCTGGCTCGGATGCTCTGAATGCACAGTACAACTATCAACGCTTGTTGGAGCGTGGCTTCTCTGGCGGTAACAGAAATCCGTTGAATCGTCCTGCTATTAAAAATAGTGGAAATAAATGGGAAGGCGAGGACGCATTGAAGGAATTCTGCGGTTTGGCTTCGTTCATTCCAGAGCGTTCAGCGATACAGGGAAATCTTCCTTTCTTGACACACTTCAACTTAGGTAATGGAGAGCGTTACAACTATAAAGGTAAGAAAACGGCTGGTACATGGTACAACATGGCGAACCAAGATGTAGTGCCTACTTATCGCTGGCTGGTTTGCAATGAAGGAACGCTAACTGTCTCAAATGCTTTGCAGCCAGAATTTACACATATCGACTCGTATAACGGTGGCTCATGCTTGCAGTTGAGAGGACTGTCTTCAGCACCAGGTGTTGATGTAGTTCTGTTTAGAACCGACCTTAACGTGAGCGCGGCTAATCCTATTGCCAAAGTTGCCTTGAAGACAAAAGAAGCTGGCGAGTCTAACTTGTACCTGATTGTCAAGGTGAACAATCAATGGAAAGAGGTTGCTCTTGGCGCTACCAAGGACAAGACATGGCAAGAGAAAAAGGTGAGTCTGCCTGTTAGCGTGGGCGACCACATTACCCAAATTGGTTTGCGCGCCAAGAACGTAACAGACAAGTATAATGTGTTGGTAGGAAAACTCGAGCTCAACGATGACGTGAAGGCTACACCTGCTAATGTAAAGAATCTCATGGTAGAGGTGAAGGAAGAGTCGCGGAAGAGCCTTTCTGCAAAACTGTATTGGGATGTTGACTGTTCTAAAGGCATGCGCGCGAACTATGGCATGATTTACAACAGCGATGCTAACATCGACCACTTCGAGATTATGTATAAGAATGGTAAAGACGGTCGCATTTCAGAAGTAGGTCGTACCACTCAGTGGGGTACCTACGTTCCAAACATCGTATTTGCCGATGCCAACGAAAAGCCATTTATCGGTGTTCGCTCTGTATCAACAGACTTGAAGACTTATTCTCCTGTTGAATGGATAGAGATTAAGCGTGCCGACGCTTCTCAATTGCCAGAGGAAACAGTTGGTGGAACAGATACTTATGGAATTAGTAAGATTGATCCGAATGCAAATGGATTCGAGATAGCTGTAAAACAAAGATTCTTGACAAGCGTTATAACTACTGGTGCTGTAAAAAATTTGAACTATACAGCAACAGAATCGCCACGCGATAAATCACAGTATGCAAATGCTCGCGACCACAAGTTGGTTGTCAAGCAAGGACAACAGATTACGATGACCTTTAAGGCTCCTGATTTGGGTGATGGTTTGAAGTGGTGCTTTGCAGGTGGTTGGTTAGACTTAGACGGCAGTGGTACATTTAACCACCCAGATCCAGTGAAGCGTGAACCGTCTGAAATTGAAGTCGGAAAAACGTCTGTAGATCCAATGGGTGAGCGTATCTTCTTTGTTGGTAGAGCATATACAGCAAGTCCTAAGATACAGGATCCGAACGGCTATACATTTAAGTTCACAGTACCTCAAGATGCTCACGTAGGTACAAGTCGTTTGCGTATTGTGTTTGCAGATGCTTGGTTTGGTGGAACCTTCTTGCCAACGGGCTTGACTTCAAAAGGATTTACCATCGACTTTGATGTAGAGATACAAGGTAAGAAAGACGGACAGCGTACATATGTGGATACACAACATGACAAAGGTATTGCTGACCAGCCTGATGGATTGACAGGTACTGATGGCGTAGACAACACCGTGTTTGCTGGTGGCGCTTCTAACGTGACAGTAAATGGCAATGACATTCTCTTTACCAATGTGGAGAAGGCTTGGATTTACACTGTTGACGGAAAGATGGTACAATATCTTACAAACCCAACATCACTTAGCCGAAACGAGCTTCAAGGTGGTGTTTACCTTGTAAAGATGCAAAACAAAAATGTCATTAGAACGGAAAAGTTAGTGATTAAATAATTCACATAAAACTTTGAATCCTTGAAATATAACCGTTAGGTAGTTGGTTGAACTTCAATGCGATGAGCGAATAATATTGAGAGTTCCAATTACTTAACGGTTTTGTTTTTCGCAAGCATCCATCATTGCCGCTTTTGTGTGGTTAGGCAGTAAGATCGCACAAAGGCATTCGAGTGATGGGTTAATGATTGGATAAAATAAAACGTTATAGCATCTAATGTTTCAATATAAGACACATCATGTTGTCTTATGAATCTTTCATTTTGAAAGATTTCCTTTATGTTTACGTTCGAATTTAAGGGTACTATAAATGAACTTTGGCTGTTTTGTCAAATCTAAAATATCCATGCTAACATGTTTGTTATTTTAGCTCGCTGGTTAATACATGTTATTTTGTATAATGAAATGAAAAAATCTTGTTTTTTTTATTTGTTTTTTATTCCTTTGTAGATGAATTAAATTTTATTTACATGAAAAAATTTACCTTTAAAACCTTTTTTCTCACGGCAGGTCTGGCACTGAGCGCAACGGCTCTGCACGCACAGCAAATCCGTGATGGCTATGTTGACTATGGTAAAAACACCGGTAGCGAGAAATTTCACCTTTTGATGCTCAATTGGCGACCTGGTCAAAAAGTGTCTGTTGACGACAATTTCTTTATCTCGCGTGTAAAGCCACGCGCACGCTTTCGTAACAAGGCAACGCAAGTGCGTATGAACCTTACAACGGCCAATGATAAGAAACTTCTTGCCTGGATACCTGTCAATGAGCCAGCTTTTAATGCGCTGCCTGACGGAGTGTTCGATTCCGAGGTCTTTACTATGTGGCCGTATGTGACACACTGGGGTGACTGGACAGCCTCTCTTGGCAGAATTCCTGCCGCATTCCTGGATGTAGCACACAAGAACGGCGTGGCCGTGTCTGGCGTGGCCAGTATCCCCAATGCTGCACTGACGGGCAACTGGTTTCAAATGATCAAAGGGCTTGGCACGGCCGATGCCAAGAATGTGGCCGAGTTCCTGCACTACTATGGTATAGACGGCCTGGGGTACAACTCGGAGTTTTATGACAACTCTGGATCTACTGAGGATCTGCGCGACTTTCATGCAAAATTGGTAAAGGAAAGTAAACCACTCAACCCCCTTTTCGAGAATATATGGTATGACGGTACGAACGACGATGGCAATATCTCCTTTGATAATGGACTGGGTGGACACAATGCTGAAACTTTCGGAGACAAGGATAACGTGCGCACCTCACTCTTCTTCAACTACAACTGGAACCGTGAGGGCCTTCTCGCAAGATCGGCTACCTATGCACAGAATCTGGGCAGAAGTCCCCTTGACCTGTATGCAGGTATTAACATGCAAGGAGGAACACCAAGGAATCTGCCATGGTCGCTGTTGGAACAAAATCCTATTTCTATCGGTCTCTGGGGCGCCCACAGCAACAACATGTTTTGGGAGAGCCGCGGTGAGCTGGGATCGTCTCCCGAGGCTAAACAGAACACCTATCTTCTCAGAACGGAGCGTTACTTTACGGGGGGTACGCGCAATCCCGCAAGCTGCCCTCCTGTTAGGAACGGACATCAGTACAATGCGAACAACTTTAACTGGCATGGCATGTCGACATTCATGTCGGCACGCAGTTCACTGAGTTGGAATTTGGCCGAAGAGCCATTTATTACTCACTTCAATTTAGGTAATGGAAAGTTCTTTAATTTAGATGGTGTACGCAAGAACAACAATTCATGGTATAATGTTGGTATCCAAGACTATCTGCCTACATGGCACTTCTGGTTTGCTTCGAAGCTCTTGGGACGTACATCAGCGGATGTTCCATCCAAAGGTTTGGATGCCAATTTCACGTGGGATGACGCATATTTCGGTGGGTCTTCGCTGAGGGTGACTGGAACGTCACAGGATGAGTACCTGCATCTCTTTAAGACCAAGTATACGCTTAAGAGCGGCGACGTTGTCACCGTACGCTACAAACTCAATGGCGGTTCGGCTGACATGCAGCTGGTATTGTCGGCCGAAGGCTCAGAAAACACAGGCGTAAGCTATACTCTTGGCTCTGCGAGTGATGTTGCAGACGAGCTGAAATGGACAGAAAAAACTTTCAAAATTGGCTCAGATTTTGATGGTAAGGACCTCGCATTGGTTGCATTGCACTTTAAGAATGCCAAAAACCTGAACCTGTTGCTGGGTGAGTTTTCAGTCGTCAGGGGTACTTCTCATAAACCGGAAATGCCTGAAATTACAGATGCCAAAATGCTTCACAACAGCAAAGAGGGTATGGATGCGAAGGTGATATTCAACATGGCCAACGACAAACCAGCAGGCACGCCATGCTATAATGTTGATGTGAAGACCTCTTACTTCCGTCTCTATGCACAAGAAGAAAACCAGGAGCCTGTTCTCATGGGAGCCACAAGTTCATGGGCTGGATTGTACTACTCTATTCATGTGAAAAAACCGAACGCAAAAGTACGTTTGGGCGTATCGGCTGTGTCACTTGATCAGAAGACGGAGTCGGATATTGCTTGGAGCAATTACCTGGAGCCTTCGAAATATGTGTACGATGATGCTGTGCAGATAGACAAGAACACCATCAAACCCGGTGAGAAGTTTACGGTAAGCTACGTTGACCCACAGCACCCTGCGGCACAATGGGAAATAGTGAACGTACATGGCGCAACGGTTAAGTCGGGAAACGGAAACAGCTGGACTGTTGACGGCCTTGATGAGATTGGCAGCTATGACCTCAAAGTTACCGGCGCCGAATATAAGGAAGACGGAACCTCCAGCACCTCGACTCGTACGCTGGCCTCATTCGTACAGATCACGGGTACTTCAACTGGTGCTTTGCCGGAGATTCACACCTTGACAGCTAATGGTGGCACAAATGATGTATCCTTGAAAGTGGGAGAAAATGTTAAGATGGCTTACACGGGCCGCTCCGCTGACGGTTCTGGTTCGCAGGGAGTTAACCTAAAAGAGAATGCTTTTGGCTTCAATGCTGCCGACCTGGGCGTTACCCAGAACAAGTCTTTCTCTGTTACATTCTGGCTTAAATTGAACAAGCTCGCCGGAGGAGAAACGCAGCTGTTGAACATTAGGAGCAAGAGAGATGGATGGCCAAAGACAGACTGGGGATGGCTGTGGTCAAACGTGAAGTCAGATGGATCTATCGGTAGCTTCACCTGGCGTGGCACCGATCGCACCAGTAACCGTGAGTTACGCTATCAGTTTGCCAACACCAAACTTCCAATAGGTGCTTGGGTACACATTGCTTACGTCTTCGATTACAATGCAAACGGAGACTTCCGAGGAGACTTCTATGTCAACGGCAAAAAGCAAGAACTGACAGGATGGAACCGCTCTACTGACGGCAACACATACCGTCATACGGATCCTGGTTATCAGCAAGAGGTCTATGGCATCACCAGCGGTATGATGGTTGCCATTGGTGGCGACGCTGCTTTCCGAAGCGGTATAGATGGGGCCATTGACAACTTCTGTGTGTGGGATGGCGCAATTGACGCCAACACCGTGAAGAAATCAATGGGAGACTTTGACAAGGCTAACCTGCCCACAAACTTGAAAGCCCTTTGGGACATTGAGACTAAGGCTGGTGGCGACCACCACTTCGCAGCCATGGGATCTTTTTCAGAAGCCAAGGCAGGCATCTATGAGTATGTGGCAAGCGGTGAAGGCGAAGGCATGGCCAACATCAATTGGGTAGAACCCGTATACATGGTAGGCTGCCCGTTTGTCTCTGGCCAGACCTACAAGGTGGAGACCACTCCCTCATGGTCGGCAAAGAACGCAACCGTGACGAATTCTAAGGGGAATGGTGAGGCCGGATCTGCTGATGTTGCTTTCCGGGTTGGAGGCGACTACAGCGTGACGCTCACCTTGAGTAATGCTCTTGGTAGGGCCGTGAAGACATTCTCAGTCATCAAAGTTGAGAGAACCATGGGCTTGAAACATTTTGAAGGCGCACAGATGAAAGCATACGCCGTAGACGGAAACGCAATCATTGAATTTGATGAGGCTGGCTCTTATGAAGTGACCGTCTTCGATGTTTCGGGCAAGTTAATGGCAAGAAAAGAGGCCAAAATGCTACCTGGAAATGTCATGAACGTAGGTCTTGGAGCAAAGGGTGCATACCTGCTTCGAATTAAGAAAGACGGCATGTTTGTCAAGACTGTCAAACTGTTGAATAAATAGACCAATTGGTCTCATTGCGAACAGATGGGACGAGGACTGCATATCCCCGGTACATCTGTTCGCTTTATGTATTTTTAGACATATATACAATAACATTCAAAATCTATTACTAATTAATTTAAACTTTAGCATGAGTTTGAGACGAAACATTACTATGATGTCTTTGTTGTTAGGAGCGGCCGTCGGTTTGGCACAGCGCACACCAACACACCCATTGGACATTAAGGACACAGATTTCAAAAATCTAGTTCGCAACATCGAGACATGGCAGCCGGGTAGACTCCCCATTGGCGTCAGTAAGATCGACGATGAGTTCTACATTTCACGGCAGCGTCCCTTGAAACGCATTGCTGAGGCCGACGACTACCAGGCGGAAACCAGCAAACAGGCTGTACGCGGAAGGAAATTCTGCCTATGGACACCACTTGACGACCCAACCTCGGCCTGGAAGGCATTGCCTCGCTATTGCTTTGAGGGCGACAACTTCTCAATGTGGTCATATCTTGATATTCATGGCAACTGGACGGCACCGTGGTTCCGCGTGACGGCTGGTCTTACCGACGTGGCACACAAGAACGGTGTCAAGGTGGGATGTGTCGCATCCATCCCATACGGTGCTGGTGTGTATATAGGCGGAACACAAGGGTGGTCGCAGATTCTCTCAACACTCTGCAAGCAGAAGGCTGATGACACTTACGAAAACAGCCTTAAATTCGTCAAGATGCTGAAATACTATGGCATTGACGGTGTCGGAGTAAACTCGGAGTTCAGTTCAGATGGCCCATCAATGGAACAAATCCAAGGATTCTTTGCCGACTGCCACAAAAAGGCCAAGGAGATAGGCTGGGACTTCCAGCTCCACTGGTATGATGGCACAAACGACTACGGAGGCATTTCCTTCGATAATGGTCTTGGAAGTCATAATGAAAATATGTTTGGAAGCAAGGATAACATCGTGACCGACATGATGTTCTCCAACTACAACACGCATAAAAGCACACTCATGAACTCGGCAACGAAAGCCAAGAGCATGGGACGTGACCCATACGACTATTACAAGGGGTTCGACATCCAGGGCAGGAGCCTGTCAAGCAGTTGGAATGCCAATTGGAAAGACCTTGACGACGTAGAGGCATCCATCGGCTTCTGGGGAGCTCATGCACAAGGTCTGATTCATCAGAGTTCTACAGACTATGGCTCATCAGATGTAGCTATACAGAAAGCATATCTTGATAAGCAGGAATATGTGTTCAGTGGTGGATTCAGAAATCCTGCCCATACGCCTGATGTGCCAGCGGAGGATATAACCCTTGCCAATGGAAGCATGAAGAACCGCTTCCATGGCGTGGCACATTATGTAACCGCAAAATCTACCATCCAGCAAATACCGTTTGTCTCAAGATTCAACTTAGGAAACGGACTGAAGTTCTACAACGATGGCAAAGTGACCTTCAACCACAAGTGGCACAACCTTGCCACCCAGGACTTCATGCCGACATGGCGCTGGTGGATAGTGGACGGAAGCGAGAATGCCGCCTCTGGCGACCTTGCCGAAGCCGAACTCACATGGGACGACGCATGGTTTGGCGGTTCATGCCTTCGACTGAAAGGCAAGACAACCCTTTCACGCGTGAAACTTTTCAAGACATTGCTGAAGGTTGAGCCTTCATACAATATCTCGCTGACATACAAGATGGCAAACAGCCTTGACACACACGCAAAACTATTTGTGGCACTGAAGGGAAAGCTCAAGGAATACAAGGAGATTGAAGTGCCGGCAGCAAGCAAATTTGGTGAGTGGAAAACATTCACGGCACCGCTCTCTGAGCTTGGGCTAAAATCAGGGGACGAGATTGCCTTGATTGGTATTGCACTCAACAACACGGCCGCGGACTATAACATGCTCGTTGGAGAGTTGGCAGTTCGCAACCCAAACCAAAACTTCGCACCAGCCAAGCCTCAGGTCAAAGAGGTTGAAATTCTACGCGGAAAAGGCAGCTCGGTAGACTTCAAGATGCGCTATGCCTCTAAAGAAGAAAGCGGTGACGAGAAGACCTATAATGACGAGGTGGACACATGGTACTATGAGATTTTCTTCCAGCAAAGAAACCAGAAAGAACAACTCCTGACAGCCACAACCTCTTGGGCCGCTTATGTAATAGACGCTCCGATGGTTCCCGGCTTTGAAAACCGCGAGGGACGTTTTGGTGTAAGGGCTGTTTCTCCAGACGGCAGGCGGAAAAGTGAGATCGCATGGAGCGACTATCGGCAAATAGCATACGACACCCCTTCTACTGAGATCCTGATTGACAGAGATGTCATCAAGCCTAACGAGGCGTTTAAGGTAAGTCTTGAGGACGAGATGGCAGATGCAGCTAAGTCGTTCACGATTCTGAATGCAGAAACAGGACAACAGGTAGGGAAATCCTTCAGTGACTGCAAGTCATTTGAGACTGCCATCGCTGACCTGGGAATATACGATCTTGTTTTCGTAGACTCTAAAGGTGTAACGCATACGCTACGAGGCAAGATACACATCACACCGGAAGAGACAGGAGCAGTTCCCGTCATTCACGGCATCACGTCAGATAAACAAGCCGCAGAAGTGAATGAGAAGATTCAACTCGCCTATACATCACGCGACGGCGAGGGAAAGGTTTCTCGCGGACTTGTGGTTCATGACCCGAACATGCTTATGATTCCAGGTGAGGTGCAACAAGGCATGGCCTACTCTATCGGCCTGTGGGTCAAGGTAGACAACTATGCACACGATAAACAGGGCACCAACTTGATTCAAAAAAATACCATTAAGGATAAATGGCCTCACAACAACTGGGGAGACCTTTGGGTGCAGGTCCGCCCCAAGTGGAATGGGCATCATGCCAATGAGGTGTCATTCAACACGATGGGATGGGAGCAACATGATAATCCAAAGGCTGACATGATGTCCAAGGGTTACAGTCTGAACCCAGGTGTTTGGAATCACATTGTCGTGACGCAGGATGAGGGCAAACAGCAGCAGATTTTCTTCAATGGTAAGTGCGTTGCTGGCCCGGTTAATTTTATTAATTCCACACGGCGCGAGAACAAGAACGACTTCCGCATAGATCACAATACAATAGCCAATATCTTCATTGGCGGTGGTGGCGTATACAAGGCTGGATTGAATGCTACAATTGATGAGGTGCAGATTTGGAACAAGGCACTGACGGAAGCCGAAGTGAAAAGTGCCATGAAAGGCTACAAGGCAAGCGAGGTTCCGGCTGGACTGCAAGCCTATTACACCTTTGAGGAACTAAACAAAGCCGACTCTACCTTTGCCAACTACGGACACGCAGGCGCCAATTACAAGGCCAAGATGGTAGTTGTAGAAAACAGTGGAGGAGAAAAGACAGGTGATGCTTTTTATAAGACCGTTGGTGCTAACAATGAGGTTACAGGATACCCAGGCATCTCTGGGACACTTGATGTGACACCAATCCACAAGTGGATTCTAAATGGGGGACGCATCTCTTCAGAGGCAGATAAGACGGCTCGGGTTATATTCGCTCACGCAGGGGAATATCCAGTAGGCGTGCATGTGTCAAACTTCTGGGGAGAGGCTGAGAAGATGCTTGAAAATCTGATAACCATTTCCACTACAGGCATTAATGGCGTTGACGGACAGGCAGAATTGGCAGTGTACCCCAATCCTTTTGTGGATCATGTGAATATCAGGTTCGCAGAAAGTGGTGAATATGCCATCCAAGTATCGCACACCTCGGGTGTCTTGTTGCAGAATAAAGTGTTCTCCGTACAAGCTGGACAAATTGTCAATGTGGGCATTGCTGCCGGCAAAGGTATCTATCTTGTTCGGGTAATGAAAGGTGGCAAGACAGTTCGGACAATGAAGGTAATCAAGCAATAACATTTATTTAACTCTGAAATGACGAGCCAGGAGATATACCAAATATTTACTGACTCGTTCTTTCAATATTAAGCAACTATTAATACAAACAATGAACAGAAAAATGAACAAGAAAGCCCTGCTGGCCGCCAAGACGAGCATGCTCTTGCTGACAGCCTGTTTGCCGCTACAGTACATAGGGGCTACCAATAACAGTATGCCGAGTGTCATGGCTCAGGGCAAGGAGTCGGTGATAAAAGGTACTGTCAAGGATGCCAAGGGTGAACCCCTCATTGGCGTGAGCGTTGTCGTGAAGAATGTCACCGGCGTAGGTGTAGTGACTGACATGGACGGAAATTTCAATATCAAGGTTGCAGACAAGAATGCCAAGCTTGTCTTCTCATATGTTGGATTCACATCGCAAGAGGTGCCCTTGGCTGGTCGTACAACGCTCAATATCATTTTAAAGGAAGAAAGTTCCATGCTCAATGAAGTAGTCGTGACAGCCATGGGTATTAAGCGTAAGGAAACTTCACTGACGTATTCTACACAGCAGGTGAAAGCTTCTGACCTGAATCGCGTACAAGATCCCAACGTGGCCAACTCGCTTGAAGGAAAGGTCTCTGGTATTACCATAACGCCAAGTGCTGGTGGTGCTGGTGGTGCCTCTAAGATTATCCTCCGTGGAAACAAGTCGATTCTGGGCTCCTCTACACCACTGATTGTTGTAGACGGCGTGCCCATGAGCAACCCCACGCGCGGCCAGGTTGGTTCAGGTGCCAACATGCTCACCACTGGAGTGTCTGAAGGTGGTGACGCCCTTTCAATGATCAACCCGGATGACATACAGTCCATCAACGTTCTGAAAGGAGCTAACGCCGCCGCCCTATACGGATCCGAGGCAGCCAATGGCGTACTGATGATCACCACCAAGAAAGGTCGTGAGGGTCATATCGCTGTGAATGTATCGTCAAACGTAACATTCGACACGCCACTCACCACTCCAAAGATACAAAATGTCTATGGGGCAGCACTCAATCCAAAGGCACACACCATGGCACTATATAGCTGGGGAGAGAAGCTCTCCAACATGAGCCAGTATCAGCGGACAGATGCCAACGGCAAATCCTACCTGGGAGTTGACATGCCTCTGTATGGAGATTACTTCGGTGACCGCATGCAGGAAGTCCGCCTACGCAGCAATGCCCGAAACGACCTCAATGATTTCTTCAGCACTGGCGTCACTACCAACAACTCGGTTGCCCTGTCTGGAGGCACCGACAAGATGAACAGCTACTTCTCGTACGGAAACTCACACGCTAATGGAATGCTCAAGAACAATTCCTACAACAGGCATACGTTCTCGTTTAGGCAAAACTTCAAGTTCTATGACAGAGCCACAGTTGACGTCTCGTTGAATTACATCCAGACAAAGACAAAGAACCGTCCAGGTGGTGGTATAACCATGAACCCCATCTTCCACATGTATACCATGCCACGAAACGTTGACATTGGCTACTACCGCGACAACTATAGAGTAGACAATGCCTCATGGCTATCAGGACTGCAGACATACTTCAAGAACAACGGTGGCACATATTCCAAAGTCACCGAACGAGCATCCGTGGAAGGCCAGCCTATGCAAAACTGGGCATACTCTGCGCAAGGGCAGAACAACCCCTACTGGCTGATGAGTCAGAACTCAAGCGTTTCTAAAGATGACCGCTTCTTTGGCAATATTACAGGAAACCTTGACATACTTGATGGTCTCTCCCTACAAGCACGACTGGGAATGGACTTCTCCAAGTACGAGACTGAGACCAAACGCTATGCCACAACCTGGCTCCCTGCCAGCATGGAAGACTTCGGGCGATATTGGTGGGGCTACTCCAAATCAACCGAGCTCTACACAGACCTCATGCTGAACTACAACAAGACATTTGGCGATTTTGATGTTTCCGCCACAGCGGGATATGTAGGCCATACGGTAAAGGGCGAAGGAAAATCAAATGACGTGGTGGCGACCTACTATTTCGCTGATCGCGAGCACATCTCACAGCGTGCTAACTTTTTCTCAACCTCGGCAGGTGGAGCGGGAGCAACATCACCCAGTAAAAGCTCCAACTGGAACCGCGGAGCGGTATTCACCGGCCAGCTCGGATGGAAAGAAATGCTGTACTTTGACGGTTCCTACCGTCGTGACTGGTACAGAGCATTCCGCCAGTTCAAGGACCGCGGAACGCCCGAGGACTATGGCTATTTCGGGTTAGGAGCCAACGCCATTGTCAGCAACATCGTCACCATGCCAGCATGGCTGAACTACCTGAAGTACCGTGCATCCTATTCTGAGGTGGGTAACTCTATCCCAGGCGTAGTATTCAACGGTGGACACTTCAACAACCAGACAGGGGCCTATGTTCCCTCATCATGGGCTACATTCAAGAATCCACGCCCTGAGAAGACAGGCTCATTCGAGACTGGTCTTGAGGCCTTGCTGCTCAACAACCGGCTCAGTTTCGACATTACCTACTACAACTCTACCATGTCAAACCTGTATCTGGTAGGTACGAGCGCTTCAGGAAAGGCTGTTCCGATGAACTCTGCCAAAATCCGGAACCAAGGTGTTGAGGCAACCATAGGATACGATTTCAAGCTGGGACAAGTGCGCTGGAAGACATCATACAACCTGTCGTTCAACGACAACAAGATTCTTCGCACGGCTTATGACGAGGAGACAGGTCGTGAAAACATCATCGCGACCTATGTGGGAGGTGTGCAGGTCCTCTACAAAGAGGGTGGCTCGATGGGCGACATGTATGTCACAGACCTCAAACGAGACGACAAGGGCCATTATATACTCAACTCGCAGGGTGGCTTGCAAATGGAAACAGAGTCGAGCAAAACCTATGGCAAGTTTGTTGGCAACCAGAATGCTGATTGGCAAATGGGCTGGAGCAACTCGTTCACATACAAAGAATTTACCCTGTCGTTCCTGGTCAACGGACGCATAGGCGGAAAGGTATTGTCGATGACCGAGTCCTATCTTGACGGATATGGTCTTTCACAACGTACGGCAGACGCACGCCTATACGCTGAAAGAAATCAAATTTTCGCAGATGCAAAATATGGAGAAGGAAAATTGGGTATTCGACTTGACGATGGGAGTGGACGCGTCGTGCCGATTGACAGCTACTACCAGTCTGTGGGCGGCGTGACCCCACAGGACATCGAGCGATACCTGTACAGCGGAACCAACTTCCGCCTTCGCGAGCTGGCAATAGGCTATACTTTCCGCGACCTGTTCGGACAGAACAAGAGCCTGAACGTCTCTTTCATTGGCCGCAACCTGTTCTTCATCTACAAAGATGCACCGGTTGACCCAGACGTATCGCTCTCCACGGGAACCGGACTGGGCGCATTTGAAGTATTCAACATGCCATCATCCCGCTCGTTTGGAATCTCTCTGAATGCCAACTTCTAAACATGCCAAAACAATAATAAAAACATGAAACAAACAAAAACATTCCTATATGCAGTCGTAGCACTGATGACTTGCTGCATGCAGTCGTGTCTTGACTACGACAATCCTGGCGACGAGTTTATTGACAAAGAGTCTCAAGTAATAGAGCCTCCTGTCATCAGCTCGGGGAAAGCAGATGTTATTGACTACCGAAAAACAATTTCAGATGCGGGTGCTAAAGCAGCCTATAAAGCCCTGCGTAGTCAATTGGGTTCTGCCCAGACGGGCATTTATGGACTCCGTGGCGGAAAGGAAGGCGGACGGCCAGAAGCTCATGCCTATCAGTTCCTTTTCAGCCTGGGTCCCGATGCTTATGTGCAGTACCACTGTGTGCCACACAGCGACTTTCCCTACTCAGAGGCTACCTTGAGGTCGACGTATGATGTCAGCAAGAAATTCATTGGAGGCCCTGGAGGCGGATTCGGAAGTACGAAAACCGACATTGCCCCTGTACTCAATGCTGAGAAGATAGATTCTCTGCCCGAGCTGAAAGCACTATATCTTGTTCTTTTCAACTATTCGGCACTTGAGAATGTTGACCTTTTCGGCCCGATGCCTTATAACGACCACAAGAATCTCAAGGAGACATCCCCGTTTGAGTATAATGATGTCAGAACCATCTATTACAGTGCGGAAGCTAACATAGACTCTGCCATTAATTGCTTTAAGTACTACGCAGGTAGTCATATGGCCAAGGTGGCGAAAAAGGATGGCTCTGTATCCGAAGAACTTGTGTCCAATCGATCGGCTGCATATAAAAAGCTGATATATAGCACTGTACGAAGCCGGATTCCATTGCTGAGGTTCGAGTCATACGAAAAAGACAACATGGACGTATGGATTCGTTTTGCCAACTCGCTGAAACTACGCATGGCCATTCACATGACAGAAGTTGAACCGCAGACAGCAAAGAAATGGGCGGAGGAGGCCGTTGCAGGCGGGGTCATCGAGAAACCCGAACAAGAAGTGGCACTCTACACGTCAATAATGGGATCACCTCATCCATTGGCGCAGATCATTGACTGGCACGATGTTGTGATGGGGGCATCCTTCATTTCCATACTGGAGAGTCTTGACCATCCCTACATGAAATACCTTGTGACGAAAAATGAGGTTGGTTTCACCAGAACCGGAAATAACCCTGCGTCAAGCGCACCTGCAACTACCGAGAAAGGGACTATTTTCGTCGGCATGCGTGCTGGTGCCACTCCAGGTATTGGACAGGCTCCCGCACAGAATCCGCTTGCAGGGTTCAGCGCTCCTAAAAAAGAGTACATTACTGAGAAAGTTCCGCCTCTTTATTTGATGAAGCTCTCTGAAGTGATGTTCCTACGTGCAGAGGGTGCAGTTCGAGGTTGGAAAATGGGAGGAACTGCACGGCAGTTCTATGAGCAAGGCATTCGCTATGCCTACTTTGAGGACAGAAGCATGGCGAACCAATCACCATATACAAAGCTTGTGGATGATTATCTTAAGCTCTCTACACCGAAGCCCTATACCTATGTTGATCCAACAGGTGCGACACCAGATATGCCAAGTGTCACTAAGATAGGCGTAGCTTGGGATTCTGCCAACGGAGATAAGGAAAAACAGCTGGAAATGATTATCACCCAAAAGTATATTGCTTCATGGCCATATAGCTACGAGCCTTTCGTGGATCTTAGAAGAACGGGCTGCCCGAAACTCTTCCCAGTGTTGAACGTAAGTGATGGTGACGGAAGTATACAGGAGGGAAATCCTTCTGTTCAATCATGGGGAAACATTATGCGTCGCATTCCATGGGCATCAGACGATCCGCAAACTAAAGCTGACATAGAGGCTACGGGGATTCCAGCATTGGCCAAAGGTGCTGATGCAGAAACGGCATCGGACACTCAAATGCAGCGATTGTGGTGGGATAAATCTGCAAAGAAATAAATCCGCATAGAAAAAAAATAATTGAGTGGGAGGTAAACGCATGAAAGTTGGTTTTACCTCCTACTTATTTATTTGTGTGATTTCTATTCGTATTGTCTGGCAAGTACAATCCTTTGGTACACTCTCATAGCGAGAATTTAACAATCCAATGTTAGCGTTCCTATCGTGAGGTGAAATTTAATGGTAGGCAAGCATCCATCATTGCCGCTTTTGTGTGGTTAGGCAGTAAAATCGCACAAAGGTCGTTCATGTTGGATGCTTTCTCCGTTTCATCATGTTTTAAATTCTTGGCTATTTACTTTTGTAAGTTTTTTGTATTTCGTACCTTTGCATAAGATAGGCTGCGCCTCAGCCATTCAAACAAGTTTGATGGCTCTTCGGCTTGCACTATCTTTGCATAAGATAGGCTTCGCCTCAGCCATTCAAACAAGTTTGATGGCTCTTCGGCTTGCACTATCTTTGCATAAGATAGGCTGCGCCTCAGCCATTCAAACAAGTTTGATGGCTCTTCGGCTTGCACTATCTTTGCATAAGATAGGCTTCGCCTCAGCCATTCAAACAAGTTTGATGGCTCTTCGGCTTAAACTATTATTTCACTAACAAGTTATCGATAAACTATGAAACAATCTTTCGGTCTTCTTGCACTCACCACGTTTGCGTCACTGTCTGCATGGATGGCGATACCATCAGCAGCGGGCAACCGCATGATGACGAATCGTGCAGGCATCACGTCAGCCGTGGGCGTTGAGCAGTCATCGCCGGCTCAAGCTCTCGTTACCGGCGCGCGCATGCTCAACGATCATGCCGCAGTGTTCACGCTCGCTACCAACCAGCAAATTACAGTCGACTTTTATGCGCCCAACATCTTCAGACTTTACCAAGACAGTATCGGTCTGCCTATGCACAATCCTCAGGCAAAGCCCCAGGCCGATATCCTTGTCGCACAACCTCGGAGACCAGTGGGAGCCGTTGACTTGAAGGCTCAGGGCGACAGCTATCTCCTCACTACTTCCTCATTGCAAGTGGCGTTGAGCAAGCAACAAGGCACCATTGCGCTGACCGACTTGCGTACGCGGCAAGTGGTGGCGCGCACGCTCTCCGCACCCGTCATCGAGAAAGACAAGGTCAAGCTGCAGTTGACATGCCGGCCCGATGAATATTTTTATGGCGGCGGTGTGCAAAACGGACGATTCTCTCACAAGGGAAAGAAGATTGCCATCGAGAACACCAACAACTGGGTTGACGGTGGTGTGGCGTCGCCCACGCCATTTTATTGGAGCACCAGGGGGTATGGCGTGATGTGGCACACGTTCCGGCCGGGCATCTACGACTTTGGCGCGACCGACCGTTCAAAGGTGCTCTTGCAGCACGACACGCGTCATCTGGACTGCTTCTTCATGGTAGACAGCGCGCCCGCGGCCTTGCTCAACGACTTCTATCAGCTTACGGGTCATCCCGTGCTGCTGCCTAAGTTTGGCTTCTATGAAGGCCACCTCAATGCTTACAACCGCGACTATTGGAAAGAGGTGAAGAAGGGACGCGGCGTGATGACCTTTGAAGACGGAAAGGAATATACGGAAAGCCAGAAAGACAACGGTGGCGTGAAAGAGAGCTTGAACGGAGAGAAAAACAACTACCTGTTTTCGGCTCGCGCCGCCATCGACCGGTATGTCAAGCACGACATGCCGTTAGGATGGTTCCTGCCCAATGACGGCTACGGAGCAGGATATGGACAAACCGCCACGCTCGACGGTAACATCGCCAACCTGAAAATGTTTGGCGACTATGCGCGCTCGAAGGGGGTGGAAATCGGGCTGTGGACGCAGAGCGATTTGCATCCCAAAGACGGCGTTGAGCCTCTCTTGCAACGAGACATCGTCAAAGAGGTGAGAGACGCCGGCGTGCGCGTGCTCAAAACAGACGTGGCCTGGGTGGGCTGGGGTTACAGCTTTGGCCTGAACGGCGTGGCTGACGTTGGCACCATCATGCCCCGTTACGGTGACAATGCGCGTCCGTTCATCATCACGTTGGACGGTTGGGCCGGCACGCAACGATACGCAGGTGTGTGGACAGGCGACCAGACAGGAGGCGACTGGGAGTACATTCGTTTTCACATTCCTACCTTCATTGGGTCTGGCCTATCCGGGCAACCGAATGTGACAAGCGACATGGATGGTATCTTCGGCGGACGCAACGTACCTGTGAACGTGCGCGAGTTCCAATGGAAAACGTTTACACCGATGGCTTTGAACATGGACGGTTGGGGCGCAAATCCTAAATATCCGTTTATCTTAGGTGGCAAGTCGTTGGCTCTCAACAGATGGTCGTTGAAGCTCAAGTCGCAGCTCATACCCTATATTTATACCACAGCCCATGATGCCGTGACGGGAAAGCCCATGATGCGCCCCATGTTCATGGAAGAGCGCAACGATTACACGCTGGGGAACCGCACGCAATACCAGTATATGTTTGGCGACGCTTTCTTGGTCGCGCCGGTTTATAAAGACACGCATGCCGACAAAGAGGGTAACGACGTGCGCGACTATATTTATCTGCCGCATGGAACGTGGATAGACTATTTCACGGGCGAACGCTATACGGGCGGACGCATCATCAACCAGTTTGACGCGCCACTGTGGAAACTGCCGCTGTTCGTAAAGGCCGACGCCATCATCCCTTACACGCACGCCAACAACAATCCCAGCGAGATTCGTCGTGATTACCGGGCGTACGAGATTTACGCCATGAACGGATGTGTGGGTCATGAATATGATGACGACGGCAAGACGCAGGCTTACTTGAAAGGGGAGGGGGTGAATACTAAGATATCTACCCAGGTGAAGAAAGACATGTTGACCGTGCAGGTGGAGAAGACGACGGGCGGTTATCAGGGATTTGAACCGGAGAAACAAACCGACTTTAAGCTCAATGTCACCCGGATGCCTAAGAAACTATGGGCAAAGGTGGGCAATCGCAAGACCAAGCTCAAGCAGGTGTTCAGTCAAAAAGAATTTGAGCAGGGTGAGAACGTGTGGTTTTACAACGAGCGACCTGACCTGAACCAATGGGTCAAGGCGGGCGAAGAGTCGGTGGGCGAAGTGATTAAAAACCCGCAGGTGTACGTACGCTTGGCCAAGACCAATGTCACAGAACATGCGACGGAGCTTGTCGTGAAGGGCTTCTGCTTCCAGCCTGCCGAAGCATTGCTGCATCAACATGGATCACTTGCCGCACCTACTTTCAATCAACAGCGCAGTAAGGCGGAGGCTTATCAACTCACACCTGCGTGGAACGAGGTGAAAGGTGCCGATTATTATGAATTGGAGTTTGATGGCCAACTTTATTCTACCCTGCGTACACCTCAGTGTACCATTGACGATTTGCAGCCCTTGACCACTTACCATTTCCGCGTGCGCGCAGTGAATGCCGCCGGAAAGAGTGATTGGCAGTCGTTCTCTTTGAGTACGGTTAGCGACCCATTTGAATGGGCTGTGAAGGAACTGCGCGCACAGACGTCGGTTCCGGCGCAGACGGGAGAAGGTACGGCGAAACTTTTCGACCGTGACGTGAAGACCATTTGGCATACGGCTTGGGACAACAACAAGGTCTTGCCGTTTGATATGATTGTTGATTTGCGCGCGGTTCATCAGCTCGACCGCCTGTGTTACGTTCCGCGTACCGATGCGGGTAACGGTACTATCTTAAAAGGAACATGGGCATTGTCTGCCGACCGGCAAACCTGGACCGCACCCAAAGCGTTTACATGGCAGCGCAATGCGGATGAGAAGTGCATAGCTTTCACGGCTCATCCTAAAGCAAGATACGTCAAGTTTCGTTTTGAAGAGGCGGTAGGCGGCTTCGGCAGCGGCGCCGAGATGTATGTGTTTAGAAAACCAAACACCGAAGGCGAGATACAGGGTGACATCAATCGTGATAAGCGTATTGACGAAAACGACCTGACATCGTACATGAACTATACGGGATTGCGCCGTGGTGACGCTGATTATGATTATGTGTCAATTGGCGACATCAACCGCAACGGACTCATTGATGCTTACGATATTTCGTGTGTGGGCGTTGAGTTGGACGGTGGAGCAAGCCAGCGCAACGATCAGGTGCGTGGCTCGCTGGAACTGATTGCGCCAAAAACGTTCAAGGCTGACGATGACATTGAAATACAGGTGGTGGGCAAGAACCTGCATTTTGTCAATGCGCTGAGTTTCGCATTGCCTTACAATGCTGATGAACTGGAATATCGCGGCGTTACCTTGCAGGGCATGAAAGAAATGGTAAACCTCACCTACGACCGCCTGCATACCAACGGACAGAAGGCCTTGTATCCCACCTTTGTCAATCGTGGCAACAACTTCTTGCTGGATGAGGGCGCCCCCAAGCTCTTCATCATCAAGTTCCATGCGAAGAAGTCGGGCAAGCTGAACCTGAAGATGCGCGACGGCATGTTGGTTGACCGCAACTTAGGCGTGAGCAACTTCTAACCACGGATGTGGCGGTGGGGTGGTGACCCACGAGAAAAACCTGATGAAACCAATTCTTCTGTCTTATGGTAAGACATTTCTTTTGGTTTCATCAGGTTTTATTTATGGTTCAAGGGCGGTTCTATCAATTAGCTTTGACAGTTTGTGAGACTTTTTTTGAGGTCAATTTTATAGAACCGCCCTGTAACCTATTGCTCACCTATCTTGTGTTTTCTGTTTGAAAGACGCAGTTCTCCACGGGCTGAAAGCCCAAAAGCTTATAGCGCAGGGTGACACCCTGGGAATGGATTACGTTGTGGAATATGCGCCCTGCAAGGGCAAAAGCGTTTGAAATGCTTGTGTTGTTCCTGCTTTTGCCCTTGCAGGGCGTACACCTAATCACACGCTTACCCAGGGTGCTGCCCTGGGCTGTAGGCTTTTGGGCTTTCAGCCCGTGTCATTCTCGTGCTTTTTTTTCAATAGAGGGCGGTTCTATCAATTAGCTTTGACAGCTTGTGAGACTTTTTTTTGAGGTCAATTTGTTTGTGTGTGAAGGAGTATAGCGAGCTATACGATTGAACGAACAAGCAAATTGAACCAAAAACGGAGCAAGCCGAATACAATCAAACTT
>CAMPYJ010000019.1 GCA_946998205.1 uncultured Prevotella sp. | reverse complement strand
ATACGACTGAACGAACAAGCAAATTGACCTCAAAAATAGTCTCACAATCTGTCAAGGCTGATTTATTGAACCTCCCTAAAGTTTATCGATGCGAACGGAAGGGCAAGTCTCAGTGAGCTGTGCCAATATTCCCAGTTGTGGGCGCCGTCACGAATGCGAAGCTCGCTGCTTAGGCCGGCTTTGACACAGAGCTGGTGAAGCCTGAAAGAGTATTCCACGTCGGGATCATCGTCTCCGCAGTCGAAGAACCAGCGCACGGTGCGCAGCCGCTGCTTAGTCGCCTCATCCGCGTTCAGCATGAAATCGATAGCCGAGTGGTCGCGGACCGACTTGCATACATAGTACAACTTGTCCTTTCCGTGCGTGCCTGCTTCAGGCTCTTTGGTGTCCAGCCAGGCGCTCATGGCAAATGACGACGAGAAAAGCTCGGGGTGATGCTGGCAGTACACGGTGCTGGCGCCACCTCCCATCGAGAGTCCCATGACGGCCCGGTGTCCTTTGTCGGTATAGGTGTGATACTTTTTCTCTACGGCAGGCATCATCTCGGTGAAGAAGAACGTCTCATAGTCCCAGCCGGGCATGTTGAAGTAGCCGTTCCACTGATGCCTGACGTCAGGGTGTCCCGCGTTTGGCATGATGATGACCATGGGCACGGCCTCCCGCGCCTTAATCATTTCGTCTGCGACACCTCTGACGTTTGCTTTCATGGCCCAATCCTTATATGTGCCATACAGGCCGTGCAGCAGGTATACGACGGGGAACTTTTGCGATGACGTCTCATACCCCGTGGGCAGGTAGACGTTGTATTTAACCGTACTGCCCAGCACCCTGCTGTGTATGCTGTCGGTGATTACTTTGCCGGCCCATGACGGCGCACTCATCCAAAAGGTTAGAAGGAATAATAATAATTTTTTCATTGTCATGTTTTTTTTAATGGTGATTTATAGTTGAATCAATCGGTTGCGGGCAAATGCGTGGGTTGTCAGTAGCTGTTGGTTCCATGCAAAGGTATGTATTTTTTTTGTTGTCCGACAGGAAAGGTTGGTTAAAAAAGGCAGGCTCGTGTTTTTCCCCTCCGTGTTTCGCCGCGCCTTTCATGCCGCGGCATGGAGCTGAGGATGGGCCGCGGGCGTTCGTCTGGGTCGGGCGCACTGCAAGTCACGCTATCGCATAAGGGCGGTTCTATCAATTAGTTTTGACAGACTGCGAGACTATTTTTGAGTTCAATTTGTTTGTGAGTGAAAGAGTATAGCGCGCTATACGGCTGAACGAACAAGCAAATTGAACCAAAAAGAGTCCACAAGATGACAAAACGTAAAAAGACTGACATAAAAAACTTTACGGTGGTAATTGATAGAATCGCCCTTAGGGGTGAAACAGGCGCGAGCGTCAGCAGATACGACTCAAAAAAAGACGTAAATCCGACCCGCCTGACAAGTAGCCGGACTTATGTACATGCGGCAGCGGGCAGCGCGTTAATTTCAATTAAATGACACATAAAAAGGGGAAAAGTGCGGCAGGTGTGGATTTTTATTGCTAAATTTGCACGCAATAAATTTTTAAACAAGGTACCTAAATATGTCATCATTTGTTGCAGATAAAATCATGATGGACGGTCTTACCTTCGACGACGTCCTGTTAGTTCCCGCTTATTCTGAAGTTTTGCCCAAGGAGGTTCGGCTGAAAACCCAATTCTCTCGTCACATCGAGATGAATGCTCCTTTTGTGTCGGCCGCCATGGATACCGTCACCGAGTCGGCCATGGCCATCGCCATCGCACGCGAGGGAGGCATCGGCGTGATACACAAGAACATGTCGATTGAGGAACAGGCACACCAGGTGGCTATCGTGAAGCGTGCCGAGAACGGCATGATTTACGACCCGGTGACCATCCGTCGCGGCAAGACCGTGCGGGATGCGCTGGAAATGATGCGCAGCTATCACATCGGAGGTGTTCCGGTTGTTGATGACGACGGGCATCTGGTTGGCATCGTGACCAACCGCGACTTGCGTTTTGAGCGCCGGTTGGACAAGGCCATCGACGAGGTGATGACACATGAAAACCTGGTGACCACGCATGCCAGGACCGACTTGGCTGCGGCTGCACAAATCTTGCAGGAACATAAAATAGAGAAGTTGCCGGTGGTGGACGCCAACAACAAGTTGGTGGGACTCATCACTTACAAGGACATTACCAAGGCCAAGGACAAACCCATGGCTTGCAAAGACGAGAAAGGCAGGCTGCGCGTGGCTGCCGGCGTGGGCGTGACTGCTGACACCATGGCGCGTTTGGAGGCATTGGTGTCGGCAGGTGCCGATGCCGTTGTCATTGATACGGCTCATGGTCATTCAAAGGGAGTGATAGAAAAACTGCGCGAGGCTAAGGCTGCCTTCCCCAATATTGATATCGTTGTGGGTAACGTGGCTACGGGTGCCGCGGCCAAGATGCTGGTGGACAATGGCGCTGATGCCGTGAAGGTGGGTATCGGGCCAGGCTCAATCTGCACTACTCGTGTAGTGGCCGGAGTGGGCGTTCCACAGTTGTCGGCCGTTTACGACGTGTTCTCCGCGCTGAAAGGCACGGACGTTCCGTTGATTGCCGACGGCGGACTGCGCTATTCGGGCGACGTGGTGAAGGCCTTGGCGGCAGGCGGCAGCTCGGTGATGGTGGGTTCGTTGGTGGCAGGTACCGAGGAAAGTCCTGGCGAGACCATCATCTTCAACGGTCGTAAGTTCAAGAGCTACCGCGGCATGGGCAGTCTGGAGGCGATGGAGCAGAAGAACGGATCGAAAGACCGCTATTTCCAATCAGACACCACGGACGTCAAGAAGCTGGTGCCGGAAGGCATCGCCGGCCGTGTGCCTTACAAGGGAACCGTTCAGGAGGTGATTTACCAGTTGATGGGTGGCCTGCGTTCCGGCATGGGTTATTGCGGGGCGGCAACCATAGAGGAATTGCATGATGCGAAGTTTGTGCGCATCACCAACGCAGGCGTTTTGGAAAGTCATCCGCACGACATCTCCATCACCAGTGAGGCTCCCAACTACAGCCGGCCGGAGTAAACGATTTGGCGGGAGTTCCCGGTGAAGACAGATTAGCATCGAGACATGAGAAAAATGAAAAAGCTTTTAACGATCATGCTCTGCTGTAGCAGCATGGCTCTGGCGCAGCAGGCCGATCCTGTCGTGATGACCATCAACGGTCAGCCCGTCACGCGTTCGGAATTTGAATATTCTTACAACAAGAACAACGCGGAGGGGGTGATCGACAAGAAGAGTGTTGACGAATATGTGGACTTGTTCATCAACTACAAGTTGAAGGTGATAGCCGCCCAGGCCGCCAGGATGGATACGGCTCGCTCGTTCAAGACCGAGTTTGCCAGCTACCGCGACCAGCAAATCAGACCGGCCATGATTACGGATGCCGACGTAGAGCAGCGCGCTCGTGAGATTTACAGAGAAGCCCAGCAGCGTGTTGACGGTGCGGGCGGACTGGTGAAGCCGGCGCATATCCTGTTCGGCATACGGCAGACCGATGGCGATGACAAGAAGAATCTGGCGAAGCAGCGCGCTGATTCAGCTTACAATGCCCTGTTGAAGGGTGCCGACTTCGCCGCACTGGCCCGGAAACTGTCGGATGACCGAGCCTCGGCTGAGCATGGAGGCGAACTGCCATGGATAGAGAAAGGGCAGACGATGAAGGAGTTTGACGACGTGGTTTTTTCCCTGCGCAAGGGTGAACTCAGCAAGCCATTTCTTTCTCCAGCCGGATACCATATCGTGTTGTTGAAAGACAAAAGCAAGTTTTTCCCTTATGACACGTTGCGAGCCAACATCTTGCGGTTTATTGAACAGCGGGGCATTCGTGACCAAATCATCTCGCAAAGGATAGACTCATTGGCCAAGGCCGCCGGACCCAACGTGACTGCGGACGAGGTGCTGGCCAAGAAACGCGCCGAGATGGTGGCGAAAGACCCGAACCTGAAATATCTCATACAGGAGTATCATGATGGTCTGCTGCTCTTTGAAATCAGCAACAGGGAGGTCTGGGCCAAGGCTCAGGACGATGAAAAGGGGCTGGCCGACTGTTTTAAGAAAAACAAGAAAAAGTATAAGTGGGAACAACCCAGGTTCAAGGGCATTGCCTATTATACAAAAGATAAAAAAGACGTGATGGCTGTGCGGAAGGCGGTGAGACATCTGCCGTTTGACCAATGGACGGAAAAACTGCGCAGCACATTCAATAACGACAGCATCTTGCGCGTTAAGGTAGAGAAGGGCATCTTCAAGGCAGGTGACAATCCACTGGTAGACAGGAATGTCTTTGGGAAGAAAGCATCGCTGAAGCCCGAGAAAGATTATCCTTACGCCGCCACCTACGGCCGGAGACTGAAGGCCCCGAAGGACTATCGGGACGTGAAAGCACAAGTGGTCGCTGACTATCAAGATGAACTGGAGAAGCAATGGGTGGAGAGGCTTCGCAAACAATATGCCGTGACCGTGAACCGCAGCGTGCTCGCCACGGTGAACAAGCATTGAGGTTCGGCGGTGCGTAAACAGACAAAACAAGAAACATGAATAAGACTTTTAACGTGGGCTGTGCCCTTCTGGCACTCACGGTCGTGCTGGGGATCAGTGCCCGGCCGCATGGCTCTGCTGCCGTTCATCCTGTGGCCGACTCTACGAATGTGGAGCGGCGTGCCCCTGAATCGAGTGTCATTGACGAGGTGATTTGGGTGGTTGGCGATGAACCCATCTTGAAGTCGGATGTGGAGATGTCGCGGTTGCAGGCTGAGGCCGAGGGCGTAAAGTTCAAGGGGAATCCCGACTTCGCCATACCGGAGCAGATCGCCGTTCAGAAACTGTTCCTGCATCAGGCTGAATTGGACTCTGTCAAGGTGCAGGAATCACAGGTGTCCGCAGGCATTGAACGGCAAATCAATCGTTGGATAGAGATGGCAGGCGGTTCGGTGGAGCGGCTGGAACAGTATCGCGGGCAATCCATTGCGCAGATGCGGGCACAGTTGCGCGATGATTTCCGCAATAATTTGCTAGTGCAGCGCATGCAGGAAAAATTAGTGGAGGATGTGAAAGTGACTCCCTCTGACGTGCGTGCCTATTTCAAGAACCTGCCGCAAGACAGCATTCCCTTCGTGCCAACGGCAGTTGAGGTGGAGATTATCACTCGCACGCCGCGGATATTACCCGAGGAAATCAGTAGGGTGAAGGATGAGTTGCGCAACTTTACCGAGCGCGTGAACAAGGGTGAAACCACCTTTGCCACCTTGGCTCGCCTTTATTCGGAAGATCCCGGTTCCGCACGCCAGGGTGGTGAAATGGATTACATGGGGCGTGGCATGCTCGACCCGGCGTTCGCCAACGTGGCCTTCAACCTGACGGATCCGAAAAAGATTTCGAAGATCGTGGAGACGGAGTTTGGCTTTCACATCATTCAGTTGGTTGACAAGCGCGGTGATAAAATCAAGGTGCGACACATCCTAATCAAGCCCAAGGTTACAGAGGGAGAGGTGAACAGAACACTCTCGCAGCTTGATTCCGTCGCAACAAAGCTCCGCAAGGACAGCTTTTATGTAAATGATGAGAAATTGTCTTTTGGCGATGCGGCAACGTTCATCTCGGATGACAAGGATACCCGTAACAACCGGGGGCTGATGGCTTTCGTGGATCCGATGTCGGGAAGCTTGTCTTCACGGTTCCAGATGAAAAACCTGCCCACGGAGGTGGCCAGGGTGGTTGAAGGGATGAAAGTGGGCGATGTGTCAAAGCCTTTCACGATGATCAACAAGCGCGGAAAGACTGTTTGCGCCATCGTCAGACTGCGAAATCGCATCAACGGACACCGCGCCACGATAACGGAAGACTATCAGGTGATGCAGAACATCGTGTTGGCCAAAGAGCGAAAAGACTTTATCCACAATTGGGTGGTTAATAAGATTAAGAAAACTTATGTGTGGATGAAAGACCGTTATAAAAAGGGAAAATACGAATACGAAGGCTGGGTAAGATGATCTGTCGGACAGATAAATCACTTTCTAAGAGCGGGCATAGAATCGGGTTCATCGTGAGTCTATGCCTGTTCGGACTTTGTATGGCTCAGGTGCTGCCTGCTCAGCGCAACAAGAGAAAGATGCGGAGGTCGGACCGCGTGGAACTCTTGCATGCGGATGAGTTGCGCTATGACATGTATGGTTCAAACCCCGATGCGCAGATACTGAAAGGGCATGTGTCGTTTAGGCATCAAGGAGCCAGTTTGACTTGTGACAGCGCTTACTATTTCGAGGGCGACAACTCCATGAGGGCTTTCGGACATGTTCGTTTCCGCCAGGGAGACACCCTCTCGCTGGCAGCCGACCGGGCTGATTATGATGGACAGGAGCAGGTGATGCGGGCCAGGAAGAATGTGGTGCTGAGGCACCGCAGACAGATATTGCGCACCGACAGCCTGGACTATGACCGACTGTACAAGAATGCTTATTTCTTCGAGGGCGGAACGCTGATTGACGGAAAAGACCGACTGGTTTCCGACTGGGGCGAATATAACACCGAGACCCGACAGGCTGTGTTCTACTATAACGTGAAACTCAGGAACAGCGTACGGATCGTCACCACTGATACGCTGCATTATGACATCAAGAAATCAATTGCCCATGTGATGGGCCCATCCAAGATAATCACCAAGTCGAGCGTGGTGAAGACCAAGGACGCTTTCTTCAACACCAAGCGCGACCAGGCGAAGCTGTATGGCAGATCCACCATCGTGGATGGACAGAAAACCATTACGGGCGACAGCTTGTTCTACGACAGACGCACGGGCGACAGACATGGTAATGGCCATGTGGTGTTCGTGGATAAGAAAAACCGAAACTCACTGCGGGGCAACTACCTTCGATACAATGAAAAGACAGGTCGGGGCTTGGCAACCGACAGCGCACTGGTCATCGACTATTCGCAGAAGGACACATTGTACATGCATGGTGATACGCTGAAGTTGTTTACCTTTCATGCCAATACCGACTCAATGTATCGCAAAGTATATGCGTATCACAAGGTGAGGATATACCGAAAAGACCTTCAGGCGGTTTGCGACTCGTTGGTGTTCAGTACGAAAGACTCGTGCATGACCATGTATCAAGACCCCATCATGTGGAACAACAATCGTCAGCTTTTGGGCGAACAGATTCGTTTGTACATGAACGACAGCACCGTTCGCGAGGCGCATGTCATTGGACAGGCACTCTCCATAGAGCAGGCTGACCTGAAAGAGCATTACAACCAATTGTCATCGAAAGAGATGCACGCCTATTTCACCGACGGCAACATCAGAAAGGCGGTCGCGGTGGGCAATGTGCTGTCGGTGTTCTACCCGGTTGATGACAAGGACAGCTCGTTGGTGATGCTGAACTATCTGGAGACGGATACGATGAGGATGTATTTTTCCAATCAGCGGAAGTTGGTGAAGATATGGACACCCAAGGCGGTGGGCACCTCTTATCCAATGTCGCAGATACCCGCCGGCAAGGAACGCTTGCCAGGTTTTGCCTGGTTCGCTGACATCAGACCGAAGAAAAAGGATGACGTCTTTCGCTGGCGAGGAAAAGAGAAAGGGGATAAACTGAAGTATGTGCCACGACAGCAGGCTCCCCTGCAACGGTTGAATAGAAAGAAAGGAGTGGCCACATGAACTTCTTTCAACAACCCAAGCCACGGGGATTTCAGCATCAGTATCTCTATGTGGACGAACGAAAAGAACGTCTGAAAGCAATCGAACGAAGGGCGAAGGCGGCGTTGGACCAACAAGAAAAGCAACCTTATGATGCTGAAGCGCAGTTGAAGGGGACTATCAGACGCTCTTCCCATCATGCACACGGAAGGAAACGCCTTTCGGCGGCCACCGTGTTGCTGCAGGCGTTGCTTGTCGTGTTGCTGGCATTCGTCGTGTTGTGGCTGCTCATCCAACTGAAGGCGCAGGCTGCATAGAAACAACAATAGGAGAAAGAACAGGGAGAATGAAGGACATCATACAACTCTTACCCGACATCGTAGCTAATCAGATAGCCGCGGGTGAAGTGATTCAACGCCCCGCGAGCGTCATCAAAGAGCTTGTGGAGAATGCCGTCGATGCCGACGCAAAGGAAATCAATGTCCTTGTCGAGGATGCCGGAAGAACCTCCATACAAGTGATTGATGACGGAAAAGGAATGTCCGGCACCGATGCCCGCTTGTCGTTTGAGCGTCATGCCACGTCCAAAATCCGCAAGGCCGACGATCTGTTCGCATTGCACACCATGGGCTTCCGCGGTGAGGCCCTGGCTTCCATCGCCGCAGTGGCGCAAATAGAATTGAAGACGCGGCGTGGGGAAGATGAGCTGGGCACTCATCTGTCCATCGCCGGATCCAAGTTTATGGGACAAGAACCATGTTCATGCCCGGCGGGGAGTAATTTCATGGTTGCCAATTTGTTCTATAATGTACCGGCTCGCCGGCGCTTCCTCAAATCCAACACCACGGAACTCAACCATATCATCTCGGCTTTCGAGCGCATCGTCTTGGTCAATCCGCAACTGGCCTTTACCTTGTACAGCAATGGAACTGAACTGTTCAACCTCCGTCCTGGAGGATTGAGACAGCGAATCGTCGACGTCTTTGGCAAGCGCATCAATCAAGACCTGCTGCCGTTAGGCGTGGAGACATCGATGTGTAAGCTGACTGGTTTCGTCGGAAAACCTGAATCGTCCAAGAAAAAAGGAGCGCATCAGTATTTCTTCGTCAACAACCGCTACATGCGGCATCCCTATTTCCACAAGGCCGTGATGAACGCTTTCGAGCGATTGATTCCGCAAGGCGAGCAGGTGCCTTATTTCATTTACTTCGAGGTGAAGGCGCAGGATATTGATGTGAACATCCATCCTACCAAGACCGAAATTAAGTTCGAGAACGAACAGGCCGTCTACCAAATATTGTTCGCGGCGGTCAGAGAGGCGGTGGGGCTTTTCAATGATGTGCCATCCATCGAGTTTGACACCCAGGGACAGCCCGACATCCCTGTCTACACGTCGGGCAAGGATGGCGCTGAGGTTCCGAAGGTGAGCTACAATCCGCAATACAATCCGTTCAAAGGTGCCGAGCCTGCATCCCAGCCGTCGGCAGACCATTGGGAGCAACTCTACGACAGCATCGGTCAGCACCCCGACATGCCTAATGTCTTCGAGCTGCCTGCCAGTGAGGGCGAGGGCGGAGGCGATGAACTGGTGGAAGACAAATCGCCCATACATTATCAATATAAGGGTCAGTACATCATGACGGCCGTCAAGTCGGGACTGATGATGATAGACCAGCACCGCGCCCATGTCAGGGTGTTGTACGAACAGTATCTGCGGCAGATAGAAAACCGCAAAGCCTATCCGCAGAAAATGCTGTTTCCCGAGCTGCTCGAACTCTCTCCGTCCGAAGCGATGAACTTTGCCAAGATCATGCCGGAATTTGTCACCATGGGCTTCGAGTTTACCGACATGGGCACGCATGACTATGCCATTCAGGCTGTGCCATCAGGGATTGAAGGACTGGATGCTGTCCAACTGATACGCGACATGCTGGTGTCTGCCAAGGAGAGGGATTCCGGCGCGATGGATGACATACACCGCGCTTTGGCCTTGAGCTTGGCGCGCAACGCAGCTTTGCCGATGGGTCAAGTGCTGAGCAATGACGAGATGGAAAACCTTGTCAATAATCTGTTCAGGTGTCAAAATGTAAATTATACTCCTGATGGAAAATCAATCTTACACATCCTCCAACAGACCGAAATAGAGCGTTTGTTCGATTCATAACGCACTGAAATAGACTTTAATCATCAAAAAAGTCGTTTTTTTCATTGAAAGGGTTGATTTGTGGTAAAAAAATGGATACATTTAAATTTTATTGCTATCTTTGCCGCGGATTAGCACTATGTGCTGTCGTGGCTGAGATTATTTTTTTGATTGTTTAATAAATTAAGATTATGAGAAAATTTTTAATCGTTTTGGCATTTGCCGGCGTTTCAATGTGCTCCATGGCACAAAACGCAGATCCTACGTTGAAGTACAGCGTAGCAACCAACTCCTTCTGGAGCAATTGGTTTATCCAGGTAGGTGGAGAGTGGAATGCTTGGTATTCAAGCGAGGAGCATGGAAACGGCTTGGCCAGAAGTCCGTTCAAAGACTTCCGTTCCAGCGCCGCCGCATCGGTGGCTGTCGGTAAGTGGTTCACCCCTGGCCTTGGTCTCCGCACGAAGTTGCAGGGCATTTGGGGCAAGACCGTTTATGCCGACAAGGCAGGAAAGGCAGTAGGAGATGATAACAAGTATTGGATTTTGAACGAGCATGCATTGTTCAACCTGAGCAACATGCTTTGTGGTTACAATCCAAAGCGTGTGTGGAACTTCATTCCATTCGCAGGTGCTGGCTTTGGCCGTACGATGACACACGACTTGTACTCTATGGACTTGAGCGCAGGTATCTTGAATACGTTCCGCTTGAGCCGCCATGTGTCTCTGAACCTTGAGGCTGGCTGGAATCGTTTGGAAACCGACATTGACGGTGGCACCGAATCTACCATTGGCACTCGCGGATGGGATTCGCACGACAATAACTTCTATGCCGAGCTTGGCTTGACCTTCAACCTGGGCAAGGCTACATGGGAACACGTTCCTGACGTTGACGCCATCAAGGCTTTGTCTCAGTCACAGATTGACGCACTCAACGCACAGCTCAATGACGCTAATGCGGAGAATGCTCGCTTGAAGGACTTGTTGGCTAAGCAGAAGCAAGCAGAAACTCCTGCTGTGAAGAAGTTTATTACTACTCCGGTATCTGTATTCTTCAAACTTGACAAGACAAACATCGCTTCTCAGAAAGACCTTGTCAACGTAAAGGCTGTCGCTAAGTATGCTAAGGAGAACAACTCTCGCTTGATGGTTAATGGTTATGCTGATAGCGCAACTGGTAAGCCAGCACACAACCAGTGGCTGTCTGAAGAGCGCGCGAAGACAGTTGCCAACGAGCTTGTTAAGATGGGCGTAAGCCGCGACAACATCTCTACCAAGGGTAACGGTGGCGTTGACGACCTTTCTCCTATCTCATTCAACCGTCGCGCTACTGTTCAGATTGCTGAGTAATTTATTTAAATCTTATCTTATATAAGATATTACATCATGAGAGAGGTGTTTCACGAGGTGGAGCGCCTCTCTTTGTTTTTTACGCACGCACGAGCCTTCAGGCTGTCTTATTCATCTCTAAATAAAAAAACATGGTTGCCAGTTTGTCTTCCCTACGTTACTGGTTCAGGCGGAGTATGGTTTTCATACGCCGTTTCCCCCATTCTCGAGGCTTTGGCATACAGTCGCCGTCGGCCTATCGGTTTGACAGAAACGTTATCAATGCGCATCATCCTTATGACGCTTACACCGAACTGAAGCGTGCCTTCCCGCATGAAGACCCGCTGACGCTGAAGCTTGCGCGCCTGTACTTTCGCATCGCCAACGCCACGCAGGCCCGACGGTGGACTCTTTGCACGCGCCGGAATGACGTCTGCCGCGCCTATATCCAGGCGGGATGCCGGAAATCCGTTCTCGTTGATGGCGGCGAGGTGGAACCGTTGGAGCAGGTGGAACCGGTCGACGGGGCAGACGTGCTGGTGATGGCCATGGAGGATGAACGGTGGCGGATGTGCGAAACGTTCGTCAGCAGGGCGCACGAGCGTTCCATGCTCATCGTCGAGGGAATCTACGTCTCTAAAAAGGCAAAAGCCAGATGGAGGGAGTTGATCAACGATGAGCGTACCAGCGTGGCCTTTGACCTCTATGACTGCGGCATCGTTTTCTTTGATCACTCTAAATCAAAGCAAGTACATGTCATTAATTTCTGAATACAGCTACGGTGAACGCTCATGACCGGCGCGGTGAAGGCACCGTTGAACGACGTGCGTACCACCGGATTGAACTCTCCGGATCTTGCGAGCCTGCTGGCTCATCCAACTGCTTGCCTGGGGCGGAATAAGCAACTTTAATGAGAATGTAATCGAAAAAAAGTGGCAACTTTCTTGGTGATTATAGAAAAATCATTATTTTTGCACGCAAAATGATTAACATCTAATTTTGATAAACTATGTATTGGACACTTGAATTAGCTTCTAAACTTGAAGATGCACCATGGCCTGCAACGAAAGATGAGCTGATTGACTATGCCATCCGCTCAGGGGCTCCACTTGAAGTACTGGAAAATTTGCAGGAAATAGAGGATGAGGGGGACGTTTATGACAGTATCGAAGATATTTGGCCCGATTATCCCACCAAAGAAGATTTCCTGTTTAACGAAGACGAATACTAAAGCCACGAGTCTGGCTGTTTTGTGAATGTAAATAAGGCTTTACTGAAAAAGTAAAGACCAGAAGTACCCAAGTGCGGCAAACCTGCTCTTGGGCTTTCTTTTTTAAGACAGGTCGTGATCCTATTCCTATCTTCGTTGTCGCATCACCCAGTTCGATTCTGAGGCATACGCTCTCTGATTGTAGGCTTGTTGGGCTACGGGATGAAAGCCCAAAAGCATATAGCCCAGAGCAACGCTCTGGGTAAAAGTGCGACAAGGTGTACGCCCCACAGGGGCAAAAGCAAGCGCAACGCAATGGCAGTCAAATGCTTTTGCCCTTACAGGGCGCAGTTACCTCAATGAATATCAACCTCAGGGCGTTGCCCTGGGCTAAAAGCTTTTGGGCTTTCAGCCCGCGGCGTATAGTGTCACCCCAAACAGAAAAAGACAACTGTGGTTATCCGTGGTGTACAAACTTTTTTATGAACATGTCGCGAAGTCGGGAAATGTGATTCTGTTCTGGTTGGATGAATATTCAAAAGGTGCGTAAAAAATGCATCAGGCTGCCCACATTCGGCTTGGTGTCAACAAGGCGTATGCTCGGCCTTGCGAATGAATTTTTCTTGACACCTTGTCTCTTTATCTTTGGCGTGTAGATAACCAACTCGTCTTGCGGGCGCAAATACGGCAAGCATGAGAAGCTTTTGTATCTCGCTTACACGCAGTTGTTTATGCGTTTTCAGTATTGTCATGCAGTTTCATTCTCTCCATTTTACCCGCCAAAAGCAGGTGCTGGCGGCTGATATAGCTATGCTTTTTTCGCCCAACAGCATGTAGATAGCGGGTCAAAAGGATGCTTCTTGCGGGCTAAACTCATTGCTTTTGATTGGAATGTTGTTTTTTCTTGTCAAATCATCTCTCATTTGCATCCTCTTTGCCTATTGTTTTTTTTCTAGATTGAAGATTTTCAAGTGCCATTTTTACGGCATTATTCGGTAAAAAATATCAACGAAAGACACTATCCGAGAACTCACGAACTCATTAACTCATGAGCAACCTCAACTCTGACTGACAGTGCCGCGTATATTTTGTCACCATTGCAACAAAAAACTTGCAGAAATCATCTGCCACACATAATATTTTAGTAACTTTGTCCTCGGTGATCATAGCGATTTTTGTTTGTAATTGTTTGTAAACAATACCTTAAGGGTACAACAAATTTTGCTAATCACCAATTTATAGACACTTATAATTCGTCGAACTCACGTTAATATAAAGTTCAGATGGAATAGAATGATGGAGCTCAACCATTTTTCTCATTAACTATATAGAACTCTTGTTCTCAATTATACTAACAATAAAATTAGGCTATGCGAAAGATATTTTTTGTTTTGGTTATGTTATTGCAATCCATATTCTTGCATGCATATGTAGTAAAAGGATTTGTGGTTGATGAAAAGGGTAAACCGATACGGAAAGCCTTGGTTATCGGACGTAACAGTATGAAGAAGGTGGTTGTCGGGGTTGAAACCGACCCGTCGGGGAAGTTTTCATCGGCAAACGTCACTGATTCTATATTGGCAATCGAAATATCAAAAGAGGATTATACCACGGTCTACATCAGGATATCTGGTACTGACGGTGAGTTTGTAGATTTGGGTACAATAGAACTTAAACCCATGGAAGTAAGTTTGGGAGAGGTTGTTGTCACTGCCCAAACGGTCATTCAAAAGCCGGACAGATATATCATCATCCCGTCAAGAAAGGAGTTGGACCGGGCAGCCAACGGTTTGTCACTGTTGAGCGACATACAATATAAAATGCCGGGACTGACGGTGAACGAGTCCTTGCAAACGGTTCAGGTCGATAATGCGACACCTGTTTTTAAGATTAACGGAAGACCGTGTAGTCTAAGTCATTTCTTGGCGTTAAACCCGCAACGTATCTTACGTATTGAATACCATGACAATCCTGACGTAAGATATGAAAACCGCAGGGTGATTAATGTGATACTCAATCCGAGAGGTGATGGTGGATCGGTCATCGCCAATGTGCTGACAGGGGCTAATGCAGGTTTTCTCAATGGCAATATTGGTTTGGGGTATTATCGCAAGAAATCCGAATGGGAACTCAATTATAGCACCAACTGGAGAGATTACGATGAGAGGGAAATAAACTCTTCCAGTGAGTTTATCGGACGGAATGCCCCAGTCTTGAGAGAAAGAAACGGAATACCCGGCGACTTCCGCTACTGGTGGAATACGATATCATTGGGTTATACCTATATGCATGATCCTAATACGGTTTTTGCGGCAAAGGCCGGTTTTGGAATTGAGAATCAAAAGATGGATGAAGATTCATGGAACACGCAGCAATATATGGGTAACCTGTCACAATATCAGAACCTGACGCACAAAAAATTGAAATACAGTTCGCCCAGTATCGATTTGTTCTTTAGGAAGCAGATAGACGAGACACAATACATTGAAGCCAATGCGTATGGCATATATGGGTCGGGCGATTATAACCGTAGATACATCAACTTATATCAAAGGCCGTTGCCCGATGATTCCGTACTGTCGCTAACAAACGATAAGTCGTGGCGTTTAACTGCCGATATTATGTATTCTAAAACCCTCAAGAACCTTGTCGCAGCCTTGGGAATCAAGGAGTATTATAACAGTACCGACAACGAACAGACAGAGAATGGGATTTTAGGTAAGGGTAAAATCACTCAGAACAGGCTGTCGGTGTATGGTCAACTACAGGGAAAAATCAAGCGTTTGGGTTACAGTCTAAGTGCTATCGGCATTTACAATCATGCCAACAACAACTCGTACAAGACAGATGCTGTAAGGCTGAAATCAAACATCGTTGCCAATTATCCGCTATCGCAACGTCTGACGTTGAATTATCTGCTGATGCTCGAACCGTCGTTGCCGTCAGTTACGCAGCAGTCTGCCTTGATACAAAGGGTTGACGACATTACCATCCGGCAGGGTAACCCAGACCTGAAACCGTCTTCCTATATTAGGAACAGGGTGTATGTACGATATGCCGATAAACGTTTTACGGGTTCCTTGTGGGCTTCTTACAGCAGGACACAGAAGCCTATCTACTACGCTTATAGCTATATCAGTGATGTTTCAAGTCCGTATTATGACATGTTTATGAGTCGCCCTGTTAACGGACAGCACAACGACCAATTCAATCTTGAGTTGAACTTAGCGGCACAAGAACTTTTCGGGTTTGCGACAGTATGGGGGAACGTAGGTTGGAATAATTTGCATATCACCATGACGGATAAGAGTTATGTCAGGAATCGGCTGTACGCATCCCTGAATGGGGCGTTGTCTTTCGGAAATTGGCTCATAACTGCTATGTATCAGATACAGCCCGACTATAATTTGTCAGGAAACTCATACAGCACAAAGGATAGGTGGAACACAGTCAAGGTCCAGTATAAGCATAAGAACTGGCTTTTTTCACTTACAGGGGTGAACATGTTCACAAAGCGAGGCAGTGTTTATGAGAATATCGTCGTATCAGACGTCCATCCCGAAGAATACAGCCAATGTATCAGGGACAATGCTAATATGCTGTTGTTGGGCGTGAGTTATAGACTTGATTTTGGCAAGAAACGAAACAATACCAAACGTTCCTTGAACAATGAGGGAATAGAACGGGGAATTGATATTAATTATTAAAAGCGAGTTTTGAAAAAATTTAAATTGTTTTGACAAATGGAGAGTACAGACTGTGGAGCCGTATGCTTGCAGATGCTCTGTGCATTCTACGGAAAGCCTATTTCGCTACAATATATAAAAGAGGGTATTAGCATATCTCGTATTGGCATAACAATCAGAGATGTTAAGACTAGAGCAACAGAATTAGGCGTTTGTACATATTATTTTAAATAACTTTTATAGAAACTTCGCCTGCTATATCGATTTTAATTCGTAATTTTGTAGCCTAAGATTAGATTGTAGATATGACACTGGATGCATTGACTGCCATCTCACCGATAGATGGACGTTACAGGAACAAGACGGTTGCCTTGGCCGATTATTTTTCTGAGTACGCACTTATTCGTTATCGTGTACGCGTTGAGGTGGAATATTTCATCGCGTTATGCGAGTTGCCCCTGCCGCAGTTGGCATCGTTCGACACCGCGCTGTTCAGTCAGTTGCGGGATGTCTACCGCCATTTTGATGAGGCATCCGCCCAACGTGTCAAGGACATCGAGCGTACGACCAACCATGACGTCAAGGCCGTGGAGTATTTCCTGAAAGAGGAATTTGATAAGATTGGCGGACTGGACGCTTACAAGGAATTCATCCATTTTGGCTTAACGTCGCAAGACATCAATAATACCAGCGTGCCATTGTCTATCAAAGAAGCCTTGGCAGAGGTAGTTGTTCCGCAGGTGGAAGAGCTGATTGGGCAGCTGGAGCAATATGCGGATCAATGGAAAGATGTTCCCATGTTGGCCAAGACGCACGGTCAGCCCGCGTCGCCCACCCGCTTGGGCAAAGAAATCATGGTGTTCGCCTACCGTCTGCGCGAGCAGTTGGAACAGTTGAAGGCCTGCAAGATGAGTGCGAAGTTTGGTGGGGCAACCGGCAATTACAACGCGCACCATGTTGCTTATCCATCCATTGACTGGAAAGCGTTTGGCAACCGTTTCGTAGAAGAAGTGCTCGGATTGCACCGTGAGCAGTTTACCACCCAAATCAGTAATTACGATAACATGGGGGCGGTGTTTGATGCCATCCGCCGTATCAACACCATCATCATCGACTTGGACAGAGATTTCTGGATGTATATCTCGATGGAATATTTCAAACAGCAAATCAAGGCTGGCGAAGTAGGTTCGAGTGCCATGCCTCACAAGGTGAATCCTATTGACTTTGAAAACAGTGAGGGCAACTTAGGTATGTCCAACTGCATTCTGCAATTCTTGGCGCAGAAGCTGCCTGTGAGCAGGTTGCAGCGCGACTTGACGGATTCTACCGTCTTGCGTAACGTGGGTGTTCCCTTGGGACACACCGTCATCGCCATTCAAAGTACGCTGAAGGGGCTTCGCAAGCTCATCTTGAACGAAGACCGACTTAGTGAGGATTTGGATAATACATGGGCTGTCGTGGCAGAGGCCATACAGACCATTCTTCGTCGGGAGGCTTATCCGCATCCTTACGAGGCATTGAAAGCCCTGACGCGCACCAATCAGAAAATGACCGAGCAAACCATTCACGAGTTCGTGCAAGGACTGAATGTCAGTGATAAGGTGAAAGCCGAATTGATGGCCATCACCCCTCACAACTATACGGGTGTATAAAAAGCTCGTTGAGAAAACATCAAGGGTACATGTAATAGCGTGAAATCAAAATAGTAAGTAGATATATAATAAGGTAGAAAGTAACAAAAATGATTTTTAAAGGGATGGCTCGCTCGGTGCTGGTCATCTCCATTCGAGAAAGTAGAAATAAGGCCGTGAGGCTTATGGTTAAAAAAGAAAAAGAACAAAAATCATGGATTCAGAATTAAACAAAAATCTTCAAGAACAATCATCAGAACAGCAAGATTCAGCTCGGGAGGGTTATGAAAAACCGTCAGACAACAATCAACGCGACTATCATGGCGGAGGAGAGCGTGTGCGCCGTCCTCGCATCCAGGTTCAGCGAACATATACCAGCACTCGCCCGGAGAGGTCGAACCCTGCGGGAGGTTTCCGTCCGGAGGGGTTTGGCAACAATTTGCAGACCAACGGGGAGGGTGGCGCGCAGCAACGCGCTTATCGCCCCCGTTTCAATCAGCATGGTGAGCAAGGCGGATATCGTCCCCGTTATCGCAGTGAGGGTTATCAACCCCGTCAGCAGGGTGGCTATCGTCCGCGCTACAACAATGATGGCGAAGGCGGTTATCAACCTCGTCAGCAGGGCGGCTATCGCCCGCGCTACAACAATGATGGCGAAGGCGGTTATCAATCCCGTCAGCAGGGAGGCTATCGTCCGCACTACAACAACGATGGCGAAG
The DNA here is from genome assembly GCA_946998205.1 of uncultured Prevotella sp. Taxonomy (GTDB): domain Bacteria; phylum Bacteroidota; class Bacteroidia; order Bacteroidales; family Bacteroidaceae; genus Prevotella. Next base: position 30,714 of record CAMPYJ010000019.1, on the reverse strand, counting down.
GGGGTTATCAACCCCGTCAGCAGGGTGGTTATCGTCCACGTTACAACAACGATGGTGAAGGAGGTTATCAACCTCGTCAGCAAGGTGGCTACAATCGGGGTGGCTACGGCAATAGGGGCAGGCAGCAGTATGGCGGTTACAACAATCGTGGCGGCTATCGTCAGCGTACGCCCGATTACGATCCCAATGCCAAGTACAGCCTGAAGAAGCGCATCGAATACAGTGAACAGCATGTAGACCCCACCGTGCCCATCCGCCTGAACAAGTTCTTGGCGAATGCCGGCGTCTGCAGTCGCCGAGAGGCCGATGAGTACATCCAGGCCGGTGTGGTCAAGGTGAACGGCGAGGTGGTGACGGAACTGGGCACCAAGGTCATGCGCACCGATGAGGTGGTGTTCCATGACCAACCGGTATCTCTGGAGAAGAAAGTGTATGTGTTGCTCAACAAGCCGAAGGACTGCGTCACCACCAGCGATGATCCGCAGCAGCGCAAGACGGTGATGGATTTGGTGAAGAACGTGTGTCCCGAGCGCATCTATCCGGTTGGACGACTGGATCGTAACACCACGGGCGTGCTGTTGCTGACGAACGACGGTGACCTGGCCAGCAAGCTGACCCACCCCAAGTATTTGAAGAAAAAGGTGTACCATGTGTTCCTGGACAAGAACGTGACGGCTCACGACATGCAAAAGATTGCAGAAGGTATAGAACTGGAAGACGGAGAGGTGCATGCAGATGCCATAGAGTATGCCCATGACACCGATAAAAACCAGGTGGGCATCGAGATTCATAGTGGTAAGAACCGTATCGTTCGCCGTATCTTCGAGAGTCTGGGGTATCACGTCATCAAGCTGGACCGCGTACAGTTCGCCGGCTTGACCAAGAAAAACCTTCGCAGAGGCGACTGGCGGTTCTTGACCGCTCAGGAAGTGGACATGCTGAGAATGGGGGCGTTTGAGTAGTTGAGATGTATAGTTGACAAGTTGACAAGTTGACAAGTTGACAAGTTGATAAGTTGACAAGTTGACCAGTTGATGGTTCTATAATGTCGCCCCATAATCGACTGCGAATGACGACAAGTCACGGTATTAACTTGTAAACTTGTAAACTCGTCAACTCGTCAACCAGTTGATGGTTCTATAATGTCGCCCCATAATCGACTGCGAATGGCGACAAGTCACGGTATTAACTCGTCAACTCGTCAACTCGTCAACTCGTCAACTCGTCAACTTGTCAACTCGTTAACTCGTAAACTAAAAAACTTAAATAATGAAACGTATAAAAGTTGTTGATGTTCTTAAAAGCACCGACTTTGGAAAAGAAGTGGTGGTAAAGGGATGGGTGCGTACCCATCGCAGTAGTAAGGCTGTTGATTTCATCGCCTTGAACGACGGTTCTACCATCAAGAATATACAGGTTGTCGTTGATCCGTCAAAGATCAATGCTGATACGTTGAAGAGTATTACGACAGGTGCGTGCCTCAGCGTTACCGGCATTCTGGTAGAGAGCCAAGGCAAGGGGCAGCGCGTGGAAATCCAATGCAAGGACATCGAGATTTATGGCCTTTGTGGCAGCGACTATCCCATGCAGAAGAAAGGACAGTCGTTTGAGTACATGCGTCAGCATGCCCACCTGCGCCTGCGCACCAATACCTTTGGCGCCGTGATGCGCGTCCGTCACAACATGGCCATCGCCATCCATCAATATTTCCACGAACACGGGTTCTTCTATTTCAACACGCCCTTGATTACAGCCTCTGACGCTGAAGGCGCCGGTGAGATGTTTCAGGTGACCACGCAGAACCTCAATGATTTGAAAAAGGGGAGTGATGGAAAGGTGAGCTACGAAGATGACTTCTTTGGCAAGATGACCAGTCTCACGGTGAGCGGACAGTTGGAAGGTGAGCTGGGAGCCACCGCTTTGGGACAGATTTACACCTTCGGTCCTACGTTCCGTGCCGAGAACTCGAACACGCCTCGTCACTTGGCGGAGTTCTGGATGATTGAGCCGGAGGTTGCCTTCATCGACTTGCCCGACTTGATGGATCTTGAGGAAGACTTCATCAAGTATTGCGTGCGCTGGGCATTGGACAACTGTAAGGACGATCTTGATTTCCTCAATACGATGATCGACAAAACGTTGCTGGAACGGTTGCAGGGCGTTTTGAAAGATGATTTCGTCCGGTTGACCTATACGGATGGAATCAAGATTTTGGAGGAAGCGGCAGCAGGCGGACACAAGTTCGATTTCCCCGTGTCATGGGGAATGGACTTGGCCAGTGAGCACGAGCGCTTCTTGGTGGAACACCACTTTAAGAAACCGGTCATCATGTACGATTATCCCAAGGACATCAAGGCCTTCTACATGAAGGTGAACGAGGATGGCAAGACCGTTCAGGGCACAGACGTGCTCTTCCCGCAGATTGGTGAAATCATCGGCGGGTCGGTGAGAGAGGAGAATCTTGAGAAATTGACTTCCGAAATCGAGCACCGGCACATTCCGATGAAAGACATGTGGTGGTATCTCGACACGCGCAAATACGGCTCGTGCCCGCATGGCGGCTTTGGTCTGGGCTTCGAACGCCTGATACTCTTCGTGACCGGCATGCAGAACATCCGGGATGTCATCCCATTCCCGCGTACACCGAAGAATGCGGAATTCTAATGATGTACGGCCATGCGCCATGGATGAGCTTGAGACAGCCATGGCGTAGTGGCACATCATTCATGGACGGTTCTATAAATCACCACCGTAAGGTTTTTTACGTCAGTGTTTTTACGTTTTGTCATCTTGTGAACTCTTTTTATATAAAACAGGCTGCGCCTCAACAATTCAAACAAGTTTGATTGTATTCGGCTTGCTCCGTTTTTGGTTCAATTTGCTTGTTCGTTCAGTCGTATAGCTCGCTATACTCTTTCACTCACAAACAAGTTGACCTCAAAAATAGTCTTACAATCTGTCAAAGCTAATTTATAGAACCGCCCTCATGCGTGGGAGGCCGGCAGATGGCGACTTCATTTCACATCGCCCACCTTGATGAGGTATTCGGCAATCTGCACGGCATTGAGAGCCGCTCCTTTTCTGATTTGGTCACCTGTCAACCATAGCGTCATGCCGTTGTCGTCGGCCAAATCTTTACGAATCCTGCCTACATAGACATCATCGTGTCCAGCCGATTCCAAGGGCATGGGGTATGATGCTTGAGTAGGGTCGTCCTTCACCACGCATCCGGGTGCGGTGGCAATGGCCTGTCGCACCTCTTCAACGGACAGTGGGCGTTCGGTCTCCAACCATACCGATTCAGAGTGTGAGCGCAGTGATGATACACGCACGCACGTCGCGCTGGTCTTGACATCCGAGTGCATGATCTTGCGTGTCTCGTTGAACATCTTCATCTCTTCTTTGGTGTATCCGTTGTCCGTGAACACGTCTATTTGCGGTATCACGTTGTATGCCAACTGATGTGGAAACATGCATACGGTTTTCACGCATCCTGTTTCCACCAGTTCCTTGTATTGCTGTTGCAACTCGGCCATGGCTGCCGCGCCGGCGCCGCTGGCACTCTGGTAGGACGAGATGCGCACCCTCTTGATGTGGCTCAGGTCGTCGATGGGTTTCAGTGCCACCACCATCATGATGGTGGTGCAATTGGGATTGGCAATAATGTTGCGCGGACGTTTCAAAGCGTCTTCCGCATTCACTTCAGGCACCACCAAGGGTACGTCCTCTTCCATGCGGAATGCGCTGGAATTGTCGATCATCACGGCTCCGTGCTTGGTGATGGTGTCGGCAAATTCTTTCGAGGTGCCACCGCCGGCTGACACGAATGCGATGTCAATGTCTTTGAAGTCGTCATTGTGTTGCAAGAGCTTTACTTCATGGCTTTTGCCCCGAAACGAGTATGTTCTGCCTGCACTGCGCTGAGAACCGAACAGTACGAGCTCGTCCAACGGGAACTTCCGCTGGTCTAAAATGCGTAAAAACTCCTGACCTACTGCGCCACTTGCGCCAACAATCGCTACTTTCATGATTTGCTTATCTGTTGATTATAAATATTCTTGCTGGCAAAGTTACGAATTATTCATTTCTTCTTCTTATAATGAGAGACATTTTTTATTGTCTTTTCCGAATCTATCTGATTAGCGTGGCATAGTGGATAATTCATTGTTCTTGCTTATTCAATTTCAACGGGAATCAACTGTGATATCCATTTTTTTTGATTAACTTTGTTGCCTAATACTAAGTTTGATGTCGCAATTGTCAGCCTACTTTCCCATCTCCGATCCGACATTGATTTTCCTTGTCGTCTTGCTGGTCATCCTACTGGCACCCATCGTCATGGGCAAGTTGCGCATTCCGCACATCATTGGCATGGTACTCGCCGGCGTGTTGCTGGGTGAACACGGACTGAACATCCTGGATCGTGACAACTCGTTTGAGCTTTTCGGCAATGTGGGGCTCTACTATATCATGTTTCTGGCCGCACTCGAGATGGACGTGGAGGGCGTGAGGAGGAACAAGTACCGCATGTTGGCGTTCGGTCTGATTACCTTTGTCATTCCGCTTGCGCTGGTTTATGCCGGCAGTGTTTCCATCCTTCGCCATTCCGTGATGTCATCGTTACTGTTAGGGTGCATCATGGCCTCCAACACGCTGGTGGCTTATCCCATCGTGAGTCGCTATGGTTTGCAGCGTAAGCCCAGTGTGATGCTCAGCGTGGGGTCTACCATGCTCTCGTTGTTGTTGGCCCTTACCCTGCTGGCTGGCATCGTCGCCTCGTACCAACGTGACGCCAACGTGACGTTCTGGCTGTTTTTCGCTCTCAAGTTTGCCATCTATTGCACCGCGGTGATAGTACTCATTCCCCGTCTTACCCGCTGGTTCTTGCGGCGTTACAGTGATGCCGTGATGCAGTATGTCTTTGTCATGCTCATGATGTTCATGAGTGCCGCATTGAGTGCAGCTGTTGGTTTTGAAGGTATCTTCGGCGCATTTTTCGCCGGATTGATTTTGAATCGCTACATTCCCGCTGTTTCTCCATTGATGAACCGCATCGAGTTTATCGGCAATGCGCTGTTCATTCCTTATTTTCTCATCGGCGTGGGCATGCTCATCAATCTGCGTGGCTTGTTCAGTGGTGGCAGCATTCTGCTCATCCTGTTTGTCATCACGGTGATGGGAACGCTGGGCAAACTGCTGGCTGCCTATATTTCCTGCGTAGGTTTCAGACTGCCGCTGTCATCCGGAACGATGATGTTTGGCCTCACCTCCGCCCATGCTGCCGGCGCCATTGCCATGGTGATGGTGGGAATGAAGATTGAAACGGCCCCCGGTGTCTACCTTGTCGACGACGACCTGCTCAATGGGGTGGTGCTCATGATTCTGTTTACCTGTGTCATCTCAACGCTGGTGACCGAACATTCGGCGCAGAAGATTACGCTTCGCGACCAAGACGTGGCCCCAGTGGAGACTGCAAATGAGAACGATGAACACATGCTGATTCCCGTAAAATATCCCGAATATGCCGACCATCTGGTGAATCTGGCTCTCCTGATGCGGAACAAGAAACTGAACCGGCCGTTGACGGCGCTCAATGTGGTGTACGAGGATGAGAACATGCGCGCCAACCAGGAGAAAGGCCGACGATTGCTCGAGCAAGTGAGTCGCTACGCAGCCGGGTCGGATGTGGCTGTGCAGACCCAGGTGCGCATTGCGGTGAACATCGCCAATGGCATCAAGCACGCTTTTCAAGAGTTTCGCGCCAGTGAAATCATCATTGGCATGCACACGCATGCGGAGGTGTCTAAGAAATTCTGGGGGCAGTTTCATCAGAGTCTGGTCAACGGACTGAACTGCCAAATCGTCATGGCGAGGTTGATGCAACCCCTCAACACTTTGCGGCGCATCGTGGTGGCTGTTCCGTCGAGAGCGCAATTCGAGCCGGGCTTCTACCGGTGGTTGGAGCGTTTGTCGCGCATGGCTGATCAGTTGGAATGCCGCATACAGTTTCATGGACGCGGTGACACGCTGGCCTTGATTCGTCAATATGTGCAGAACAGGCATGAGCAGGTGCGTGCCGGGTATGTAGAAATGACGCACTGGAACGAGGTACCCAAGCTGGCTGCAACCATTGCGACCGACCACATGTTCGTGGTGGTGGCGGCGCGAAAGGGAACGGTGTCGTATAAAAATGCTTTGGAAAATCTTGCCGAGGAGATTAGGCAGTACTTCTCTGGAAAGACGCTGCTCATCATTTTTCCTGATCAGTATGGCTCTCAGGCCGAAGACATGACCTTCTCGCAGTCGCAACATACCGAGGAACATTCGGCCTACGAGGTGTTAGGTAGCTGGATTAAAAATGCGCTGGTCAAGAGAAAATGGTGAGGGGCTGTTGGGCTTTTCAGAAATTATTATTTATCTTTGCAAATAACAGGCTTCATGGGGTGATGCAAACAGAAAAGAATTATTTTTTATGATAGATATTCAAGGTGTTACAAAGTCGTTCGGCAACCTGCAGGTGTTGAAAGGCATCGATTTGCATATCGATAAGGGAGAGGTGGTCAGCATCGTGGGACCCAGTGGTGCTGGCAAGACTACGTTGCTGCAAATCATCGGCACACTTGACCGACCTGATGACGGGCAAGTGAAGGTGAATGACATCCTGGTCAATGGCTTGTCATCGAATAAGTTGAGCGACTTTCGCAACCGTCACATCGGTTTTGTGTTTCAGTTCCATCAATTGCTGCCAGAGTTCACTGCTTTGGAGAACGTCTTGATTCCGGCTTACATTGCTGGCAAGAGTCAGGGGGAGGCTAAGAAGCGGGCGCAAGAGCTGCTGGGGTTCATGGGGCTGACTGACCGTGCCAACCACAAGCCCAACCAACTGTCGGGCGGAGAGAAGCAACGGGTAGCCGTGGCGCGCGCGCTGGTCAACCATCCGGCGGTGATTTTGGCCGACGAACCCAGTGGAAGCCTCGACTCTAAAAACAAAGCCGAACTGCATCAGCTGTTCTTCGACCTGCGGGATAAGTTCGGTCAAACATTCGTCATCGTGACCCACGATGAGGGACTGGCAGCCCTGACCGATCGAACCATTCACATGAAAGACGGCAGGCTTGCCGAACCCCATGCAACGGACGTTGAGCCTATGGATAACAAGGAGTGACAAGATGGAAAACATGCATGCGGGTCATCCGCGGAAGGATGTGTCGGAAGAGAAGCGGGAGCGGGCCAGTGAATCGGCTCGCACGATAATTAAGTTGGGCGACTGCAACCGACTGACAGTTGTCAAAGAGTTGGATTTCGGTCTTTATCTGGACGGAGGGGAAGAGGGTGAGATACTCCTTCCTAAACGTTATGTGCCGGATCATTATAAAATAGGTGAGCCTTTGGAGGTGTTCGTCTATCTCGATCAAGACGAACGGTTGGTCGCCACTACGCAAACACCGTTGGCTCGGGTTGGCGAGTTCGCCTATTTGGAATGCTCGTGGGTGAACAAGTATGGCGCATTCTTAAACTGGGGACTGATGAAGGACTTGTTCTGTCCGTTCCGAGAACAGAAAAAGCGCATGGAGCTGGGTGAGCGTTACATCGTTTACGTCTATCTCGATGAGGAGAGTTACCGCATCGTGTCGTCGGCCAAGGTGGAGCATTTCTTATCTGACAGCCGGCCAACTTATCATCAGGGTGAAGAGGTCGACCTGCTGATTTGGCAGAAAACCGACTTGGGCTTCAAGGTCATCATCAACAACCAGCATGCGGGTTTGGTGTACGATAATCAAATATTCAAGGCGGTTCACACCGGCGACCGCATGAAAGGATACATCGCCAACGTGCGCGAAGACGGGAAAATAGACGTTACGTTGCAGCCTGCGGGGCAGAAGGTGGTTGCTGATTTCGCCGAAACGCTGTTGCGCTATCTGCAAGATCATGGCGGCTATTGCGACTTGGGCGACAAGAGTGACGCTGAAGAGATAAAGCGTCGCTTCGAAGTGAGCAAGAAAAACTACAAGAAGGCCATTGGCGACCTGTACAAACGCCACCTCATATCCATTGAGCCAGATGGCATCTATCTACAGAAAACCCGCAAGTAAGAATTGTCAGACTTGCGGGTTTTTGCGATTGTATATGTGTAGGTGGACGAGTGGGAGGGGTTTCCGTTGACACATTGTTGTCCTCCAAACGCCATGAAAGACGGCGTTATCAATAATATACGATGCTCCTGACAACCGTTTCGGGCTTCTTGCCATTGTGGTTGATAGTATTCTTCACAGCATTACCATGCCCATCAAGCTCATAATCTGAATACAACACGAAACTCTTTTTGTCACCCTTACGAACCTCTGACTTTAGCTTCCCATCCTTTTCTTTGTCTTGGACGGTCCATGAGGTCGCCTTGTCCTTTCTGCTGATAAATCCTCGCTCGTCGTAGCTGATGGTCTGGACGGTTGTTTCTTCCTCATAGCTGTAATAGCCATCCTTGACGAAATGGTCTGTCTGTTTCACGAGCTGATCCTGATCGTTGTATGCATAGGTGGTAACTGACTTGCTCAAATTCTTCCCTGGTTTCTCCCTGCGGATAACCCTGCCCTTCTCGTCAAAGTAGTAAGTCCATTCTTTTCCATAGTCACCGTCAGTTGCTTTGGCCGTCACCTGACACTTGGCAAAATCATAAGAGAATATCGTTGTTTCCTTGTATCCGCCTTCCTTGTATCTTCTTTCCAGCGGATTGCCGAACTCGTCGGGTATGAGAATGGCTGAACATTTATAGCCATTGGCCATGTATTCCTTTTTGACAGGCCGTCCCTGCTTGTCATATTTGTAGTGTTCATATTGCATTTCTTTACCACTGGAATAATCGGACAGCCCTGTCAAACGTCCGGCCTTGTCAAACGAGTACACCGCTTTTTGATCTTCGCTCTCAAGCGTTATCGACTTGACGGCACCCTGAAGAGGCTTACCTGTATAAGGGTAGTCGTGGTAACAATAGAGGTGGTCGTCGATGTCTGCGGGAAATTTAACGGTCATACCGACGTGTGTCTGCGCAAATGCGACACATGTAAACAATGCCAACATCAGCGTTGGGTAAATTCTTGATAATCCTTTCATGTTGTGTCTTAATTTGAAAATCGTAAAAACTTTATTTTGTAACTTTCTATTTTGCTTTTCATGAACACCTGGGCAATGTGAAGAACCTGTTGAGGCTTTTCTCACAGCATGTTGTCAAAGGCGTGAATGAAAAATCCTAACCGCATACATTCAAGCGGTTAGGATTTCTTTGGTGCGCCCGATAGGACTCGAACCTACACGTCGCAAAACACTAGATCCTAAGTCTAGCGCGTCTACCAATTTCGCCACGGGCGCTCGGGCGGATGCAAAGGTAATGAATAATATTCTATTTTAGTTTGTTTTGAGCTGTTTTTTTGCTTTCCAACGAAATATCCTTCATGTGCAGGTCTTATTCTTGTGGCGTTCGTGGCTTTTCGTTCTCATGGTGATGACCGAGTTTGTTCTTCAGTCGTTTGTAGCCATCTACTCCAAGAATCGTAAGGCCACCATATTGGAAGGTTTTGGCCAATCCAAAGAACACCACCCACAACGCTCCTTTGGAGGCTTGGCTGATGGGAAGCAGCATCTGGGCGAAAGAGAGAATGTAACAGGGGATGCAGATGCAAAGCACTATCACGCCCGTTCGGAAAGACAGACCTTGCAGCCATTGTTTCATGCGGCTAACGGTTTGTTTCATTGTCAATGTCCGGTTATAGGATTGTTACGATCCATTTGCCCTTTGTGGGCTTTGGCATGGCTCGTTATTGTTGTCTGTTTGTCGTGTGCGCTGAGAATGCGGCGTGCGAACTCGATGATGGTGTCTTTTCCTCGCAGAAAGTCTTCATGGGAGATGTCCACGCGATAATCCGGGTCGATGCCAAACTCCGTACTCTGTTTGCTCACATCGTACATGGGACAGGCGGAGAAACGAACGCCCCAGCCGTTAGGCAACTCACTGGAGAATGGTAGTCCGGCTCCGCCGCCCGTACGGTCGCCCACGGTCGTGACGTTTGGACACGCCTTCATGTATTTTACAAACTCGTTGGCCGCACTGAACACCTGTCGGTTGGTCAGCACCACCACTTTCTTTTGCCATCTCAATCCTTTGCTCGGCTTGAGACGTTGTTCCCGCAGTTCGGAGAAATCCCGATGGCCTTTGCCCGTCTTGTGCTGCATGTAGCCCACCAGCAGTTCTTTGTTGGTAAATCGTGCGGCCAGCTGTTCGGCCGATGTCAGCATGCCCCCGCCGTTGTTGCGGATGTCAATGATGAGACCATTGCACGGTGCCAGGTGGTACAACACGTTGTCAAGGTTGCCCGCACCCATGCCGTTGCCGAATGATGCCAGGTAAATATAGCCGATGTTGTCGTCCAGCATGCGGTAGCGCATGCCCGTGGCGATGCGGTAATCGGTGCCGAGGTATTTGTTCAGCAGGGTGTCACTGAAGTTGGATGGGTAGTTCTCGTGCCACTTCCAATAGCGTCCGTGGTCAAAACTGGTGTAAAGATTGACGTGTCCATCCTTCAGTTCGGCCAGCATGTTCGACAGCACCTCAAACTGTTGCTCTGGCCCCATGCGATCTTCCATCTGCTTAGAATATCGCTGATACACCTCTTGCCAATCAATGTCCTTGTATTCAAAGAAGCAGTAATGCTCGTCAATGATGCGCCACAAGGCTTCCATGTTGCCCCGGGGAGAGTTTGGCAACTGCTCTTCATCGACGCAGCCAGTCAAACAAAAACAGGCCATCAATAGGTAGAACAACTGTTTCATGGGCGGAGATGGTTTAAGGTGAACTTCTTCACGATGCCCAATACGAGCACATGCGAATAGGTGTGGTATTTCAATTGGTTCACATGGGCTTGCTGATAGTTGCCCAAGTAGCCTATCCTAAACGTGGTTTTGTATAATGAGAAGTCGAGTGTGAGCATCTGTCGTAGTGAGAGAGCGTTGATTGGATGGGTGACAACGACGTTGTGATCGTAATTGCCTTCTGAGAAAATCTCGTAATATGACTGACCGTAGTTGGGCGAAAACATTACGCCCAACAGTGGTGCGTCAGCCTCGTAGCGCACCGTCAGCGGCTTGTTCTTGATGCTGAAACGGTAGCTTGCCATGACTGATGGAGCCACGTTCAGCCCCACTTTCGCCTGCATGGGATTGTTTGAGTTGCGCGCATTGTACAACATGCCGAGGTGTGTGTTGAGCATGCCACCGGCCTTGACGTTCAAACGTCGGTTCAAAAAGTGCCAATTGTAATGCCAGGCGTATGCAAAATGGTACATCGCCTGCATTTCGTTTGCGTTGCCTGACCTGTTGTCGGCGTGTGCAAAACCGCCTTGGTGCACGTTCAAAGTGCTGATGCGACGGTCTTCGCGCTCGTGCATGGTATGCGATAGGTAGTTGATTTGCCATCCCTTATAGCGTTCAGGAGATAGATAAGTGTCGAGCATGTCCACGCAGCCCCAGCCAATCATCTTGACGTTGGTGGTTGTTTTGTTCAACGGTGTGGCATCTGTTTGTGCCGCCATGCCTGTTGACCAACATAGCATTAGTGCGATACACGCCCACTGCCATGTTGATTTCCTGTGATTATCCCAAGTCTTCATCGCTGAACAGGTTGAGTTGTCCCGATATTTCGTCAATCACCTGCTGTTGGCTCTTTCCTGCATCCGGGTCGAGATTTTCTTCGTTTGCATCAGCATCCTCTTGGCCTTCGCCCTCTTCATCCGGGTCGTTGTCGCGTTCGTCAGCCGGTGGTTCGGGGAAACGCGTGGGTTCCAGTTCTTCAATCTTGTCCACTTCCCATGTGGTGATGCGCTTTCCTTTGGCCTTGAATCCCTTGACGGCAATAAACTCTTCCGCGTCTATTTCCTGTGCTGGGCGTGTGGCGTCGTTTCCGCCGAAGGTCACCAGCAGCCTGGGGTAGGCCGCGTCGGTGAGCAAGACCAGCCTGCTGTCTGGGTTCTCGCCGATGTAGTTCTGCTTTTTCTTGGTCGCTTCCATCGTGAATCGCTTCAAGTACGGATAGTTTTGGTTGTCGGCATCGAACAACACGGCACTCCACACCTTGTGCTCGTCCCATTTCTCCAGCACTTGGATGTTGTCCTCGTAGTGGTTGTTGGGGTCAAAGTTGGTGATGTAGAAGTCACCGTTGGTCAGCACGACCAATATCGATTCATCATCGTTGAACTCGCCCAAGAGCCGTCCGTGCTCTTCATAATTGATGCGGTTGACATCGGGGTCGAACCATACTTTTCGTCCGCCAAGCGTACTATGTCCGTGACTCTTCAGGCCAATGCGGTGAATAGCCTTCTTGGTCAGGATGTTGCCTTTGGCTCCTCTGCCCTTGATAAGTATCTCAGAGAAGTCTTTTTCCAAGAAGATGTTCTGCTTTTTCTTCTTCGGATCGGGATCCAGTGTCACCTTGATGGTTTCAGCCTCACCGTTCGGGTTGGCCGTGAAATACATCACTCTCGACCCAGGCTTGCCCTGTGTCAGGTCGTAGTCCCTGTCTCGCGTGATGCTGGTCACGTTGAAACGCTTGATGAAGTAAGCACCTTTCTTGCCATCTTGGTACACTACGTTATATATGGTGCGTTTGTCATTCTTCTTGAACACCTGCACATGAATCACGTTCTTGCCCACGAATATCTTGTCGGCCACCTTGACGACCTTGAACTTGCCGTTCTTGTAGAAGATGATGATGTCGTCGATGTCGGAGCAGTTGCACACAAACTCGTTCTTTTTCAGTCCGGTTCCCACGAATCCTTCCTGCCGGTCAATGTACAGCTTCTCATTAGCCTCCACTACCTTGGTGGCCTCGATGGTTTCAAAACTTCGGATCTCGGTCAGTCGGGGATGGTTCTTTCCGTACTTGTCGCGGATGAACTCGAACCAACGGATGGTCACGTCCGTCATGTGAGCCAGGTCGTGGTCGATGTTCTTGATGTCGGCTTGCGTGCGTGCGATGAAGTCGTTGGCCTTGTCTTTGTTGAACTTCAAGATGCGGTTCATCTTGATTTCCAGCAGGCGCAAGATGTCGTCGCGGGTCACTTCGCGGATAAAACTGGGTTTGAACGGCTCCAACCTGTTGTCTACATGAGCCACCACGGTGTCTAAATCCTTGGCCTCTTCAAATTTCTTGTCTTTGTAAATACGCTCTTCGATGAAGATTTTCTCCAACGAGGCGAAGAACAACTGTTCCAGCAGTTCGTTCTTACGTATTTCCAATTCCTTGCGAAGCAAACCCATGGTGCTGTCCACATTGTGCCGCAGCACGTCACTGATGGTCAGAAAACCAGGCTTGTCGTCTTCGATGACGCAACAGTTGGGTGACACGTTGATTTCACAATCGGAGAAAGCATACAGCGCATCGATGGTCTTGTCGCTGCTCACCCCCGGTGCCAGATGCACCTGAATTTCCACCTCCGCAGCCGTGTTGTCGTCCACTTTCTTGGCCTTAATCTTACCTTTGTCTATCGCTCTCAGTATCGAGTCGATAAGGGTGGTGGTGGTTTTGCTGAACGGAATTTCCTTGATGACCAGCGTCTTGTTGTCCAGTTTCTCAATCTTGGCCCTCACCTTCAGCGTTCCGCCCCGCTGTCCGTCGTTGTATTTCTCCACGTCAATGCTGCCACCCGTGGGGAAGTCGGGATACAGTTGGAACTTTTCGCCTCGGAGATAATGTATCGCTGCCTCGCAAATCTCATTCAGGTTGTGTGGCAGAATCTTCGAACTCAGTCCTACGGCGATACCTTCCGCACCCTGTGCCAACAGCAAAGGAAACTTTGCCGGCAGTGTGATGGGCTCCTTGTTGCGCCCGTCATAGCTCAGTTGCCAATGGGTGGTTTTGGGATTGAACACCACGTCGAGCGCGAATTTCGACAGTCGTGCTTCGATGTATCGGGGTGCGGCGGCGCGGTCACCCGTGAGAATGTTCCCCCAGTTACCTTGCGTGTCTACTAAGAGGTCTTTCTGTCCCATCTGTACCAAAGCGTCGCCGATGGACGCATCGCCGTGGGGATGGAACTGCATGGTGTGGCCAACGATGTTTGCCACCTTGTTGTATCGCCCGTCGTCCATGCGCTTCATCGAGTGCAGGATGCGCCGCTGCACAGGTTTCAGCCCATCTTCGATGTGTGGCACCGCGCGTTCCAGTATGACATACGAGGCATAATCCAAGAACCAGTTTTTGTACATCCCACTCAAATGATGTACTGCCGAAGCGTCAAATCGGTCGGCTGGCTGGTAATCAGAATGCTGGTCGGTCTGCAACTCGTCGTCTTCAGTTTCCAGGTTGTCTATATCTGTTGTTTTATCGCTCATTGTCGTGAATTAAAAAGAGGATGAAAAGTCAATATGCAAAAGTAAGAAAAATAAGCCATATGTGCAAAAGTCAGTTCGCTTTGCTGCTGGAATGTCAGCACAACAGGGTAGATGTAAAAACCCACAGTTGGCGTTAAAGCATGGTGAACACCCAGTGATCGCCTTTGCTCTCTTGCTCATCGTATGCAAATCCTTCATATTCAAACGCTTTAAGTGCGTCGAGGTTGTGCGCTTGTTGCACGATGACATGGCGCGCCAAGGCTCCCCGACACATCTTGGCGTACACCACAATGGTGCGCAGTTTGTCGCCTTTGCGTACCTTGAAGGTCGGTTCAATGATGCGCACGGCCTTTCGGATGCGCTTCCAGTCGAACAGATTCTTCATCTCCCCGCTCGCCAAGTTCAGCAAGATTCCGTCGTCATCGAGAACCGACTGGATGAGAACGTCTGTCAGACGCGGTTTCCAAAAGTCAAACATCGTTTGGTCGTCGTATTCGGGCAGACGCACGTTACCTTCCAGTCGGTAGTTTTTGATGCCATTGAGTGGGCGAAGCAATCCGTACAGAAACGAGGTTATCCATAGGTGACGCTCGGCATAAAGCAGTTGTTCGGCTGTCATGGTGGCGGCATCCAGCTTCTTGAAGGCGATGCCGTGATAGGCCCATGCGGCTTGAAGAGTAGGGTCGGGATCTAAGAAATGAGCATAACGCAGTTTGTTGAGCGCCGCCAATTGTGGGTTAACGTGCAACATTTCAGCCAGCTCGTCGGCGCTGTATCTCGTGAGTTGCACGGCCGTTTGCTCGGCTTCTCGCTGAAAGATGGGCTGTGTGGCGCTCAAGTCTGTGGCGGCAGCGGTGTCCGTCATATCCTTTGCGCACGAAAGAAGTATTTGCATGGGACGATTCTTTTTGCTTACAAAAATACAAAATGATTGGTAGAAACAGGCTTAAGGCTGGTTCTATAAATTACCACCGCACATAGTCATCAAATGTTTATGAAATACGTTTTGTTATCTTTTGGCTTCTTTTTGGTTCAAAATGTAAGTTCGTTCAGTCGTGTAGCTCGCTACACTCCTTCACTCTCTTGCATTTTGACCTCAAAAATAAGCTCAAAATCTAACAAAGCTAATTTGTAGGATCAGCCTTAAAATGCCACGAAACACAAAGAATTACAGGCGAGATGCCCGCTTACTCGAAAATAATCAGTATCTTTGCCAGACGTTATAGAATTATAAATTGAAATAGATATGGCACAGGAAGATGTTTTCAAAAAGATTGTGAGCCACTGCAAGGAATACGGTTTTGTGTTTCCCAGCAGTGATATATACGATGGTTTGGCAGCCGTTTACGACTATGGACAGAATGGTGTTGAGCTGAAAAAGAACATCAAAGAATATTGGTGGAAGAGCATGGTGCTGCTGCACGACAACATCGTGGGCATCGACTCGGCCATCTTCATGCATCCCACCATCTGGAAAGCCAGCGGGCATGTGGACGCCTTCAACGACCCTTTGATAGACAACCGCGACTCGAAGAAACGCTATCGGGCTGATGTGCTGATAGAGGATCAGATTGCTAAGTATGATGAAAAAATCGACAAGGAGGTGGCTAAGGCCGCCAAGCGGTTTGGTGATGCTTTCGATGAGGCGCAATTCAGGGCTACCAACCAGCGCGTACTCGACCATCAGGCCAAGCGTGATGCCCTGCACGAGCGTTACACCCAGGCCATGCAAGGTCCCGATTTGGCAGAACTGAAACAGATTATCCTGGACGAAGGCATAGTGGATCCCATCAGCGGCACCAAGAACTGGACCGACGTGCGCCAGTTCAACCTGATGTTCTCCACCGAAATGGGCTCGCTCTCGGACGCTACCAATAAGATATATCTGCGACCAGAGACGGCGCAAGGCATCTTTGTGAACTATCTCAACGTGCAGAAAACGGGGCGCATGAAGCTGCCTTTTGGTATCGCACAAATCGGCAAGGCTTTCCGCAACGAGATCGTGGCGCGCCAGTTTATCTTCCGTATGCGCGAGTTCGAGCAGATGGAGATGCAGTTCTTCGTGAAACCCGGCACCGAGTTGGAGTGGTTCAAGCAATGGAAGCAAACACGCATGGCATGGCACCAGGCACTGGGCTTCGGCGCCGAAAACTATCGTTTCCACGACCATGAGAAGTTGGCCCACTATGCCAATGCGGCCACCGACATCGAGTTCAAGATGCCATTTGGATTCAAAGAGGTGGAAGGCATACACTCGCGTACCAACTTCGACTTGTCGCAACACGAGAAGTTCAGTGGCAAGAACCTGAAATATTTCGACCCGGAGACCAGCGAGAGCTATGTGCCTTACGTCATCGAGACCTCTATTGGCGTAGACCGCATGTTCCTCTCCGTGATGTGCCACAGCTATCAGGAAGAAGAATTAGAGAATGGTGAAAAGCGTGTCGTGCTTCGTCTGCCGGCAGCATTGGCACCGGTGAAGTGTGCGGTGATGCCTTTGGTGCGAAAGGAAGGCTTGCCCGAGAAGGCGCGCGAGATAGTGGACTTGCTCAAGTTCCACTTCAATACGAGCTACGATGAGAAGGATTCTATCGGTAAACGCTATCGCCGTCAGGATGCGGTTGGCACACCTTATTGCGTGACGGTTGACTTTGACACACTGAAAGACAACAAGGTGACGCTGCGCCATCGTGACACGATGGAACAGCAGCGCGTGGACATCAGCGAGCTGTGCTCGGTGATGGAAGAGAAGGTAAGCATCACCAGCTTGCTGAAGAAATTGCAATAAATCCCACTGCCCGCAAGCTATACAAGGCTTACACAGGCAGATTAGAACGAAACGACAATGAAGAAGAATTCAATATGCTACCTTCTCCTGCTCGTGATGGCCGTCTTCACGATGGTGTCGTGTGGCGAGAGCAGTGGTGAGGTGGACGAGTTTGCCGACTGGCAACATAAGAACGAGACCTATTTCGCACGGCTTCACGCTGCCACGCAAGAGCGGATTGCGAAGGGTGACCAGAACTGGATGATCATTCGCAACTGGTCGTTGCCAGCCGATGGACAGAACTTTCATGCCGATTTGAACAATTATATCATCGTGCATGTGTTGGAACGCGGCAACAGCACGTCTGGCAGCCCGCTGTACACCGATTCGGTGATGGTGAACTATCGTGGCCGCCTCATCCCCTCTGCCAACCATCCGGCGGGCTACTTGTTCGACAGCAGCTATTCGGGTAAGTACGATCCACAGACCATGAACCCTGCAAAATTTGCAGTGAGCGGACTTGTCGACGGCTTTACCACGGCCCTGCTGCACATGTCTGTTGGTGATCGTTGGGAGGTTTACATACCTTATAAATTGGGCTATGGCACGGAGAAAGCTCCCAAAAGCGAAATACCCGGCTGTTCAACGCTGATTTTCGACATCGGTTTGGCGGGCTATTATCGCCCCAAAGCTCCTACCCGAGCAGGTGTGGCATCTGGTTCTTGGATCAAGAAATAGGCTGAATGCCAACTAAAAAGGCCAAGCAAGTCCTTCGAATTCGGATGACTTGCTTGGCCTTTTGTCGTTGTTTATACAATCATCCATTACCTGACTTCATCTTTTTGTCGCCCAGTTCGTTTCAGACGCATACGGTCTTTGGGCGTTGTATTATGTGCCTGTTGATCGTGGTGGCTACGGGCTGAAAGCCCAAAAGCTTATAGCCCAAGGCATCGCCTTGGGTAAGTGTGTTGCAAGGCGTACGCCCCGCAGGGGCAAAAGCGCGCGCAAAGTAATGCCAGTCAAATGCTTTTGTCCTTACAGGACGCAGTTAGCTCAATGCGCACATCCTCAGGGCGAGGCCCTGGGCTATAGGCTTTTGGGCTTTCAGCCCGTGGGTTATCGCATCTCCCAACCAGAATAAAGAAGCTTGGTTGTCAATGGTTTGCTGACTTTTGAGGGAAAAACTGCGAAGTTAGGGGATGACTTGCTTGGCCTTTTGTCGTTGTTTGGATATGCCAATCTCATTTTGATTTACATCAAGAAACACCATTTTTGTGTAAAAACCACCTGTTGTTTCTTGGTTGTGTGCGGAAACAGCCATATCTTTGCATCGTCAATGAGACATAAGGGATGTCGGGAGACGTTCTGAAAGAAATTGATTTAATGAAAAAGTTTGAGAGACTTCATAGGTGTTAGGACTGAAGGTAAGAGATGAAGATATGAAGGATTGGTTGGTAAAGAGAAAGTTTTACAGAGGATAACATGATAGAGGTATTGGTTAAGGTAAATAAGATTTAGGATAAACGTAGAAAAGGTATTGGTTAAGGTAAATAAGATTTAGGATAGCCGACGTAGGATTAGTCAAGGTAAAAGTGTTTTAGGATAGACGGAAATAGGTTAGTCAAGGTAAAGATTAAGATTGTTGGTAAGGAGAAATCTTCAGTGGTAAAAGGCTTCAACCGCATGATAAGCGTTGGAGAAAGGTTAGGTGAAAGATTGTTTAGGATTGGATGAAAAAGCCTAGTTGCAGCAATGTGCTGCACTGGCTACGCCGGGGGTGGGGCGTGAGAACCGTAAAATACTTCCCCTATTTGAGTGGTGATAGAAATAAATCTATATGACTAAGAGCGATTGCGCCCAAGAGGTGAATCGCTTTTTTTTGTGTGTCTTGTGTCCTCCGTCTGCTTGTTTGGCGATGCACCCTGTGCCGTTGTGGTTGAACAGGCTTGGTGTCTGAGAATGATGATGAGCATGGAAATTTTCTTGACAGTAGGCCGTTTGTGGCTTGCTTATAGCCCGGCAACCTCTGTCCCAGGCTCAAATACGCTGGAAATGGAGTGGTTTCATAATTTAATGAATATCAGTATGTTGTGAGTTTGCTGTCGCTTGCCTGGTCTCATTTTTGCCTTTTTACCTGTAAAAGCATTGCCATAGGGGGGTAATAAGCATGCTTTTACACCCCAATCCGGTACCCTTTACAACGCAAAGTGACTCTGGCAGGTGGGTAAAACGAATGGTTTTGCACCAAAGATGAAGATTTCTTACTGGAAAAAGTGACCGCTTGCCTACCATGAGCCTATTGATTTTTTCTATATTTCAAATTCTCACGTTCCGTTTTATTGTCATTTTTTCTAACAATGCGGAGGCGTGGCCCGTCACGTTCCGTCTCGCTGGTGGATGTGTTGTCGCATGGGGCGTAACCGGAAAGGATTTTCTTGGAAATCCCTCACGAAACGAATTATAATCCGTACCTTTGCATAAGACAGGCTTCGCCTCAACAAAGCAAGTAAACTTTCTTTGTTTTCGGCTTGCGCTGTCTTTGCATAAGACAGGCTGCGCCTCAACAAAGCAAGTAAACTTTCTTTGTCTTCGGCTTGCGCTGTCTTTGCATAAGACAGGCTGCGCCTCAACAAAGCAAGTAAACTTTCTTTGTCCTCGGCTTGCGCTGTCTTTGCCACATAAAGAAACGAGATGTTTTCAACGACCAAAACAGACGCACTGTTAGCCAGCATTCGTGAGGGTAGGGTAATGACGAATGGTGAGAAACTCAACTTGATTGTACAGTTGAGCATTCCGTCCATCCTTGCCCAAATCACCACCGTACTGATGTTCTTCATCGACGCATCGATGGTGGGACATTTGGGAACCAATCCGTCAGCATCTATTGGTTTGGTGGAGAGTACCACCTGGCTGTTGGGCAGCGTCACCGTCGCGGCATCCATGGGCTTTTCCGTACAGGTAGCCCATTTCATTGGAGCCAACGACTTTGTGAAGGCGCGGCAGGTGTTCAGGCATGCGCTCATCTGCTGTCTTTTGTTAAGTGTGGTCATTGCCGTCATCGCATTGTTTATTTGTCAACCATTGCCTTATTGGCTGGGTGGAACGGAAGACATTGCGCGCGACGCCTCGCTCTACTTCCTGGTGATTGCTTTAGCCATGCCTTTCATCCAACTTGCCAACCTCACCGGGGCCATGCTCAAATGCTCGGGCAACATGCAAATACCCAGTATGATGAGCGTGGGCATGTGCGTGATGGACGTGTGCTTTAATTATTTGTTCATCTACATCTTGCATTTAGGTGTGCTGGGAGCGGCTTTTGGAACCGCCACGGCCTATCTTGTTGGTTCGGTGATGCAGGCCTACTTCGCCATCTTCCGCAACAAGATATTGGCATTGAGGCAAGACGAGGGCCCTTTCAGATGGATGTCAAACTATGTCACGAACGCCTTGAAGATAGGTGCGCCTATGGCTGCCCAATCCATTCTAATGAGCGGGGCGCAGATTGTCAGCACCGTCATCGTGGCACCTTTGGGCAAGGTGTCCATCGCCGCCAACACCTTCGCCATCACCGCCGAGAGCCTTTGTTACATGCCGGGGTATGGTATCGGTGAGGCGGCAACCACGTTGGTGGGGCAGAGTGCGGGCGCCAGGCGGTATGACATCTGCAAGAGCTTCGCCCACATGACGGTGTCGCTGGGCATGGGCGTCATGGCTTTCATGGGCATACTGATGTACATCTTCGCTCCGGAGATGATTGGCGTGCTCACGCCGGTGGAGGATATCCGCGCGCTGGGCATCCAGAGCCTGCGCATCGAGGCCTTCGCCGAACCCTTCTTCGCCGCCGCCATCGTTGTTTACAATGTGTGCGTTGGGGCTGGCGACACCCTGAAACCTGCCATGATGAACCTGCTGTCCATGTGGTGCGTGCGCCTTACATTGGCCGCCATGCTGGCTCCGCAGTATGGACTGGCGGGCGTTTGGACAGCCATGGCCATTGAACTGGCCTTCCGGGGCTGCGTCTTCTTGTTCCGATTGTTCAGCGGCAGGTGGCTGCATACGATGAAGCAGGCATCTTCATAGCCTCCGCATTTTGTCGTTTGAGAATAATTATTTATTTTTGCGGCATCTATTACAATCATGACAACATGACGATGGAACGTCTCGGAATGTGCCGTTTCTATCGGAAAAATGAACCATCAAACAAAAAGACGCATGGAAAATGAACAGCTTAAACAGATTGTCTCTCACTTTGAAATCGTGGGGACGGTAGACCGCATATTGCCTTTGGGCAATGGTTTGATTAACGATACATATCGGGTGGTGACGCAAAATCAGGATACCCCCGACTATGTGCTGCAACGCATCAACGATGCCATCTTTACGGATGTAGACCTGTTGCAGCGCAACATAGAGGTGGTGACGGCGCACATCCGCAGGAAACTGGAAGAAAAGGGTGAGGACGACTTGGACAGAAAGGTGCTGCGGTTTGTCCAGACGCCTGAGGGAAAGACTTATTACAAAGATGACGGTGGCCGGTATTGGCGGCTCTCTTTGTTTATTCCTGACGCAAAAACGTATGAAACCGTCAATCCCGAATACTCATATCATGCCGGTAAGGCCTTCGGAAACTTCGAGTCGATGCTGGTGGACGTGCCTGAACGGCTGGGAGAGACCATTCCCGATTTCCACAACATGGAGCTGCGCATGCGCCAATTGCGCGAGGCCGTAGCCGAAGATAAGGTGGGGAGAGTGGCAGAGGTGCAGCCCATCTTGGACGAACTGGAGGTGCATGCCGAAGAGATGTGCAAGGCCGAACGCTTGTATCGCGAGGGAAAATTGAAGAAACGCATCTGTCATTGTGACACGAAGGTGAACAACATGATGTTCGACAAGGATGGAAAGGTGCTGTGTGTCATCGACTTGGATACGGTAATGCCCAGCTTCGTGTTCTCCGATTACGGCGATTTCCTGCGCACGGGAGCCAATACCGTAGCCGAAGATTCAAAGAACTTTGACCAAATAGACTTCCGGATGGACATCTTCGAGGCATTTACGAGGGGGTATCTCGAATCGGCTCAAGGCTTCTTGGAACCCATCGAAATAGAGAATCTGCCGTATGCCGCCAAGCTTTTCCCCTACATGCAGTGCGTGAGGTTCCTGGCCGATTACATCAACGGAGATACCTATTATAAGATTAACTACGACAAGCATAATTTGGTGCGCGCGCAGAATCAGTTGTGTCTGTTCCGTCGTGTTTGCGCTCATGAGCCCGAAATGGCATCCTTCATCCGTACTTGTCTGAATCAATGAATCTCTAATGGAAAAACTAACGGTAAAAAAACTCAAGCAGCATCCTTATGACGCAGCCATCATTCCTTCCATGATGGATGAGGAGGGGGTGGAATATCACGTCATTAATCATGCCAATTGGGCCGGGGAATATCCCTATGAGCCACGGGTGGTCTTTCGCATCGCCTATAACGACCGGTTCGTCTTCCTGCATTACAGCGTGAGGGAAGACACCGTTCGCGCGGTGGCTCCTCATGATAATGGACGCGTGTGGGAAGACTCTTGCTGCGAGTTCTTCTCGCAGCCTGTCGACGACGGAACCTATTATAATATAGAATGCAATTGCGCAGGAACCGTCTTGGTGGGATGCGGCAAGGGAAGAGAGGACAGAACGTTAGCCCCTCAGGCGGTGTTGGACAAGGTTGACCGCTGGTCGTCGCTTGGTCGTAGACCTTTTGAAGAACTCAAAGGGCCTTATGATTGGCAGATGGCTTTCATCATTCCGCTCAAGACGTTCTTCATGCACGATGTCAAATCCCTGTGCGGAAAGACCATTCGCGCCAACTTCTACAAATGCGGTGATGCCCTGCAGAAGCCGCATTTCCTGTCATGGAATCCGATAAACATCGGCAAGCCCGACTTTCATCGTCCCGATTTCTTCGGTGAAATCACGTTTGAGTAGGTGAGCGCCCGGGCGGATTTCATTCTTTCCTTTACGGTAAGTTGTTTAGGAAAGAAATGATTAACTTTGCAGTCTATGAGGAAAATCTTTAGAAAGAGGGCGGTTGCGCCAACTCCGCTGTTGGTTTTGATGGGTATCGCACTGCTGTTTGCGGCTTGTAGCGATAAGCATCATAAAGAACCGAAAGAAAAGAAACTTGATATAGCGATTGACGACAGCCTGCGTTCTCGCTTGGCGTCATTCGCACAAGGACGCAGGGTGCAGGGCAAGTTTGCTTTTCTTGTTTACGACCTTACCGCGAACAAGCCTGTGTATGGCTGTCAAGAAACCTTGTCACAGCCTTCGGCCTCGTGTCTGAAACTGCTCTGTGGCGTGGCGGGCCTGCATCTCTTGGGTGCGGATTATCTGTATGTCACGGGCTTGTATCAGCGGGGAAAGGTGTCGGATGGCGTCCTGCAGGGTGACCTAACCTTCAAGGGAAGCCTTGATCCACAGCTCAACGAGCAGGAGCTTGCGCGATTCGCGCAGGCGGCAAAGAAGAGAGGTGTAAACAGGGTGAATGGCAAGATTTATGTAGATCTCGTGATTCACGAGCCTGTGAAAAGCGAGGAGCATTGGTATCCGTGGGATTTGTCTTTCAGTAGATACGGCTTGTTTTACAAAGGTGCGCCTCGGGTGGTGAAGAGTTTGAAGAGTGTCATGCGCGCTCAGGGCATCGCTTTCGCTGACAGTCAGGTGGTGTTGGGTGCGATGCCTGCCGGCTCAAAGGCTGTTTACAGATACGGCACACCCATCCATCGCATACTCGAGCGCATGTGGAAGCACAGTTCCAACACACAGGCTACCGCATTGCTGTACACCATCGGCCACCGTGTCAACCGACAAGCCGACCCGACGGCCGCGGGGGTGGAATATCTCAGAAAGTTTTTAAGGAATGACCTCGGCATGACCGACGCCGCATTGGTCGTGCACGATGGGTGCGGCTTGTGTACTCATGACCATCTTTCTCCCAAGGCATTGACGGCGATTCTCGTGTATGGCTACAAGGATAAGAGCCTCTACCGAATGCTCATGCAGAACCTGGCGATAGCGGGCGTTGATGGTTCGCTGGCGCATGAGATGACGGGACCAAAGACACGGGGCAAGATACATGCTAAGACGGGCACCTTGTCTCATCCTTACGGCATCAGCTCACTGGCGGGATATTGCCGCGGAAGCAACGGGCACGACCTGGCTTTCGCCGTGATGAGCAGCGAGATGTCTGTTCTTGACGCACGCGTGCTGCAGCGTAGGTTGTGCGAGAAACTGGTAGAGTGACAGGTCGCTCTTGTCTTTAGGGGTCGGCGAACGTAGGCGGGCATGGCGGAAGTGCGTGCTTGCTCAGTTTCCCGGGCGGCTTCCACCCGCACCCGTCAGCCTTTCCGAGCGTGACGTTCGGCCTCGCTGCGTAAGGGCTTTTGCGCGCGCTGACGTTCCACATGCGCTCAACGTCTCGTCCCCGTGTCTCCCGTCATCGTTCAACAGCGTTGCCCTTGGATGAAAGAACCGTGTTTTTGAACAATTTTTTTGATGCGCGTCTGTATGGATGATGATTTTTTTTGTTACCTTTGTCTTCCCCGAGGCCATGCCGACTAAAGGCGCCTGGCCGCAGGTAACATTGACGCGGGCTGTCGCGGTTTTGCCTGCGTTCATCATTGATAGGAGATAAAAACATGGACCATTTACCATTGCATGACACGCCGATGTTGGTGTCGGCCATCAACTTTTTGTTGCGTGATGAGGAGTTTGACAACCTCGACCAAATCTGTTATCACTTTGATGTAGATAGGGCAGAGCTGGAAAAGCGTCTGGCAGCTGCGGGATTTCAATATTCGGCCGAGCAGAACAGGGTGTGGTAGTCAGTGATGTGCCATCAACGGTGCGTTATGCAACGATGAGGTAAACTCTTAACTCATCAACTTTTAAGGGCGGTTCTATAAATTACCGCCGTAAAGTTTTTTGTATGTCAGCCTTTTTACGTTTTGTCATCTTGCGGTCTCTTTTTGGTTCAATTTGTTTGTTCGTTCAGTCGTATAGCCCGCTATACTCCTTCACTCACAAACAAATTGACCACAAAAACAGCCTCGCAATCTGTCAAAGCTAATTTATAGAACCGCCCTTAACTCATTAACTCAATAACTCATCAACTTATCATATTACAAACTCACCAACTTGTCAACTCAAAAACTCAAAAACTCACCAACTTATAAACTTACCAACCCATCAAACTCACCCCATGATACCCAAGGACAGTATAGAGACAGCCTATAGCTTTTTTCATCAAAAGTGGCAGGTGTATCGTTATTCAACGATGCAGTGGCAGAAAGAAGACATCGAATATGCCATCAGTTCGTATGTGGACGGCATGAACAAAGAGCTGTATGCCCTGTTGGCAAAGGGGCGTGACTCGTTCTTGCGGCCCTCAGAAACATTTGCGAGTGACATGGCCGAGGCGGTGCGTGAGTTGGAGAAAATGATGAATGACATGGCGACGTGAGCCATCACATTCCCCCAGGAGGCCCTCATTGGCGCCGCGGCGTCTTTTTCGGGGATGAACAATGCGGGGAAACGCGGCTGGCGCTTCCTTACGGAGCGTTGCAGGTAGAATGTGGCTGATGATGGCTGTACGCTGGTCAACTGACACGAATATTTTTGACAACGGCTCTCTCCATGCTTGAAGAATTTGTAAACAAACCAGTCTCTTGGTGTGAATACGCTCAATATTCAACTCGTTTGTATGTTGTTGACTGGTAGTGTCTTATGCTGCTCTTGTATGGTTCGCCACCTTCATGGCAACTTTTTTGATGGGCAAAAGCATTGCGTTAAGGGCATTATCCGCATGCTTTCGCATGGCAAGGTCGTGCGGATTGTCAGCCAAAATGATGCTGTTAGGTGGGAAAAGTCAATGTTCTGCCGCTAAAATTAGTTTTTTCTGACCAAATTATCTTCTCCCTGCAGCCTGTTTGCCTATTGTTTTTTCCTGTTTTGAAAGTTTACAGGTGTCGTTTTTGAGGTGATAATTGGTAAAAAAGCACGACAACGCATGCGCCCTGCCGCACATGCCGGCCCATCGTATGCACCCCACTCTCGGGGTGTTTGAACGCAAAGGCATCTTTCAGTTTCTGCCAAAGGGCTGAGCGTTTCGCCTTGTCAGCGGCATGGTGTTGCAACCCGTCGCGTCATCCAGGGGTATGATGCAGTAGGTTAGGTGCGGTGGTGTCGAGAGCTTCTGGCGTTGTCACACTCTCATCTGTTTTTCACATACTTGTCATAATCTTTGCCTGCAATCATTCTCTTTCTTGCAACGTAATGTGTGCTTATCAAGTCTCTGTCTGCCTTATACCATTTTGTTTTCATTCCTACGATGTGGAATAAGATCTGACAAACATTGTCGGTCATGAATGGTTTGTCTTTTGACTCTCTTATGCTTTTAACCACATTCGGGTATTTTTTCATAAACGGAGTTGAGAACCAAATGACAAAAGGCACTTCGTATTGATATTTTACTAAGTTGGGGGTAACTCCGCTGCTTCCAGCGTTTCTTCCTTTTGAATCTCTGTAATCGTATATTTCTTCTCCGTGGTCAGAGAAATAAATCATGACGGTGGTTTTGTCAGCATATTTTTCCGCTATCTTCTTAATGACATAATCATTATAAAAAGTAGCATTGTCATAGTCTGCTACATCCTGCTTTTTATCCTGTGTCATGTAGCTTTCATTGCGATTTATATCCTTGTAAGAGAATCTTGAGAAATATTTGGTATGCGGATACCTTTCGCTCGCACCGACATGCTGTCCTAAAAGATGAAAAATCAAAAGGTTTTTCTTTTCTAACCTGCTTGCCTTGCTCTTGAAGAAATCATCTACTAACTCTCCATCGTACAAGAAACTTTTATCCGACGTGTAAGAGTATGCGTATTTTTGTATTTCTTTATTGTAGATAAAAGAATTAACCGAGAAGGTAAAGAAAGCATTTTTGACATAATCTCTTTGAATGTCCCACATCGTAACTTTATAACCGGCTTTTTTGAATAGAATGGGGAAATAAGGTGTTTTACACCATTCCTCGCCATCACTCAAGCTGTTGCAACAAAATGTGTTTTTCTCCACTAAGGTGGTAGAATTAAATGGTGCCACGACATCACTGAAAGCCACGAGGTTTCCTTTTTTTCTGCTCCGCGTCCATAAATGGAGTTGTCTTCAGTTTATATCCATAAAGTGACGCGTGTGATTTTATGAAAGATTCTCCAAGGATGTAAATGATATTTATAGAATCGTTTACTTCATCAGTTACAGACTGACGATAAGTATCTTTGGCTAAATTGACAGCTGTTTTTAGTTCATTTTTGGTTGCGTTGAGAGCATGGGTACAATAAACAATCGACGTAAACGAATCCATGGGGAATGGAAGGTTTTCTGTTACCCATTTTTCAAAATCCGCATAAGTCTGACATTGATGTAACGTGTAATATATTTTAGTGTTGTATATTCCTGTTAAGACCAAGAAAGCTGAAAGACAGCCAAGTATGGCGGTTGTACATCTTTTTTGCAGCCATCCCTTTTCTTTTATCTTTTTCCATTTCTTTTCAATAAATACGATAAAGGCTGTGAGTGCTATGACAGAAATGTAAGTGATGAAAGCACCTTTGGAAAATGCGAAGGCGTTGATAAATTCGGTGGATTCTCTTCCGTTGGTTTCTGCAATGAGTTGGAAGATAAGAGGTGAGATGGATGTTCCAAAAACCTTCCAAAGGAACATGTTAACCGCAAAGATGGCGATTATTATCAAATAAAACAAGGATTTTAAAATTTTATGTTTTCTTGCAATATAAGAAACTATAACAGATAGCAAGAAAGACACGCTGTAATATTTTAGATTAGAAGCCCCCCCCCAGTTAAATAACGAATCTTTCAGTGTGTTGAAGACCAGGCACGAAGTGAAAATAGCAATAAAGGGAAGGTCGTTGAGTATGAAGTTTCCGAATTTAAGAATGGGAGGTAAAATTTTTTCTTTCATTGATTGTTATGTTGAGTATGATAAGAATGCCCGCTGGCGGAATTGAATATTAATAAAATATATGAGAGCCTTATTTGAGAAATGTAACAATGCGCATCATCGGAATGCCGAAGTTGAAATTATCACTTCCGTTACATCCTGCAAAGTTTACTGCCACCAGTCTGCCTTTGCCATCGATGATAGGAGCGCCACTCGACCCCGGCATTGCAGGTATGCTGTACAATATCCTGTTGCCGTCAGGCTTCTGCGTCATCGTTCCACTGGTAAATTGTGCGTTGATGCCTCTGTTCGTCTTTGCTAACTCCACCCCATGATTATATCCTATCATATATAGACTTTGGTTAATCTCCAGCCCCTCATCGATGTTCGGCTGAAATAACATGTAGTCAAAAACATATTTATCCTCGGGTGTAGCCTTACTCTTTAGTTGCAGTAATGCCAAATCTGTCTCCTGGTCTGATGATACTTTCTGCAGCTCGCAAGGCGTCTTCATAAAGTCACTCCATTTGTTTATGTTGCTTCCATCGTATGCGATGCCAAATTGAGAATGAAGCTGCACCGTAAAGTTATAGCCTAACACATTGCTTCGTATCTCGTTTTTAAGTTCTTGCGCCTCAGAATATTGCTCTTGTAAGTTTTGTATCTCCTGTCTTAGTTCGCTTACTTCATATTCATCCATGTTGGTATGTGTGTCGCCATACTCATCTTCGTACATGTTTTGTCGTGCGTATTCCTGGATGGCATTGTATCGCTGGCTCATAGAGTCTTGTAAAGATTCTATATATTCGGCATATCCCTCGATTAGCACGTTAAGATTCTTACGCACGGCGTCTTTGTCTACCTGTGGCGCGACCACATGGCGGTTGGTAAGAATGCGGCCGTGGTGATCGATGAAGAATCCGGTGCCGTTCAGTATGTTTGGATTTTTCTTAATCTCTTCCAGATTACTTGTCAGTCCCTCAATGTTCCCTTGAGCATCCAATCCTGTAAAATAAATATGCTCTCCGTTGGCAAGAGAAATGTCGTAGTAGAACTCGTTACAGATAAGTACCACTCCTGATTTTTCTTCTTCAAACAACTCTTCGGGCTTCTTGTTGCAAGCAATACACGAACAGAGTATGACTACTATGATGAATAAGCGTGTCACTTTCATGTCAATTTGTTTTTATGTGTGGTTGATGATATGCGCATGGTTTTCATCTCTTTATTCTAAACTTTTTCAGTGGGCGGTGCAGTATGCCATGCAAATATCTTAAAAAAGCTTGAAAAATACAAATGTTTGAGTGAAAAAATAGTGAAATAGAGGCGTTTGGGAGTTAAGCTGGAAGGTGGGTAGTGCTCATCCGTTCACTGCTTACACGCTTGTTGCGTGACGCAAAGAGCTTTAAGGTTAAAAACGCATTGCATCTGAAGCCATGTGCCTGTCGTGTCAGAATTCTAATTTAAGGGCGGTTCTATAAATTACCACCGTAAAAGTTTTTTTTTATGTTAGTCTTTTTACGTTCTGTCATCTTGCGGACTATTTTTGAGGTCAATTTGCTTGTTCAGTCGCATGGCTTGCTATACTCCCTTAATTCCGCAGTATTTTTTCTTGTGAGAAAATTTTATATGTTGAGGTGTCTTTTTGGGACTCTATATGTTGATATGAGGTGCTTTGGTGTTTCTTGGGTCTTTTCTAAGCATAAAATCCCCCACCCAAACCAATGGGGAAGTATGAAAAACCACAAAGAAATACTGTTTATTCAAGGAAGACTTCTGAGTAGTAGGTTTTATTTGTATACAGGTTCAGAACGTTCTGCCTTCCAGTGCGTAGCCATTTTGCTGGCACGCTGACAAAATGGAGGATAAAGGCTTTCAGCCTGCTTGTCTTTTTCAATGGCTTGACCTTTTCGCTGATATGACGGACGAGATAGAGATAGAAGTTCTTCAGCATGGCGGTAACCATCATGAAAACCATGTTCTCAGCCATAAAGGAAAAGGGCAGATGTGACCAGCCGAAGTCATTGTTCTGTATGTCGAAGTTCTTTTCGCTTGCTCCACGCTCATTATAAAATGTAATGATGTCTTTCTCGGTAGATGTCCAGTTATTGGTGAGGATACAGCGGTATGTGTATATTACTCCGAACATATCCGTCTGCTCCCTGCCATCCTTGTCTTTCAAAGGACTACGCTGTACGACAAGCCTGTATGACTTTCCTTCTATTAAGTTGTCCATGCTGACGGAGGTGACATCGCATTTCTCATAGCCAACTTCAACACTCTTCCATTCTTTCAGCTGGCGGAAGTCCTCATATCGGCTGCCGCAGTTGGCAGCACGTATATAGAACGTGTTGCAGCGCTGCTCTACGGTTTGGATGATTTCCTTTGAAAACGACCCGCAGTCGGCACGGAAACGCTCTATTACCACACCAAGTTCTGAGGTTACACGGTCCATAATGCGACGGAGCGTGTCCTCCTGATGGAATTTCACATTGGTGTTTCCGTCACGGTTCTCACCTCCGACTATGATTCCCCCAATGGAAGCCCAACCAGGGAAATAGCCAA
>CAMPYJ010000018.1 GCA_946998205.1 uncultured Prevotella sp. | reverse complement strand
ATGAAATTATGTGCATGAGAGGGAGGGGTTGCAACTGGGTTTTACGACTGACCCACAAATTGGCTATCTGATAGATAAGCAGTTGTTGAACAAAGTGATGCGGGCGTGACGGGCAAAAAAATATCCCTGCAATCCCGAAGGATTACAGGGAAACACCCCAGTGGGCGTTGACGGATTCGAACCGCCGACCCTCTGCTTGTAAGGCAGATGCTCTAAACCAGCTGAGCTAAACGCCCTTGCCACTTGAAGTAAGCGGGTGCAAAGATATGCCTTTTTCTGATAACCTCCAAACTTTTGATTATATTTTTTTGCGTTGAGTTCAATTTGATGTACCTTTGCAGGTGACAAACAATTAAAAAATAGAATAGATAATGGAAAAAGTAGTGAGTGGAATACGCCCGACCGGTAATTTACACCTGGGCAACTATTTCGGTGCAGTGAAGAGCTTCATAGAGATGCAGGACAAGTATGATTGCATGTTTTTCATTGCAGACTGGCATTCGTTGACCACTCGACCCAAACCTGAAGACATACAAGACAGCGCGCGCATCATTTTGGCTGAATATCTTGCCTGCGGCATCAATCCCCAAAAGGCTCCCATCTATGTTCAGAGTGACGTGAAAGAAACGCTGGAATTGTATCTTTACCTCAACATGAACACTTATATCGGCGAACTGGGGCGCGTTACCACGTTTAAGGAGAAAGCCCGTCAGCAGCCCGACAACGTCAACGCGGGGCTCTTTACATACCCAACGCTCATGGCCGCCGACATCTTGCAGCATCGGGCAACGAAGGTTCCAGTGGGTAAAGATCAGGAACAAAACATGGAAATGGCGCGGAAGTGCGCCTCGCGCTTCAACAGAATCTATGGCGTTGACTTCTTTCCTGAACCGCAAAACTTCTATTTCAACTCGCAGGCGTTGAAGGTACCGGGCCTGGATGGAAGTGGAAAGATGGGGAAGAGCAACGGAAACTGCATCTATCTGCGCGACGATGACAAGACCATCTCTAAGAAGGTGATGAAGGCCGTGACGGACAGTGGTCCCGAGAAGGCCAACAGTGAGAAGCCCGAGGTGATAGAAAACTTGTTCACGTTCTTGCGAATTTGCTCGACACAAGACACATACGACTATTTTGATGAGAAGTGGAACGATTGCTCCATTCGCTACGGAGACCTGAAAAAGCAGATTGCAGCGGACATCTGTGCGACGGTAGCTCCCATCAGAGAGAAGATTAACGAATACAGTTCAAATAAAGAGTTGCTTGACAAGATTGCCAAAGAGGGTGCCGACCGGGCGCGCGAGAGTGCCAGCGCAACCTTGAAAGAGGTGCGTAGAATCATCGGATTCAGGTCATAACAGGCCTGACAAAGGCTGCATGAACACCGAAAGCGGGGGCGTTCCAACATTTGGAACGCCCCCGCTTTCGGTTATAGGGCGGTTCTATAAATTACCACCGTAAAGCTTTTTTATGTCGCCCTTTTTACGTTTTGTCATCTTGTGGACTCTTTTTGGTTCAATTTGCTTGTTCGTTCAGTCGTATAGCTGGCTATACTCCTTCACTCACAAACAAATTGATCTCAAAAATAGTCTCACAATCTGTCAAAGCTAATTTATAGAACCGCCCTATATTCTTACCTGCCGAGACCTGCGTCATCGGCTGATATCCGTTGCGTTACTTCGCCATGCCCTCGTTCTCGGGTGCCTTGTCAATCAGATCCATGAACTGGTCGAGCTTCGGTGTGATGATGATTTGCGTACGGCGGTTGCGCTGTTTGCCCAATTCCGTGTCGTTGCTTGTCAGCGGATTGTACTCACCACGGCCGCCGGCAGTCATTCGTTTGGGGTCAACGCCATAGTGGTTTTGCAAGAACTGAACCACGCTGGATGCGCGAAGAGCTGACAAATCCCAGTTGTTGCGGATGTTTTTCATCAGCTGACTGTTTTGGTTTACCGGCACGTTGTCCGTGTTACCCTCTACCAAGACATCGTAATCCTTGTAGTCCATGATGATTTTGGCAATCTTGCTCAGCGTCTCTGCAGCACGGTCATTAATCTCGTAAGATCCGCTCTTGTACAGCATGTTGTCGGCCAAGCTGATGTATACCACGCCCTTGAGCACCTGAACGTCAACCTCTTTCAACTCCTCGCGGCTCAAAGAGCGGGTGAGGTTGTTGGTGAGCACCATGTTCAGCGAGTCTGACTTTGACTTCACTTCCACCAAATGGCGGATGTATTGGTTGGACTCATTAATCTGATCAACCAGCTTTGAGATATTGATGTTGTTCGAACTGGTGTTCAACAGGCTTTTGTCCAGTGACTTGTGCAAGGCGGCATAGTCGCTCTTTTGCTGTGCGAGTTGCTCCTCCAGCGAGGTAAGGCGAGCCTGTGCGGCAGCCAGTTGCTCCTTGGCTGTCATGTAGTTGTTCGTCAACTCGCGGTTCTCCGTTTGGCAATTCTCTAAATCTTTCTTGCTGGCACAGCCTGTAACAAGTAATGTTGCGGCCAACAAGGGTAATATGAAAGCATTTTTCTTCTTCATGATTTTATCGTTTTATTCAATTTTAATTATTCTTTCCGTGCGTGTCTGGCTCTTGGACGAATGTCGTTCCGAGCTTGTTCGTGCATGCGGTTCTTGTGTCAAATATACATATAACGCCGGCAAAGGCAATGAGATGCAAGCCTAAATTAAAATATTTTAACCGCTTGAGACTTTATTTATTGACCGTTAACATGTTAGGTTGATGTCGGTGGATGTGTTTATTTTACATTTTTCCACATTGCACTTGTCATTCTTCTGTCATTTTGTTTGGCAGATGCCACACGCTCACAGCAGCAGTTTTCGGGCGAACTCCCATACCACGATGCCTGCGGTGACGGAGACGTTGAGCGAGTGTTTGGTGCCAAACTGCGGTATCTCCAGGCATCCGTCGCATGCATCCACGGTTTCTTGGTGCACCCCTTTCACCTCGTTGCCAAACACTACGGCGTAACGTTCACTGCGGTCAACGGACAAATGTTGCAGTTTGGTGGAGCCTACCACCTGCTCGATGGCGTAAACGCGGTATCCCCTTTCCCTCAAATCTTCCACCGCTTGGGTGGCCGATGCGAAGTAGCGCCAGTCAACACTGTCCTCTCCACCCAAGGCTGTCTTGTGTATCTCGGGGTGTGGAGGGGTGGCCGTGATGCCGCAGAGGTACACCGCTTCAATCCGAAAGGCATCGCACGAGCGGAATACCGAGCCCACATTGTATAAGGATCGCACGTCGTCCAGCACGACAACCAGCGGTAGTTTGTCGGCTGCTTTGAAGTCTTTGACCGACAACCGCTGCATCTCTATGGTCTTTAGTTTTCTCAATTTTCCGGCAATAGATTAAGGTTGTTTAGCTTGGAAGGCCAGCGCATACATCTTCATCTGCTTCACCATCGCCAGCAAGCCATTGGCCCGTGTGGGGGATAGGTGCTCATGAAGGCCGATGCGGTCGATGAAATAGAGTTCAGCATCCATGATTTCCTGGGGCGTATGCCCGCTGACCACGCGGATGAGCAGGGCTATGATGCCCTTGACGATGAGCGCATCACTGTCGGCCGTGAAGTATAACTTGCCTTCTTTCTCATCGCATTGCAGCCATACGCGGCTCTGACAGCCGTCAATGAGGTTCGATTGGGTTTTGTACCGCTCGTCTAACGGCTCTAATTCGTTGCCCAAGTCGATGAGCATCTGGTACTTGTCCATCCAATCGGACAGTTCTGAAAAATCTTCTATTACTTCGTCTTGTAATTCGTTGATGGTCATATTGAGGAGTTTTTTACTTTGAACTTTGAACTTTGAACTTTGAACATTGAACATTGAACATTGAACATTGAACTTTGAACATTGAACTTTATAGTTTGTTCACTTTGAACTTTGAACTTTGAACATTGAACTTTATGGTCTGTTTACTTTGAACATTGAACTTTGAACATTGAACTTTATCGTTTGTTCACGTTGAATTTTCGAGGTTTTGACAATATCATGCAGCAAATAAGGTAATTACTCCCCTCCCTTTTGGGGAGGGGTTGGGGGAGAGGCTGTCATTTTTAGGCATCCCCCTTCACCGCGCTTACTATCTTGAACAGCTTGTCATTGGGGCGCACTTTGTCGGGAACGGCAATGGAGACGCGCCATCCTTTCTCGGCCTTTTGTACCGGTTTCAGCTCATAGCGTATCTCGTTGGCATCGAAATACATCACGCCCGTGGTGGAACCTGTGATGAGTAGATGTTCACCCTGTTCTATTTCAGTGGCTTCGACGGCCAACTCTGCCACGCCAAGGTTGGAGAAATACTTCACCACCTTGCCCACCAATACCTTTTTCTCGGTAGCCTTGTTGCCATACTCTTTGGTCCATTCACCTAACTTCTGACCTTGGTAATAGCCATCCCAGAACCCCCTGTTGAAGACTGCGGACAGGCGTTTGTCCCATGCGTCTTTCTTCTCTTCGGTGAAAGTGCCGTCGATAACCGACTGAATGGCTTCCTTATAGCACGTCACCACGTTGTACACATACTCTGGACCGCGTGCCCTTCCCTCGATTTTGAACACCCGCACCCCCGCGTCCATCATGAGGTTGATGAAGCGAACGGTCTTCAAGTCCTTCGGACTCATGATGTATTTGTTGTCAATCTCCAGCTGATTGCCCGTCTCGTTGTCGGTGACGGTGTACGAACGGCGGCAGATCTGCACGCATTCACCACGGTTGGCGGAGCGGTTGGCATCGTGAAGACTCATGTAACACTTGCCGCTGATTGCCATGCAGAAGGCACCGTGACAGAACATTTCGATGCGAATGAGCTCGCCGCGGGGGCCGCAGATGTGTTGTTCGACAATCTGTTGATGAATCTCTTTCACCTGTTTTAGGTTCAGTTCGCGCGCCAATACCACCACGTCGGCAAAGCGAGCGTAGAACTTTAAGGCTTCTATGTTGGAAATATTGAGTTGGGTGGAGAGGTGCACTTCCACCCCCTTCTCCACGCAATAGGCCATCACGGCCACGTCACAGGCAATCACCGCCGATATCTGGGCATCTTTCGCTGCGTCGATTATCTTGCGCATCGTTGGGATGTCCTCGCCATAAATCACGGTGTTCACCGTGAGATAGGTCTTGATGCCATGAGCCTTGCACGTTTCGGCGATGTCGTGCAGGTCGTCAATCGTAAAATGATTGGCCGAGTGCGAGCGCATGTTGAGCTGGCCGATGCCGAAGTATACCGCTCCCGCTCCGGCCTGAATGGCGGCTGCCAGGCTCTCTCTGGACCCCACGGGCGCCATGATTTCAAAGTCTGATAACTGATACTTCATACATGCAAAGTTACGCTTATTTGTATGAACGACAAAGCAAACAGGCGTGTTTTCTTGTCCTTGCTGAGTGCGTCTCTTTCTGTCTCAAAGTGTTGGAATGGATGGACGCAATGGCGTGACGGATGAATGATTATGCCTTCGCCGGCAATATTTATGCGGATTGGCGTGGGACGTGGATGCTGAAAATATTTGAAGACGATTGAAATATGGGTGTTTGTGGCGGAAAGCGGCAGGTAGACCGTGATTTTTCACCTTTTCGTAATCCGCTCATTACCAAGCGTCTGGGTGGAAACCGTTCGTGCCTGAAAATTTAATGTCAATGGGATTGACCTTTAAAAGCGTTGCTTTTGCCTTGCAACGATGATGCTTTTCAAGATAAACTCCAATGCTCTGGAAGCGCAAAGTCAATGCTTTCGTCCCATGGGTGCCGTCGAATGAGCGGAATATTCCCCATGTGGGATGCTGAAATGGCTGGATGGTGAAAAATGGAATGTACAAATATTCTGACAAAGTTGCGGTAGGTCGTGATTTCTCACGGGTGCATGTTTATGAATAAACGCGCGTTTGGGCATCGTCACAAGCGTGATGTTTAGAGGACGGTTCTATAAATTACCACGGTAAAGTGTTTCTTATGTCAGTCTTTATACGTTTTGTCATCTTGTGGATTCTTTTTATATAAAACAGGCTGCGCCTCAACAATTCAAACAAGTTTGATTGTATTCGGCTTGCTCCGTTTTTGGTTCAATTTGCTTGTTCGTTCAGTCGTATAGCTCGCTATACTCCTTCACTCACAAACAAATTGACCTCAAAAAATAGTCTCGCAATCTGTCAAAGTTTATTTTAGAACCGCCATAGATTGAGTTTCGTTGTTATCGCAACCGTGTGAATACCGTGTCGCAGTCTGTCTCGATGAGCGTATGTTTTTGTAGGAACGCGCGCCGCGAAGTCATCAGAGCCTATTTCCGGTTGAGTTTTTCATCCTGTTCGGTTGGTTGAATAAAACTTGTGCGATTTTTTTGAGGTTCTCTGGATTTATGGTAATTTTGTTGAGTATGAAGAATATGAGGTTGGGATTAATCAGCGTCGTTGTCTTGTGTGCGGCATGCGGCAGGCCCGCACCGCGACGAGTAACGGAGAATCGTTATACGACCGACGCTTTCGTGAGACAAACGCCGGTGAGGAACCAGGGACGCAGCTCGCTTTGTTGGGCGTATGCCATGCTGGGCACCATCGAGTCGGAACGGCTGATGTTGGGCGACTCGGTCAACTTGTCGGTCGACTATCTTGCCCGGATGTTGCTGAAGGAGCAGGCCCGAGAGGTTTTCTTCGCGGGAGGCAGGAAGCGGGTGTCGCTACGCGGAACGGCGTCGATGGCCCTTCGCTTGCTGGAACGATATGGCATGCTGCATGATGACTCATATCATGGCCGGCAGGTGAATTACGACGTGTTGGAAAGAAAGGTGCAGCTGGCAGCCTCGCGGTCAGTAAGTTTGAGGGAAACGGACAGGCTTGTGGATGAGCTGTTGGACACTGAAGTGGGTTTCATGCCGCGGTTTGTTTTTTTCAAACATGCTGAATATACGCCAAGAGAGTTCGCTCACAGCGTTTGTCTGCCCCATGAATATCTCTCGTTGACAAGTTTCACGCACCATCCCTATGGGCACTCGTTTGTTTTGGAGATACCCGATAACCAGTACCGCGACACTTTTATGAACGTACCACTGGACACGTTGGTGGCGCATGTCAGGAGAGCCTTGCGGAAGGAGCATCCCGTTTGCTGGGAAGGTGACGTCAGCGAACCGGGCTTTTCGTTCGGGAAGGGCGTGGCCATGTTGCCCAACGAAACCGTGAAAGTTACGCCGGCAGAGCGTCAGAGGCAGTTTGAAACGTTGAAAACCACCGACGACCATTGCATGGTATTGGTGGGACTGGCGCACGACGAGCATGGGAAATCTTACTATATTGCCAAAAATTCGTGGGGTAAACACAATCCCTTCGGAGGGTATATGTATATCAGCGACAATTATTTGCGTTTGAAAACGGTGGCCGTTTACATGAGCCAGGCGGCCTATACGGTGCGATAAGCCTTCCTGGCGACAAGGGTTGGTCTGCGCGGCACATTAGAATATGAAAAAAGGGGCATGCGAATCAATTGCATACCCCTTGGTTTTTGCTTATCTAACGCCTATGCGTCAATGTTCGCATAGGTTGCGTTCTGCTCAATAAACTCACGCCGCGGCTCCACGTCATCACCCATGAGCATGGAGAATATCTCGTCAGCATCGGTAGCGTTCTCGATGGTCACCTGCTTCAGGAGTCGTGTTGTTGGGTTCATGGTGGTTTCCCATAATTGTTCGGGGTTCATCTCACCGAGACCTTTGTACCGCTGCGTGTGGATGTTCTTGCTGTCTTCCTCGCCCTGAGCGTACTTGTCTATGAAGGCCTGTCGTTGCTGTTCGGTATAGCAATACTCGCTGGCCTTGTTCTTGTAAGTGCATTTGTAAAGCGGGGGGGTAGCGATGTAGAGGTGCCCTTCTTCGATGATTTTGGGCATGAAGCGATAGAACAGCGTCATGATGAGTGTGTCGATGTGCGAACCATCGACATCGGCATCGGTCATGATGATAATCTTGTCGTAGCGCAGCTTGTCGATGTTGGCCTCTCGGTCGGCCTCTCCGTCTACGCCGAAGCGCACGCCTATGCTCTGAATGATGTTCATCACCGACTCGGCCTCGAACACCCTGTGCCATTGAACCTTTTCCACGTTCAGGATTTTACCGCGCAATGGCAATATGGCTTGCGTGTATCGGTCGCGTCCTTGCTTGGCCGATCCGCCTGCGGAGTCACCCTCCACCAGGAATATCTCACAGTCTTTCGGGTCTTTGTTGGAGCAGTCGGCCAGTTTGCCGGGCAGTCCTCCACCGCTCATGACGTTCTTGCGCTGAACGCTCTCGCGCGCCTTTCGTGCCGCGATGCGTGCCGTAGCCGCCAAAACCACTTTCTCGCAGATTTGTTTTGCCTCGGTGGGATGCTCTTCCAGGTAGTTGGTAAGAGTTTCGCCAACGGCTTGTTGCACGGCTCCCGCCACCTCGTTGTTGCCCAGTTTGGTCTTGGTTTGCCCCTCAAACTGTGGTTCTGCCACCTTGATGGATATGACGGCGGTAAGTCCTTCGCGGAAGTCTTCGCCTGCAATCTCTATCTTTGCCTTTTCAATTTGCTTTGAAATGACGGGGTCGTTGTCTGCATACGCTTTCAGTGTTCGCGTCAGTGCGGCGCGAAAGCCGGTGAGGTGTGTGCCGCCCTCTATGGTGTTGATGTTGTTGACGTACGAGTGTATGTTCTCAGAATAGTCGGTGTTGTACATGATGGCCACCTCGATGGGGATGCCTTGCTTCTCTGTTTTCAGGTAGATGACATCATCGAAGAGGTGGGTTCTGTGGCGGTCTACATAGCGCACGAACTCTTTAAGACCGTCTTTTGCATGGAATACCTCCGTTCGTGTCTTGCCCTCCTCGTTGGGACGCCAGTCGGTAAGAGTGATGCGGATGCCGGCATTCAGGAAAGCCAGCTCCCGCATGCGCCGCGCGATGATGTCCCACTGGAAGTGGGTGGTGGTGAAAATAGAACCGTCTGGCCAGAATTGCTGACGCGTTCCACGCAGGTTGGTCTCTCCAACGACTTTCACCGGGTAGAGGGCTTTTCCCCTTTCGTATTCTTGTTGGTAGATTTTTCCGTCACGGAACACCTGAGAGGTCATGTGGGTGGATAGCGCATTGACGCAGCTTACACCAACTCCGTGCAGACCGCCGCTGACCTTGTACGAACCCTTGTCGAATTTTCCGCCGGCATGCAGTACCGTCATGACCACTTCCAGGGCCGACTTGTGCAGCTTCGCATGCATGTCTACGGGAATGCCTCGACCGTTGTCTTGTACAGTGATTGACTCGTCTTCGTTGATGGTCACTTCAATGTCGGTGCAATAGCCTGCCATTGCTTCGTCAATGGAGTTGTCGACGGTCTCGTTGATCAGGTGATGGAGACCCTTCTCGCTGATGTCACCGATATACATTGCAGGGCGTTTGCGAACAGCCTCAAGTCCCTCCAAGACCTGGATGTTGCTGGCCGAATAATTATTTTCGGCATTCTGATTTTCTGCCATTTGTCGTTTTGTGTATTATGATATGCAAAGATACTGAATTACCGCCAAATGAGGAAATGTTTTGTTGCTAAAAATGCGTAAAAGGTCGGTGTGCGCCAGCCTTTTTTATGCGGTTTACAAATGCGAATAAAGTTTTTCTGTTTTCCGGTATTTTGTGGCTCTTGCCTACCGTGTAGCCTGTAATGGCCAGCAACGAACCTGCGACGAATCGCCTGCTTGAAGATTGGGAAAGACGCTGTGCTGTGTCAACGGAGGAAGAGGTTGAGGTGGGTGAAACCTCAAAAGGTTACACTTCTTGCGAAATGTAACCTTTGTATGTAGGGGCGTCGGATGGACTTATGCGAGTTTGCTGATGTGCTTGCTGAGACTTGACTTCAAGTTGGCAGCCTTGTTCTTGTGGATGATGTTGGTCTTGGCCAGCTTGTCCACCATCTTCTGTACTTCAGGATACAGCTTGACAGCCTCATCCTTGTCGGTCATTGCGCGCAACTTGCGCACTGCGTTACGCATGGTCTTTGCATAATATTTGTTGTGCAAAGTCTTAACTTTGTCCTGACGGATTCTTTTAAGTGATGATTTGTGATTTGCCATCTTCTATTAACTTCTTTTATTTCTTTCTTGTAGTCCCTAGCAGAGTCGAACTGCTCTTTTGAGAATGAAAATCTCACGTCCTAACCGATAGACGAAGGGACCGTGCTGTTTGATTAGCGGGTGCAAAGTTATGACATTTTTCATTACCGACCAAATTTTGCGCTGTAATTTTTCTTCGGATGTGTGAAAATCAGTATTTTTGCCATTCAAACCCACGTTTATATGTTAGTCAAGACGCATGCTATCGTGCTACGCGCCATCAAGTATGGCGATTCTCAACTGATTACAGATTTGTTCACCCAGTCTATGGGGAACGTCTCTTTTATCCAGCGTATGCGCGCGGGCAAGGGAGGCAGAGTAGGCAAGCCCTATTTTCAGCCGCTCACCATCTTGGACATCGAGTTTGATGAGCGTCCCAACAGGCTGTTGCAGCGCATCAAGGAGATGCGCCTGGCCTATCCGTTCTCTACCATCCCTTTCAATTCTTACAAGTTGTCCATCTCCTTGTTCTTATCAGAATTCTTGTATTTCAGCGTGCGTGGTGAGCATGAGGCGGTGGCGTTGTATCGGTATGTGGAGAACAGCATTCGTTGGTTGGATTCGGCAG
The DNA here is from genome assembly GCA_946998205.1 of uncultured Prevotella sp. Classification (GTDB taxonomy): domain Bacteria; phylum Bacteroidota; class Bacteroidia; order Bacteroidales; family Bacteroidaceae; genus Prevotella. The sequence continues at coordinate 39,594 of CAMPYJ010000018.1, read as the reverse complement.
AGGGGGCTTTCGCCAATTTTCATCTGGTGTTCATGATGCACCTCACGCGCTTCGTAGGGTTCTATCCGAATCTTGAGAACTGGCATGCGGGTGATTTCTTCGACCTTCGCAACGGCGTGTTCTGCTCCCTCGTTCCCTTACATCCCGACTTTATTCCTCCAAACGAGGCGGCTAAGATTGGTCAACTGATGCGCATGAACTATGAAACGATGCATCTTTTCCACTTTTCGCGTGAGGAGCGCAATCGTTGCACTGATTTGATATTGCGCTACTATCGCTTGCACGTCCCCTCATTCCCCGAACTGAAATCGCTCCCGGTGTTGCAAGACTTGTTTCGTTAGCCATCGTCTGTTTTTCGGGGCGTTGCGGGCTGGCTTGGCAAAGTCATTGCGTTTGGGTGCCAATCTACATGCTTTTGGGGTGCAAAGTGCATGACTTTGCAGCCTAAACTCAATGCAATTGCAGGACTGGTTTTAAAGTCTTGAATTTCAAGGAAAAAGAAAACGGCAAGAACCCTTTGATACATAGTGTTTCAAAAGGTTCTTGCCGTTGGTTTCGTGGATGGCGAAACCGAATGTAAGAATTATGCGAGCAACTTTTTAACGATGCCTGAAATGGTTTTGCCATCGGCCTTTCCGGCTAATTGCTTGTTGGCCATTCCCATGACTTTTCCCATGTCCTTCATGCTTGCGGCACCCGTTTGGTCGATGATGGTCTTGACGATTTTCTCTATTTCGGCTTCCGACAGTTGTTCGGGCAGATAGCGCTCGATGACCGAGACCTGTGCCAATTCAGCGTCGGCGAGATCCTGTCGGCCCGCGTCTATGTACGTCTGTGCCGATTCTTTGCCTTGCTTGGCCAGCTTCTGGATGATTTTCAAGGCGTCTGCATCCTCCAGCGTATCGTTGGCTCCCGGCGCCGTCTTGGCCTCGAGGAATACTTTCTTGATGTTGCGCAGCGTGTCAAGTGCTACCTTGTCGCGCTCTTTCATTGCGGTTTTGATGTCTTCGCTAACCTTTTCAAATAGTGCCATTTGTTTGATGTTTTATTGTGTTTGTTGACGAGCTGTCGTCTGTGTATGTTGCTTTATCCGAAACTGATGAGTCCCTGTATCGGCTCGTTGTTCTCTTTTTGTTCGGGTTCCTTGGGTTCGCCCGACGCCTGTCTGCGTATGTCGTCCAGCATCTGTCGCGTGCGTTTGTAGGTGGGGAAGCTCTCTACGGCCAGGATGACATCCTCGTTGTCGAGGTCTTCGTTGCTGAAGAGATAGACATGTGGGTGACGTTTGTACTTAGAGTTTTTCCCATCCTTGTAATATTGCTCCTTGCGGTTGATGAGCTGTATCTTCCGTTCTTCCTCTTCGGCCAGGCGCATGGCTTCCTCTTGTGAGTGACGTTTGCCGATGTGGCTGTTCATCCCTTCCACGTCGTTGATGCCAAAGCCTGTTGCCAGAATGGTTACTTTTACCTTCTTGCCGAGATCTGGGTCGATGGCGATGCCCCATTTGATTTCAAAGTCGCTGTCAAAGCGTCCCATGAAGTCGTTCACATCGTTCATCTCCTCCATCATCAGGCCGCTGTTGTCGTTCTTTTCGTTGCAGAAGTTGATGCTGAGCAGTATCTTCTTGGAGTTGAAGATGTCGTTATCGTTCAGCAGCGGAGAGTTCAACGCGTCCTCGATGGCCGCCTTCACGCGCCCCTCTCCCTCGCCGTATCCTGTGCTCATGATGGCCACGCCGCCGTCTTTCAGCACCGTCTTCACGTCGTTGAAGTCGAGGTTGATCAGTCCATGGTTGGTGATGATTTCCGCAATACTCTTGGCCGCGATGCTCAGGGTGTCGTCGGCTTTGCCGAAAGCGTCGAGCACGGTGAGGTCGGGGTATATCTCTCGCAGCCGCTCGTTGTTGATCACCAGCAAGGCATCCACATGCTTGGCCATCTCCTCCACGCCGTCCAGGGCTTGGTTAATCTTCTTGTCGCCCTCGAAGCGGAAGGGAATGGTGACGATGCCGACGGTGAGGATGCCCAGTTCCTTGGACACGCGGGCGATGACCGGGGCTGCGCCGGTGCCCGTTCCACCGCCCATGCCGGCCGTGATGAATGCCATGCGGGTGCCGTCGTTGAGCATGTCCTTGATGTCTTCGAGGCTCTCCTCGGCGGCCTGGCGTGCCTTCTCGGGCTTGTTGCCGGCTCCCAGTCCTTCCTTGCCGAGCTGCAAGTGGAAGGGCACCGGACTGTCGTTGAGCGCCTGGTTGTCGGTGTTGCAGAGCACGAAGGTTACGTCGTGGATGCCTTCGCGGTACATGTGGTTGACGGCATTGCCACCACCACCGCCGACACCGATTACCTTGATGATGCTGCTTGCTTTGTCTGGTTCTCCGAAATCGAGAATGTTAGGGGTGCTGATATTGTCTGACATAATTGTTGTTCTTAAAGGTTCGTTCTTGGAGTGTCGTGATTGGGCCGCTGCTTATTCTTCCTCTTCGGTTATTTTGCTGGCAAAGTTTTTAATGCTTTTCCATATTTTGTTGACGGGAGAGTTTTCCCTCTTTTCTTTCGCCATGCGGCGTTGCGCTTCTTCCTGCGCCTTTCGCTCAGTTTCTTCCTGTTCCTCTTTTTGTTTCCGCAGCTGTTCTTTTTCTTCTTCTGTCTGCACGATGCCCGTGCCGGATGTTTCTTTGTACGAGCGAGGGCCTTTGGCAGGCGTTGGCGTTGGTGTCGCGTGTTTTGGCTCGTTGCTTTGGAACAAGTCTGCCGAGAACTCTTCGCCGGCGCAGTTGATGTCGCCTTTGGCGAGCAATCCCAGGATGGTGTTCATCGTTCCGGTGTGAGCTGATATTTCTGGCAGGTTTGAATTGATGGTCTGGTTCACGAACTTTGCTGTGCGAATCTTTTCCGTTGGGGCTTGGTTGGTGAAGGCCTTTTCGATGTTGGGCATGTTAGAACCTCCGCCCGTGAGGATGATTCCGCCGATGAGTTTGTCGGCATATTCGTTTGGAATCTGATAGAAAACGTTCTCAATGATTTCTTGCAGGCGCGATTCTACAATCTCGATGAACTTTCGGCTGTCAACCCTCCTGTCTTGATCGATAGGGTATTTCTTGTTGTCATCGATGTCGCTGTTGTCTGTGTAGGCAGAGGCGTATTTCAGTTTCATTTGCTCTGCTTGACCGTCTTCCATCAGCAGTGAGGTGATGTCCTTGGTGATGTTCTCACCGCCCAATGGGATGACGGCCAGATGTCGCAGGATGTTTTTGTAGTATACCAGTACGGTTGTGGTGTCGGCGCCCAGGTCCACCAGTACGCAGCCGGTTCTTTTCTCGGTCTCTGTCAATACGGCATCGGCCAAAGCCAGTGGCGCCAAATACAGTTCGGCAATCTCCACGCCCGCCTTGTTGAGGCATTGGTTCAGGTTTTTGTAGAATGTTTTCCGCCAGAGTATGTTGAGGAAATTACCCTCCAACCTTGAACAAGGAATGCCGACGGGGTCCAGCTGGTACAGTGCGTCAACCTTGTATTCCTGCGTGGCGGCGTCCAGTATCTCCTGTTCAGCGTAGGTCATGCTGCGGTTGGCGTCCATCAGCTCGTTGATCATGTCCTGATTGACGACGGTTTCTGCTGGCAGATCCTTGATGATTACGTTCTTGACGCTGCGGATGCTCTGCCCGCCGACACCGACATAAACTCGGGCTATGTTGGTCTTGAGCGTAGTCTCCAGCTTCTTGATGATGTTGGTCAAGTGCATTACTGTCTTGTCAATGTTGAAAACTACACCTTTGCGTATGCACGAGGTGGAATCTTCTTTGACGACAGCGAGAATGGAGATGCTGCCATCTGGATTCTTTTTTCCCGCGATACCTGTGATTTTTGACGATCCCAGTTCAATAGCTACGATAAATTCCTTTGCCATACGTTTTTATATCTTTATCAAATCTTTTCGTTCGTGTTATGTTCTTTGGTTCTCGCATCCGTACTTTTGTTTCGCCTTTTGCAGATGATTTGGTTGTCAAACTCCAGGTTGATGTAAGAATATTTGTTCCATCCCGCCTGTGAAAGGCCATATTTGTAGAACTTTTCAAGGCGTGTGAGTTTCTGCTTGGTGAAGTTCTCAATCAACGAGAGACGTTTCGTTCTGTCATTGCTCGATGGCAACTGTCCCAGGTAGATGATGTGGTCGCCCACCCTGGGAACCAACTCTATGCCGCGGTCGGGTAGGACATTTATTTGTTCTATCTGGTTTTCCCATAGGTCGTTGCTCATCAATGCCTTGCTCAGAGCCGACACATAATGCGTGGCAAACCATTTGTTGATGTAGCCGGTCGCGATGATGAGGTCGCTCGTATAACTGGAGTTGGGCATGATGGCATCCTTGTCATCCAGATAATAGTCGTCACCATTGACCGACTTGATGCGCACGATGGGCATTCGTTGCGTGATGCTGATGTTGACATGTCCGTTTTGTGTCTTGTAGCATTCGGCCGTATTGACAAACGGACTGGTCTTCAACATGTCCTCTATCTTGCGGGCATCCACGTATTTCAGTGGTTTTTCCAGCGGATAGAGCTTGTGTCTCTCCAGTCGGTCCCTGATTTCCGATGCGTTGATAAAACCATTTTGGGCTTCGTCTGCAATGTCTATGCTCACCTTCGTGCATACGTTGGCCGTCTCGTCAGGCTTGTTGAATGCCGTGAAGGCAAAGACCAGATAGATGCCCAGCACCACGTCCAGCACGATGGTTATTATCTTTTTCGGGTCTCTTCTCACTTGCTTTCTATGATCTTAGCCATTTGTGGTACATAGTTGTCCAAGTCACCGGCTCCCAAAACCACGAGAACGTCGAAGTCGCGTCGCTTCACCAGGTCGAGAACCTCTTCCTTGTGAATCATGCTCTTCTCCTTACAGGTAAGTTCATCGTATATCAGTTGTGAGGTCACTCCCTTGATGGGTTGCTCGCGGGCGGGGTAGATGTCGCATAAAATCACTTCGTCCAGCTGGCTCAGCGCTTTGGCGAACTCCTTATAGAAGTCTCTTGTGCGGGAGTATAGGTGCGGCTGAAAGATGGCCGTCACCTTGCGGTCGTGGTATAACTCGCGCAGGCTTTTAGCGCTTTGGTATATCTCCTTTGGGTGGTGTGCGTAGTCGGAGAGCAGCACATGGCGGTCGTTCTTGACCTTGAAGTCGAACCTTCGCTCCACTCCATGATAGGTAGCCATGCCATATCGCAGCTCTTCGGCCGTGCAACCGTTCAGTTGTGCCATGGCCATGGCAGCCACTCCGTTCTCGATGTTGATGGGGATGGGCTGACCCAGTTCCACGCTTTCTACGTTTTCCAGGGGCGAAATGAAATCGAAAGTGATGTGTCCATTTTTAATCTCGATATTCTCTGCGTGGAAATCTCCCTTGTCCCTGCTGTAATCATAGATGGTTACGCCCTCCTGAACCGCAGGCTTCATTTCCAGATCGCGATGGATGATCAGCGCTCCCCCCGGCTGAATGAGCGTGGAATAGTGACGGAAGCTCTCCAAATAAGCCTCCTTTGTGCCGTAGATATCCAGATGGTCGGGGTCGGTGGAGGTAATCACGCTCATCCACGGGCGCAGCCAATGGAAGCTGCGGTCGAACTCATCGGCCTCGATGACGATATAATCACTCGCATCTGACAGGATGTAGTTGGTGCCATAGTTCTTTGAGATGCCGCCGAGAAAGGCGTTACAGTCAACATGGCTCTGGTGCATGATATGCGCGCACATGGTGCTGGTGGTGGTCTTGCCGTGCGTTCCTGCAAAGCACAGTCCTTTGTGCGTCCGGGTCAACGTACCCAGCACCTGCGCCCGCTTTTGTATCTCAAAGCCGTTGTCCCTGAAGTATTTCAGCTCTTGATGGGTTTCCGGAATGGCGGGTGTGTAGATGACCAGGCATGTCTCACTGTTCTTGCATGCGTGAGGAATCTCATCCACGTTCTCTTCATAGTGTATGAGCATTCCCTCTTTCTCAAGCTGGTTGGTCAGTGCGGAGGGTGTCTTGTCGTAACCAGCCACCACCACACCTTTATGAATGAAGTAGCGGGCGATGGCACTCATGCCGATGCCGCCAGCCCCAATGAAATAAACCGACTTGATTTCTGTTATGTCCATTTCTCTTCTCTTCTTTTGTCTTGTGAAGTTATCGTAAGTAGCAGGTAACCCGTTCGCTTCGTTCATTGACGTTGGCGGGCGTTACCTTTATAGTCCTATGTTTTTGTTTGCCAGCGTGTTTGTCTGCCGGCTCGTTGCCAGTTTGATTACCTCGTCTGCGATGATGTCGGCAGAGTCAGGCAATGCGAGTTTCAAAACGTTCTCTCTCAGCGATGCCAACTTACGGTCGTTCCGTACCGTTTCGATGGCTCGTTGCAGTAACATGTCCTTCGCTTCGGAGTCTTTGACGTAGATAGCGGCGTTCTTGTTGACCAAAGCCATGGCGTTCTTCGTCTGATGGTCTTCAGCGACGTTCGGACTTGGGACCAGGATAACGGGCTTTCCGATGAGGCAGAACTCGCTGATGGAACTTGCTCCGGCGCGGCTTATCACCAAGTCTGCCGCCTTGTAGGCAGCCCCCATGTCGCTGATGAAATCGGTTACATGGAGCATGGCCAGCGGCTCTTCCGATTTCAAGGCCTTGGTGATGTCTTCGAAATAATGTTTCCCGGTTTGCCAAATAAATTGCACGCCACACTCTCTTACCATGTCCAGGTGGCTCGTCACGCTTTCGTTGATGGTCTTGGCTCCCAGACTTCCGCCTACCAGCAACACGGTTTTCTTGTCGGGGTCGAGCCCAAACGACTTTCTGGCCTCTTGTTGTGTCAAGGCAGTTTGCAGCACGTTTTGCCGCACGGGGTTTCCGGTCATGATGATTTTGCCGGCTGGGAAGAATCGTTCCATGCCTTCGTAAGCCACACATATCTTGTCTGCTTTCTTGGACAACAGCTTGTTGGTCACCCCGGCATAAGAGTTTTGCTCCTGTATCAAGCAGGGAATATGCCACTTGGCGCAAACGTTCAAGGTGGGGCCACTGGCATATCCCCCCACTCCGACGGCGGCCATCGGCTTGAAGTCATTGATGATGGCCTTAGCCATGCGCTGGCTTTTCCATATCTTGTACAGCACATAGATGTTTTTCAGCAGGTGTTTCCGGTCGAATCCGCAAATAGGCAGACCTTTTATCTCGTAGCCTGCCTTGGGAACACGCTCCATTTCCATGCGCCCGATGGCGCCCACGAAGAGTATCTTCGCGTCGGGTCGCTTAGCCTTGATGGCGTTGGCGATGGAGATGGCAGGAAAGATATGTCCTCCCGTTCCTCCGCCGCTGACAATAATTCTCAATTCGTCGTTCATCTGTCTCGGATGTATTTAATGGACAAAAGTAATCAAAAAATATGTTTTTTTCTCATGATTCACCATATTTATTTTATGCCGTATGGGCGTACGGTCATGTCGTTGCGAGCTTTCCAGACGTCACCTCGTCACTGTCGGCATCCGGCTTTTTCTTGGCCGAACGGCTGATGCTGAGTATCGCACCGATGTACACGCAGTTGATGATGGTGGACGTTCCGCCCTTGCTGATTAGCGGCAGTGGCTGACCCGTAACGGGAGCCAGGCCCACGGCCACGCACATGTTGAACAAGGCCTGCGTCACCAGCAGCAGCGCCAGTCCCATGGCGAGGAAGGCCGGGAAATTGTTTTCACAGCGGTTGGCTATGCGTCCGGTTCTGAAGAGCAGGATGATGTACAGCATGGCCACGAAGAATCCGCCGAAAAGCCCCATCTCCTCAATGATGATGGCATAGATGAAGTCGGAGAAAGCCTGAGACAGAAAGTCGCGCTCGACCGAGTTTCCCGGTCCCTTTCCGATGAAGTTCGACGACACGATGGCAATGTTGGCATGTCCTATCTGGGCGTCTTTGTTCAAGTCGAATTCCTCCGGAGGTGTCTCCTTGCCGGCCATGAACCGGTTGACGCGCGCTTTCCACGTGTCAAAGCGGTGGAACACGGATGCGAACATGCCGGGGGCTTTCTTTTGCCCGGTAACGGCCACCTGTTCCACATGGTTTGGGTTGTCGCTCTCTTCCCCGCGGTCTTCCCCCACGACCATTACCAGCGTGAAGATTGTCAGGAGCAACAATGTGACCACTCCCAGCGCTCTCCCCAGTATTTTTCCCGGCACGCGCCCTATAATCATCATCATGAAGATTACCATGCACAGCAGCATGGCCGTGGAGAGATTCTCCACCATGATGAGCGGAATGATGAAGGCGCTCACGATGAGGATGTATTTAAAGGCGTTCTTGTCGGCTCCGCGCTCGGTCTGCATGGCGCTCAGTATCTGTGCGGTGGCCAGCACCAGCGCACCTTTGGCCATTTCTGATGGCTGAAACTGAATGCCTACGATGCTGATCCACCGCTGGGCACCGTTGGTAGATTGCCCCGCGACCAGCACGGTAATCAGCGACACGATGGACAGCAGCAGCAGGAAAGGCGTCACGATCTTGAAGTACTTGCACTTGATGTTGAGCGTTACCACCATGGCAAACACGCCCACCAGCAGGATGCCCGTGTGTTTCATGATGGGCGCCCAGTAGTGTCCGCCCTTGTAAGTCAGTCCGGCTGAGGCCGAATACACTTCAATGACCGAGATGATGCAGAGAAAGAAGAAGACCATCCAGATGACCTTGTCTCCCTTGAAGATGTTTCCAAGCGTCTTGTCCATTACAGATTTCTTACCAGAGTTTTAAATTGGTTGCCCCGATCTTCCATGTTCTTGAACAGGTCGAAGCTGGCGCAACAGGGACTGAGCAGCACCGTGTCGCCCGGTTTGGCCAACTCGCAGCATGCCGCCACGCAGTCTTTCATCGAGTGGGTGTCGCGGACCGGAATGCCCAGGCTGTCGAAGTTGTCGTGCAGCTTGCTGTTGTCGGCTCCGAGATACACCAGGGCCACGCACTTCTTTTTCACCAGTTCTTTAATCGGAGCGTAGTCGTTACCCTTGTCCTTGCCGCCCAAGATGAGGATGGTGGGTGTTTTCACGCTTTCCAGCGCATACCAGCAGGCGTCCACGTTGGTGGCCTTCGAGTCGTTGATGTATTGCACGCCGCCCACCTTGCACACCTTCTCCAGCCGATGTTCCACACCCGGGAAGTCGCTGAGGCTCTTTCTGATGACCTCGTTCCTGATGCCTGCGATGTCGGTGGCGATGCCTGCCGCCAGCGAGTTGTAGATGTTGTGCTTTCCGGTGAGCGCCAGCGCCTCCTGCTCCATGTTGAAAGGCGTGGGCTTCTCAATGGTGTACTGACCCTCCTCTATGTATCCTATGGAGCCTTTCTCCTTGAGTTCGGAGAAGGGGCATTGCACGGCCTTGATGTCATACTTCTTCAATTCGCGCTTGATGATGGGGTCGTCGTTCCAGTAGATGAAGCTGTCTTGCGCGGTTTGGTTCTGTATGATGCGCATCTTGGCGTTCACGTAGTTCTGCATACAGTTGTCGTAGCGGTCCAGGTGGTCGGGGGTGATGTTCAGCAGGATGGCGATGTCGGCCTTGAACTTGTACATGTTGTCCAACTGGAACGAGCTCAGCTCGATGATGTAGTACTGGTGCGGGTCCTCGGCCACCTGCAGCGCCAGGCTCCGCCCGATGTTGCCAGCCAGGCCGGCGTCGTATCCGGCCGCCTTGAAGATGTGGTAGATCAGCGACGTGGTGGTGGTCTTGCCGTTGCTGCCCGTGATGCAAATCATCTTCGAGTGAGTGTAGCGCCCCGCGAACTCTATCTCGCTGATGATGCTGATGCCCTTGGCCATGGCCTTCTGCACCATCGGAGCCTCCTTCGGGATGCCCGGACTCTTGATGATTTCGTCAGCGTTCAGAATGAGTTCGGGGGTGTGATGCTTCTCTTCCCAAACGATGTCGTGCTCATCCAGCATCTTCTTGTATTTGTCTTTAATCTCACCCATGTCAGAAACAAATACGTCGAAGCCTTCTTTCTTGGCCAGGACGGCAGCTCCAACTCCACTCTCTGCTGCTCCGAGAATAACAATTCTTTTCATGTTTTGTACTCCTATGTTCTGTTTACTCGCATACGCTTGCTTGGCAGCTTGTTCTTGCCGCCCGCGCAAGCTCATTGATTTTCCCCGTCAATCTCCATGACATTCCCCTCCAATCTCCATGCCTTCGCACGTTAATCTCCATGTCTTTGGCAAGCCGTCTCGCACGTCACTGCAACTATCTCACTTTCAGCGTGATGATGGTCATGGTCGCCAGGATGATGGTGATGATCCAAAAACGAATGGTGATTTTCGACTCGTGTACGGCCGAATGAGGTTTTCTGATGAGATATTGGCAGTCGGGATCCAGTTGCGAATCCTGCGTGCGGAAGTTGTCATGGATGGGCGTGCGCTTGAAGATGCGTTGCTTCACCCCTTTGCGCTTTCCCATTTTATAGTAATATACCTGCAGGATGACGCTCAGGCTCTCCACGAAGAAGATGCCGCAAAGGATGGGCAGCAGCAGTTCTTTATGGATGATCACCGCGCAAACGCCAATGATGCCGCCGATGGTCAGCGAGCCCGTGTCGCCCATGAACACCTGCGCGGGGTAGGCGTTGTACCACAAGAAGCCTATGAGGGCGCCCACGAAGGCGCACATGAACACCACCAGTTCCTGTGACCCCGGTATGTACATGATGTTGAGGTACGAGGCGAACTCGATGTGTGAGCTTACATAGGCCAGGATGCCCAGCGCCACGCCGATGATGGCCGAGTTGCCTGCGCACATGCCGTCCATGCCATCGTTGAGGTTGGCGCCGTTCGATACCGCCGTCACCACGATGATGGTCATCACGACAAACAGCATCCAGCCGGCCGCTGTCTTGTATTTGCCGCACCAGCGCATCACGCCCGAATAATCAAGGTTGTGGCCCTTGACGAACGGAATGGTGGTTTTGAGCGACTTGCGCGCATCGGTACGGTGCCTGACCACCATTTCCTGTCCTTGTCGCTTGATGGCTAAATTTTCGTTGATCTTGACGTCGGGCGACGACCAAAGCACCAGTCCGACAATCAATCCGATGCCCAGCTGTCCTACAATCTTGTACTTTCCTTTCAGTCCCTCTTTGTTTCTGCGGAAAATCTTGATGTAATCGTCCATGCCACCGAGGAACCCCAGCCAAAGGGTAGTCACCACCATGAGGATGAGGTAAATGTTCCTGAGACGGCCCAATAGCAGCACGGGGACTACAATGGCGGCGATGATGATGACGCCGCCCATGGAGGGCACGCCTATCTTGTTGACGCCAAAGGGGTCGACGGACGCGTCGCGCTGCGTCTCGGTGATTTGTTTCCTGCGCAGGTAATTGATGAATCGCTCGCCGAACCATGCCGAGATGGCCAGCGAGAAGATGAGGGCTAACAGGGCTCTGAAGGAGATGTAGCCCCATACGCGGGCGCCCGAGATGCCGTATTGCTCCAAGAATCTGAAAAGATAATATAGCATGCTGTGTGTTGTTTGTGTTGTTGGCCGATGCCGGCGTTACCGCGCGAAGATCTCGCGCAGCACTTCCTTGTCGTCAAAATGATGTTTCACTCCCTTGATTTCCTGATACGTCTCATGCCCTTTCCCCGCTACGAGTACCACGTCTTGCTTCTGCGCCAGCATGCAGGCCGTGCGTATGGCCTCCTTGCGGTCGGCGATGGTGAGCACCTTTTTCAGGTCTTGCGCATCCAAACCCGCCAGCATGTCGTTGATGATGTCCTGCGGGTCTTCAAAACGGGGGTTGTCACTGGTAATGATAACCTTGTCGCTGAGCTGTACGGCCTGCTTCGCCATGAGTGGACGCTTGCCCTTGTCGCGGTTGCCGCCGGCGCCGCAAACGGTGATGATGTGCCCCTTTCCGTCGACTTCGTGAATGGCCAAGAGTACATTCTTCAATGCGTCGGGCGTATGAGCGTAGTCAACGATGGCCGTAAACCCGTCGGGCGACTGCAGCGTGTCCATGCGTCCGTTCACGGTGTGCAGGGTGCTCATGGCGATGAGTGTCTCTTCGCGCTGCTTGCCCAGCATGCGCGCCGCACCGTAAACGGCCAGCAGGTTGCTGACGTTGAACTTGCCCGTGAACTGTACGCCGACCTCTTGACCGTCAATTTCCAGGTACATGCCTTGAAAATGGCATTCGATGATGCGCGCTTTGTAGTCGGCCGTCGACTGGATGGAGTAGGTCTTGACGGTGGCTTTGGTGTTCTGCACCATCACCATCCCGTTCTTGTCGTCAGCGTTGGTAATGGCAAACGCCGACTTCGGCAGGCCGTCAAAGAACGACTTCTTGGCGTTGCGGTAGTTCTCGAAGGTTTTATGATAATCCAAATGGTCGCGCGTGAGGTTGGTGAAGATGCCTCCCGTGAAGGTAAGTCCGCCGATTCGCTTCTGTGCGATGGCATGTGACGAACATTCCATGAACACATATTCGCAGCCGGCAGCCAGCATCTTGGCCAACAACTCGTTGAGCTCAATGGGGTCGGGGGTGGTGTGGTCGGCGGGAATCTCCTGCCCTTCGATGAAATTGCACACCGTAGAAAGCAGTCCGCACTTGTGTCCCAACTTTCTGAACATATTATATAATAAGGTGGCAACGGTGGTTTTTCCGTTGGTGCCCGTGACGCCAACCAGCTTGAGATGCTTGGAGGGGTCGCCATGAAAGCGGGTGGCAACTTTCCCTACCACGTCTTCCGTAGATTTCACCACGGCATAGGTGACGTTTGGTTGCGGCTGTCGTGGCGCTTCTTCACATATGATGGCGGTGGCTCCCAGCCCTATGGCTTTGGGTATGTATTGATGGCCGTCCACCTGTGTGCCCTTGATGGCTACGAACAAGTTGCCCTCTTTTACTTTGCGTGAGTCTATCTCCACGCCTGTGATGTTGACGTTAGGGTCGCCGATGACGGCGGACGTCTTGACGTCTTTAATCAATTCGCTGAATGTCATATGAGTAATGTCTTATAAATGTTACTGTGGTGTATTGCCAAATCTATTGCAATGTCAGGTGGCATACGTCCCCTTTCTTGATGCGATGGCCTGGTTCCAAACTCTGACTGGTAACCTTTCCCCGCCCGTCAATCTTGACCTTGACGCCTCTGCTCTCCAAGATGTACACGGCATCACGCGCCCCCATCCCCTCGACGTTTGGGATGAATCTGCGGTCTTGTACCTTCATTTCCTTGAGTTTGACGATTGAGTTGTCCTGTATTTCGGCCGTACCCCAGATGGGATTGCCGTCAGCGTACGAGCCAGACCAATCTTTATTGGCGTTTATTCCCAAGTGGCTGAGCACATAGTTGGCTGCCAGGATGTTGCCGCTCTTTACCTCCGGCAGTAAAACCGACGTGGAGTCTTTGGCGTCTTTTACGTCAAGTTTAAGGTCCTGAGCCATGATGCCCTCCGAAATGTTGTGAAACACGAGGCCGCTCATGCCACCGCCAGAGGCGGGAATCCCCGACTTCTGGATGCAGACGATGCAGCTGTAACGAGGGTTGTCGGCCGGGAAATAGCCGGCGAAGCTCAGCAAGTAGTTGGTTCGTCCCACCTTGTATCCCCCCGGACCCTGTGAGATTTGCGCGGTGCCGGTCTTGCCGGCCACCTTGAAGGATGGTGATCCCGCCTTCTTGCCCAATCCTAAGCTTACCACTTGTTCAAGAATGGTTTGTATCTCACCTAATGTTTTGGGCTTGCATATCTGTGAGCGGAGTACCTTGGGCGGGAAGTCTATTAACACTTCTCCGTTTTTCACCACCTTCTTCACAAAGCGCGGCTGCATCATCTTGCCGTTGTTGGCGATGGCGTTGTAAAACGTCAACATGGATATGGGCGGAATCTGCGTCTCGTAACCAATGCTCATCCACGGCAAGGTAGTCTTGCTCCAGTTGATCCATTGGCCGCGTTTGTCCTTCTTGGGCATGTGGATGACGGCAGGTGAGGAACCTGCCAGCGGTATGTTCAGGTTGTCAGCCAAACCGGTCCGGTAAATGCCTCGCACGAACTTTTCCGGATGTTCTTTGTAATGGTCGTCTATGATTCGGCTTACTCCGATGTTCGAGCTGTACCAAAGTGTCTTCGGCAGCGTCAACATGCCATAGCCTCCCTTGCGCCAGTTATGGTCTTTCATCTTCCGTCCATACATCGGCCAAACGCCGCTGGCAGTCTCTACCTTGGCCGTGGTGTCCACCACCCCGTCGTCTAATGCGACCATGATAGAGGCAACCTTGAACACCGAGCCAGGTTCCAGCAGGTCGCTGACGGCATGGTTTTTCACCTCCCTGTATTCACCGTCAAAGCATTTCTCCATGTTGACGATGGCCTTGATGTCACCGGTAGACACCTCCATGACCAGTGCCACACCGACATTTCCGTTGATTTTCTTCAACTCGTCAATGACGGCCCTTTCGGCAAGGTCTTGCATGCCAACGTCAATGGTTGTGACGATGTCTGCCCCATCGATGGGAGGAGTGTCCATGATGTTAAGAAACTTGTTGAGCACCTTGCGACGATGCACGATGCCATTCTTCCCGCGGAGTATCGAGTCGTAAGACAGCTCCAGGCCGAATCGCGCCGTGTCTTTGGCTCCATACATGGCGCCCACCGTCCTGCCGGCCAGCGAGCCATACGGGCGTTGTCGCGCGTTGAACTCTTCGTAGTGAAAACCACTGGAATATTTAGAAAGGTTGAACAAGGGCAACGCTTTCACGTCTGTGAATGTGCTGTAATCGATGCGCTTTTTCCAAATAGGCCAATGACGGCTTTGTTTCCTCTTTCCCTCTTCCAACTCTGTTCTGAATGCCTGGGCAGACTTTTCCGGGAAGATGGCAGCCAGGCCTTGGCAGATAGAATCGACCTTCTCGTCCCACAACGTGTCGGTTTTAGACTCGTGCAAGGTTTTGAAGTCTATGTACACCTTAAATTCGGGTAATGAACTTGCCATGAGTTCGCCATTGCAGCTGAGAATGTTGCCCCGCATGGGCTTGATGTCCACACTGTCTCGCTTTACGCGATTAGCCACTTTGGTCCAATAGTCGCGCTTGGCGGTCATGATGTATACTGTTTTGCCGACCACGGCAAGTGCTACCAGCGTCATCATGATGGCGAGGGCGCTGTAACGAGGCATGATCTTTTTATAATCAAACTTATTCATTCTTTAGGAACGTTGATGATGTAAGGTGGTTGGCTTGCTATTTTGAGGACGCTGTCCTTATTGTTCTTCAGCATTTCTAAAACGTTGCTCTCTCTGCTCTGTTCCGTCAGTTGGCTACTGGTAGAAAGGGCTTTGTACCTGGCGTCTTGTAATTCTTTCTGGAGCAAGTCAATTTCAATGAGGTTTTGCTGTACGCTGTATCGGTTTGAGATGTAGATGATGATGAATAAGGTGATGAGCAGTACTACCCATATTTGCTTGCGGATGGTGGCGGTGGTCAAGATGTCTCCGCCAAGAATCTTCTTCAACGTGAAATTCTTGGACAATGGAGCCTCTTCTTCCGTGGCTTGCTCTAAGATAACTTCCTTGAGCGTTGGTCCTTCCTCTGCGGCATCCTCTTGGTTGACCGCGGCTTCTTCCGCTTGCTTCCCCTCCGAGACTGACAAGATGGGGGGCTGGGCGATACCTGAATCTTCTTTTTTCATCGTTTCTTTTCTGCGATTCTTAGTTTGGCGCTTCTGCTGCGCGGATTCCGTTGTTGCTCATCCTCAGCCGGCACAATCACTTTCTTGTTGATCAGTGAGAACGGAGTTGTGGTCTTCCCGAAGAAGTCCTGCACCATTTTCCCCTCCACGTTACCTGTCTTCATCATGTTTTTGACAATCCGATCTTCCAGAGAATGGTAGGTGATGACAGACAATCTGCCTCCTGGTCGGAGCAGTTGCTTGGCACCTTCAAGCATTTCTTTTAAGGATTCCATCTCGTGGTTCACTTCGATGCGCAGGGCTTGGAACAGCTTAGCCATGTCTTTCTTCTCGCGCTCTCTCTTGAACAGGGGCGCTGTGGCTTGGATGAAGTCCTGCGTGGCCACAATCATCTTCTCGGTTCGCGCTTTCACCAGGAGCGAGGCGATGCGCCGAGCGTTTTTCAGTTCTCCGTATAGGTAGAACACGTCGGCAAGTCGTTCTTCGCTGTATGTGTTCACGATGTCGGCAGCCGTGACGCTTGCCGTCTTGTTCATGCGCATGTCGAGGGGGGCGTCGAACCGGAAAGAGAACCCCCGGCTCTCGTCATCAAAATGGTGGCTGGACACGCCCAAGTCGGCCAACAGTCCGTCAATCTGCTCTATTTCGTAGTATCGCATCCAGTTCTTGAGGTATCTGAAGTTTGAGCGTACGAACGTAAAGTTGTCTTGCCGCAGCAGCTCATTGCCCGCTTGATGGATGTTTTTCTCTGCATCCAAATCCTGATCGAAGCTGTACAAGTGGCCTTTCCATCCCAGTTGGCGCAGAATCTGCATGGAGTGGCCACCGCCTCCGAAGGTTACATCCACGTAAACTCCGTCGGGGCGGATGTTCAATCCCTCAACGCTCTCTTGTAAGAGAACCGGCACATGGTATGTTTCTGCTGTCTTGGCGTTCATTCCTGTTCTGTCTCTTTGGTCGGCTCTGGGCCTTTACTCATGATTTTCTGCAAGGCCTTTCCGAACTCCTCTGGCTGCATGAAAGGATTCTCTGTCTCGTCGTTGCGCCACATCTCCATGGTGTCGTCCATGCCAATGAATTTCACGGCCTGTCCGATGTTTGCCATTTTCAGGTAGCGCTTCGGTATCAATAAGCGGCCGTTGGCATCGAGAGACAACAGCTCAACGTCGGAAACAAACTGGCGGAAAAGCAGCTGTTCTTGCGCATTCCAGCGTGAAAGGCGCCTCCTCAAGGTGTCCAGCTGCGCGTTCCATACGGATTCAGGAAATAAGGTCAGGCACGATTGGAACACGTCCTTACGCAGGATGAGGCTCTTTTCGCCTGCTCCTTGCAGTATCTTCCTGAACGTTGCCGGCAAGAACACTCTGCCCTTGGCGTCAATCTTTGCTTCTATGTTTCCAAAAAAGCGCATGTGTACCTCTTAATATGTATGTCTGTATTTGTCGCCAAAGATACATATTTTTCCCCACATTCCCCCACTTTGATTCTTAAAATGATAAGAAAATCATATTTTTGGTTTATTTAACGCATTTTGTTCTCCTCAACTTCTTGATTCGGTTGCCTTACTTCCGATAGGTAATCTTTCCTCAGAGGGTGCCTTGAACTTCCTTGGCACATCTGTTTCGGCGCGTGGCAACAGGATGACTGAAGTGATGATTTTTGAACATTTTAGCATAAAAAAGCGGCATATTACAAAAAGTTATGTTATTTTTGCAAAGTAAGTTTTTTGACCTAAATGAGTGACGAAATAAAGAAAACCATCGACATCGATGACATCTTGAGGAGCAAACTGGGTGACAAGGCTAAACATATTCCACACTTTGCAGTTGGTTGGCTCAAAAAGATTGCCCATCAAGATGAGGTGAATCAGTTTCTCTGTGACAACAAAGATTTGACGGGAACCGAGTGGCTTGAGGCATGTGTCAAATACCTGGATGTCTCCTTGGAAGTCAGAGGCAGGGAAAACCTGCCGAATCAACAAGATGGGCGGCTGTATATCTTCGCGTCAAATCATCCTTTAGGCGGTGCGGACGGTGTCGCTTTGGGCACCATCATCGGCCGACGGTATGACGGTCACATCAAGTACCTGTTGAACGATTTGCTGATGAACTTACCAGGGCTGCGTCCCTTGGGCATCGGCATCAACAAGATGGGCAGGCAAAGCCGCGGCTTTCCCGCATTGGTGGATGCGGCATTCCAAAGCGACAACCACATCATCATGTTCCCCGCAGGGCTCTGTTCACGAAAAATCAATGGTCAGATTCGTGACGTTTCCTGGAAGAAAGCATTCATCAACAAGAGTATCGAATACCGGAGAGACGTGGTGCCCATTCATTTTGACGGCAGAAACTCAGACCGGTTCTATCGCATCGCCAACATCTGTGATGCCTTGAAATTGAAGTTCAACGTGGCGATGTTGTTCCTTGTCGATGAAATGTTTCGCAACAGACACAAGACATTCCGCGTCACGATAGGCGAACCGATACCCTGGCAGACTTTTGACAAGCGTAAGAACGCTCAGCAGTGGGCGCAGTATGTGCGAGACAGAGTATACCAACTGCAGCCGGCGCGAACGGCAGAATAGAGAAAAAAAACATCAATCAAGCGTTGAGAGATCTTATTCGAGAGAATTTCATATTCGCAATGAACGATCTTTCTTCGGCAATCCTCAGAGAAATCATGCAAGAAGAGATTATCCAGCCCATCGACAGGGAGCTGTTGAAAGCAGAACTGACACCAGAGAAGCGTTTGCGGATGACGAACAAACGGAACAACAAGATTTTCGTGGTCACAGCCCATGACTCGCCCAACGTGATGAAAGAGATCGGGCGGTTGCGCGAGATAGCTTTTCGCACCGCAGGTGGTGGAACCGGAAAGTCCATGGACATCGATGAGTTCGATACATGCGACAACTGTTACAAGCAGCTGATAGTGTGGAATCCCGATGCAGATGAGATCATCGGAGGCTATCGGTATCTGTATGGTTCCAACTGGGAATTGGACGATGATGGACAGCCTAAGTTGGCCACCAGCCATCTCTTCCATTTCTCGGATAAATTCCTTAAAGACTACATGCCCTATACCGTGGAGCTGGGAAGGTCGTTCGTGGCGTTGGAATATCAAAACGTGCGCCGCAACTCCAAGAGCATCTTCGCCTTGGACAATCTGTGGGACGGCCTCGGAGCACTGACCGTTCTCAATCCTAACCTCAAGTATTTCTTCGGTAAGATGACGATGTACCCTTCTTACATCCGCAGGGGACGTGACATGATACTTTATTTCTTGAAGAAGCATTTTGATGACAAGGAACACCTCATCGTGCCCAGAAAACCTCTGAAACTGCAGGAAGATCCCGAAGAACTGAAAAAGTTGTTTTCTGAATCGGATTTCAAAGCCGACTACAAAATACTCAACAGGGAGATACGGCAATTGGGATACAACATCCCTCCCTTGGTCAATGCCTACATGGGGTTAAGTCCCACGATGAAACTGTTCGGCACTGCCATCAACAATGGGTTCGGTGACGTGGAAGAAACGGGAATCCTGATTTCGGTAGACGAGATACTGGAGGACAAACGTGTACGGCATATCGATAGTTTCATCAAGGAGCATCGCGAATCGCTTGAAATCACTTCGGGCGTCAACAACATCATTTACAAGGAAAACAACAACAAGTCATAGGCAGCCGAAAGCTACAATTAGTAGCGACTGGCATGCGAGTGCTTGTTCACCTGCACCATCTTCAATAGTCAGAATCCGCATGATTCAAACTGTGGAAGGTGGCGTATACATTTAGCTGATTAACTATTATTAACTGACAAGAACTATCAGACATGAGAAAAATTTCAATGGCATTATTGGCTTTCTCCGGCCTCTTTGGCATGATGCCTTGTGCGAATGCTGCAAACGTGACAAAAGAAGACCTTACGACCTATGTCGAGCCACGCATCGGAACGGCACACTGTCGTTATTTCCACATGGCTCCCGGTGCCTTACCTTTCGGCATGGCAAAGCCTGGACCGTCTACCAATGGTCATTATGGAAATAAATCCGGCTGGGAAGCAACGGGATATGATTACCGAGACACCAGCATCGAGGGATTCCCATGCCTGCACGAGTTCCAGATTGGCGGAATCACGTTGATGCCTACCGTGGGCAAGTTGTTCACCGTACCTGGCGACACTGCCATGACGGGGGAGCGCAAAGGCTACCGCTCACGCTTCTCGCACGATGACGAAGTGGCCACGGCCGGCTACTACTCCGTGCTGCTCAAGGACTACAATGTGACGGCCGAAATGACGGCCACCACGCGCGTCGCCTTCCAGCGTTACACCTTCCCGGCCAGCAAGGAGAGCCGCATCCTCTTTGATATTGGTAACCGTGAGGGCGAGAGTGGCGCCGTGAAGGATGCCTCGGTGCAGATCAAGAATAACGGAACCGTCGTGGAAGGTTGGGTCATCACCATGCCTGAATATGTGAAGAAATACCAGCCAGGCGCCGAAGTTCCTTTGTATTTCCATGCCGTCGTTGACAGGAAACCTGTTGGGGTAGGTACTTTCAACGGTGAAACCGTCAAGGCTGACTCGCTGTCCGCAAAGGGCTTGGGAGCAGGTGCCTATCTTACGTTCGTGACAACCAGTAGGGAAAAGATCACCGTCAAGGTGGGCGTGTCCTACACTTCCGTGGAGAATGCCAGAAAGAACCTTGAGACTGAGGCGAAGAACCTGACGTTTGATGAGGCTAAGAGGCGGTCGCACAATACTTGGAGTGAGCATTTGAGCCGCATCGCAGTTGAGACAGCGAACAGGAATGATAAGGTGAAATTCTACACCGGACTTTACCATGCTCTTCTGGGACGCGGCATTGCCAGTGACGTGAACGGCGCTTACCCCAAACACGATGGCACGGTAGGCCGAATTGAAATGAAAAACGGCAAACCTGCTTTCAACCTTTACAATACGGATGCCATGTGGGGTGGTCAATGGAATCTCACGCAAGTGTGGATCATGGCTTATCCCGAACACATGTCCGACTTCATCAGCAGTCATCTTCAGGTATACAAAGACAGTGGATGGCTGGGTGACGGACTGGCCAACAGCCGTTATGTGTCGGGTGTGGGAACCAATCAGTTGAGCTTGATGATTGGTGCCGCTTATGCTTGCGGCATCCGTGATTTCGACGTGAATCTTGCTTACGAGGCCTGCCGCAAGAACGAACTCGACGGCGAGAACCGACCGTTCGGCGCCGGGAAGCCGGATACCAAGCTCTTCGTGGAGCACGGGTATGTACCTCATCAGGATTCTGGCAAGGGTGCTGACGAGATGTTCATGTTCTCTGCCTCGCACACCTTGGAGTATTCTTTTGGCGCATGGGCTACCGCACAGATGGCCAAGGCGTTGGGAAAGACCGATGACTACAACAAGTTGATGTATCTTTCCAAGGGGTGGGAACGCATCTACGACGCGTCAACCAACTTTGTCCGTCCGAAGAAGGCCGATGGCAGCTTCATTGAGAATTTTGACCCGATGCAGGTATGGCGCGGTTTTCAGGAAGGCAACGCTTGGCAGTATACTTTCTATGTTCCGCATGATGCCAAGGCGTTGGTTGCCAAGGTGGGCGCCGATGAGTTCACCAACCGTTTGGACAGCATCTTCACCCTGTCGCAAAAACTAATCTTTAGTGGCGGTACGGAGGTAGGAGCATTCGCTGGTTTGGCGACACTATACAATCAAGGTAACCAGCCTTGCTTGCATACATCATGGATGTTCAACGAGGCTGGCAAACCATCGCACACACAGAAATGGGTGCGTGCCATTTTGAACGAGTTCTATGGCACCGACGGCATCCACGGTTACGGCTACGGTCAGGATGAAGACCAAGGGCAGTTGGGCGCATGGTTCGTACAATCTTCCATCGGTATGTTCGATGTGAAAGGCTTGACGGCACAAGAGCCAGCCTTTGGATTAGGAAGTCCTCTGTTCAACAAAATCACCATTCGCCTGAACAAGGATTATTATCCAGGCAAACAATTCGTTATTCAGGTGAAGGACAACAGCAAGGACAATATCTACGTGCAAGAGTACAAACTTAATGGAGATGTGCTGAACAGTACCTACCTGCCTTTTGCTACCTTTGCCAAAGGTGGAAAGTTAGAGGTGACAATGGGTAATACGCCCAAGGATAAATACTAAGAAATGTAAATATATTTCACATTTTATTTGGAAGTATAAACAACCTCCAAAATCTCAAGAAAACGTGCATGGCTACTCAAAGGTTAACAGTTATGCGCGTTTTCTTTTCTCTTCATAACCTCCTCATATTCATGGTTTTAGTTATCTGTCTTAGGCGCATTTGCATCATTCCTATGCAATAGCGTTATTAATTCATGGAGATAAGCGGCTTATCTCTATGACTTTGTTGCCTTATCTCCATGACTTTGTCGCCTTATCTCCATGAGTTAACAAAAGCACCTAAATGATGAAAGAAAAACGAAAGCAAATTGTCAATATTTTTACCAATTCTTTTAGTATCAACAACGAATAGAACCAGCCTATATTTTGTTGATGTAAACAACATAGAAGAAATCAACAACGAAATAAAGCAGAAAACACGAAAATGTGCAAGTAATATGAAGAAACCAAAGAACGTAACGTTCTGACGAAAACAGCGAAAAGAAATGCGTTGTGATTTTTCTCCGAGTTTGTCAAAAGTGAAATGCTGCAACTATGTTTTTCGTTATTTTGGACAGAACGGGACGTTCTTTCGTGAAATGTCTTTTGCGGTAATGTTTTTTAGATTCTTTCGTGTTTTTCGTTGTTAAAAGGTTCCGCCAACGGGTTAATATACGTCTTTCCTCACGGCTCTTTCATTTAAGGACATTGTTGTTTAACAACGAATGAAACAAATGAAACGAATCAACGAAACAAGACAATGAACGCAAGCGTTCTGCGAATGAAACAAATCTGCCGACATGAACATAATGCGTGTTTTCGTCAAATTCGCTTTCATTCGTTGAACGCCGGCGTTCATTGATTATGACAATCAGATTCGTTTCATTCGTTTCATTCGTTGTTGATACTAAAGAACATGATAGTTTCTGACAACAAACTACCCTTTTAAATGAAAGAGCCGTGCCATGACCCGAAAATAATCCCCCAAGAGGAGTGAGTCTTTCAGATTTAATTCGTATCTTTGCCATGTCTATCGTTGGATTCTCTTTTTTTTCAACACTAAGATAAGTGGAAATTCTGACATGGTAAAATCCCGAGCAACTTTTTGTTGCTCAGGTACTTAAAAAGTTTAATTTATAATAGTGTTGCGGAATTAAGGTAAAACTAAAGTTGATTAATACAAACCCAATAAAAAAATATTTATGTATAAAGGTATCAACAACTCAAAAATTGTTGCTTGTATGCTTGCGCTTGGCTTTATGTCAGTAGGCACGAGTTGTACCGACAATGACTACGACTTGTCGAACATTGATTTTACGGTAGGTTTGGGAGGCGACGGACTTCAGCTTCCTGCCAGCAGCACCGAGAATATTGTTCTCAACGATGTATTGGATTTTAACAACAGTGACTTTATCACGATTGCTGAAAATGGTGATTATATGTTCCGCAAGGAAGGCGAAAATGTGAATCCTGCTCACCTGAATGTTAATAAGGTTGTGGTTCAGAAAGCAAGTATCAACAGCGACTTTAAGGTGGAAGTACCCGTAAGCGTGTTGTCACAGTTGAAGCGCAAGACATTGCGTAGTCCGAAGCTCAGCACACCAGTGACAGCAGAGGGAAAGACATCCGAGTTTCATTATCATAGTGCTGCTTCATGCGACATTCGTGAGCTTGTGTCAGCCAAGGTTTCGTCGGATGTAACCATACATGTCAATGTGAGTGAAGAGTTGAAGAAGGTAGTTCATACATTCACGACAATGACACTCACCCTGCCGCCATATATGAAGCTCAATGTGGGAAACTGCTCGCCATCCAAGCCCGATTATGATGCCGACAATGGTATTGTGACATTCCATAATGTGTCGAGCTCAGCCGATATATATCTTCACGCCACAGTCGACAAACTCGACTTCACTTCCAAGATGACTGCCGAGAACAGTCTGAAACTCACTCCAGGTGTCAACGGAGCCAACGGCAGTGTAGACCTTAACGGTGAGGTGCGCATGGGAATAACATTCGACGAGGTGTTTATTAATGGCAATTCAACTTCCAATCTCTGTCTTTCGTCTAAAATGACCATGAGCCCAATCACTATATCAGAGGCAACTGGAAAGTTCGATCCTAAGATTGACCTTAACAATCTCGGACGTGTTGACATCAACGACGTGCCCGATTTTCTTACCGATGACGATGTGAAAGTGAATCTCTATAATCCTATTATCGAGTTTACTGTGAAAAGCGACATCGGCGTGTCGGCTCTTGTTGCTGGCAATCTTGTGGCGGAAGACGCACAGGGCAACAAGATGGCACAGGTGGCAATACCTCAGATGACCATCAAGCCCAATGCTGTGACACATATCTGTATTTGCAAGCGTCGCGAAGGCATTGATGCTTCAAAGTACGATGAGGTGAAGGTTGTGCCCAATCTCTCCGACATTGTGGCAAAGATTCCTAATCACATTCGTTTTGTTGCCGATGCCCACGCTGATGCCGCACGCCAGTGCACTGTAGCTCTCGGCAGAAAGTATAACATCGAGTCAGAATACTCAATGTCGGCTCCGCTCGCTTTCGACAAGGGTGCTCAAATTGTCTACACCGATACTATAGACGGATGGAACGATGACATTGATAAATTCAGTTTCGCCGAAGGTTCATATATAGAAATGACCACCGAGTTTGTAAACAAGATGCCCGTTTATCTCAAGGTGAATGCGTATGCTATTGACGTGGAAGGCAATGAGATAGCTCAGAACCGCGTCAGAGTGGATGTGTCAAATTCAGTGAAGGCTTCGGAAGATGGTGTTACCGCTGCAACAACTCCGCTGACCATCAAGCTGCACGAGACCGAGAAGGGCGCGCTGAAGAAAGTCGACGGCATTGTGTTCCGCATTGTTGCTGCATCGGAAGACGAGGGTTCAAAGGCTATTGTGGGAAAAACAATCAATGCCCATAAGCAAACTCTTATTGCACGCAATATCAAGGTGAAACTTGTAGGCAAGATTATAGCAGACTTCAACTAATAACGACAATTCTATAGCGATATGAAAAGAATAGGAAAATATGTACTCGCCGCCTCGCTTGCTGTTGTGGGTGGCAACGCGATGGCACAGGGTCTCAACTCTGGCTATTTCACCGAGGATTATAAATTCCGTCACAACATGAATCCGGCTTTCGGTAATGAGCAAAACTACGTGTCGGTACCTGCACTCGGCAATTTGAACGTGCGTACTCAGGGTAACTTCGGACTGGGCGACGTGGTGCTCAATAATCCGCATTACGGCATCGACAGCGACAAGAAGAAGACAACATTCATGAACCCCTACATCTCTTCTACCGATGCTTTGGCTGGATTCTCAACAGGCACCAATAAGGTGAATGCTGATGTTGACATCACACTCCTTTCGGCTGGTTTCAAGGGATTCGGTGGCTACAACACCATTTCGATTGACGCACGTGCAAATATGGGAGTGACACTTCCTTACACCCTGTTTGAGTTTGCCAAGAACACTGGCAACCAGACTTACGTGATGGACGACATCAATGTGCATGCCCAGTCGTTCGTGCAGTTGGCTTTCGGTCATTCGCACCAGCTCAGCGACAAGTTGCGTGTGGGTGGAAAGCTGAAAATGCTCTTCGGTGTTGCCCGTGGCGATGTGCAGATAACCAACCTTCGTGCCGATTTGTCTGGCGAGAATAAGTGGACAATGTCGGGACGTGCTGTTGTCGACATGTCGATGAAGGGTTTCACTTATCAGCAGAAGGAGAAGAAGTATAAGCAGGACGGCAAAGGTACCTACCGCTACGTGAACGACGTGGATGTCGACGGAGCAGGCGTGAGCGGATACGGTTTGGCTCTCGATCTTGGTGCTGTTTACAAGATAAACGACGACTGGCAGGTGAGTGCAGCTCTTGTCGACCTTGGCTTCATCAGTTGGTCGAACGACATGATGGCTGTGAACAAGCAGGATTCGTTCGAGTTTAACGGTTTCCACGACCTTGCTGTCAAGAAGCGCGATGAAAACGGTAATATCAAGGACAACTCTTTCAAGGATCAGGGCAACAAATACTCCGACCAGCTTGCCGATTTTGCCAACCTTACCGACCAGGGCGACCAGGGAAGTCGCATGACAGGTATCGGTGCTACAATTAATGTGGGTGCTGAATACACATTCCCGCTCTACCGACCGCTCAAGTTCGGACTTCTAAGTTCTACTCGTCTTAATGGCAAATATACATGGACCGAGGGACGTCTTAGCGCAAATGTGGCTCCGTTGAAGTGGCTTGATGGTGGCGTAAACTTTGCAGTGAATAGCTTCACGGCAAGTTGCGGATGGGTTGTCAATGTTCATCCCAAGGGCTTCAACGTGTTTGTGGGTATGGATCACTTGCTCGGCAAGGTGAGCAAGGAGTTTATACCGCTCAGCTCGAATGCAAGTGTGAACGTAGGCTTCAACGTTGCGTTCTGATAACAACAATATTATTAAAGGCTGGTTCTATAAATTAGCTTTGTTAGATTTTGAGCTTTTTTTTGAGGTCAAAATGCAAGAGAGTGAAGGAGTGTAGCGAGCTACACGACTGAACGAACTTACATTTTGAACCAAAAACAGAGCAAGCCGAATGCAATCAAACTTGTTTGAATTGTTGAGGCGCAGCCTGTTTTATATAAAAACAGAGCAAGCCGAATGCAATCAAACTTGTTTGAATTGTTGAGGCGCAGCCTGTTTTATCTAAAAAGAAGCCAAAAGATAACAAAACGTATTTCATAAACATTTAATGACTATATGCGGTGGTAATTTATAGAACCAGCCTAAACAATTTATCAAATGATGGGTAAAGATATGCCGTTGATTTTCT
Source organism: uncultured Prevotella sp. (assembly GCA_946998205.1). Lineage (GTDB taxonomy): Bacteria > Bacteroidota > Bacteroidia > Bacteroidales > Bacteroidaceae > Prevotella. The sequence continues at coordinate 12,884 of CAMPYJ010000018.1, read as the reverse complement.
GGTAAGCGTCCAAGGCATAGACATCGGTCATGCCGCTGATGTAGTCAATCACGGCCATGACGCGCGTTTCAAGGTCGGGACTCTGTATGTCGTACTGGCTGCTGAACCGCCTCATGAGCTGTTGCGAATAGAAATGGTCGGGGTTGACAGCCGCCTCGATGAGGGTCTGCATGAGGGTCTGCATGATTTTATAACCTGCCAGCTCCACGTCCAGCACGGGCTTGCTGTGGTAGATGCGCTTGTATGACAGTTCAGCGCATTGCCTGTAAGCCCCGCGCGGTAGTTCGCAGACATGGTCGATGAGCGATCCCTGCAGCGTACCGCCCAGTATCGCCTCCTCGTTTGTCACGAAGGCTTCCACGCATTCGTTGACCAGTTTGCCCACGGCCGACGCCCGCATGTAGACCACCTTTTCGTTGTCGTCGGTCACGCCCTCGTCTTTGATGCGTTGGCGGATGCGCGCCTGCACCTCTGGGTCGAAGAAATTCATGAGCAGGTGCTCTGTTTCCTCGTACGAAAGAATCTTGAGTTTGTGGGCATCCTCGATGTCCATGATTTCGTAGCAGATGTCATCCGCCGCCTCAACCAGGTACACCAGTGGGTGGCGCGCGTACCGTAAGGGTTGGTGCGGCTCAGAGAGTTTGGTGATTTCCAGTTCTTCAGCCACCTTAACGTAGGTGTCTTCTTCGGATGAGAAGAAACCGAACTTTCGGTGATTCCCTGCCAGACTGCTCGCAAACGGATATTTCACGATACTGGCCAGTGTGGAGTAGGTCATCACGAACCCGCCTGTTCGCCGTCCGTTGAAGCGGTGCGTGAGCAGCCTGAAGGCGTTAGCGTTACCTTCGAAGTGGGTGATGTCGTCCCAGAATCGTTCTCCTACGCGTTTCTGCAAGTAGGTTCCGGCGCCCTCGGTGAAGAAGGTCTGTATGGCTTTCTCGCCGCTGTGTCCGAACGGAGGGTTGCCCATGTCGTGCGCCAGGCATGCCGCACTGACGATGGTTCCTATCTGTTCAAACATCGTTCCGCGCAGTTCGGGATGCTTCTCGCACAGTCGCGCCGCCACGTCATTGCCCAGCGACATGCCCACCGAGGCCACCTCCAGCGAGTGGGTGAGGCGGTTGTGCACGAAGATGGAGCCGGGGAGTGGAAACACTTGTGTTTTGTTCTGCATGCGTCTGAACGGTGCCGAGAAGATAAGGCGGTCGTAGTCGCGTTTGAACTCCGACCTGTCGTCATGACGTTCGGTGTGCTTGAGCTCTTGTCCAAGCCTTTTGTTGGAAATTAATCTTTGCCATTTCATAGCGCAAAAGTAGTGGAAATTTGCGTAATTTGGTTCTTTTTAATAGTAATAATGCCGCTTTATGGCGATTATTCCTTATTTTTGCACATTATTAAAATGTCATGATACAGATACAAGTCATCAACAAAGGTCATCAGCAGTTGCCTGCTTATGCGACCAGTCAGAGTGCAGGTATGGACTTGAGAGCCAACCTTGACGCTCCCGTCGTGTTGAAGCCGATGGAACGAAGGCTGGTGCCTACGGGTCTTTTCATCGCTCTTCCGGAGGGATTCGAGGCTCAGGTTCGGCCTCGTAGCGGGTTGGCGTTGAAGCATGGCATCACGGTACTCAACACGCCCGGCACCATTGATGCCGATTATCGTGGCGAGGTGATGGTACTGCTGGTGAATTTCTCGCAGGAAGAATTTGTCATCCACGATGGCGAGCGCATCGCCCAAATGGTGATAGCCCGGCACGAGCAAGGGTATTTCGTTGAAGTGGAGACGCTTGATGAGACCGAGCGTGGAACGGGAGGCTATGGCCACACGGGTGTGAAATAGGCAAGTGTCAACATGATGAAGCAAAAGTTGAAATTTAGTTCGTGTCCCATTCTCTGCCGGGTACTTGTGGGCTGGATGCTGATGGGCTTGGTGTTGCCAGCCTGGACGCAAGCGCAGGAGGATAAGCCGCTGACCGAAGCGGATCTCAAGAAGATGATGTTTGAGGACAAGCAGTCTCAGTACCATTATCTTTTCCTTGAGGCCGTCTGTCAACTGAATGCCGGCAAGCTGGAGTTGGCGGACGGTTTGTTGCGGCAGTGCCTGGCCCTCAATCAGCAGGGAGCCGAAGCTTATTATGCTCAAGGACGCTTGTTGGCTCAACAAAACAAGGACACGCTGGCACTGGAAAACTTCGAGAAAGCAGCTGCCTTGCGACCGGAAAACAGTCATTACCAAGAGCGGGTGGCGCAATATTACATCGGAACAGGCGCTTACGACAAGGCCATCGCCGCCTATGAACGCCTCTATGAGAACAATCATCAGCGCACGGATGTGCTCAGCATCTTGGGACAGTTGTACAACCAGCAGAAAAAATACGATAAGATGCTTTCTGTCTTGGAGCGCATTGAGCAGGCAGAAGGAACGAGTGAGGAACTCACACTCTCGAAAATGAGCGTTTATGAGATGATGGGTGACAAGGACGCGGCCCGCAAAACCTTGCAACAACTGGCCGACAGTCATCCCAATGACGTGAATTACAGGGTGATGTTGGGCAATTGGCTCATGCAGCATGGCGGACAAAAGAAGGCTTATAAACTGTTCTCCCAGGCAGCGAAAGAGGAACCCGAGAACGGTTTCGTGCTGGCATCGCTGTATGATTACCACAACCAAGTGGGCGACAAAGAGAAGGCTGTCGCGCTGAGAGACCGCATCTTGATGAGCAAAGACACGGAGGTTCAGACCAAGATGACGATGTTGCGGCAAGTGATTCGGGACAATGAAGACCATAAGCGCGACAGCACCGAGGTGCTCAATCTGTTCAAGCGCATGATGAAAGTCCAACCCAAAGATGTTGACGTCGCCTCCATGGCGGCAGCCTACATGAGCTTGAAGAAGATGCCGCAAGACACGGTGATGGCCGCCTTGCAGCACGTCATAGACATCGCACCAGACAACTCGCCTGCCCGTTTGCAGTTGTTGCGCTTGTGCCTGCCCGGAAAGAACTGGAAGAAAATCATCGCCCTTTGTGAAGAAGGCGCGCAGTTCACGCCCGACGAAATGGCTTATTACTACTACATGGCTTGGGCCCATGTACAGCAAGATGAGCAAGCCAAGGCCATTGACGCCCTCAAACGCGGCGTGAGTACCATCAACGCCAAGAGTGATGCCGAACTGGTGAGCGAGTTTTATTCCATGATGGGCGACTTGTTGCACCAGCAAGGCGACCAACAGGGGGCTTTTGCGGCCTACGACAGTTGTCTGCAATGGAAGGATGACAACATTGCCTGCTTGAACAACTATGCTTATTTTCTAAGTGTAGATGGTAAGAACTTGAAGCGCGCAGAGCAAATGAGTTATAAAACGGTGACGGCATCGCCCAATAATGCGACCTATCTGGACACCTATGCTTGGATACTGTTCATGCAAGAGCGATACACTGAAGCTAAGTTGTATATTGATCAGGCACTGAAGAATGATACCGACTCCGTGCAAAGCGCCGTCATCATTGAGCATGCCGGGGACATTTATTCCATGAATGGGAACATCGGCCAGGCTCTGAAATATTGGCAGGAGGCCTTGAAGCGGGCTCCCAAAGGCGACCAAGCCCTGCTTGAACGCAAGATTAAACAGAAGAAATACATTAAGAAATGAATGGAACGCTCCATTGGGTGTTGACCGCATGCGCTGTTTTTGTGCTGGTATCGTGCGCCTCTAAAAAAGCGATAGTCAACGAGTGCCTGCCAGGTAAAGAACCTCATGCAAGTGCTGTTAAGCCCATTATTACTGAGGACATGCAAGAGTTGGCTTTCGTGCGGCGCGTGTTTGAGCGTCAGGTTTACTCGCGAAACATCGTTGGGAACATGACGTTCAGTCTCACCCGAGGGGGCAGGAGGATTTCCGCTCCAGGCTCTGTACACATGCGGAAAGACAAGGTGATTCGTCTGCAAGTGTTCATTCCCTTTTTAGGAACAGAGGTGGGACGGATTGAGTTCACCCCCGACGGCGTGCTCATCATAGACCGTATGCACAAAGAGTATGTGCGCGCCGACTATCGTGAGTTGGATTTCTTGCGCGACAATGGCCTGACGTTTTACAGCCTGCAGGCACTTTTCTGGAATCAGCTGTTGATTCCGGGAAAAGAAAAGGTCAGTGAGTCTGACTTGAAGTCGTTCGACGCGCGCCTGTCGCAAGTGGGTGAAACCGTGCCGTTGGTGCTGAAACAAGGCAGCATGGAATATCGTTGGAATGCCCAAAAGGACAATGGGCGCATCCTGTCTGCCGTGGTTTCCTACCAAAGTAACCAACACGGGAAGTCAACCTTGACCTGGAGTTACGACCATTTCAAGGTCGTTGGCGTGAAACAGTTTCCAGCCAAGCAGGTATTCTCCTTCATGACCACTGCGACCAAGACACCGCAGCAAGGGCAAGTGACCATCGACATGAATGATGTGCAGACGGACGACGGTTGGGAAGAGCGTTCCACAGTTTCAAGCAGGTACAAGAAGATGGATGTAAAGGCGGTGTTGGACGAACTATTGAACATGTAAATGAAACGTTATTTTATCATACTCATAGCATTGGCTTTGGCGGTTATGGCACCGGCACAGAGGAAACGTACGCCCACAAGACAGCGGGCGGGAACTGCGAGGATAACGGCCGAGAAGAAATCAGCAGCCCGGAAAAAGTCGACAAAGACCATTCAATACACCAATTCGTCCATCAAAGGACTGGAAAGTCAGCGCAGACAGATTCAGAAGAAAATTAAGCAGCAAGAAAAGGCATTGCGTACCAACCAGTCGGACGTGAAGAAAAGGTTGCAAGACTTGTTGATTCTCAACACGGCCATTAGCGATCGTCAGAAAAGCATAGACAGCATTGCGGCCGACATCCATCATTTGAATGGGAACATTGGTATCATCAAGTCGCAGCTGCAGACGCTGCAGACGCAATTGGCTGAGCGCAAGCGAAAGTATGTCAAGTCGATGGCGTACATGACGCGCAGCCATACCATACAAGACAAAATCATGTTTATCTTTTCGGCGAAGAACTTTGCGCAGATGTACCGCCGCTTTCAGTTCGTGCGCGACTATGCCACCTATCAGCGCGCGCAGGGAGAGGGACTGAAGGCGAAACAGGCGCAGGTGGAAGAAAAGCATGTACAACTGCAGAGTGCCAAAGGAAGGAAAAATAACCTGCTTTATAAGGGAAAGAAGGAAAAAGAAACCTTAGAGGGGCAGCAGGTGGAACAGAAGCAGATGGTTAGCAACCTGCAGAAGCAGCAGAAAACCATTCAGGATGTTATTGCACAGCAGCGCAAGAAAGATGCTGTGCTCAACGCCGAGATTGATAAGCTGATAGCCATCGAGGTGGCCAAGGCCAAGGCTCGCGCAGAAGCTGAGGCCAGACGTAAGGCCGCTCTTGCCGAGGCCGCACGCAAAAGAGCGGCCGAAGTGGCGAGAAAAAAAGCCGAGGCCGAAGCTGCCGCTCGTGAGAACGCGCGCAGGATAGCAGAGGCCAAAGCGCGTGAGGAACGCTTGAAAGCTGAAGCCCGCGCAGCCGCAGCCGCAGCAGAGAAAGCGCGGCAGGAGAAATCGGCCGCCCAGGCACAGGCGGCAGCTGAGGCAAGAGCGGCCGCAGAACAAATCGCCCGCGAGGCTCAAGCAGCTCGTGTGGCTGCCGAGCGCAAGGCTGCCAGTGACGCGGTGCGCAACAAGGAGTTTATCGCCAGGGCGCAGAAGCAGGCTGATGAAAGCCTAAGGATGAGTTCGGTAGACCGTATGCTGTCTGGAGGGTTTGAGGCCAACTGCGGACGCCTGCCCATCCCGATTACCGGAGGATACCGCATCGTGAGCCATTTCGGACAGTACAATGTCGTGGGATTGAAGAACGTGACGCTTGATAATAAAGGTGTCAACATCCTGGGTAGTCCCGGTTGTAAGGCGCGGGCTATTTATGACGGTGAGGTGAGCGCAGTGATGACTTACGCAGGTACAACGGTTGTGATGGTTCGCCATGGCTCGTATATTTCAGTGTATTGCAACTTGGGATCGGTCAACGTATCTCGAGGGCAGAAGGTAAAAGCCCGCCAGGTGCTGGGAAGTGTCGGACGGGATAACATCTTGCAGTTCCAGTTGCGTAACGGGACAGCCAAGCTCAATCCTGAGTCGTGGCTGGGCAGATAGCTACGAACACCTTGCGGGGCAGTATCATGCAGTCGCCATGCAACGGCTTTGTGTATGGAAGGTAGGCCGACCGTGGAGGAAGAGCATCCAGGAACAATTAACAACTAAGCACAAGAAAATATAGAAATGACGAAAGCTCAGATTGCAAACAGGATAAACGATAAGGTCTTGGCACCCGTAAAGTTGTTTCTGGGACAGGAGAAGTCGGGAGGCGTGGTGCTGGCAGTCAGCGTGGCACTGGCCATGGTGCTGGCCAATTCGGCTTTGGGTGCAAGCTGTCATGACTTTTTTCAGCAGAAATTTGGTTTCGTGTGGAATGGCGAGACGTACTTTAATTTCACCCTCCATCATTGGATTAACGACGGACTGATGTCTGTGTTCTTTTTCCTGGTGGGGCTGGAGTTGAAGCGCGAGTTCATCGCCGGCGAGCTGTCAGACTTGCGCAACACTGTCTTGCCGATAGGAGCCGCTGTCGGAGGCATGCTGATGCCCGCAGTGATTTATCTCTTGCTCAATGCCGGTACGTCAGAGTCGGTGGGGTGGGGCATTCCCATGGCAACCGACATCGCCTTCGCCTTGAGCGTTGTTTGTTTGTTGGGCAGTCGTGTGCCTTCATCTGTCAAGGTGTTCCTGACGACTTTGGCCATTGTCGACGACCTGGGAGCCGTCATCGTGATAGCCTTGTTCTATACCTCCGAGATTTCCTTGGTGCATCTGTTGTTGGGCTTAGGTTTTCTGTTGCTGATGTTCGTAGGCAACAAGCTGGGTGTGAAGACTCTGTTTTTCTATGCGCTCTTGGGCATCGGCGGTGTATGGGTTTGCTTTCTCCTGTCTGGCGTTCATGCCACCATCGCTGCCGTGCTGGCTGCCATGACGGTCCCCGCCGACTCGGCCATTGATGAGAACACTTTCCTACATCGCGTTCGAAAGCTGACCAAGCGCTTTGACGCAGCCGAGACGAACGACGTGCGGACGCTCGAGAAAGAACAGGTGGAGATATTGTCCCGAATCCATAAAGACACCACCACAGCCATTCCTCCCCTGCAGTTGGCAGAGCATTATCTGAATCAGGTGGTGACGTTTGCCGTGCTGCCTGTCTTTGCTTTTGCCAACGCTGGTGTAAATTTGGTTGGTATCGATTGGACAGCTGTGTTTGCCACGAATGTCACTTTAGGCGTTACGCTGGGCTTGCTGCTGGGTAAGCCGTTTGGTGTCATCGGAGTATCGTGGCTGCTGTGCCGCTTGGGGCTGGCCAGGATTCCTGAAACGATGACCATCCGTCAGCTGTTGGGGCTGGGCTTCCTGGCATCCATAGGATTTACGATGTCGATGTTCGTCTCTACCCTTGCCTTTCAAACAGACATGATGCTCACGCAGTCAAAGATAGGTGTCTTCATCGCTTCGATTCTTGGTGGACTCATTGGATACAAACTGTTGAAATCAGCAGGTAAAGAAAATTAAGAGTGCCATTTCTTGGAAAGTGACACGATTTATCGTACCTTTGTAATTATATAATATAAAATTCTCTATCTCATGCAAACAAGATGTCACCTCTCCGTGCTGATTCATGAACAAGCGAAGAAGTATGGTACGCGTGATGCGCTGACTTTTCGCAGCTTTGGCAGTTTGAAGTGGAAAACCGTTTCTTGGAAGCAGTTTTCTTCGCGCGTGAAACAGGTGTCTAACGCCTTGGTTGACCTCGGGGTTGAACCACAGGAGAGAATCGGTGTGTTTGCGCAAAACTGCCTGCAATATCTGTATACGGATTTCGGTGCGTATGGCGTTCGGGTCGTTTCCATCCCTTTCTATGCTACCAGCAGTGAGCAACAGATACAATATATAATAAACAATGCGCAGATACGCTTTCTTTTCGTCGGTGAGCAGGAGCAGTATGACAAGGCGCATCGCGTGCTCGCCCTGTGTCCTACGTTAGAGCGAATCATTATTTTTGATCACAGTGTGCGAGTGTGTGCGTACGATACGAATGCTGTTTATTTCGATGACTTTATTGGATTGGGTGAGAATTTTCCGCATCAGACTGAGGTGGAGAAACGATGGGCAGATGCCAATGGCGAGGATATTTGCAACATCCTGTATACCAGTGGAACCACGGGGACAAGCAAGGGCGTGGTCTTGACGTACAGTCAGTACGACGCAGCCATGGAGGCGAATGGGAAATGTGTGCCTATCGGAGAACAAGACCGTGTAGTGAGCTTTCTGCCCATCACGCATATCTTTGAGCGAGGTTGGTTGTATTTGTGCCTGTCGGAAGGCGCCCGCATCGTCATCAATACCTATCCCAAAGAAATACAGCAGACCATGCGTGAGGTGAAACCCACTGCCATGTCGGCCGTTCCTCGCTTTTGGGAGAAAGTGTATATAGCGGTGAAAGAGCGAATTGACAGTGCTAATCCCATGCAAAAGAAACTCTTCAACAGGGCGTTGGCCGTTGGAAAGAAATATAACATCGATTATTTGAGTAAGGGAAAACGGCCGCCTCTTGCCTTGTCTGCGGAATATCAAGTATACAACAAGACGGTCATGGCATTGGTTCGCAAACAGATAGGTTTGTATAATCCACATTTCTTTCCTACGGCAGGAGCTTATGTCTCACCTGAAGTTGAGGAGTTCGTCCACTCCATCGGTATTTTCATGATGGTTGGTTATGGTCTCACCGAGAGTTTGGCCACCGTTTCTTGTGACCGTATGGACAGGCCGTACACGATTGGTTCTGTGGGAAGACCTATTGACAGCATTCAGATAAAGATTGGGGAGAATAACGAAATCCTGCTCAAAGGACCTACCATCACAAAAGGCTATTATCAACAGCCCAATGCCAATGCAGCAGCTTTTGACGAGGAGGGGTTCTTCCACACGGGGGATGCGGGCTACATGAAAGATGGTGAGCTGTTCTTGACAGAGAGAATAAAGGATCTTTTCAAGACGAGTAACGGAAAATATGTCGCACCGCAGATGATAGAGGCAATGCTGTTGGTGGACAAGTATGTTGATCAGGTTGTTGTAATCGCAGACCAAAGGAAGTTCGTTTCGGCATTGATTGTTCCGGAGTTCAGGCTCATGGAGGAATATGCCTGCAGCCATGGTATCAGCTATGCGGACAGAAAAGATTTATGCGGAAACAAGCAAGTCAATGAGATGATGATGGAACGCATCAAAACCCTGCAGCAGTCGTTGGCCCACTATGAGCAGATTAAGCGCTTCACGCTTATTCCTCACAATTTCAGCATGGAGCGTGGTGAATTGACGGATACGTTGAAAATCAAACGTCCGGCCATCTATAAAATATACAAGGATGTCATAGACAGCATGTACGAAGAATAATGATAACGAGCGACCAGTTAAAAGATGTGATGCAACGTGCTGAAGCACTTCATCGGTATTTGAACATAGACCAGAAAAAGGTAGAGTTCGAGGAAGAACAACTGCGGACACAAGCTCCTGATTTTTGGGAGGATCCAAAGCGGGCTCAGGAGCAGATGATTAAAGTCAAAGGCATTGAGAAGTGGCTGGTTGGCTATCAGCAGGTGAGACAGTTGGCTGATGAGTTGGAGTTGGCTTTGGATTTCTATCGTGATGACATGATTACGGAAGACGAGTTGGATGCCGACTACGCCAAGGCTGTCGCCGCCATCGAGGATTTGGAGATGAAGAACATGCTTCGTCAAAAGGAGGATCCGATGGACTGCGTGATGAAAATAAACTCTGGCGCGGGAGGTACGGAAAGTCAGGATTGGGCGCAAATGCTCATGCGTATGTACATGAGATGGGCCGACGCTCATGGTTACAAGTGTACCATCAGTGATATTCAGGATGGTGATGAGGCAGGCATCAAGAGCGTGACGATGAAGATAGAGGGCGGCGAGTATGCATACGGTTACTTGAAGAGCGAGAATGGGGTGCATCGCTTGGTGCGCGTTTCTCCATTCAATGCCCAGGGTAAGCGTATGACTAGCTTCGCCAGTGTTTTTGTTTCACCCCTGGTGGACGATACCATTGAGGTGTTTGTTGACCCTGCTCGTGTGTCGTGGGATACGTTCCGATCGAGTGGCGCGGGTGGACAAAATGTGAATAAGGTGGAGTCTGGCGTTCGTCTTCGCTATCAATACGAAGATCCTGACACGGGTGAGGAAGAAGAAATCCTGATTGAAAATACTGAGACACGCGACCAACCGAAGAACCGGGCCAAGGCCATGCAGCTCTTGAAAAGCCAACTTTACGACCGTGCCATGAAGAAACGGTTGGAGGCAAAAGCTAAAATTGAGGCTGGAAAGAAGAAGATAGAATGGGGAAGTCAAATCCGAAGTTATGTTTTTGACGACCGTCGTGTGAAAGATCACCGCACCAACTATCAGACAACCGATGTAGACGCAGTGATGGATGGTAAGCTGGATGAGTTTATTAAGGCTTACCTGATGGAATTTCCGGTTGCGGATGAGAATGACTAATGAACCTTTAAAATAATACAACTATGAGTGAAAAAAGCAAAATGAATCGAGCTAAGCGCGAGGCAAGACAAGAAAAACAAGCGCAGAATGTCATTAAATGGCTCTCCATTGCATTGCTTGTTTGTGCCATCATTTGGATTATTGTCGCCATGAACGTATAACGGATGAGCGGATTTGAGATAGAACGCAAGTTTCTTGTCAAGAAAGGCGGAGCATTCAAGCGTGCCGCCTTTTCCTGTAGTCATATTCAACAGGGATACATACCTTGCCTCAATGCGACGGTGAGGATTCGTGTTCGTGACGACGAAGCATACCTGACCATCAAGGGAAAATCCACTCATGGCGGAATGACACGCTATGAGTTTGAGACAAAAATCACGCTCGATGAAGCCTCGCATCTACTACAACTTTGTCAAGGAGGTACCATTGATAAGCGTCGTTATCTCGTTAAAAGTGGCAATCATGTGTTTGAAGTGGATGAATTTTACGGCGATAACGAGGGACTTGTCATGGCCGAAGTGGAATTGAAGTCAGAAAATGAACTTTATGAGAAACCAGACTTCATTGGTCCTGAGGTCACTGGTGATGCGCGTTTCTACAACAAATACATGCTCACGAATCCCTTTTCCGCTTGGAAAGACACGTTGCCAGAAGAATACCGATAAGCAATGAAAGCACTACACCGATACTGTCGGCCAAAAAATCCATCCACTCGCCGCTGCGGTTGCCTCCTGTGCAGGTTGCTTGAACGATTTCTATCAGGCCTCCCATGATGATTGGTGCCGCAAATGTGAGGATGAAAAGCTGTTTGTTACTTAGCTTTTGGCGGCTGCGGGCGGTTTCAATCCAAATGCAACATCCCAAAATAGTGTACAAGACCACGTGCGTCCATTTGTCTATGAGCGTGACACCACTCAATGGGGTTTCTGGAATAGGAATCAAGCAAACAACCCAAATACCAAGGATAAGTACGGTAGTAAAGGGGTAACGCTTGATAAATTGTATCATTTGTTGCATAAAAAACTGAACTGGTTTCATGCAAAAATAGTGCAAGCCGAAGACAAAGGAAGTTTACTTACTTTGTTGAGGCGTAGCCTATTTTATGCAAAGATACAATATTTTCAAGATATCAACAGCACGTTTGAATCAAATCATTTGCTGAATCTGCCATGTCCATCAAAGATTTCTTTTATTTCAACAAGTCCGACCGCAAAGCTCTCATCTTCCTGCTCACGGTTGGTATTTGTGCTACGGCTCTGTTTTTCTTGCTCAGTGATGATGAGAAAACAACGACTGGCATATCTGATCGGGACACCGTTTTCATCAATGGGGAGGGCCGGACGTACAATTCAAGAACTCAAACAACAGGATATTATCGGGTAGATGGGCGACAAGCCGAACTGTTTCCCTTTGACCCAAACACAGCCGACAGCACAGACCTGTTGCGCTTGGGGCTGCAACCATGGCAGGTGCGTAACATCTACAAATACAGAGCGGCAGGTGGCGTGTATCGCAAGGCTTCCGATTTTGCCCGCTTGTACGGACTGACGCGCAAGCAATATCTTGCCATGGAGCCATACATTCGTATCAGTTCTGATTATTTACCAGCGTCAACACTCGCCGTAAATGCAGCACCTGCGTCAAAATTGGAACGCGACACCGTTCGTTTTCCCATTAAAATCAAATCTACCGAACATGTCGCTCTCAATGCTGCCGACACGTCCATGTTGAAAAAAGTGCCGGGAATTGGCAGCTATTTCGCACGTCAAATCGTGAGCTACCGAACGCGCTTAGGGGGATTTTGCAATACCCGGCAACTGTTAGAAATTGAGGATTTCCCCGAAGAGGCGTTGACTTATTTTTCTTTAACGCCACGCGATGTCAGTCAAATTCATCGCCTGCCCATCAACAAACTGTCCATCAGTCAGCTGAAGCGGCATCCCTACATGGGCTATTACCGAGCTCGTGCCATCGCTGACTATCGTCGGCTGAAAGGACCCATCCATCGGTTGGAAGATCTGGGCATGTTGAAAGATTTCACACCAGAGGCCATTGAACGTCTCAAACCCTATGTTTCGTTTGAGAAGTAGTATACTTAGGGCGGTTCTATAAATTAGCTTTGTCAGATTGCGAGGCTGTTTTTTGTGGTCAATTTGTTTGTGAGTGAAGGAGTATAGTGGGCTATACGACTGAACGAACAAACAAATTGAACCAAAAACGGAGCAAGCCGAAT
>CAMPYJ010000017.1 GCA_946998205.1 uncultured Prevotella sp. | reverse complement strand
ACATCTTGCCTTAGACTTGGTGCGGTTGTTCCGCTTCTGTTCATCAGTCAGAGGGCGGTTTCGGTATCCTTTCTCGCATATAAGGGCGGTTCTATAAATTACCGCCGTAAAGTCTTTTATGGCTGGTTCTATAAATTAGCTTTGTTAGATTTTGAGCTTATTTTTGAGGATAAAATGCAAGAGAGCGAAGGAGTGTAGCGAGCTACGCGACTGAGCGAACTTACATTTTGAACCAAAAAGAAGCCAAAAGATAACAAAACGTATTACATAAACATTTGATGACTATGTGCGGTGGTAATTTATAGAACCAGCCTTATATCAGTGTGCTTACGCTTTGTCATCTTGTGGACTCTTTTTATATAAAACAGGCTGCGCCTCAACAATTCAAACAAGTTTGATTGTATTCGGCTTGCTCCGTTTTTGGTTCAATTTGCTTGTTCGTTCAGTCGTATAGCTCGCCATACTCCTTCACTCACAAACAAATTGACCTCAAAAAAAGTCTCACAACCTGTCAAAGCTAATTTATAGAACCGCCCTTTAAAGTTTCACAACCTTTTTCGTTCCGTTTTCTAATGTCACCTTTACGATGTTGACATTTTCCGTTGGAAGTGTCATTGTCGCTTCGTTGCCGTTCACTTGCTTTTCGTCAATCTTCGCACCTGCGAGCGAGTAAAGTTCTACGGCTTTGATGGCCGCGTTTGCCATGATGCGCACGTCGTTGCCCCAACGGTTCACGCATATGTTCGTCTGGCGTTTTTCCACACCATTAATTCCGTCTGTACCTTTAGGGTATTCATCCGTAATATCGCTGCCAAACGTAAAGACCCAATTACTGCTTGCGTATGACTCGTGTGCGTTGGGTTTTACATGCAATTGAATGCCGGGCAAGTTCAGTTGTCCAAACGAGTACTCTCCGACCTGCGGTGACTTCATTCCGTAGCAATAGAGGTTTTTCAAGCCTTTACAAGCATAAAAAGCCATGTCGCCAATGCCCAGGCAGGTCTCGGGAATATAGATGTCGGCTGCCGTTTCGTTGAAGGCGAAAGCATAGTTGCCTACAAGACTTGTTTCCGGCAACAGCACGAACGTTTTTCTTTCGCCTTTTGTTGGTACTGCCATGAGTACTAATTTGCCATTTGCACGGTAGTATATACAGCCATCGCGAACCGGTAGATTGTCGTTTCCCGCGAAGTTGAACTTAGTCATGCCGTTGTTTGCCAATGCTGCCACGCCCAATCGCTCGAGGGTTGCCGGTATCTTTATGCTTTTCACGTCTTTGCAACCAAAGAAAGCGTAGTGGTAAATGCGTTTCGTTTCGTTTGGCACAACGAACGTTTCAGCACTGTACTTTTGTGGACACTCATACAGCATTTCTTTATTTTTGGAATATAACACACCGTTTTCCGCCATCATATATTGGCTTCCTTCCGCCACTTTGAAACCTTCAAAGTTAGGGCATCGGAAGAACAGCTTTGCTCCGCTTTTCTTCATTGAGGCGGGTATGGTGAGCTCAGTCAAGGCATTGCAGCGTTCAAAAACGCTGTCTTTCAACTCTTCCAATCCTTCGCCCAATGTCACATCAGCCAGCGTCTTGCAGTTGTAGAACGCTTTTGTGCCAATTACTTTTACGCCGTTCAGGTTGATGCTCTTGAGGTTTGCGCAATTGGCGAACGAGAATTCACCAATTTCTTGTATGCCCGTTGGAAAATCAACCTGCGCGAGGCTTCCGCAACTTGAAAACGCACCGTAGGAGACTTTCTTCAAGTGGGCTGGCATTTTTACCTTTTTAAGCGCTTCACACCATGTAAACGCACTTTTTCCAAGCGAATCGAGCGAGTTTGGAAGCTCTATCTCTTTCAGCGCAGTGCAGCCCTCAAACGCCTGTTCACCAATGGTTTTGAGTTTGCTGTTGGGTGCGAAGGTTACTTTCTCCAAATTTGATGCATTGTAAAATGCCATTTCATGAATGACTTCCACGGAAGCCGGAATGGTGACTGACTTCAGTGATGAGAAGATAAATACTTGTGCGCCAATTTCTTTAACCCCATCGGGTATTTCATAGTTCACGGGGGCTCCGGAGGCATCGGTCAGCACACCGTCTTTAATGACTTGCGCGTTTGACGCAAGTGGAAGGACTGCCATTAAGGCTAAGAGTAATGGTTTAATTCTCATAATCATACTAACTTTAAATTAACTTCAATATAATATTTTTGCGTTTCTACAAACATGCGCAAATTTATGAAAAAAATCACAACAAAACAATATTAATCCGACAAAACATCATTTTTATTCGGTATTCTGTTTACTTTTGAAATGCCATGCATGCTATTTCCGACAATTAGACGGTTATTTCTTGAGGTTCGCTGCATTTTGATTCCAAATGATGTGCGTTGCGGGTGGAAACTCACTCACAAGCAAATGGACTTCAAAAAAAAGTCTCACAATCTGTCAAAGCTGATTTATAGAACCGCCCTTCCAAGGTTTGCGCCTCTTTGCCGGGCTTACAGATTTCAAGCCGTTTTTCTTCAGAAAAAAAATCTGCAACACCTGTTTGACGGCATTGCAGATTTTCGTTTTTTCTCCGGGTGGTGCAGAACTGTCACACCAAGTGCTTTATCAGGTCTTCACGCTCACCGGGCAGCATGTCGATGACAGGAAGCTCCACCATGGTGTAACATCCTGGCTGTTGGCGCATGCTGGCGCGTGCCACGTTGACCAATACTTGTGCGGTGAGCGCCGGGTTGTTGATGCTCATGTTGAACTCCATGCGCTGGTTTTGCGTGGTGCCGCTCACTCCCTTGCGCACCAAGTGTACGCCGTGTCCCATGTCACGCACCGCGTCGACCGACTCAACGGCCATGACATGTGTCTCGTCGTGTGCGAAATAGGGGTCGGACTTGATTTCCTTGGTCACCTCGTCGAGCGTGGCACCGTCTTCCAGTTCCACGTATACCATGCGCCGGTGGATGCCCTCGCCCAGAGGAATGGTCATCGACAGCGCGTTTTTCACGCCCTTCTTGCTGCGGGCGCACACGCTGTGCCCCATCGACATGCCTGGGCCGAAGTTGGTGTAGCTAAGACCTTTGGGTGCCAAGCTCTGCATGAGCGTGCGCACGATGGAGTCGGAACCCGGATCCCATCCCGCACTGATGACGCTCACCGCATGGTGCTGCTTGCACAAGGGCATCAGGGTTGCGCGGTAGTCAACGATGTCGGTGTGGATGTCAAAGCTGTCCACGGTGTTGATGCCAAGGGGTAAAATCTGTCTGGCGTACTCCAGGCAGCTGCGTGTAGGCGTCGCCAGGATGGCCACGTCCACGTCTGTCAGCTCTTTTATATCCTTCACAACCTTGTAAGCGGCCAGCTCGGCTGGTTTGTTCTCGGCACCCTGGCGGCGTACGATGCCGGCTATCTCAAAATCTTCTGAGGCTTCCAATGTCTGAACGGCATAGTGTCCAATGTTGCCGTAGCCTACTACGGCGGCTCTGATTTTCTTCATAATTGATTTTCTTTTAATTTGTTGCGACCGGCCGAGCGTGACAATCCATGCTCGTGCCGGATGCGTTAAACAATCTTTTTTATGTCTGTAAATAGGATAATCGTTCGCAAAATTATAAATTTCTCCAGACAAACAAGGATGATTTAAAAGGATAATCGCATTTTTTACATTTCTTTGAATGTTGCGAACGCTTTTTGGTTACAAAAACAAGCCATTGACTTAGGATGGTAAACCCGTTGACTTTGGCCTTCAAGCTCAATGGGTTTGCCATCCAAACTCAATGCTCTAAAAACTCCAATGTCATGAGTTGAAAATGTCACCCGTATGCGTAAGAGGTTGGATGACGGCTGTGCTGCGAGTTTCATTCTTTCCATGCGCCACGCAATAAGCGGGCCTTTGCTGCGTTATCCCAAGCGTATATACACATATTATAACACATGATAGAATACATCAGGGGTGAATTGACCGAATTAACTCCCGCACTGGCCGTGCTCGAAGCCGCGGGTGTGGGCTATGGATTGAACATCTCGCTGAACACTTACGGCGCCATTCAGGGTAAGAAAGAGGTGAAGCTGTATGTGCATGAGGCGTTGGTGACGGGCGGACGTGATGACAATTTCACGCTCTACGGCTTCTTCTCGAAGCAGGAACGCGAGTTGTATCGCCTGCTCATCACCGTGTCTGGCGTGGGCGCCAACACGGCCCGCATGATTTTGTCGACGCTCTCGCCGGCCGAGTTGTGCAACGTCATCGCCAGTGGTGACGAGCGGATGTTGAAGGCCGTCAAAGGCATCGGACTGAAAACGGCACAGCGCATCATCGTGGACCTGCGCGACAAAATCGCGAGCAGCGGCATCGCCGCCGAGCTGCATGTGGGCGGTGAGCCTGCGACGGCGGTGAACGCCGGTATCCGAGACGAGGCGGTGAGTGCGCTCACCATGCTGGGTTTCTCGCCAGCGCCCAGCGCCAAAGTGGTGGAGGGCATTCTGACAGCCGACCCGTCGCTGCCGGTAGAGCAGGTGGTGAAGTTGGCATTGAAGCAAATCAAGTAAGCGTGCCGTGTAGAGGTACGTGTCAATCGCGGTAGGTCAGCATGCGGAATAAAAGGCGTATATATGGTTTCGTCGTGGCTTTGCTCGTCATGAGTATGGCTGGCTATGCCATGCGCGTGCCCTTTTGGCAAGACAACCGCACGCGTACAACCAGCAGGCAGCGGACAGGGAAGCGGTTGGAAACGAGGCGGAAAGACACCGTCAACGTCAAGGCCCAGCCCCAGTTGGACGATGACCTCAACATCCCCGACTCGTTGTTGAACCCGCGTTGGAAGATTCAACGCACGCTCCCGGTGACGATTGACGACCTGAATCAGAGTCCATTGGACTTGAAACGCCCTCGAAATCTACAGCAGGATGTGATTTACAACGATACCCTTAACCGGTATGTCATCGGCTCGAAAATCGGTGCGGCGTGGCTCAACGCACCCATCATGATGACGCCGGAGGAGTATCGGGCATGGAGTGAGAAACGGCTTTTCAGACAGTATTTCCGCTCGAAGAACGCAGAAATCTTTGAAAACAAAGGGAAAGACAAGTTCGACTTCACCGACATGCACTTTGAACTGGGGCCGGCCGAGAAGATATTCGGTCCGGGGGGCGTGCGCATCAAGACGCAGGGAACGGCCGAACTGAAGTTTGGCGGCACGGTGAAGAAGATAGACAACCCCTCGTTGCCTATCCGCAACCGCAAGATGACCACAATGAACTTTGACGAGAAGATTAATCTTAACGTCAATGGTCGGGTGGGTGACAAGGTGAACATGAACCTCAACTACAACACCGACGCCACGTTTGACTTCGACGCGCAGAACCTTAAACTGAAATACGACGGCAAGGAGGATGAGATTATCAAGCTGGTAGAGGCGGGCAACGTGTCGTTTCCGTCCAATTCTTCGTTGATCAAGGGAGCCAGTTCGCTGTTCGGTCTGCGCACGGACATGCAGTTTGGCAAGCTCAAGTTGCAGATGGTGGCCTCGCAGAAGAAGTCGGCCGACAAGAGTGTGTCGTCGCGCGGCGGTGCGCAGTTTACGCCGTTCGAGATTAATGTGGCCAACTATGAGGAGAATCGGCATTTCTTTTTGTCACAATACTTCCGTCAGACGTACGACGACAACATGAGGTCGCTGCCCAATCTTACGTCGGGCGTGAAGATCAATCGGGTGGAAATCTGGGTCACCAACAATTCGGGTGTCACCACAAACACCCGAAACATCATCGCATTGACCGACTTGGGCGAGAATAAATACATCTCTAATAGCCAGTGGAGTGCCACGGGACAGGCGGTTCCATCTAACAATGCGAATACCGAATACGGCACGATGGTGGGGCAACTTGCGTCGGCACGCAACATCGACCAGTCGACAACGGTGCTCGATGGGGGCGGACTCGTGGGCGGTGTGGACTATGAGAAGCTGGAACGCGCGCGCCTGTTGAATCCCTCTGAATACACGGTTAACACGGCATTGGGTTACGTTTCGCTGCGCATGGGATTGCAAACCGACCAGGTGTTGGCCGTGGCGTACGAGTATACTTACGGTGGCGCTACCTATCAGGTGGGCGAGTTCGCCAGTGACGTGACCGACGTGAACGCGGCGTTGTTCGTCAAGTCGCTCAAAAACACCAGCAACAACCCACGACAAGGCAACTGGAGACTGATGATGAAGAACGTGTACGAGTTGGCCAGTAGGGTGGAGCGTGAGAAGTTTCGCTTGGATGTGAAGTTCCAAAGTGATACCGCCGGCGTTTATCTCTCCTATATTCCCGAGCCTCAAGTGAAGGACCAGCCCATCATACGACTGCTAGGTGCCGACCGACTGGATAACAACAACAAGCCGCATAGCAACGGCTACTTTGACTTCGTGGAGGGTTATACGGTGAGCGACGGGCGCGTGTTCTTCCCCGTGGCCGAGCCTTTCGGGGCGTATATTTACCACTATTTGGTGAGCAAAGGCGTGAAAGAGGAGAAAGCCAGGCGGTATGCTTTCACCGAGTTGTATGATTCTACCAAGACCGTAGCCAAGCAAATAGCCGAGAAAAACAAGTATGTGCTGACGGGACAGTTCAAGGGTTCCGCGGCCAACGTCATCTCCTTGGGCGCCTACAACGTGCCGCAAGGGTCGGTGGTGGTGACGGCTGGCGGCGTCAGGCTCACGGAGAATGTAGACTACTCGGTTGACTATGCGGCAGGTGAGGTGACCATCTTGAACCAAAGCATCATCAACGCGGGGACAAACGTCAACGTTTCGCTGGAGAGTAACACCGACTTCGCACAGGAACGGAAGACGATGTTCGGCTTGAACTGGCAGTACGACTTCAGCAAGAACCTTCAGTTGAGCGGTACGTTGCAGCATCTTTCCGAACAAGCCTTGACCAACAAGGTGAGCATGGGGTCAGAGCCGTTGAACAATACCCTTTGGGGCGTCAACCTAAACTGGAAGAAGGAAAGCCAGTGGCTCACCAACGTGTTGGACAAAATTCCATTCTTGCACCTTACGCAACCATCGAACATCTCGCTCAATGCCGAGTTCGCGCAGCTCATCGCGGGGCAAAGTCACGGCACGCAAGACAACGCCTCGTATCTTGATGACTTTGAGAATACAACCAACAAGATAGATGTTTCAACGCCAACGTCGTGGGTCTTGTCGAGCGTGCCGTCGATGTTTCCCGAGTATAGTGACAAGACTACCCTGCGCAGTGGCTACAACCGGGCGCTCTTGGCCTGGTATACCATCGACCCGTTGTTCACACGTCGCAGCAGTTCTTTGACGCCAAAGCACATCAAGAGCGACTTGGAACAGCTGTCCAATCATTACGTCCGCGAGGTGTATGTCAGGGAGTTGTATCCCAAGCGCGACCAAAGTAGTTACAGTGGAGCCACCGCTACCATTCCAATTCTCAACCTCGCATACTATCCAAGCGAACGCGGACCGTACAACTTCAACCCTGATTTGACGGCAAAGGGGTTGCTCAACAACCCCAGACAGAAGTGGGGGGGCATGATGCGGAAGCTGGATTACAGCGATTTTGAATCGTCCAACATCGAGTATGTCGAGTTCTGGATGCTCGACCCGTTCATCTATACCCGCCGAGAAGGTACGGCCAGCGAGTACGGAGGCGACTTCTATATCAACTTAGGTGAGGTTAGCGAGGACATCCTTCATGACGGAAAGAAGTTTTATGAGAGTGGACTTCCCGTCGATGGAACGCAAACTTATATCACAACCCAATGGGGAAAGATTCCCACACCGGCCACCGTAACGTATGCTTTTGCCACGAACAAGGGGGCGAGAGCTTTGCAAGACCTGGGCTTCAACGGCCTGACTGACGAGGAAGAGAAAAACTTTGAGGCTTATCAAGACTTCTTGAAACAGATTCAGGGCAAGGTGAATCCAGAGGTGTTCAATGCCATTTTGAACGACGTGGCCAACGATGACTATCATTATTTCCGTGGACGCGACTACGATGAGATGCGGGCTTCCATCTTAAGGCGGTACAAATACATCAACAATCCGCAAGGAAACTCGCCCGACACCGATACGCGCGGCGAGCGTTATGACACGTCGTACAAAGCCACGCCCGACGTGGAAGACATCAATCAAGACTACACCCTGAATGAATACGAGAAGTATTTTCAGTATCATGTGTCCATCCGTCCGGAAGACTTGGTTGTTGGAAAGAACTTCATCGTAGACAAACGTGATGCCATAGCGCCCCTGCGAAACAAGAAAAAGGAACGCGTCACCTGGTATCAGTTCCGCATTCCGATACGCGAATACGAACGCCGTTTCGGATCTATCTCCGACTTCACCAGCATTCGTTTCATGCGAATGTTTCTCACAGGGTTTGAGAAACCCATCGTATTGCGATTCGGTAGCTTCGATTTGGTGCGTGGAGATTGGCGCATATACGAGCAGCAACTCAATCCTGCGGGCTCCAATTCGGGCACCATGTCGGTGAGTTCGGTCAACATAGAGGAGAACAACGACAAGACGCCTGTCAACTATGTGTTGCCTCCCGGCATTAAGAGAGAGCAAGATCCCACGCAACGTCAGCTGGTTGAGGCCAACGAACAGGCGTTGGATATCGTGGTTTCAAATCTCGCTACGGGTGATGCCAAGGCGGTTTATAAGAACTCTTCAGTCGATTTGCGTCAGTATAAACGCCTGCAAATGTTTGTGCATGCCAACGCCATGGCGCAGAACACGACCAATTTGCAGGATGGACAGCTGGCTGTTTTCGTACGCTTGGGCAATGATTATAAGAGCAACTACTACGAGTATGAGATACCCTTGAAGCTGACGGCGCCTAAGGAATACAACCGCTACTCGTTGTCGGATGTGCGCGAAGTGTGGCCCGAGGAGAACATGCTGGATATTCCTTTGAAGCTGTTCACCGACCTGAAGCGGCAGAGAAACAAAGACAAAACGCAAGGACAAGCGTCGTATAACCGGGTTTACACACGCTACGATCCCGACAAACCCAACAACAAAATCAGCGTGATGGGTAATCCTACGCTGGGAGAGGTGAAGACCATGATGATTGGCGTGCGCAACAAAGCGGGCGAAGTGAAGTCGGGTGAGGTGTGGGTCAATGAGCTTCGCTTGCTTGAATACAACAACGAAGGCGGTTGGGCGGCACAGGGTAACCTGAATGTACAGATGTCTGATTTCGGAACGGTGAATCTTCAAGGCCGCTATATGAGTGAAGGCTTTGGCGGATTGGAAGAGGGTGTGGCCCAAAGGTCTACCGATGATTACCAGAATTACAGCGTGACAGCCAACTTTGAGCTGGGCAAATTCTTCCCGGAGAAAGCCCATGTAAGCGCACCTTTGTATTACAGTGTGCAGAAAGAACAGCTCAGTCCTAAGTACAATCCGCTGGACACGGACATGCGATTGAAAGATGCTTTGGACGCTGCCTCTAACCGTCAGGAGCGCGACTCCATAGAGAGCATCGCCGTGACCAAGACCACCAACACCAATTTCTCGTTGTCTAACGTGCGCGTGGGTATCCAAACCAAGCGCCATCCCATGCCCTACGACCCGGCCAACTTCTCGTTCTCGTACAGTCATTCGCATCGGAACACCAGCGGAGAAACCACTGTTTACGAGAAAGAAGACAGTTGGAACGGCAGTCTGTCATACAGTTGGATGCCCGTGTTCAAGCCTTTGGAGCCTTTCAGGAAGATTAAGAGCGCAAGCAAATGGTTCGACATTCTGAAGCGGTTCGGTCTGAATTGGCTGCCGCAGAACATCGCTTTCAACACCGACATGACGCGCAACTACTACGAATTGCAAGAGCGTGACATGCAAGACCTGGGCGGTTCACAACTCCCATTGACCTTTAACCAGCAGTTTATGTGGAACAGAGACTTCACGCTGCGTTGGGATCTCACCAAAAACATCCACATGAACTTCCAGAGCGGCACTCAGGCGGAGATAGAAGAGCCTTACACTCCCGTGAACAAAGACCTGTACCCCGACCGCTATTCGGCCTGGAAAGACTCGGTGCGAACCAGCATTCGTAACTTTGGCACGCCGCTGGATTACCGCCAGCAGTTCTCCTTGTCGTACCAACTGCCGCTCAACCTCATTCCAATTTTCGACTGGGTGAACGCCGACGCCAACTACTCGTCCAACTATTCGTGGGTCCGCGGAACCCGTTTGGAGGACGGTACGTCGCTCGGCAACATCGTCACTACCAACCGAAGGGTGAACGTCAACGGGCGTTTTGACCTGCAACGCCTGTACAATCACGTTCCCTTCCTGAAAGCAGCGAACGACCGGTTCAACCGAGAACCGCAGCGCGACGCCGCCAACCGCTCGCGGTATCCGAGAACCATTGACGGCGACGGCAACAGAAACACTCAAAACAAGCATGCGCGGAACGCTGCCAGACGTTCGGCACAAGATGCTAAGGCCGAGGCGCAGAAAAAACAATTGCCCAAGAACAAGAGAGGGTTTGAGCAGCAAATCACGCTCCTACCCGACACCACCATCACCGTGAACCACGGCAAGAGAAGCAAGCGGCTCATCGTGTCGGCACGCACGGAGGATGGCAAGGCCTATCACTTGAAGTACCGGAAGATTGACCCAAACACCATCCGCATCAAGAATAAGGTCGACTCGGCGCTGAAACTCAAGATTACCGTCTTGACGAAAGAGCCGCTGGAGAATAAAGGTTGGTACCGGACGGCACAGTCGGTGGCGCGCCTGTTGATGATGGTGCGCAACGTCAGCATGAGCTATCGCGACGACTACGCCATGACGTTGCCGGGATTCTTGCCGGCCGTTGGCGATGCTTTCGGGCAGACCAAGGCCCCTGGCGCACTCTCGCCGGGCCTTGACTTCGCCTTTGGTATGGTGGATGACGCGTACATCGAGCGGGCCAGGGAAAACGATTGGCTGTTGATGTCAGACTCCGTTGCCACGCCGGCCACGTCCAATCGCACGCAAGACCTGCAGCTGCGCATGACCTTGGAGCCTGTTCGTAACTTCAAAATCGATTTGAATGCCAGTCGCACGCAAACCACTTCAAGGAGCGTGCAATACATGTATCAGGGAAACCCGACGACCCAGACCGGCAATTTCACCATGACCACGCTCTCGCTTCGCAGTGCCTTTGAGGGGATAGGTGACGCCGGCAACGGCTTCCGCAGTAAGTCGTTTGATGATTTCTGCCGGTCGCTTGACGGCTTCCGCCAGCGTGTCGAGGCGCAATATGCGGGCTTTGTCTACCCCAAGGGCACGCCGCTGGCCGGCCAACCTTTCGAGGCTGCCAACGGTGGCGTCGACCGTTACAGCTCGGATGTCATGATACCCGCCTTCCTCTCCGCCTACACCAGCATGGGCGGTCACTCGCTCAACATCTTCCCCTCGCTGGCAAGACTGCTGCCCAACTGGACCATTCGGTACAGTGGACTGGGCAAACTGCCTTGGCTCAGGGATGTGTTCAAGAGTGTCACCCTCAACCATTCCTACAAAAGCATCTTCGCCATCGGGTCGTACACCAGTTACAGTACCTTCCAAGAGTTTATGAACGGATTGGGATTCATCACCAACGCCACCACGGGAATGCCCGTTCCCAGCAGCATGTACAATGTTTCTGCGGTGAGCATCAACGAGGCCTTCTCGCCTTTGTTGGGACTGGATGTCACCTTCAACAACAACATGACCACCCGGTTGGAGTATCGGTCAACGCGCGTGTTGAGCCTCAGCTCCACGAGCGTGCAGATCAATGAGGCCGTCAGCCGCGACTGGGTGCTGGGCATGGCGTATAAGGTTAACAACCTGGAACTGTTCGGCGGCAGCAGGCGGCGTGCGGCTCGACGTGCGACGGGCAATGGACAGCAGCGGAAACAGCAACGAAACGGCAGCAACGGCAGTCGCAACGGCGCAAGGTCTAACCGTGACTTGAACTTGCGTCTTGACCTGAGCTACCGCCAACAGGCATCCATCTGTCGGGACATCGCCACCATGACCAGCGCGGCGAGCAGCGGCAACACTGCCTTCAAGTTTCAGTTCTCGGCCGATTACACGCTGTCGCGCCTGCTCACCATGACCCTTTATTACGACCAGCAAACCAACACGCCGCTACTCTCCAGCAGTAGTTTCCCAACAACCACTCATGATTTTGGCGTGAGTCTCAAGTTCAGTCTCACCCGATGATGCTCCACCTCGCCGCCGCTGTCGTTCATTGGAAAGTAGCTGTGTGTATGTGATGTTTTCTTGACAATCACTTCGCCAATACTTCCATATTTTCGTTCATCGACCTTTCGGTGGCAAATATCGCCAAAATGGCGCGCTTTCGTTTCGCTCTGATTTTCAGTGGCTTACCTTGTTTTACGGATTCTCTTTGGTTTCATCGCCCATACTTTAGTCTTGCAAAAGCATGCTTTTTGCCGTCTTGTCGGCACGCTTTTGCGCGTCAATCAGCATGCTGTGAGGTTGTAAAGTCGTTGACTTTGGTGGCGCAAGCACCTGCGTTGTGTGGGAAAACGCTTTCAGAAACGTCTTTTCAAGGGATGTTCTTGCCTGGAACGCATGTGTCGGAAGTGTTAAAATATGGCCATATTTCTTGACAAAATCCTCGCTTCATGACGGCCATGCCGATGGCTCGCAGCGGTGCTTTGGCATGCCGGAGAACCGATGAGGGGTAAATCTTACGGAGTATTACACTTTCGTAAAAGAACGTAAATATGCGCAAGTGAACGGGGAAAACGTGAATAATTTCGTACTTTTGCACATACAAACGACGGTCGTTTGTCCAACATGGTCAACATTCATACATGGCACAACGTGTTTTTCATCAACGGCTCACCTTGGGATTCAAATGTGGCATGGCACTCTTCACGATGCTTGTCGTCTATCTTTTTTGGATTAAGCAAGCCGTGTTTGGGCTCTTGGTTGTCATCATCATCGTGGGCATGCTCGAACGCATGCTGCACACCACCTATACCTTTGCGTGCGTCAAGCCCGTTGGCCGTGATGAGGAGATGGAATGTCTGTTGATAGACAAAGGGCGTTTTTCGCGGAATCAAAGCATCCCCCTTCGTGACGTGTTGCAATGTAAGGTGATGTATGTCAATTTTGGGCTGTCTCACTACTTGCTCATCGAGTATGGCGCCCATCATTTGGTGGCGGTCCAACCTGAGGACGAACGGGCGTTTGTGGAAGAATTAACAAAGCGTCAGCAGGCGGAGGATGCGTCTTCCGCGTTACAAAACACATGAATAAATTAAGATTTCTTTCCTGTTTGCTTGTCCTGGGTATGTACATGCCCCTTCAGGCGCAGGTGGTTTACGAAGACATAGCGGATAAAGACAGCTCGGAGGTGAGCGACGTGGCCGTGACGGACACGCTCCCGGGCGACAGCGCGGCACTGCCTTGGCCGGAACGCGCGCAAGTGCGCATTGACAAGTTGCTTACGCACAAGATGTTTGAAACCTCGCAGTTGGGACTGATGGTGTACGACCTCACGGCCGACAGTGCCATCTACGCCCATAACGAGCGTCAGCTGATGCGCCCCGCCAGCACCATGAAAATGGTCACGGCCATCACCGCGCTTGATAAGTTGGGGGGCAGTTATCAGTTCAAGACCGCACTCTGCCACACCGGAACGATACAAGACCGTACCCTCACGGGCGATCTCTACTGCGTAGGGGGTTTCGACCCGCAGTTCGGCAGGGATGACATGCGCGCCTTTGCCGATTGCGTGAAAAGTCTTGGCGTGGACACCATACGCGGCAATCTGTATGCCGACAAGAGTATGAAAGACCTTGACGTGTTGGGTGAGGGATGGTGTTGGGACGACGACAATCCCGTGTTGTCGCCCTTGGTGTACCGCCGTAAGGACCATTTCATGACCGAGTTTGAGAAAGCGCTGCGCGATGCCGGCATTCAGGTGGAAGCATTCAGCTCGGTGGCGAAGTGCCCTGCCGGGGCCATTCGCATCTGTGAGCGGACGCACGGCATTGACCAAATCCTGCTGCCGATGATGAAAAAGAGCGACAATCTGTATGCTGAGGCGCTGTTCTACCAACTGGCGCCGCACGATGACGACCGGACGGTGACGGCCAAAGAGGCGAGTGCGGCGGTACGTCAACTGATTAATAAGGTGGGACTGAATCCGTCTCGTTATAAAATCGCCGATGGCAGCGGCCTGTCTTTGTATGATTATGTCAGTGCGGAACTGCTGGTGAGGCTGCTCAAATATGGCTATCGGCACCAGAATGTTTACAGCCATCTGCTGCCGTCGCTGCCAATTGCGGGCGTGGATGGCACCTTGAGTAAACGCATGAGAGGTGCCTATACGCGCGGAAAGGTGTGGGCAAAGACGGGTACCGTGACGGGCGTGAGCAGTCTGGCGGGCTATTGTGAGGCTTCAAACGGGCACCTGCTGTGCTTCGCCATCATCAACCAAGGAGTGATGCACGGCAGGAACGGCCGGGCTTTTCAAGACAGAGTTTGCGATGCGTTGTGCTTGCCATGACGTACGGGTCAAGATCAATCATTCATGAAAAAACGATAAAAAGTTATGTGGAATATGACAGAAACGATGGAGCAGGTGCGCAGCGCCGTGGAACAATTGGTTCGGCTGTGTGGAATTACAGGCGTGGCGGTGCCCATTGTGCGGTATGTGTCGATGTCGTTGGCTGCCATTTTCTTTTCTTGGATCAGCTATGTCATCGCCAAGAAATTGTTGATTCCAATCATCAACAGGCTCACTGCGCGCACCAAGGTCACATGGGACGACGTGCTGTTCAACCAACATGTGCTGCTGAAGGCTTGCGCCATCGTTCCGGCAATGGTCATTTACAAGTTGCTGCCGTTGGTGTTCTATCAAGCACCGTTCGTTCAGGAGCTGCTCAACCGGCTCACCAGCATCTACATCACCGTAGCTTCGGTGCGGCTGGCCATCGCCGTTGTCAATTCATTCCGTCATCTTGAGACGGCTGAAAGTTCGAGTAGGCAGCAATATCTGCAGTCGTTTTGTGGCGTACTGAAGATAGTTGCCGTTTTCATCGGTGTCATCGTGGTGGTTGCCTTGGTGATAGACAAGAGTCCGATGAGGCTGTTTGCCGGACTGGGGGCTACCTCTGCCGTGCTGATGCTGGTGTTCAAGGACACCATAGAGGGGCTTGTGGCGGGCATACGCCTTACCAGCAACGGTATGATCAGGCGTGGTGACTGGATTACGGTGCCGTCGACAACCGTGGATGGTGAGGTGATGGAGATGACGCTCACCACGGTAAAGGTGCGCAATTTTGACAACACCATTGTGACGGTGTCGCCCAAGACGCTGGTCGAGGGGTCGTTCCAAAACTGGAAAGGCATGCAGGAAAGTGGCGGAAGACGTGTGAAACGACGGGTTTATTTCGACTTCCTGTCCATCAAACCGGCGACGCAGGAGCTGAAGGAGATATGTATGGAAAAGGGATTTCTGACCGAGCAGGAGCTGAAAGGCGACCTCACGAACCTGGGCTTGTATCGCAAGTACATGGAAAACTGGCTCAGAAAGTCACCCGAGGTGAATACAGAACTCACTTGCATGGTACGCCAGTTAGAGGCTACGAATACGGGTTTGCCCATCGAGTTTTACTTCTTCTTGAGCAACAAGGAATGGATTGTTTACGAACATAACTTGGCCGAGATCATGGAATGGGCATACACCATGGCGCCAGTGTTTGGCCTACACATCTACGAACGCTATTCGGTGATGCCAAAAGCGCAGCAGTTGTTGGGATAAAAAATTAAAAATAAATTGTAAATCGGTGCAAGATTTCATTGTTTTCGTCATTCTATGAGTAGATAACTAAAACAGAATAGATATGATGAAGCATTTTTTCCCTTTAATCGGTGCATGTTGTTTGTCGGTTGGCATGCTGGCATCGTGTAGTGAAGACGAACCTGTTGCACCAGACATCAAGTATAATCCGGGAACCGTGAAACTAACAGCAGCGCAGCAAGCGCAAGTAGAAAACAGCAATGAGTTTGCTTGGAAGTTCTTCAAAGAGGTGTCGAAAGGCGAGCAGCAAGACGTGTTCGTCTCGCCGCTGAGCGTGACCTATGCGCTCGGCATGCTGGCCAATGGGGCGGTAGGAGATACGCAGAAAGAAATCTTGGAGGGTCTTGAGTTCCGTTCAGGCAAGGTGGATGACATCAATTCTCTTTGTCATCAACTCATGATAGAATCGCCAAAATTGGACAAGTCGACCAAGGTTTCGATGGCGAATGCAGTGGTTGCGAACAAAAACAAGCCGTTGCAGCCAGACTTTAAGAATGTGGTTGAAAAACAATATCAAGCGCTTGTAACCAATCAAGATTTCAGTTCGCCGGCCACTTTGTCGTTTATCAACCTGTGGGCGAGTGAACTCACGCACGGTATGGTGCCGCAATTGTTGGATCGTGTCAATCCAGATGCGGTTACCTATCTACTCAATGCGTTGTATTTCAAAGGCATTTGGTATCGGCAGTTTGATAAAAAGCGTACACAAGAAGAATCGTTTACGCAGGCGGATGGCAAAAAGTTGACGGTGAAGATGATGCATCAGAAAGAGCGATTCTTTGCTGCTGAGAACGACAACTATCAGACCGTGGTGCTCCCTTACGGCAATGGATCATACGAAATGGTGGTACTTCTGCCTCGTGAGGGAAAGGATTTGTCGAGCTTGTTGCAGACCATGGATGCTAAAAAGTGGAAAGACAATCTGAAGAACACGTATAGCAGTGAGGTTGATTTGACGCTTCCACGCTTTACATCCGCATACACTCGTGAGTTGAATGACGTGTTGAAGCTGTTAGGGATGAATGTGATGTTCGACCGTGGCAAGGCCGATTTGACAAAAATGTCAGTGGAAAATGCTTTCGTTTCCATGGTTTTGCAGAAGGCAAAAATTGAGGTTGATGAGGAAGGCTCAAAGGCAGCAGCCGTTACGGTGGTAGAATCAGCGCCTACAGCTACAGCTCCTTCTAAGCCCATTATATTCCATGCCAACCGTCCTTTCATGTATGCCATTGTTGAACACAGTACGGGTACCATCTTTTTCATGGGTACTTATCAAGGCAAGTAAGCGGTTTTTTGACCGTTGATAGATTGCTTTTTCAGCGGAAGAAATAAAAAGGGGCGACGTTACATCGGTAGCGTCGCCCTTATAATTGATTGTTATAACGTGTTTATCCGTAGATAATTTTTCCGTTTTCGTCTTTATATTCATCCAATCCTTTCTCGTAAGTGGCCATGGCGCGCAGGCTCATTCCCACGTTAGAGAAGCCACCATCGTGATAAAGGTTCTGCATGGTGACCTTCTTGGTGAGGTCAGAGAACATCACGATGCAATAGTCTGCACACTCTTCTGCTGACGCATTGCCCAGTGGAGACATCCGGTTGGCAAAGTCGTAGAGCCTGTCCATGCCTTTAATTCCCTCACCGGCCGTGGTCATGGTAGGCGATTGAGAGATGGTGTTGATGCGCACATGCTTCTCTCGGCCATAGATGTAGCCAAAGCTACGCGCGATGCTTTCCAACAGAGCCTTTGCGTCTGCCATGTCATTATAGCCGAAGAAAGTGCGCTGTGCGGCTACATAACTGAGCGCGATGATAGACCCATATTCGTTAATGGCATCGAGTTTCTTGGCGCTTTGTATCATTTTATGGAAAGAAACAGCCGAAATATCGAGCGTCGTGTCTAACATTTTGTAGTCCAAGTCGTCGTAAGTACGATGCTTGCGAACGTTGGGTGACATGCCGATGGCATGCAGCACGAAGTCGATTTTGCCACCAAGAATCTCCATAGACTGCTTGAAAACATTCTCCAAGTCATCCACGTTGGTAGCGTCAGCGGGTATCACTTCGCAATGAAGTTTTTCAGATAACGCACTTACAGTACCCATTCTCACTGCCACTGGCGTGTTTGACAGCGTAATCTTCGCACCTTCTTCCACGGCTCTCTCAGCCACTTTCCAAGCGATGGACCGCTCGTTAAGGGCACCAAAGATGATGCCTCTTTTTCCTGATAATAAGTTGTTACTCATATTTATATATTAAGAGTTTGGCGGCAAAGATACATAAAAATAATGAAATAGCAGTTCCGTCTTCCTTGGAAGTTGTTCTCTATTTCTTTTGAAGCTTGTTTTCTTTCGTTTTTATAGTTTTCTTTTTGTTTTCTAAAGCATTGTCGTTCTTGAATTTGGTGAGTTGCTTTTTCGTGAGATGGGCGTTTTCTTTTAGTTGCTCCGTCCATGTGTCGATGAAACGACTCTCTCCGATAGAAAGTCCAAAATCCAGCTCAGGCAGCTCTCTTCTTTCCTTTGAGCGGTATGGAACCTTGATGATGTCCGCCGAATCGATGCGTTCTACCGTCACCATGGCTACCCCGTCGTTGAGTATTCCCAGCTTTTTGGCCGCTCTCCAAGACAGGTCTATAATCCTTCCTCGCGTGAAAGGCCCCCGGTCAGTCACCCTGACGATGACTTCTTTTTTGTTGGATGGGTTGGTAACTTTCAGCAGCGTTCCAAACGGATGGGTGCGGTGAGCGCACGTCATGCTGTCATGATGCAGTTTTTCACCGTTGGCTGTGCGTGTTCCTGTGGATTTTTTAGAATAATAAGTTGCTCTACCTTTCTGCTTTTGAGCCGGCAGGAAGGTAAAGCATGTCAGTACAATTAAAAAGAATATACTTCTTTTTTGAACCTTCACTATCTATTGCTTTTGGTTTATACTACGCCCTGTTCCATCATGGCATGGGCCACTTTCATGAATCCGGCCACGTTGGCGCCCTTCACATAGTTGATGTATCCGTCGGGTTGTGTGCCGTATTTCACGCACTGTTCATGTATGGAGTGCATGATGTAGTGCAGTTTTTCGTCCACTTCAGCTTCGCTCCAGCTCAAGCGGATGGCGTTCTGTGTCATCTCAAGACCCGATGTCGCCACCCCGCCGGCGTTCACTGCCTTGCCTGGTGCGAAGAGTTGTTTTGCCGCAACAAACTTGTCAACAGCTTCAGCCGTGCATCCCATGTTGCTTACTTCAGCTACACAGAGAGGTTTGTTGGCCAAGATGCGGTCGGCATCTTCACCGTTCAATTCATTTTGTGTGGCGCATGTCAGGTAGATGTCGGCTTTCTTTTCCCAGGGTTTCTTGCCTTCATGGAATTCAGAGCCTGCGAATTTGTCGGCGTATGGCTGACAAACGTCATTGCCGCTGCTGCGTAATTCGAGCATGTAGGCAATTTTTTCGCCGCTGATGCCATTGGGGTCATAGATGTAACCGTCAGGACCGCTGATGGTAATCACCTTTCCTCCCAGCTCTGTGGCTTTGAGAGCGGCGCCCCATGCTACGTTTCCGAAACCGCTGATGGCTATCGTTTTGCCCTTGATGTCTAAGCCGCGCGTCTGCAACATTTGGCTCACAAAGTACAAAGCGCCGAATCCTGTTGCCTCCGGACGAATGCGCGAGCCACCGTATTCCAAATCCTTACCGGTGAGAACGCCCTCCCAGCGACCTACCAACTTCTTGTATTGACCGAACAAGTAGCCAATTTCGCGCGTGCCAACACCAATGTCTCCTGCGGGAACGTCAGTGCTCGGGCCGATATATTTGTTGAGTTCAGACATGAAAGATTGACAGAATCTCATTACTTCGGCATCACTTTTTCCGCGAATGGAGAAGTCAGAACCGCCTTTGGCGCCACCCATAGGTAAGGTTGTCAATGCGTTTTTGAAGGTTTGTTCAAAGCCCAAGAACTTCATGATGGATAAGTTGACGGATGGATGGAAGCGCAATCCGCCTTTATACGGGCCAATGGCACTGTTGAATTGCACGCGATAGCCGATGTTAACGTGAACCTCTCCCCGGTCGTCTACCCAAGGAACGCGGAACATAATGATGCGCTCTGGCTCAACAATGCGCTCCATGATTTTTGCTTTTTCAAACTCAGGATGCTCGTTGTACACGTCCTTTACGGATATAAGCACCTCTTTGACAGCTTGTAAATACTCGGATTCGCCTGGATGCTTCTTTTCCAAATCTTGCATGATTTTGTCTATTTCCATAGTAGAATATATTTAATTGGTTGGTTATACATGTCACGGATAGTATCCAAGACATGGCAAATATACTTTTTTTATGAATATCTACCAAACATAAAAAGGATAAATTCCGCTGACAGTGTTTATAAATGTGAAAAGACGATGCACTTGCATCTTATGTTTATTTTGCGGGGAGACGGCTGAAAGTTCATTGGAAATTTGTGGATATACGTTGTATTTCCTACATTTGTCGT
Organism: uncultured Prevotella sp.; assembly: GCA_946998205.1. GTDB lineage: Bacteria > Bacteroidota > Bacteroidia > Bacteroidales > Bacteroidaceae > Prevotella. Next base: position 34,234 of record CAMPYJ010000017.1, on the reverse strand, counting down.
GCCGATGTTGTCCAATGGAAGGAAGTTCTTCGTTTCGGAAACCTCTTTCATTTGGTTAGTTCTTACTTCTTGAAAAAACATTTATGAACGATTCAGTGCCTTCTCAATGGCGTAATTTTTTATTGAAGGATGTGACTTTTGTCAACCTCATGATGAGACGTATTTATAATGTCTTAATCGTTGCCAACCCCTATGACGCTTTCATGTTGGAAGATGACGGCAGGGTAGAGGAGAAAATTTTCAACGAGTATATGGAGTTGGGCTTACGCTATCCGCCCACCTTTACACAGGTGAGCACCACGGAAGAGGCCACCCGCATTCTTCAGTCAATGCCGATAGACCTGGTGATATGTATGCCAGGAACCGCTGACAATGACGCTTTTACCGTGGCACGCAATATTAAAGATGCCTTTCCTGATATTCATTGCATCGTTCTCACGCCTTTTTCGCACGGCATTACCCGTAGGATGGAGAACGAAGACCTGAGCATTTTCGATTATGTGTTTTGTTGGTTGGGCAACACCAATCTCATTATGTCCATCATCAAGCTGATGGAAGACAAGATGAACTTGGAACACGACATCATCGAAGGGGGCGTACAAATGATATTGCTGGTGGAGGACAGCATTCGTTTTTACAGTTCCATACTGCCCAATCTGTACAGTTACATCTTGGTGCAGAACAAGCATTTGTCTTCAGAGGCATTGAACCGACATGCCGCTACGTTGCGCATGCGCGGTCGTCCAAAGGTGGTTTTGGCGCGAACCTATGAGGAAGCGATGGATTATTACAATCGTTTTTCGGATAATATATTAGGTGTTATCAGCGATGCCCGTTATCCTAAAGGCGGAGTGAAAGATCCCGAAGCGGGCTTGAAACTGTTGCGTGAGATTCGCAAGCGTGACCCTTATCTGCCTTTAGTGGTGGAAAGTTCGGAGTCGAGCAATCGGGAAAAGACCGAAAGGGAGGGCTTCCGCTTTGTCGATAAGAACTCGAAGATGATGGGAATAGACCTCCGTCATATCTTTGAAGAACACATGGGCTTTGGCGATTTTATCTTCAGAGACCCGCTTACACGTCAGGAAATCATGCGCGTGCATTCGCTCAAGGAGCTGCAAGACAATATTTTTAAGATACCAGACGATTCGTTTCGCTTCCATGTCTCACGCAATCACATGAGTCGTTGGCTTAGCGCACGCTCGATTTTCCCTATCTCCGAGTTTCTTAAAAACATCACTTGGGACAAGTTGCAAGACTTGCAAGCGCATCGGCAAATCATCTTCGATGCCATTTTGCAATATCGTAAGATGAAAAACATTGGCGTGGTAGCGGTGTTCGACCGATTGAAATTCGACCAATATGCCCACTTTGCGCGTATTGGCGAAGGCTCGTTGGGCGGAAAAGGGCGTGGCCTTGCTTTCTTAGACCATATCATCAAGATGCACCCCGACTTTAATCAGTACGAAGGAGTGAAGGTGCAAATCCCAAAAACGCTGGTGCTTTGTACGGATTTGTTCGACCAATTCATGGACGAGAACAATCTTTATGACATTGCCTTGAGCGACGCCACAGACGAAGAGATACTGCACTGCTTCTTGAAAGCGAAGTTGCCAGAGCGTCTGCGCGACGACTTTATCACGTTTTTCGATGCCACCAAGAGTCCGATCGCCATTCGTTCCAGCTCGTTGTTAGAAGACTCGCATTATCAACCCTTTGCTGGAATCTATTCCACTTATATGATTCCCTCGCTTCATGACAAGCAAGTGATGCTCCAAATGTTGGCCTGTGCCATCAAGGGCGTGTATGCATCGGTGTTCTATCATGATTCCAAGGCTTACATGACGGCTACTCGCAACCTTATCGATCAAGAAAAAATGGCGGTTATCTTGCAAGAAGTGGTGGGCAAGCAGTATGATACGCACTATTATCCCAAGATAAGTGGGGTGCTGCGCTCACTGAATTATTATCCCATTGGCAACGAAAAGGCAGAGGAGGGCATTGCCTCGTTGGCTTTGGGGTTGGGTAAATACATCGTAGATGGTGGTCAAACTTTGCGTGTGTCACCTTATCATCCTCACCATGTCTTGCAGACCAGTGAACTGGAAAAGGCCTTGCGCGAGACCCAAACGCAATTCTATGCCCTCGACACGGCTCACGTGGGACAGGATTTTCAGGTAGACGATGGTTTCAACATCCTCAAGTTGGGTGTCAAGTCTGCCGAGACAGATGGCTCCCTGCAATACATTGCGTCAACTTACGACCCATACAATCAGATAATGAGAGATGGACTGTACGATGGAGGGCGCAAGGTGATATCTTTCTGCAACGTGCTGCAACACGATGTGTTCCCTTTGGCACCCATCATGCAAATGGCGATGAATTATGGTGCGGAGAGCATGCGGTGCCCCGTAGAAATAGAGTTTGCCTGTGATATCAATGCCGATAGGACAGGGGAATTCTACTTATTGCAAATTCGTCCCATTGTCGATTCCAAGCAAATGCTCGACGAGGATATTGTCACCATCGCCGATGAACGGTGTTTGTTGCGTTCGCACAACTCGTTAGGGCATGGCATCATGGACGATGTTTGTGACGTTGTTTATGTAAAAACCAACGCTTCTTTCACAGCGAAAAACAATCCTGCGATTGTAGGGGAGATAGAAACGCTTAACGAGCAGTTCTTGTCTCGTGGTCAAGGCTATGTGTTGATAGGACCGGGACGCTGGGGTTCGAGCGATCCTTGGTTGGGCATTCCCGTAAAGTGGCCACAAATCAGCGGTGCAAAAGTCATTGTCGAGACGACATTAAACAACTATCGTATCGATCCAAGTCAAGGAACGCACTTCTTTCAAAACCTCACCAGTTTCGGTGTGGGCTATTTTACGATTGATGAGGTGGGCGGTAGTGGCTTGTTCAGGCAAGATGTTTTGGATGCCATGCCAGCTGTCGAAGAAACTACTTATGTTCGCCATGTTCGGTTTAACGCCCCATTGCGTATTTTGATGGACGGTCAGAAGCAAGAGGGAGTGGTACTGCTCTCTTCAACATAGAACACGTTTCCGGTGGCTCGCGGGAGATGAAACAAACGGGCCCGTGAGCCGTATGAGCCGTGCTGACGACTTCTTTCCGCAGAAAATGACGCACGCTCTCTTTTGAAAAGGTGATTTGATATATGTCAAGAAAGACGTGCTGTCTTTAACATGATGTCCTTAGTTGCTTGCACCATAAAGAGATAACCGCTATCTTTGCATCGTGTTTTTCATGGTATTAGATTTAAGGTTAACAAAGATTGGACTACAGCGGTAGTCCTTTTTTTATGTCCTTACATGAAACCAACTGCCCTCTGCATGGTCAGAATGTTTTTCTCGGATGGATTGTTGTCGCTGGTTTTGTCAAGAAAACATCCCTGAAAAACCGTCGTCTTACAGTTGCATTCTGGCTCAGAATGTGGCTGTTTTCCGGTTGCTGCACCCCTTTGTCCGGTCGACTCGCAGGCTTTTGGAGGGCAATCTCAATGACTTTGCGCGGCTGAAGCATGCCTTTTGGCGCATAGTTTTCATGCTGTTCTGCGCCAAAAGCAATGCTTTAGTTTGTTAAAAACGGTGGAATAGGGGCGTGCGGCAGCGCAGAAAAGAGTAAAAGCCATTGTAAATCATGATGTTGAGCATGTCGCCCATGCTCGCGTTATTTCAGGACAAGATGGGCTTTCGTTGTTTTTGAGCGAAAGGTGAAGAGGCGTTTGTAAAAAAAAGTCAGTCATCCCTGACTTGTTTTGTCTTGCTGAAGGGTGGTTCTATAAATTAGCTTTGACAGATTGTGAGACTATTTTTTTTGAGGTCAATTTGTTTGTGAGTGAAGGAGTATAGCGAGCTACACGACTGAACGAACTTACATTTTGAACCAAAAAGAAGCCAAAAGATAACAAAACGTATCTCATAAGGGCGGTTCTATAAATTAGCTTTGACAGATTGTGAGACTATTTTTGAGGTCAATTTGTTTGTGAGTGAAGGAGTATAGCGGGCTATACGACTGAACGAACAAACAAATTGAACCAAAAAGAGACTGCAAGATGACAAAACGTAAACTGTTCAACATACAAAAAACTTTACGGCGGTAATTTATAGAACCGCCCATAAACATTTAATGACTATGTGCGGTGGTAATTTATAGAACCAGCCTGATATAAAAAACTTTACGGTAGTAATTTATAGAACCTCCCTGAAAGGTTTTGACGGCACTTGTTTGCCCCGTCTTTTTAGGTGCTTGTCGCCGTTATGTAGGGTCAATCGGGCGACATGACGGAAAAGAGTTAAGAAAGTGAGGTTTCTGACTTATTTTTCTTGGCATTGTGAAAGAAAAAGTGTAATTTTGCAAACAGATTGGATAGTAAGCTTGAGAAAGCTGGCGAAGAAGATGTTCTGGCCGCACCGCTATTTGCAAACTATTTTTTTTGTCTTGCTAAAATAACGAATCAATGAATAGGGGAGTTTCAAATTATATGTTCAAAGGTTTATTTTTCACCATCTGTTTGGGGTGGTTGTTTTCGGCAGCCGTCTTGGAAAGTGACGCTGCGGGGAAGTTCTGGATATTCGGTAAGAAGAAGCGAAACGTCGAGAAGCCTGTTTCTGCTTATCGCCGTCTGACGGGCCGCGATTCGGTAGAGATGAAAGGTGTCTTTAATGTTATCAAGAAAGGCGACACTATTTATTACGAGATTCCCACCAAGTTGATTGGACGCGAGTTCCTGGTGGTGAACCGGTTGCAGCAGGTTCCTTCGGAATTGAACGAGTCGGGAGTGAACAAAGGCATCAACTATGAGAACCAGACCGTGCGGCTGGAGTGGGCGAAGAAGCAGAAACGGCTGCTCATTCGGCAGCAGCGTGTCACGCCAGAGGTGCCCGCGCATGCAGCCATGGCACGCTCGGTGAGGGACAATTACATCGACCCCATCCTCGCCAGCTTGAAGATTGTGGCCGTGTCGGGCGACTCTTCCACCCTCATCGTGAAGGTGAACGACCTGTACAACGGCAGGGAGAACTGTCTGAACGACGTGTTCAACAACATCAATCTGGGTACCAGTCCCATCACGGGCTTGTCGCGCATTCTTGACGTCAAGGCTTTTAAGAACAACGTGACAGCTACGTCGGAGTTGACCACCACGGTTCACGAAGGCAACAGCAAGGTGAACGTCACGGTGGTGGTGAGCTCTTCGTTGTCGCTCTTGCCCAAATATCCCATGCGGGGTCGCGAGGAAGATGCCCGCGTGGGCTTTTTCACTACGTCCAACCTTCACTATGACGACTATCAGCGCAAGGTGGAGCGCAGGCACTATGTGACGCGCTGGCGCCTCGTTCCCTCAGATACCGCCGCCTACATGCGCGGCGAACTGGTTGAACCAGTTCAACCTATTGTGTTTTATATCGACCCGGCCGTACCCAAACACCTGCGTCCCTACATCAAAAAAGGCATCACAGACTGGAACAGGGCTTTTGAGCGGGCTGGCTTCAAGAACGCGGTGCGGGTGTTCGACTATACGGACAGTCTGGCTCGTGTGGGCGACGACCTGGGTTATTCGGTGCTGACCTATGACGCGTCAACCAAGGCTAACGCCATGGGGCCGTCGGTCATCGACCCCCGGACGGGTGAGATACTGGAGGCGGACATCATCTGGTGGCACAATGTGCAGTCGCTCATCAGCGAGTGGATTATGGTGCAGACGGGCGCGCAGAACCCTGAGGCACGCTCCTTGCGGCTGCCTGAAAAGCTCATTGGCGACGCAGTGCGCTTCGTAGCGTGCCACGAGGTGGGACACTCTTTGGGGCTTCGGCACAACATGATTGCATCTGACGCCTATCCTACCGACTCCCTTCGGTCGGCAAGTTTTACCGCGCGAATGGGCGGAACGTCGGCATCCATCATGGACTATGCCCGCTTCAACTATGTCGCCCAGCCGGGTGACGGGGTGAAGGTGATGTCACCCCACATCGGACCTTACGACCTTATGGCCATCGAGTGGGCCTATCGGTGGTATCCGAAGGGTACCAATGAGAAGAAGAAACTGGACGATTTCTTGAAAAGACATACGGGAAGGCTGTACAAGTACATGGAAGCGCAGCCGCAACGGACGGCCATTGACCCTCGCGCACTGAGCGAAGATTTGGGTGATGACGCCGTGAAATCGGCTCGATATGGCATTGCCAACCTCAAGCGCATCATGCCCAACATCGTCAAGTGGACCACCACCGGCGAACCGGGGCAAGACTACGATGAGGCTTCCAACCTGTATTCGGCCGTGATTTATCAATGGAGCCTGTACCTGTATCATGTCATGGCCAACGTGGGCGGCATGTATCTGGAGAACCTTACGGTTGGCGACGGAAAGACGTCATTCCGCTTCGTTGAGAAAAACAAGCAGCGCGAGGCCTTGCAGTTCTTGCTGGATGAGGCGCTGACACAACCCAAGTGGCTGTTTGACACACCGCTTTCAAAACTCACTTACATACAGCGTAAGACGCCATTGGGTGTTGAAGAGCAACAGCCCAACTATATGTTGAAAAACCAACAAAACTATATTCTGTGGGATTTGCTGAACAATGACCGCATCATCCGCATGTATGAGAACGAATATGAAAATGGCAAGTCGGCCTTCACCGCAGCCACTTTCATGGATATGTTGCACCGCCACATCTTCAAATCTACCCTCTCAGGCAAGTCACCCGACTTGTTGGAACGCAATCTTCAGAAGAGTTTCATTGATGCCTTGATTACCGCGGCGGCTGAATATGAGGGGGTGAAGATTAACAAAAAACTGTATGAAGACGACATATTCGCAGATGCTCAGCGACATTTGGCTTGTGAGCGTGACAATTATTTGAGCAGTAAGTCAAGAAATATCTTGCTCACCAACGGACAGGTGAGCCGCAACAGCGACGCCTTGAGCCTGAAGCGCGGCGAGATGATTCGTGTGATGAAGCTGTTGAAAGTGCGCATGGGGAGCGCCAACCTGGCGGCGCGCCTCCACTATGAGGACATGATTTTGCGCATACAAACGGCCTTGGGTTTGACAAAATAAGTATAATAACACGATTAAGATGAAGAAATTCTATTCTATACTTCTTCTCATGCTGTGTACCTTGCAAGGCATGACGCAAGAAAGAATCATCACCGGAACCGTGACGGACGGTGACATGAAGGACGAACCGCTCATTGGCGCTACCATCAGCAAGGGTGGCGGCAAGGTGAGCAGCGGTACCGTTACCGACCATGAGGGTAAGTTTAAGCTGCCCGTTGATAAGTCTGTGAGGGAGATAACCGTTAGTTATATTGGCTACACCACGCAAACCATTAAGTTAAAGGCGGGTGTCAACCATTATGAAATCGTGTTGATGCCCGACGCACATTCCATTAACGAGGTGGTGGTGACGGGCTACCAGCGCATTGACAGGCGTAAGCTGACGGCGGCAGTCACTACCGTTGACATCTCTGACAAGGCTGTGGGAGCGGTGAAGAACATCGACCAAGCCTTGGCGGGACAGATAGCCGGACTGTCTACGGTGAGCAGTTCGGGTGCTCCGGGGGCACCCGTGAAGATACGCATCCGTGGCACCGCGTCCATCAATGGCACGCAAGAGCCGCTGTGGGTGTTGGATGGTATTCCTTTGGAGGGTACGGACATTCCCACGATGGAGAACCTCAACGACATCGATGACATGTATCAAACGTCCATCGCGGGCATCAATCCTTCGGACATTGAGAACATCACGGTGCTGAAAGACGCTGCCGCAACGGCCATTTATGGTGCCAGAGCCGCCAATGGCGTTATTGTCATCACAACCAAGAAAGGCAAGGAGGGCAGACCTGTCATTAACTTTTCTGCAAAATATACTTATAGTCCGAGGTTGAATATCGACCGTTTGAACCTGTTGAATGCCGACGAAAAGGTAAATTTGGAGCTTGAATTGTTGGGTTCTGATTATACTTTCCGTGAGAACAAGGGTGAGGTAGCCAACATTTTGAAGACGCTCAACGAGACTGAGACATATAAAAGAGAGGGCAGGAATGCGCTTTCATCATCGGCACAAACACAGATTAACGCACTTAGAAACATCAATACCGACTGGAATGACATTTTGTTGCGCAGTGCGTTCAATCAAGAATACAACGCCAGTGTGGCGGGAGGTGGCGACCGTGCCAAGTACTATACATCGGTGGGATATTACGATGAGCAGGGAAATGTGAAGGGTGTTGACAACAGACGGTTCAACATGACGTTGAAAACCGACTGTCGCATCAACAAAATCTTGAAGCTGGGCGCATCCGTGTATGCCAATCAGCGCAAGCAGAGTAGTTATCTCACCGACATAAACGGATTTACCAATCCTGTGTATTACTCGCGGTTGGCCAACCCGTATTTCAGACCTTTCATCGACGGGAAATACAACTATGACACCAACGTGCAGGGAAAAGAGACTTCATCGCTGAATTTCAACATCTTTGAAGAACGGGAAAACACTTCGCACGAGCGTACTGACCGATCGATGATGGCTATCTTTGACGGTGAATTGCAGTTCACGCCCGACTTGAAACTCACCACGCAGTTTGGCTTGCAATACGACAATTACTCTCTGGAGAAGTATGCCGGAGAGGACAGTTACGCCATGAGAAAAGAAAAACTTAATACGGTTTACGACTTCAAGGGTGTCCAACGGTCGTACTTACCGGAGGGGGGAAGTCATAAAACATCGAGTTACAACAGCCTGCAATGGACCTGGAAAGCCATGCTCGAATATGCGCGCAGATTCAATAAGATACACGACGTGGAGCTGTTGGCAGGCTCGGAAGTGCGGCACATCAATTCCGCGTCGGTTTATTCAGCCGCATACGGCTATGACGCGCGTACCCTGACCACTCATCCCGTCATCTTTCCAAGCGAGGTTTCGGCCGAGAGTTTGCCGCTTCACCGTGAGAACCAGGCCGAGAATGCCTATGTGTCATGGTTCGCGACAGGGTCGTACACGCTGCTTTACCGCTATACGTTGGGCGGCAGTGTGCGCTTCGATGGCTCGGATGTGTTCGGCGTTGCCAAGAAATATCGTTATCTGCCGTTGTACTCTGTTAGTGCATTGTGGCGCGTACACCAAGAGAAATTCCTAAAAAATGCCAAATGGTTGAACAATTTCGCACTGCGTGCATCGTATGGAATACAAGGCAATATTGACAAAAATACATCGCCGTACCTCATCGGTTTGTATGACAAAACATCAATATTGCCTGGAAAGGGTGAGCAAATGATTAAGGCCGAAACCGCTCCTAACCCTGACTTGCGTTGGGAAAAGACCAAGAACGTGAACCTTGGAACGGACATCGCCGTGTTGAATAACGCGCTGACGTTGTCGGTAGACTATTACTATCGCCGCAGTAGTGACCTCATCGGCATGCGTATGTTGCCCTTGGAAACAGGTTTCGCAGCTACCACCATCAACTGGGCAAGCATGGAAAACCGGGGATGGGAAATTGCTTTTGGCTCGCGAAACATCTACACCAAGGACTTTCATTGGACCACCAACCTGAACTTGGGCTTCAATACCAATAAGATATTGAACGAGAGTGTGGCTGAAAACTCCACCTACCCAGGGCGCGAAGGCTATCCCGTAGGTGCTATCTTTGCTTACAAAACAGCCGGATTGGATGCCGAAGGTTATCCAGTGTTCGTTGGTGCAGCCGGCGAAAAGCTCACAGCTGAGGAATTTTTTAAATTGAACAAGGCGGGAGCAAGCACGCTGTCGGCTGAGAAGCAACGCAACCTTTACACCTACATGGGCACGACTGACCCGAAGGTATCGGGTGGATTCATCAATCATTTTGAATACAAAGACTGGCAATTGGGTGTGAACTTCATCTTTAATTTAGGCATGAAAGTACGGGTGCAGCCCACTTATTCGCCCACAAACTACGACAGAGGCTTGAACACCAATCGTGACATATTAAGCCGATGGACAGCCAATCACACCAACACCACGTTCCCTCGTTTGATGGTGAGCGGCTACCGTGTTCCTGAATATGTTCAATATTCGGAGTATAACACCTACAGCATGCTGGATACTTGGGTGCGAAACAACAGCTACATGCGCCTGCAAAGCGTACGGTTGGGTTACAAATTGCCGAAAACATGGGTGAACCGCGTGGGCATTGCCAATGCGTCCGTGTCGGTGGAAGCGCGCAACTTGTTTGTTTTTGCAAGCAACTACACCAATTACTTGGATCCTGAAACGATGGGAAATCCATTCGCTCAGCCTATTCCAAAGAGCGTAATCTTTGGTTTGAACTTGAATTTTTAAAATTGAATGATGATGAAGAAGCTTCAAATATTTATATTATGCGTGGGGCTGTCCGCACTGATGACAAGTTGTGACAGCTTTCTTGACATCACGCCAACGGGCAAAGTGATTGCTAAGACGGGCGAGGAATACCGCGCCATGCTTACCTACGAATACTCTACCTTCCCCGAAGATAGGGGACTGATGACACTCAGAAGCGACGAGATGGAATTGAGTCCTGTTGTTACAGATCCCAATGACTATGACACCTATTTTGATATATGGCGATGGAATGATAAAGCTCCTTCGCCTACCACAACCTCACCAAACTGGCGTCGCTATTGGCATGTTATCTACATCGCCAACTATCTCATTGAACACCAAAACGAAATCACCGGATACAGCCAAGCTGAAGTGCGCCAATTAGTAGGCGAATCGTATATGCTTCGGGCGTATTGTCATTTCTTGTTGGCCAACATGTTCGCACAACCTTATACCAAGGTCAATCCTGAAGCAACGCGTGGCGTCCCCGTTTTGCTGGAGGCAGACGTCAACGCCATCCCTCGTTGCAGCAGTTTGAAAGCAGTTTACGACCAGGTTTTGGCTGATATTGCTGAGGCGCAAAAGTATCTTAACGTGGAGAAGTGGGACGAAGGTCAAACCTATCGCTTCAATGTTATTTCGGCACAAGCACTCAAAGCGCGCGTTTGTTTGTACAAAGGCGACTGGCAAGGGGCACTCACTGCGGCTCAAGAGGTTATCAAGCAGCATGGCGAGCTTCAGGATTTGAACGCGTCTAACGGCTTGTTGCCCGATCATTATAAGTCGGTTGAATCGATTGTGGCACTCGAGCAGGTGATGACCAACAGCTATAAAAAAGTGGGAAAACCATCCCAACAGCTCATAGCGGCCTTCAAAAAAGGCGACCTGCGCAAGACAAAGTACTTCGAGCGCAAGGGGTCGGAGACGTATGTGCTGCTCAAAGGGGGAGGTAATGAATATCGTTGCTCGTTCAGGTCGGCTGAAGCGTACTTGATAGCAGCCGAAGCAGCGGCACAATTAAACCAGTTGGCCGATGCCAAGGCGTATCTTACGCAGCTGATGAACAAGCGATACAAGCCCTCTGTCATTGCTACTTACACCGCCGAAGTTCAGGAAATGAACCAACAAGATTTGCTCACTGAGATTTATCTTGAGCGTTTTCGTGAACTTTGTTTCGAGGGCTTCCGTTGGGATGACTTGCGAAGAACCACGCAACCCGCGCTGACCAAAACCTATAAGGACGAGACTTTTGAGTTGAAAGAGCATGATGCTCGCTACACACTCCGTTTCCCTGCTGAGGCTGTGGCAGCCAATCCAAATTTGGAGGCGTGGACAAAATGATGATTCTACAGAGCTGTTTTTAATGAAATAGGTAACACCTTGTCGAGGTACATGAACTGTCTTTGAGCGGGAGTTGCGCTATTTTAAAATAATATTCATGATTTAAATATTTAGCGTATGAAAAAGATTTTACTAGTAATCGTGGCTGTTGTGGCAAACATAACAGTACAGGCTCAGGTGTTCAAACAGGCTGCAAAGTGGTCAAAATCACTGACACCTGTTACGGAAGCAAAGAAATTGGGCGGTACCAGTACCACTGTGGCTGAGGATGGTAGTGTTTTCACTACGGGTACCTATAACCAAGACCTCAACTTTGGCAGCTCTTCGTTAGAGCCAGATGGACTGACACCGGCTTATTTGGCAAAATACAGTGCCGACGGTAAGGAGCTTTGGGCCGTTGGATTGGTGGGCAACTCGCTGATTCACGCGCTTACAACCGATGCGGATGGCAATGTTTACCTCTTGGGAACATTGGCAGAAAAAGTTAAATTTGAATCTGTTGACGGTAACACAAAAACCTTTGAAGGTATGAAAATTGAAGGAAACTTTACGCCTAATCGCCGTGCTGCCTTCATTGCCAAATACGATAAGGACGGAAACCTCAAGGCGGTGCGCACCATCGTGGCGGCTACCAACTATGGCATTGTTTCTTCAGCCACCTATTTCGACAACCTTGCTGAGGTGCAACCGACCGCTTTAGCCGTATCCAATGGTAAGGTGTATGTGGGTTTACGCCATGATGGTGACGTGAAGATAGACAATGTTGATTGGAAAGGTCGTTACAATTTTGCTTTCAGCTATATGCATGTAGACAACCATAGCGTAGGAATCATGTCGATGAATGCTGATGACTTGATGGGTGCTACGTCGGTTGCCGACTTTGGGGCAAAAGAAGTTTTGACCAATGACGGCACATTCAATGCCATGGACGTGAGTTACACGGTAGCCAATGGAACCGTATATGCAGCTTTCGTGGGTTATGGCACGTTAGAACTCAATACGGCAAAAGGTAAAAAGGAGTTTGCAACACAAATCGGAGAAGGTGCCATACCGCGCGTTTACGTATTGGCATCAATCAGCGAAAGCAACGTGGTGACAAAAGCGTTCATGACAAAGACCGATACCGAGGGTGCCAACTACCGAGTTGGTCCTATGGCACTGGAGGGCGACAAGCTGTTTGTCAGTGGCGTTTCGGCTGGCAGCAATCCTTTCAACAATGACCTGCAAACCGTCGGCGCCAGTACCTTGTTCGTGGCATCCCTCAATCCTGCCGACCTCGCCCTTAACAGGGTCGCAGGTGATGCGTATGACGAGGGCGATGCGGAACATTATGCACAAGGCATTTTTGATATGCTTGTTAACAATGGAGAAGTATTGTTGGCAGGTTATGCAGAAAAGACTGATCAACATTCTTTGACGGCTCAACTCAATTATTGGATTACGGCTGATGGAACTGTGAAGCCTGCTGCTTCCGATTCCATTGTATCCGTAGCCAAGAATAAGGATGTGGTTGCGGTTATTACCAATGCAAACAATCAAACAACGGTTAGTGTTTACGATAAGAAAAACGTAACAGGAATCAACCAAGTTGTTGCTTCTAAGGCTGACAGAGTGGCCGTTTACAACCTCAACGGACAGTATGTAGGCACCACGCTCGATGGTCTTTCTGCCGGTGTTTATCTCCTCAAGAAGGGCAATGATGTGCAAAAAGTATTGGTGAAATAAGCTGAACGCAACGTTAGGGGCGTTCTTCATCCCCCTATTGAAAAGGCTATTCTGGGTAACAGGATAGCCTTTTTCAATTTTACCCACCCATATTGTCCTATCAATCAACAAGTTTTTCGTACCTTTGTTCACGCTGCTTGCCCATGTGAGGCCAGCAGATTACCCGAATGCAAACGTTTAACAGAAGATGAACCTATCCATATTTTATACTGAGAAAGAACGACAATTGGCTGATGAGATTGCTCTACTCAAGCAAAAAAGCCGTTTGTTCGTGGCAGGACAAATTGTATTTTTTCTTTTATTCCTGGCTTTTTTAGTCCTTTATACCCTCGTGTCGTGGGGCGTGTTGCCCCTTGTCTTGTCTGCTGTCTCTTTGGCATTATACGCTTTGGTGCGCCTGATGGATGTGAAAAACGACGAGCAGGTGCATCGTTTCTCCAGTCTTCGAAAGGTTTATCTGCACGAACTCTCTTACCTGAAGGGCGACTTTTCGTGCTTCGATGATGGAGAACGGTACGTGGATGCGCACCATCCGTTTACGTTCGATTTGGATGTGTTTGGGAAAGACTCGTTGTTTCAGCGCATCAACCGCACGGTGACTACGGGCGGTAGTGACTGGTTGGCGGCTCAACTGTCGTCGGTTGACAATCGGTCTGCACGTGCCGATGCTGTTGATGAGTTGGCTTCTATGGAACCTTGGCGAGCCACATTCATGGCATTAGGCGCTGACGGGAGAATTGATTCAGCCTTGATTCGCCAGGCGTTGCAAGAGATCAAGTCGTTACAGATACCCACTTTCGCAGCAAAGCGATGGACTTTCGGGTTGGCGTGGCTGCTCATTGTCGGACTGTTTGCGGCTGTCGTGGCATCCGTAGCAGGCTTGGTGAATGCCCAACTGCCCTTATGGTGGGGTATCTTGCATTTCTTCGGTGTGTTTTTTGTTTGTTCGGGTGCTTGCAGGGTCATTAGTAAGGTGGTTGACAAGCTGCACGAACAGTTGCAAGTGTATGTAGAGTTGATACGGCAGGTGAGTGAGACAACGACCTTTACCACATCACAAAACTCAGCAATTGTCGATGTGTTGCAAGGAGCAAGACAGTCGTTTGACCAGCTGAATGACATTCTGAACGGCTTGGACAGGCGGGGCAATATCCTTGGACTCTTTCTGATGGATGCGTTGTTCTTGAGCGATTACTTCCTGGTGCGTCGTTTCCTGCGGTGGCAACGGCAGTATTTAGGTCAAGTACCTGTGTGGATAGATGCCATTAGCGAGATGGATGGACTGGTGAGTATGGCGACTTTTCGTTACAACGAGCCACAAGCGGGTAGGGCAGAAGTGGCGGCGAGCGAGGAAATGGTGTACGAGGCAGTGGGACTGTACCACCCTTTCTTGGGTGCAAAGGCGGTGCGCAACGATTTTACCTTGCAGCATCGTCACTATTATATCATTACGGGAGCCAACATGGCAGGTAAGAGTACTTTCCTTCGGGCATTGGGCATCAACTACATCTTGGCCATGAACGGCATGCCTGTGTTTGCCACATCGCTGCGTGTGTCGGCATATAGCCTGTTCAGTAGCATGCGCACCACCGATGACTTGGCGCATGGTATCTCTTATTTCAACGCCGAGTTGCTGCGTCTGAAACAACTTCTTACCGCATGTCAGCACAATGCGCAAACGCTGATTATTTTGGATGAGATATTGAAAGGAACCA
This sequence comes from uncultured Prevotella sp., assembly GCA_946998205.1. Lineage (GTDB taxonomy): Bacteria > Bacteroidota > Bacteroidia > Bacteroidales > Bacteroidaceae > Prevotella. The sequence continues at coordinate 19,095 of CAMPYJ010000017.1, read as the reverse complement.
ACTCGGCCGACAAGCTCAATGGTTCGCGCCTGTTTTTACAAGCGGTGTCGGCATTGCCTGTTACGGGTGTCATTGCCACACACGATTTGGAATTGTCGAAAATGGAGGGCGAGCGGTTTCATAATTATTGCTTCGAGATTGCGTTGGGACAGGATGTAACCTACTCTTACAAAATCACTCCCGGTGTCGCCCGCAATCAAAATGCCACCTTCTTGTTAAGGGATATATTAGAAACATTAAGGGCGGTTCTATAAATTACCGCCGTAATTTTTTTTGTATGTTGGACAGTTTACGTTTTGTCATCTTGCGGTCTCTTTTTGGTTCAATTTGTTTGTTCGTTCAGTCGTATAGCCCGCTATACTCCTTCACTCACAAACAAATTGACCACAAAAACAGCCTCGCAATCTGACAAAGCTAATTTGTAGAACCACCCTTAAATGATGTGTAGGGACGTGGTAACAATTCGGTGGTGGCAATAAGCTGCCTTGTCTCTGTCTTTTATTTCATGCGAAACATCCCTTAAAAGCCTTTGAAAAGACAGTATGATTTTGTGTGTTTTCAATTGCATTGACTTTGAATGCCAAAGTCGTGTGAATTGGAGCCCAATGTCAATCACTTTGGGTGCCAATGTCATTGACATTAGTTTTCGGGATGGATGCGCTCGCGCGCCTGTCGATGGTTTGCCTAAACTGCATGTCTGCAAAGTTGGCAAGGTGTTGTACGTCTAAAAAATGGATTGATAAAATGCCGTGACACATTTTCAATCTTCTGTATTTGTGTTTTTCTGTAACACGAGGTGTGTGCTAAGGTAAATTTGATGAAATAAAAAAATCCCCACCTCCAGTATGTATAGAATAACCTTTGTTTTATGATGCGCGGAATTTGTTGTCTTCCTGCACGTTTTTCTTAGGTACATCTTTAAAATACATTCTATGGGTGGGGATGAATGTGTGTTACTTAACTAAAACTTTTTTTCCATTGATGATATAAACGCCACGTTGCAATGTGCTGATTGCTTGCGCGTCCGCATGGCTCATGTATCTCTTGCCCGAGATGTCGTACACGCCAACCTTTGCCTGACCTGCCTTGACGCCGCGAATGCCAGCAGTAATGTGGCTTGCTGCATTTTTCCAGCCGTCTGCTTTTTTGTATCTCTCCACGCTTCCTGCTGGCACTTCCAATACAAAATCTTCATCAGAGCCTTCGAAAATATTTATCCAAGTAACAGGATCTGTATTCTTCTCTAATGTGATTAAATTGTATCCGCCAACTATTGTCTTGGGAGGCTCTACTGCACTACATACGGCTTTCTTCACACCACAGGAAGAAAAAGTACCCTCGTCATCACCTTCGAGGGTTTTGAGTGTCTTTGGCAAGTACACCTCTTCACAGTGAGCATTCTGAGCAAAAGCTGCCGAGCCAATTGTTTCTACTTGTGTTTGTGAAAGATCTACCTTCTTAAGATTGCAGCTGTAGAATGCGTGTTCATGCACTTCCTTCAAACTTTTCGGGAAAGTAACAGTCTCCAAAGCGCTACAGTTTTCAAAGGCACTCTCCTCAATTAAAGAGATTTTATTTGGTAATGTTATGGACTTGAGCGATGTACAACTTTTGAAACATTGTTTCCTTAGTGCAGTCAGTGAGTTTGGTAATTTTACTTCCGTAAGACTTTGACAATCCCAAAAGATGTATTCGCCAAGGCTTGTTACCCCCTCTTCTACGACTACTTTTTTGATTAAGGAACGGTTTAATGTGTTGTTGTCTGTTCCCCACGCATACCCAGAGTTGCCTTCTGCGTGTTCCATTTCTCCAGTTCCGCTAATGGTAAGCGTGCCATCGGCAAACGCCCAGTTCAAATTTTCACCAATAGGGCCGTTGTTGCCTGCCAGTGCACCCATGCAAACGAACAGGCTCATTGTTAACATGTAAATTTTTCTCATACTATAAAAATATTAAATTAAACATATTTAGGTAAAACCTATTTTGTGATGTTTGGCGAGTGAAGGCAGTACTTATACGGTTCGTGCCTTCTTATTTCGCAGGTACTGCCACTTTCTTGACCTCGAAGTCGACCGATGAGTTGTTTGTGTCGGATAATCTTTTCCCATCAAAGCGCCGGGAAAGCATCTTGCCCGCACCGACTTCTAACTTGTCGTCAGCTTTGTCGTACACGCCATTCCAACCTTTGTCCAGCGTACCCGATATGGGGAAACATTTTTCGCTGGTGTTTCCTTTGAACCTTACGTTTACGGCGTCCACGACCCATTGGTTGGGCAAGAACATGAGAATTTGTGAATGTGAGTGATGTCCGCTCGCGTTCCACATGACATAGCGTCCGTACTTTGCCATCGGCTCCTCAATTTCTTTAAGCAACGCTTCGTTGATCTTGGCGTTGTTCATGTTCTCTTTAATCTTCTCGATAGGCTCCGCCAAGCGTATCAGAGCAATGGTGAAGTTTCGCTCAAACTCGAATGGCACATACTCATCGTCGTCTTCATTCCACACTCCGACTTTCGACTTGTCCTGTTTCATTCTTTTTTCCTGCTCTTTGTCGTTTTCCTTGCAATAGAGGAACGTCATGTGTGGAACGTTTTCGTTACCATTCTGTCCCCATTCAAAGTCGGCCTTGGAAAGGTCGATAAGCTTTTCGATACCTTTGTATTTGGTTGGATCCTCTCCATACTCTGTCAAGTACTTCTTGTATCCCTCCGCATGGTTGATGGCTCTCATGGCAATAACGATGGTTTTGCCTGCCTTTACGGTGTATGGCTTTCCGCTTTTATCCTTGGGGAAGCCAATCATGTTGGAAACGCCGAAGCCTTTCTGCCTGTAATCGCAATTAGGCTTTTCAAAGTTGACATTGTCAACGGCGTTGTACTGACATAGAGCCAGAGCCATGTTCTCAAGGCTTATGTCATGGTCGGTAGGGTTGTAGACGGAAATGAACTTGTCGTCCGTCTCTTCTGATTTGTTGCCGTAGGGTGTCTCCACGAAGTCTCCGGCATAGTAGATGTCTTTTATGATCAGGTCCGCGCTTTCTGTCTCGGCTGTATTTTTCTTTTCTTCCGGTTGTCCGTCACGCGTGCAGTTTGCGAATAGCGCAATTGTCGCCAATGCGCATAGCATGGTTTTCTTCATATGTTGTTTTGTTTATATGGATTATTATTTCGTCATCCTTGAATGTTTCTACCCAGACTACTATATAGAAGGAGGCTTCAGGCACGTCAGGGGTAGCGTGTTGTCGCACCAGGGCATCAAGTACAAGGTGCAAGTCGTATGCGTGCCGCATGGCAAGCATTCGATGCTGACAATCGTTGGCTTGCACCTTGTAGCGTAAATGTGCGTGAGAGGTTTCGCGTCTCAGCGTGCCATCATTTCTTCTTTGAACGCGCGTTGATGGAGTTTACTTTCCAGTATGCGGTCATGTCTAACGGTTTTCCCTTGCTGTCGCGTCTGCACAGTGACGGCACACCTTTCGTGTAGTTCAGTGCGGAACTCATTTCAGCTACAAATCCCTTTCCGTTGGTACGACGAATCAGTGCGCCTTGTAACAGTGCGGGGTCGAATTTAGGATTGGAGAAACTACTGCTGGCGAATATGCTCTGGGCGACGCTTGCCGTTCCTCTGTCGTACCACCATACCTTTTCTTTCTTTTCTTCTTTTCCTTCCATGACGGCGTGTCCCGTCGCATCATATACCGTAACAGAGCTTGGGCCCGTAAGCAAGTCCATTTTCTTCTCTGTCGAAGGGCAGATGGTAAGGAAGTCGACAACCCAATTGTAATTCAGCTCGATGGCGGTGACACCACCCATACCTGTTGTGTTATATATCTCTTCGTAGTAGGCCGTTGGGTATTTTCTCTTCTGTTCCAGCTCTCTTTTCTTCAAGGGGTCTGTCTCGTCATTAATTTCGTCCTGCTCGGTCCCATACAATTCATACAGGTGATACCAGTTGTAGCGTGAGCGTGGCGATTCGTCAGGATAAAATCCGTTTTTGTCTTTTTCATGAGGTTTGGATGCGTCGCCGTCAGGCAGTTTCACCAAAGCGATGCGTATACTCTGGTTTGGTCCTTCGAATGGACGTTCGTCCCATAAAACAAGGTCACGCATGTTTGGAATGTCCTTGTTGTCATATATGTCGTCAGGGTCGTACATACCGTTCTTCGGTGAATGTTGGTTGCACAATTCAAAGGTTTTGTCCTTTGGAAGTTTGCTGTAGTCGGGCAGAGCCTCCCAGCCATAGTAATCTTTCTTTGCCTGCTCTTCTGTGGTCTCATTCTCTGCAAGGAATTTCTTCTTGTGGTCGCACGCGTACTTCACGACGATGACACTGTCACCGGGCTGTATGACATGTGGCTTTTTTGTCACAGGGTCGTTGGGGAAGTACGACATTCCTCCAATGCCATAATACCGTTTGGTAAAATCTCCATTTCCGTCTTTTTGGAACGAATATTGAATACTCGGGTCAACGACATGGTATGCGAGTGCCATGTTGGCGAGCGATATTGGTTTGTTGGTAGGATTGTATATCACCAGATAGTTGGCGTCGTCGTATCTGCTGTATTGGCTTGGGTAGCCCATGGAAGACAAGTCCCTGTATGTGCAGTAGCCGATATAGAACACCTCTTTGAAGATGAGGTGGTCTATTGTTGAATTCGCATTAGTTCTGTCTGGCATGTCTCCGTTTCTCTGACATGCGGTGAACAGGGTTGATAATGCCATGAGAGCTAACGTCATGGCGTAATTTATTTTTTTCATATCCTTGTGTTGTTTATATGTTGTGGTATTTTTGTCGCATGTAATCTTTATGTTAGAGGAACCAGTTGCCGAAAGCGCCAAAGCCGTGTGTCCTCACGTTTTGGCTTGCCTCGTAAGCCTGTTTTCCCGTTAATCCAATTTCTCTGCCCAAGTAGAAATAATATGGCTCCGTGGGAGAAACGTTAGTCGGGTCGGAATCGAACCTGTTGCAATACACCTTGATAGGTATGTTGAAGCGTATGAGCTCTTTCCATTCAGGAACCTCAAGGTGCGTTGTCTTCGACTGCCAGAAAGGATTGTAGAAAGGTGCGCAGGCCTTTTCGCTCTTCATCCAGTCCCAATATCCAGCATAGTCTAACTCTTTGTTGGCAATGGTGGCCTTGGGAATGTAAGCCTTCTTTCCCTTTTGACATTTCATGACTCTTACGGAAAGATAGAAATAGGGCAATATATATGAAGTACGAGAATACTGGTCGTGATCGCTTGTAAACCCTTTCACCTTAAAAGGCCATGTGTCATTTGCTTTTACTCCAGTTTCATATCGTGCGTCTATTTCTGGTCTAAAGTTAGACGAAGGCTCGTTAGCCTCATAGTAAAAGTTGATGTGACCTTTCAAGCCCACGCAGTCTTTATCGTATGTTGCGCATGAATTAGCATCGGTAGCGTCGAGGGGTGGCAGCAACCTGATGTTGTAAAACTCGCGCATGCCGTCAGCCATGGCATTTTGATACCATGTGTCGCGGTAGGCATATTCAAATAAATTCTTGGTAACGTTTTGCCTGCGAGTGAAGATGTCATGTCCTAAGCTGTCTTTCTTATCCATTTCTTCAAAATAAGGCGACACGACAGGCTGTTCGCTTACTTTACCATCCTTTCCATTCTTGCCAGATTCCCATATACCTCTACAATCTTCAATTTTGTAGTCGTTGCCCTTGTCGTCCTTGTCGCTGATGGTAAAGAATATCTGATACTCATCGGAGTGCTTGTATATCTCGTCGTTAAGCAGCTTCCCGTTTTTATCCAAGAAGTACAAGCATATACCCCAAAGGTTCTTGTCACCACCTATAAGGCGAATGTAAGGGTGCTTGGGAGTGGGCTTGCCCAACTTCTTCTCAAAAACGGTTTGAATACTCTTTTCCCACTCCACCTTTACGGTAGGAAACTTCTGCGTGTTGTTTTCTACTACGACAAATTCCTCTTGTCTCCAAGGAGCTGCTGGGTAAACGTAGTTACCGTGAAACTTCTCATCGCCATGCGAGTGACCCTCCTTAAACATTACTACACAGCGTGCCCAGTTGTTGAACGCACCGTCTTGGTCGGGATTGTTCATGGAGCCACTAAAGGGAGCTTTTTTCTGCAAGCTGTCAACCATGGCATCCGCACCGCTGTGTGGCACCTCCTTGTGCTCAAGCGGGTTTTCGTTGTAATTGATGTTCATGTTACCAAAGATGAAGTCATCGCATGATGTACACAGCATCAATATAAGAACGAAAAAGAAACTATATTTTTTCATTTTATTATTTTATGTAAATGTCTTGATTAGATAGTCCAGTATAACAGGCACTGTGTTAAATACCCTCACTCCTCTTAACCGTGTATGTAACTTTTCCTTATTTAGGAGAACGTGTCGGCCATCTGAGAAATGGTGATGCGCAAATGCCTTCCATTTAGCTGAAGTCTACATGACGAATATATTCTTGCGATTTCTTGACAGCAAATATTGAGGATTGAAGAAATAATTCTTGATTTCATTCGTTTCCATGTTAGGATAGAACTTTTTGAAATCTTCCACGAACTTCTCTTTTCCATCTTTCTTGCCTGCGATGACGCGGAATGTAAGTGGAATGTCAATGTCGTGATTACTCCATTCTGATTTTATCTCATTAAAATTGTAAAGTCCTCTACCTTCTCCAAATCCGAGTGTGGGAATTTCTGAACAAGTCTTTGAGTCGGCATCTGGATTATCATTTCCATATTTGGGCCAAATGACATTCCTTGATTTATCCATTTGCGAAACGATGTTGCACAGGCTTATTTGCATCGCAAATTCGGTGTTGGCTTGTTTAAACTGCAACACACCCTTGAATCCCATTCTATCCAAATTGTTTGGACCTTTACCTATTTCCCGGCATTGATGCAGCAATTCCACGAAATCGCCTTGTCTTTGTCTCAGTGCGTTTGTACCATCTGTTACAACGCCACCGTCACCGCTGCCCTCTTGGTATTCGTATCCCAATTGTTTTTCAAATGGGTCGGTGTCTCGGTATTTATATGTAAACAACTCGTTGGCAAGTTCTGCCGCATGCGGCATGGTGAGCGTTTGAAAGAATTTATAGCCATTTTCTGTCCATGTGGCTTGATTCTTTTTCAATGTAGGGAATATGTTTATAGCTTTGTCTACCAATGTGCTGTCGTAAGGCATGGCTTCTGACTTGTTCCCACTCTCTGGTGCAAGCAGTGCGTTGGTCGTGGTGATATCACATGGCTTTAGCTTGTCGCCCTCCATCTCAAAGGTAAGCTCCGGGTAGTATGTCGGTTTCTTGTCCAGCGTGTGTGGATAAAAGCCCTGCTTGCTGTTCTCGGCTATGGTTTTTCCGTCTATGGTGTATCTGTGTTGCAACACCTCGTTGCCAATGGTGAAGAAGTGTTGGTGCTGCACCAGGGTGGAGTTGTCGAGGTCTGGGTTTCCGTTTTTCTTGTAATAGAACTGTATGAACTCACCATTTATTTGTTGGTGGTTGGCTCCATAATACGTAAGCTCAAGTCCGTAATAAACGTCATCTGACGCAACTACGTCAAAGTGGTCGCGCTGACTGGTAATTTGCATTTGTCCATTGTCGCCCTTGCTTATCTCAATTTGTTGCATGAGCGGATAGTCTGTCGGTTTATCCGTGTTCACGCTTATCATGTCGTACGAGTCTTGTTCGTAGGTGTTGTCTATACTGTTGTCGGCACCAAAGTTTCCAACCTTTATGTTGCCACCCTTGAACCCCATTCTGAGTACGGCGCTCACTGCGTATATCTGCGAGTGGCCCTTGCCGTTGTATTCGATGGAAGCGGGCGGGGCCTTTACTATCGTTTTCAGGAAATCATCAACATCATTGGTAGAACAAGCGGCAAGCATGCAGCTACATCCTAACGCCAAAACTGTTGAACGTATCATTTTATATGTCTTATGCTGTAACTTCATTTTCTTAAAATTTAATGATTGTGCGCAAAGAGTAGTTCATGCCACGTTCGTGCGCGTAATATCTAAAGCGGTCTGTGTATTCCTTATATAATGTGTTGAGGATGTTGTCGCCTACCAACATCACCTTTATTTCCCTGTTGCCGGGTAGCTTGTAGGCGACATCCGCCGTGGCGCCAAGCAAGAAGTAGGGGTCGGGCGATACGGAAACCAAATCCTTGTTGGGGTCGAAACGGTTTTGCTTCGTGACATAGTTGCCGGATAGGGAGAACGCTGCCTTTATCTTTTTCTCCGCGCCGAACACGCGCTCGTAGGTCGCCGACAGCCCATATTTGTCCGATGGCATGAAAGGCAACCAGTCGTCACGCGTGATGTTGCGCGCAAATATCCATTCACCCTTTGCCACGACACTGAGCCCTTTGATGGGGGTTACTGTGGCTTCTATGTCGCCACCACACAGCCTGACGTCGTCTTGGTCGTACATGAACTTGGCGTATTTTCCGCTTGGGCTGTTGTGAAAGCGGTCGACGCCATAGCCGATATGGTCGTATATATAACTGTTGATGTGTTGGTAGAACATGCTTGGCTCTATGGATACCCATGTGTTGCGGTACCTTGCGCCCAGGATGGACTTCCAGCCACGCTCACTCTTCAGGTTTCTATTGCCCACCACCCAGTAAGAACCTTCTTGAAGTCCGATGGCATAAAGCTCGTTGATGTCTGGTGGACGCCACGACCACCCGATGTTCGCACGCATGTCCCAGTTGTCGTTAAACTGATAGTGAGTGGCAAAGCTCGAGGTGAAATTGCTGTAAACCTTGAAGTCGTCGTAATAGTCGTATTTGTTCAGCGTGGTGTAACCGCTCACGCTCATTACTCTGAAGTCGTAACGCAAGCCCAATTCGCATTGCAATTTCTCGAAGAAAGTAGCCTTTTGCAGCAGGAAACCACCCATGGTGAGAGCCGCAAAGTTTGGTACAAAGGCAGGATTCTTGGTGCCTGGGAAGTTGTAGTTTATTTGGTATGTGTTTGCCACGCCTGCGAAGGTAGACATTTTGTAAGGCTTCCATGAAGCACGATATGACAAGTCGCCCTTGTATGTTTTCAATATAAGGTCTTGCATCGGGATGACGCTCCACTCCTTTTTCATACGGTTCTCATACTCCTGCCGCAAGTTTTCTTGAAACGACAAGGTCAAATCCAGCGATTGCTTTGGGTTGATGCGATATTTCACCTCGCTCTTCAGCGTGAAGTGTTGTGATTGCTGGAAGGGTATACCAATTTCATAACTGAATGGTTGCAATGACGACTCTGTTGGACGACCAATGCGGAATCGTTCTTGCAGTTGTGCCAAGTCGGATATTTGGCTGCCAAAATAGATGCCGGAGCGTTGGTAGAACAAGCTTGTAAGCACGGTTGCCGTGATGCGCTTGTTCTCAAAACCACCCATAGCCGACATGCTGATGTTGTTGTACCCCGTGTTGTTCATGATGTATTCGGGTGTATGGTAATCACCACCACGGGTATAGTTGCCGTGCAGGCGCATACCGAAATTCTTCCAACCTGCCTCAATGCTTCCCGAACCGCTTATTCCTCGGGCATTGGTGTCATAGCCGATGTTGGTAACACCCTTGACGATAGGCTTCTTGTGCCCATAGGGCAATGGAGCGTCGTTAAGCAATACCACACCACCCATGGCGCCAAAACCGTAACGGATACATTCGGCACCCTTCACAACCTCTACCATGCTGGCACCCGTGTAGTCGATCTCCGGTGCGTGGTCGTTACCCCAGCTCTGGCTCTCTAATTTCACACCGTTGTTCATCAATAGGATGCGACTGCTGTGCATGCCTTGAATTACAGGCTTGGCCACCGTGCTGCCGGCGCTGATGGAGCTTACTCCGGGAATGGTCTCCAGCATTTTCGCCAACGAAGTGGCTCCGCCCGCCTCAAGAACATTTTGGTCTAATGTCTTGGCTTGCTGTAAGATGTCAGTGTGTCTTCTTTTCGATGTCACAGTCACGCCTTTCAGTATCTGCGCGTCTTCCGAAAGTTTTACCGAGACGACACCAGCGCTTGGCGATAGTGTGGCGGTATAATTCTTATATCCCACCGATGTCACGGTAATCTTGATTTTCTTGGTCTGGTCTTTTACCGTCATGACGCAGTTGCCCGAGGCGTCGGTCACATATATCTTGGCGTCACTGGTTTTCACCACGGCACCTGGTATGGGCTCGCCCGTCAGCGCGTCTGTTATCCTGAGCGTCAGGCCCCCATTCTCGGACACGTCGGCCATCTTCTCCGCATTGCTGCGTGCAAGCACAGGCACTGCGGCCAAACTTAGCAGTGGCAGCAGAGCCAAGCAGCCCTTCAGGAGGGTGTACCGCATCTGTCCGCTCTTTTGCGTACGTTGGATGTTTCTTGACATTTTTACTAACTTGATGTGTGAATTTTAACTAATACTTATTTCAGGATGCAAAGTTATGGCAACTTTTTCTGTTGGTGAAAAATATGGCATACCCAAAAGTAGGCATTTTTCTCGCCCACTTCTCTATGTCCATACCTATTATTATGTTAGCGGGTCTCGGAAGCCGCATGGAGCCTTGCATGGCGTGACGGCTTTTTGTCTTTTTCTCCTTGGCGCCCTCATGGTGCTGATTCTTTCTCGAAAACGAGGTGACTTTGTCTGAAAATCATTATCTTTGCCGCCAGCCGGTGTCTGTCATTCCGTCACTGCGTCATGCGGAATGGGTGCGGGGCAGACATCCGGACATACACTTTTAAGTACAAAACGACATGAAACCAAACGACCGCAAGCTAACCGACAAGCGTTACGCCATGCCCTTTGTCCTCATCACCTCCTTGTTTTTTCTCTGGGGATTTGCCCGTGCCATCTTGGATGTGCTCAACAAGCATTTCCAGAATGTTCTTGACATATCCATCACGCAGTCGGCCTGGATACAGGTAACCACCTATCTGGGTTACTTCCTCATGGCCATTCCTGCCGGTGTCTTCATCAACCGCAGGGGTTATAGGCGTGGCGTTGTCTTCGGGCTGTCGCTGTTTGGCATTGGCGCGTTGCTGTTCATTCCCGGGGCGCGGGTAGGCGGGTTTCACGTCTATCTGGGTGCCCTGTTTGTCATCGGATGCGGCCTTGTATTCCTGGAGACGGCAGCCAATCCTTATGTTACGGAGCTTGGTCCGGCGCAAACGGCGACCAGCAGGCTCAATCTGTCGCAGAGTTTTAACGGATTGGGAAGCCTGTTCGCCACCTTGGTGGTTGGTCAGTTCTTGTTCAACGGTTCCGAAGCGGGTGGCAACGTGGTGGTTCCCTACACCATTCTCGGCACCTTGGTCTTGTTCATCGCCTTGGGCTTCACACGCGTGAACCTGCCGGAAATACAACACCGGCAGACGGTTGAGAATCGGGCGCGGGGCAACAATTATTCAAAGCTGTGGCGGCACAAGCTGTTTGTCTTCGGTCTGTCAGCCCTGCTGGCCTACGAAGTGGCCGAAATCTCCATCAACAGTTACTTCATCAACTTCGTGACGGGTCAGGGATGGATGACCGACAATCAGGCTTCTGTCGCGCTCACGGGGGCGCTGGCGTTCTTCATGGTGGGCCGCTTCTTGGGCAGTTGGGTCATGCGTCGCATCATGGCCGAGCGCCTGTTGCTCTATTGTGCCGCTGGCAGCGTGTTGTGTATCAGCGTTGTGCTGTTGAACCTCGGCGTCATCTCCCTGGCAGCCTTGGCGTGCGTCTATCTTTTCGAGGCCATCATGTTCCCCACCATCTTTGCGTTGGCGTTGACGGGATTGGGAAATCTCACCAAGAGTGCCTCGTCGTTGTTGATGATGACCCCCATCGGCGGCTGCGGATTCTTGCTGATGGGCTATGTGGCTGACACCGTCAATATGGTCGTTCCGTTTGTCATTCCATGGATGGGCTATGCCGTGGTGCTGGTTTACGCCTGGTTGTTGATTAAAAAGCGAAAAGAAGAGTTGGCATGATTTCATTAATGGGGTGTTAATGGTGTACAACATTGATAATCAGATTGGTACGTTGACTCATGGCGGGTAAGAAGCAAACTCAATGCCTTTCCCCTCCAATCAACATGAGTTTGGAGGGCAATCTCAATGAGTTTGAAGCCCAATCTTAATGGGTTTGAAAAGGTAAGAATCTGATGGTCGGTTAAAACGTTGGTATGATGGGATGTGTGAAGCGCAATAATGTTAACAGTGGCTGATTGTTAAGCACTTGCATTTTTTTTTGCGTATTTGTAGCCAGGCGAGAGGGTGGTTGTATATATGGGCGGTTCTATAAATTACCACCGTAAAGTTTTTTTATGTCAGTCTTTTTACGTTTTGTCATCTTGTGGACTCTTTTTGGTTCAATTTGCTTGTTCGTTCAGTCGTATAGCTCGCTATACTCCTTCACTCACAAACAAATTGACCTCAAAAATAGTCTCACAATCTGTCAAAGCTAATTTATAGAACCGCCCATATGCGAGATATGGACGAACTTGTTCTGGTTGTTTTTCATAATGATTATGCTTGATGTTGAAAGGCTTCCTGACAAATATCAAATTGATAATCCGAATCACTGTTTTTGTTTCAGCGTAGAGAAAAATGCGATTGAACATTCGTTGACAAAAAAATACAAAAAAGAGTGTGGTTATGTCTTTTTAATTGTTATTTTTGCATTACAGAAATCTTGAACCGTCAAGTACGCCGTTGGAAGGTGCGGAGCCATATCACCACAGTGTATAGTTTTTTGCTGTCAAGAGATGAGCTGCACGGACGAGAGGCGTAATTTTCTGTGAAAGCAAATAATTAACCAAACGTTTAAGGGCGGTTCAATAAATCAGCTTTGACAGGTTGTGAGACTATTTTTTGAGGTCAATTTGTTTGTGAGTGAAGGAGTATAGCGAGTTATACGGCTGAACGGACAAGCAAGTTCAACCCAAAAACGGAGCAAGCCGAATACAATCAAACTTGTTTGAATTGTTGAGGAGCAGCCTGTTTTATATAAAAAGCGTCCACAAGATGACAAAACGTAAAAAGACTGACATAAAAAAATATGGTGGTAATTCATAGAGCCGCCCTTAATGTTAATCTATTAATCAAAACAAGTGACGAGAAAAACGTTGTAAACCTAAACATTTTCATTTCTATGATTCAGAAAACATTGTTAATATTTACCTTGATGGTGAACCTCTTTGCGTTGCATGGCACTGCCGAAGTGTTGCAGCCGTCGACCACCTTGCCTGCCGACGGGTGTCCCGAACATCTTTACACCATTACCAATGGAAACGGCTATGGCATGAATATGCTAACCGCTCCTACACATACCAATGCGAACTGCGGTTTGTTTGCCTTCTATGCGGTTGATGGAAAGACTGGAAGCTACTATATTTACAGCTACGGCGCCAAGAAATGGCTCACTTATAAAGTTGGCGCATCGTATGGAACAGGTACAGCGTTCGTCACGCTCAGCGAGCAGAAAAACGAACACTGCTATTTTGTTACTTCGCCCATAAGTAACGATAGCTACGAATTCTCACCTGTCACGGCACAAGGAGACAAGGCGGCATTATACTTCAACTGGTTTCAGGGCATAGGTGCAAGCAACCCTTTGGACGGCAAGGTGTCTGTAGGACTTTGGACAGATGGTGGAAATCGGGACAACGGAAGTAAGTGGAACATCAAAGAAATGGTACGCCATAGCTATGCTGTCAAGGTAACTGGAGCGGAAAAGATACAAATCAGGGGTGAGCGCTATGCCTCTGGGGATGTTTATACTACCCTGCAACCACTGCAGCAATCCGATATTGTCGCACCACGTCAAACGGGTAAGTTTGCCGTTATATCCATCAACGACGCATCACATCGCATAACGGTAGCTTATGCCAATACTCCCATGCAGCCTGCCGTTGCCACTTATGCCAATGCCGTGGTGTATCCTGCACAGCAAAACAACGTTGGAGTGGCTGTCGCAACTAAGAAGAAAGGGGTGTACACCTTGAGTAACAATGTGTTGGCTGCCTCGTTCATGAAAGTAGACGGACAACTGTATTTTGCCGGATGCAAAGCCATGAGCCTGCAACCGGGCACCGAACTCTTTGTGGTAACTTTTGGTAATGGTATGCGTGTTCCTGCCTCAGCCATGAAATTAAGGAGCGTTGAACTTGTAAACTTGCCTGCCAACCCACAAGCGGTGGGTGGTGCGCAACATTATCCTGGTAAGGCATTAGTGGCAAAGTATGAATACCAGGTTGGCGATGCCACCCTGCAAACGGGATGGAAAGCCGTACTAAGGGACGGTAGTCACTACCTACGAAGCGAAATGGAGATGACAGGTCTGGGCGATGTAGATATGCACAGCGTGACACCTCTTTCATATATGGTAGATACAAAAGCCGCTGGTAGTGTGCCACAAGTGGTGGGAAACACCCGAGGTGCCGTGATTTTGAGCAATCAGTTGTTTGCAGGATTGGAGAATCCCGTAGGATACAATACCATGGGTAATGCGGTAGGAAGCGACCATGCGTACGAGTTGGTGAGCAACAAAGAGGAGAACTTGCAGGTGGCATCATGGTTGCAGGTAGATGAGGCTCGTCTGCCTATGCGAGTAATTGAAGCTACTGGTGCAGCTTATCCGCAGGTTTGTGCCTATACCATGCACGACATTGTATTGAAGAAGAATCAAAAGGTGTCGGTAACGGTCAGCTATACAGGTGGATCTCACCGACTGAACTTAGGTGGAGCCGACTTGCTGGATGCTCACGGTGACGTTGCTGCCAGCGATTATCACAAGGGCTATACGGGTTCTACCGAGAAAGATAATGGGTTTTCTTTCATTGCTCCTTACGATGGAACATTCGACTTGCGTGTCTTTGCGGAGACGAAGACCGAGACGATAACGGCAACCAGCAAACTGACAGTAGCCATTTTCTCGCCCAAGGAAAACATCGTAGCGCAACAAGACTTGGTGCCAATACAGGGACTTTGGAGTAGAAACACTACCTTGAAAAATGGAGAAACGTGGAAAATATCAAGTGTTGTGGGATTGGTTGCGCAAGATGGGCAACAAGACAACAACGACATAAAAAAAACACAGAAACGCCGTTCGTTCCTTGCTTACTCCGAACGTGAGCGCGCAGTACCATGGCGTTGCAACCCAGTTTACATCTCATGGTACGAACTGAACATTGATCGTAACAACGCTTTGGACCCCACAGGCAACATGAAAGCCAGCCAGGTGCTGAACATACTTAATCAATGGAAAGAAAAACTCTACGACCGTTATGGTGTAGCCCCCAACAGTTTTGTGATTGATGATGGATGGGATAACTACGGAACGTGGACGTTTCATGCAGGCTTTCCTAACGAAATGCGTGACATTGCAGCCAAAGCAGCTACGATGGGTGCTGGTGTTGGAGCATGGTTAGGACCTGTTGGCGGATATGGGCAAAGCGGAGAATATCGCAGAAACTATTGGAAAAGCAAGGGTGGCATGGTGCTTTCAAACCCTGCCTACTACAAAGTGTTCTTGGATGCGGCTACCAATCTTACTCAAAACAACGGAAACTTCAACTTTTTCAAGTTTGATGGCATCTCCGCACAGTTCTCGGCAACAGGTCCAGACAAGGGCGATGTGGGCAATGAAAATGCTGAAGGTATCATCCGCTTGGAGCGTTATGTGCGTGAAAACCTCAAGCGCGATATCTTTTTCAACACTACGGTAGGAACCTGGGCCAGTCCATTTTGGTATCATTTTACGGATGCTACTTGGCGACAGGAGGGCGATTATGGAACCATTGGCAACAACGCCATTGATCGAGAAAACTGGATTACTTATCGCGACAGACTGGTTTACCAAAACTATGTGGCGAGTTCACCGCTGTGTCCCATCAATACTTTGATGACTCACGGGTTCATCCTTACCAGCTTTGGACAGGTGAGCAAGAATATGGACTATGAGGCATGCAGGCGTGAGTTGCGTTGCGCCTTTGCTTGTGGTTCGGGTATGGTGGAACTGTACAACGACTATGCCTTGATGAACAACATCGCTGACGGCAAATTGTGGAGCGACTTGGCTGAGTGCATACAATGGCAGAAACGCAATGCCGATGTCCTTCCCGATATACATTGGGTTGGTGGCAATCCTTGGAATGGTGTCAAGACAGCGGTTTATGGTTGGGCTGCATGGAATGGAACTAAGTCGGTGCTGACGCTTCGCAATGGTGGAAATGACGAACAAACATACCAGTTTACACTTCGTGAGGCTCTTAACATTCCTGCCAACGTGAATGGAAGTGTCGTATTGCGCAAATCGTTTGGCGAACAAGCTGCTTTGAATGGGTTGCAGGAGGGTGTATCCATTGACATAGACCGCTCACTTATCGTAAAATTACCAGGCAGCAGCGTGTATAGTTTCGAGGGCTTGGATGCTTCGGTGTCTGCCGTAAATGTGACATCCATCGCCCTTGTCTCTGAGCGTGACAATAGACAGGTAGAAGTTGGCAAGACCTTTGTGCTGCGAACCGATGTGTTGCCCACCGATGTTACTTATCCCGTCTGTGCGTGGACATCGAGCGACACAGAGACGGCAACCGTGTACAACGGTTGTGTAAAAGGACTGAAGCCAGGAAAAGTAATGATAAAAGCGATGGCATTGGACGGCTCGGGCGTGGAGACAGAAATCGAGATAGAAGTAGTGAAGGCGACGATAGGTGAGCAGCAACCATATGCCGTGAACTTTGACAAGCAGACACAGCCAGTAAATACACAAAGGCATTTGAATGCAATCTCACTCACAGCGGACAACAACACGCCGCAAACGGTGACGATTGGCAGCAGGATGCCTTATGTAGACCTTACTGCCGACGACGCCAAGCGTTTTGTTTGCAATACTGGAGCGACACTGACGGTAAAATTTGATTATGCTGGTGCTTGGATGCATGGCTATGTGTATGTTGACGAAGACCACGACAAGCAGTTCTCCTTCGTTGAGGGAAATACCAATCAGCAAGGCAGCGAGTTACGTGCTTTTAGCTTTTACTCGGGCAATGCGTTCCAAGATGGGTCGGGAGTAAATTCCTTAGGAGAGAACATTAGTGGCAATGCGCGTAACATTCTCAATCCACCATCGTTTACGGCTCCAAAGAAGACGGGCGACTATCGCATGCGGTTCAAGATTGACTGGAACAGTGTAGATGCTGGTGGACGCAAGGCAGCTGACGGCACTTGTACGGGGTACAATGGCATACTGACCAATGGAGGTGTGATAGTGGATGCTATTTTGCAGGTTGAGAATGACTTAACTGACATTGAAAAGGTGGAAACAGATAGTGTGGGGCAACCTGTTTTTTATGATTTGCATGGCAGGCGTTTGGAAAAAGCACCTGTGCATGGCGTGTATATACAGAAGGGCAATTCGGCAAAGAAGATTGCAAAATAGGCTTGTTTGCCTGTGACCTTACAAAAGTGTAATGCGTATGAACAAACCCAAACGTTGGGGTTTTTGTTCATACGCATTTTTCTTGAGGGATATGGTTTGCTTTACGGTTGTGGCAAGAAAAGGATGTTGTCGGGTAATGGACGCTCCGTGATATTGCGACTGGCATAGCCTACTTCCAATTCCTGTCCCATATAATCTTCAAAGTATCGAACCTCAATTTCATGAAAGCCTGGCTCGAGAGCCACTTTCCCTTCAGCTCTTCGTGCACTGTGTCCGCCATCATTGTCAACAACCAATTGGTTATCGATCAATAATTTGCTGCCGTCGTCTGAATAGGTGTAGAAACGATATACGCCACGTTCTTTTATTTGGATGAATGCTCGGAAGATATAAGCAAAATGGTCATTTTGCTTTGCGTTGCTGATAGAGAAGTTTTTCATTGTTCCACTCTCTACCTTTTTCAACGTGTGAATGTCTTTGGTGTGCTTAATCTTACCTTCAAAATAGGTGTATGCTACCCCCTGCTTGGATGGCTTCACAGGTTTCGCAGGCAGATAGTTCATGATTCGTTCATCTTTCGAAGTGAGTGCAGACGGATAGTAGAAAGTGTCCTCTTTCTTGTTGGCTGTCCGTACCCATGTGTCAAATTTGCGCTGACCTTCGTATAGCTCAATGATTCTACCGCCACGGTCTACTTTTCCATACGCATCAAGACCACTCACACGACCATAACCTAAGGCAATATCGTATTCCATGCCGATGAAATCGTTGTCGTGGTCGTGTCCACAAAACACGCCCATTACATCTTTCATGTCAATGAAAGAAGCAAACATGCCCGAATTGATATTGGATGAACAGACCTCACCATCGCCATAGCTCCCCAAGTAGTCGTTGCGAGCCACTACATGCTTGAACTCTACCAGTGGTATATGAAAGAAAGCAAGTGCTGGGAGTGGCTTATTACTGTTGGCTTGGGTATATTTCTTACTTTCTGTCCGATACCATTGTATCTGGTCAAAGTGTATCCAATCGTATGCACCATACTCTTTGATAGGCTGGTAATCGTTGGAGTCAATGCAATAAATCAAGGCTGCTGGTTGGTCGCTGCTCTTATTTGAAGAATAAATAGGAATAGAACAGTTGCCATACCCCGTGATGTTGGTTGCCCCGATACATCCTGCGTAATAGGGAGAAGCTGTAAGCTGTTGGTATATTTCTTTTTTACTCATCACCTCGGCATCATGATTTCCCATTACAACTACAAAGGGCAGATGAGAATTTTCAAAGATTTGGATGATTGATTTCCAACCTTCTGCGGCAGGTTGTTCGGTTACAATATCGCCTGTAAGAATGGCGATGTCGGGCTTTTCAGTTTGTATGACCTTCTGAATGATTGCTGAAGTTTGCTTGCAATTAGCAGATTTCGCATCCCAGTGAATGTCCGTAAATTGAGCTATCCTAAACTTTCCATCATGGAAACGGAACGACTGCTGACTCCATGCGTTAAAAGTGGTTAGGAATGTCAGTAGCAATGACAAGAAAAGTGACTTTTTCATTATTTGTAAGAATGAATAAATGAATAAATTTTATAATTGGGCAGCGCCTAAAATATTACTGTCTTTGAGTTTAGAAATATTACTGTCCGCTAAACATAGAAATCCTCATTCCAATTCGTTGAGACACAATAG